>CAJXYE010000126.1 GCA_913063325.1 uncultured Colwellia sp. | reverse complement strand
GCTTAGCGCCACTGTTATCAGCAACATTCAGCTGTGATTGCATTTGGATCATTGATTTTGCTCCATTGTTATCTTTTTATAAACCTTGTTAAACACGAGATAAATAATAAGATAATATAAAATTTAAGGCCAAAAATTGACCCGTCACTGCCTTTTGAAAGACCCCCGTTTTGTATAGAGTTTAGACAATAAAGTCACAACTCAAACTTAACGGGCGCGAGATTATAACACCACTTATTCAAAAGTGATAGTTAAATTAGCTAAAAAACAAACAGTACAGTTTATTGGTATGGCTAGCGCATTATATATTTGTCGGTATTATTGCCATGCAATGACGTTTGGTATTTTTTGCAACCCTTGTCGCTGTGGCGACGCGGAAGACACAAAGAGCTCAAACGATAAGTAATGCACCCGATCTAACTCTAAACTATTAGACCTTACAACCTATACAGTTAGCGTAAAGGTCACTGGCCCATCATTAAGTAACGCTACTTTCATATCTGCACCAAACTCCCCTGTTGGTGCCCTAAACCCTTTATCCCTTAATTGCGCAGTAAAATATTGATATAGCTTGTTGCTAAAGTCTGGTTTTGCTGCAGTAGTGAAGCTTGGCCGCATCCCACTAGAGGTATCAGCAGCTAAGGTAAATTGAGAAACGACTAAAATATCACCACCAGCTTGTTTCACATTTAGATTCATTTTGTCATTTTCATCATTAAAGATACGATAACCGGCAACCCTCTCAGCTAAACGCTTTGCTTTAGCTTGTGTATCATCTGGCTCAACCGCGAGAAAAACTAATAAGCCTTTATTAATATCACCAATAACTTCATTATCAACAGTTACGCTGGCTTCACTGACTCGCTGAATTAACGCTATCATTTACTGTCCTCATCACTCTCAATTACCGAATCTGCTGTATTCTTAATTTGCTCTTCTTGTGTTTGTTCTTTTAGCCCTTGTTCCTTTACCCCTTTCTCCCTAAGTAAGGAGTACTCCTGTAATGACACTGTAATCAATGCCCCTGTTAATACGATAAGCCAAGACAGATAAACCCATAGGAAAATGATAGGAATTGTAGCCAGAGCACCATAGATCACCTGATATGACGGAAATGCTGTTATATATAAGGCAAACGCTTTTTTAGCTAGTTCAAATAAAACACCTGCAATAACAGCACCTGAAAGAGCATACTTGAAGGGAACAGCTTTATTAGGAACCGCCATATAAAGGATTACGAAGGCAACAATAGAAGAAAGTAATGGCAAAAAACGTAAAAAAATATCAAACAAACCCAATACATCATATTCATCAACCGAAACAATGGAAACTAGATAGGAAGATAACGCAATACTCGCACCAACTAATATTGGCCCTAGTGTTAGCACCATCCAATACATAGCAAATGATGTTATGGTTCTACGCTTGTCTGTTACTCGCCAAATTTTATTAAAAGTATTATCAATTGAAGAAATTAATAGTAATGCAGCAACAAACAAAAAGGAAACAGCAACGGCAGACATTTTTGACGCATTATCAACGAAGCCTGACAAATAATGCTGTACTACATCACCAGCAGCGGGGACAAAATTTTGATAGACAAACTGCTCGATACTTTGCTGCAACTCGGCAAAAAGTGGAAACGCAGTCATTACCGACAGCATAACCACCATCAATGGCACTAGTGACATTAAGCATACATACGACAAGTAGCCCGCGACGACTTGAATTTGTTCACGCTTAACACGACGAGTAAAGTAGAACAGTCCCCCTTTATGCTCATGCCAGAAGTTATTTATTGTAGCTCGATTAAATACACTCATATTTGTTAACAATTTTTCGGTTTTCCCTAATTACTGCATATATTAAGATAGCCTTTATTAATAAGCTAGTATGATGCTATCTTTAAGCGATTTAATAGGAGTAATAGATGGCGAGTCAAGGCTCTGCGGGCAATGTGATTTCCGCGATATGTAATGTGTTTTTCCCCGGATTAGGGCAATTAGTTCAAGGTAGGTTAATGGCAGCATTAATTTTTGCCATTGTCTGTGTTGGAGGATATGCATTGTGGTGGATGGTAATTCCAGCAATCATCGCTGGAATATTTCATTTATGGTCAATTATAGATGCGGCTACTTATCAAGATAATGGTTAGTTTATTTCAAGATTAACCAAAACGTGGTGCAGCGATAAAATTAATGTTATCACTTGCTGACGATTTCTCCTCTTGATCATAGAGATTAATTTGTGCAAGTAAAGTTGACAGCTGCTGAATTTGTTTTGGGTTCGCTTTGCCTTGACTAAATACTTGGCTAAGCTCTTGTAGTTTTTTCAATTGTGCTGGGGACATAATACAATTCCTTTTGTTTGGAAAAAAGCTGTATGTTACTTACTGCTTGATACTTATAAGCGTAGTTATAAAAATATTATCTGCTTCGTTATTTTTAAAGTAGAAGTAACAAAATATTAATACACTTATATCCCATTATAATTTACCTCAAAATAACAGTAACTTAAAAAAGTTCGCCAGCAATCATATTGATACAACTGACAGTAATTGCAGACATGTCTTACAAACTATATTTGCTACGCTTACCTTCATTTTCTGGGTATTTATTTTTATTACTGAATACCAGCGTTATTGAATCAGTTTACTATTCTATAAAAATAAAAAAAAACGCCTATTACTTTCGTAATAGGCGTTTTTATTAAACGTCACCAAGGTGGTCAGTAATTACTTACCGCCTCTACCTTCACGTTTACGTTCATTTTCTTTTAATGATTTTTTACGAATACGAATATTCTCAGGGGTTACTTCTACTAACTCATCATTATCAATAAACTCTAGAGCTTGCTCTAAAGACATTAAAATTGGTGGAGTTAATGTTTGTGCTTCATCTGTACCTGAAGAACGAACGTTAGTTAACTGCTTACCTTTAAGCGCGTTAACTGTTAAATCGTTATCACGGCTATGAAT
>CAJXYE010000125.1 GCA_913063325.1 uncultured Colwellia sp. | reverse complement strand
TTTTTGTTAGTGCCTTTAAATTATCTTCTATTTCAGTCACTAACTCGTTTAGTCTTTCTATTACTCCGGTAAAGGGTTTTCCATGGGCGGGTAGCACCAGTGTTTGACTATTTAATAAACTCATATAGTTTTTACATGATATTAGCCAGTTGTTCAAAGGGTTATCATGAGAGGCTTTTGGGTAAACACTAATGTTAGAGGATATAGTAGGCAGTATTTGGTCGCCTGATATTATAATGTTTAGTGTTTTACACCATAAACAAACATGCTCTGGAGAATGCCCAGAGCCAATTACAACTTGCCATTCGTGACCACCTAATATAATTTCTTCGTTATTGACTAATCGGTTATATTTACTAGGGAAAGGGTAAACAAAGGTTGGATAGATACCAATATACTTATCATATAGTTTTGCTTGGTCAATTGTTGCTCCACCTGTTAGGTAAAAATCATATACGCTTGAATCGGTATTAATAGCAACCTCAGACGATATGCTTTGATAGCCTTCGTATTCTCCCTGTGACATCCATAATTGTGCATCAAGCTGTTCACACATCCATCCAGACAAACCAATATGATCAGGGTGCATATGGGTGCAGATAACACGTTTAATGGGCTTGTTTTTTAATTGTGTTGCAATGATTTTTTGCCAATAATCCTTGCTTTTATCTGAATTTAAACCGGTATCGATCACTGTCCAGCCGTCATCATCTTCGATAAGCCATAAGTTGATGTGGTTAAGGGCAAATGGCATTGGCATGCGTAGCCAAAAAATGTTTTTAGCTACCTTGATTAATTCATAAGATTTGGGAATAACTTTAAATGGATAGTGACGTTTTTTTTCAATATTGATATTAGTGCACCTCGAACACCTCTTTGATTTAAAGAGGTGCTGTTGAGTAGAGTAGTGAAAAGATTATTTATAATACAAACAAATGGTAAACTTACGTGATTAATTTATCGCTCTAGATTTATCTTTCCAAAAAGGCTCTCTAAGTTCGTTCTTTTTATATTTACCTGCGCCTGTCATAGGGAATGGCTCTTTGCGGAACTCAATGCTTCTAGGGACTTTGTAATTAGCTATATTTGCTTTACAGTGTTCAATTATTTCTGTTTCGGTGAGTGTTTCATTATCATTTAATCTAATAATGGCATGTACTGCCTCACCCCATTCATCACTAGGGATACCAATAATAATAGATTCAAGTATTTTAGGGTGCAAAGAAAGTGTATTTTCTACTTCAGCAGAAAATACATTTTCACCACCAGTCACTATCATATCTTTCACTCGGTCAACAAGAAATAAGAAGCCATCTTCGTCCATATAACCGGCATCACCAGTTAAAACCCAGCCATCAATAATAGTTGATTGAGTTTGTTTTTCATTTTTCCAGTACCCTAACATAACATTAGGTCCGTAAGCTGCAATTTCGCCAACTTCTCCCGGAGGAAGTACATTGCCATCGTTGTCTCTTATTTCAACACTGACACAATAGCCAGGACGACCAGCAGAACGTAGTTTACCTGATTTTTCACCTTCTAATACGTGGTATTCTGCTGGAAGGATTGTAATTAAAGGGGATAGTTCTGATTGTCCATAAGCTTGAATAAATTCTACCGAAGGCATTTTTTCCATGGCAGAAATCAAAATTCCTTCAGGCATAGGGGAAGCGCCATAAACTATATTTTGAAGAGAAGATAAATCTGCAGACTCTAATGATTTTGCAGAGAGCATAAGTGTGACCATGGTTGGTACTAATAAAACATAATTGACCTTCTTCGCTTGTATGGTGTCAATAACAGCTTCAGGAGTAAAGGCTGGGATAAATACTTGAGTTAAGCCACTTATTACTGTGCCGTAACCAATACCAATATCGGCTAAATGAAACATTGGTGCGGCATGTAGGTATCGATCACCTTCTTTATTAATTTCCATTGCAGAGATCAAACAAATAGAACTTGTCCATAGGTTTTTATGGGACAACATAACACCTTTTGGAAAGCCTGTTGTGCCGCCGGTATAAAAAATGCCGACCAGATCATCATAATCACATTGAACAGCTTTCATTGGCTCATTATTAGCAATTAGTTCTTCATAACTTAATGAGCCTGCAGGTGCTTCATTTTCACCAATATAAATGAGGTGAGTAATGTTATTACATTGCTCCATTAATTCAGTGGCGGTTTCAATAAAAGTATCATCAAAAAATAATATGCTACATTCAGAGTCGTTTAAGGAATATAAGTTTTCTTTAACAGACCAACGTATGTTTAATGGCACCATAACGCTACCAGCCCAAGGAATTGTGTTTAAGCATTCAAAATATTTATCTGAATTCAATGCTAAAATAGCAATATGTGTATTTTTGCTAGCGCCAATGTTAACTAATCCATTAGCAGCTTTAGCTACTCTATTTTCAACTTCTCGCCATGTGTGTTCTCTGTCGCCAAAAGATGTGCCAATAGTATTAGGTAAAATAGCTGCGTTTCGTTGCAATGCTTGATAGAAAAACATAAGAGTCTCTTTTTAATTATATATATTTTAGGATTAAATAATATTCAGTCTAGTAAGCGCTAAATTAAACTTATAAGTAATTGATATGAATAAAATAACAATAATGCTAACTGTATTCCCCACAAGCTAGCACGTATAAGTACAGCCAGTATATTAGCGGAGATCATATGAATAATTGATTGACCTATACGAGCATAGAGTACATACATGACCGTTGAATTCATTACCGCTAGCTGATCAGAAAGTGAAGCGACAATGACTAAAGCTGCAAATGCGGGTAGCATCTCAATGCAATTTAATTGTGCTCTTGTTAATCTTTGCCCGAATCCAGGAGTATTACTACCATCAGGAGAAAAACTATTTAAAGCAATTTTATTGCTACTGATAAAAGTATAATAAGCTCTCATATTAAGTAGTATAAAGCTAAGAACGAGTGTCCAACCTGCAAAGCCACCTAACGCTATTATTGTATGATTCATATACAGTCCTATTTTTGTTTTATTAAGATGAACTCCCTATAAACTTATAT
>CAJXYE010000124.1 GCA_913063325.1 uncultured Colwellia sp. | reverse complement strand
CTTGTTTCAACTATAGCACTGCCACTACCTAATACTGTGGTGGTACTGCCAATAGTGGCACCTGTTGGAAAAGAAGTGCTTAGCATTGTTTTAACATCAACAATCTCTAATGAATGTCCTTCTTGCAACGTAACCGCCAAAGGCGTCAATAAAGTAGGTGTTGAAGACAGTGTTACACTTTGGGGTTGTATAGCCACATAAGCGGTAGCAGTTGCTGATGTAGCCCCACTCATTTGAGCCGTTCCTGCACTTTGTTTTCTTGCCACCTCATATTGATAAGCACAGGTACCCGGTAAGTTGGCATTGAAAGAGAAACCGCCCGCTGAAATTAAAACATCGCGACATTGCGCTTCAACATTATCGCCAATAGGTGTAACTGATTTTAAATAAACCTCTTCATTGTTTACCACTTGCACTCGTGACAACACTTCAATACGAGTAATACTCCCCTGAGGTACATTACGTGAAATATCTTCAAGATAAATACCACTACCCGACTTTTCTGTGGGTAACGTTAGGGCAGGGGGCACCTCAGGCACAGCAATTAAAACGCTGTCCTTCTCAACATTACAGCTAGCTAAATTAACAGCAAATAACATAAAAAGAACACGTATTAGAAAGGCAAGCGAGTTTAAAGGATTCATTGTATTTCACTTCGTTTTTATTTCATTTTATCATCCCTCCCTAGCCACAAAAATAGCATAACCACAAAGGACATTTCGTCAAATGCCTGCCAGTTTTTCTGTCACACCCTTGGCTGTGTCACCATCGTAAAAAATATTACCTTTTTGTTAGCATCTTGTTTTTTTTATAAATATGTAATGCTATTCCTGACTAGTTAGGCTTTTCTTAAAATAGGTCCCTTGATGAGAATTATTTAAATTAAAGTTATATTTTTTATAATGAAATGAATAAAAGGTGGAAGTCATGAAAAATTTATTAAAAGTAAGTGCATTAGTTAGTTTGGCTGCATTTTCAGCAGGTTCTTTTGCTGATACATCTACGGCTACTGCTGCATGGCAAGGGATGCTTGTTAGTGTTCAAAAAGGGGAAACGATTGCCATCACTGGCGCAGCTGGAGGACCTGTACAGACAGAAACGTTACTTTTTTCAGCTGACGGAAATATTTCAGCACCCAATATTGTATTAGAAGCACACGCTGTTGCGGCTGATGTTGTTGGTGACTTACATCCCAATGTGGTGTCATGGACAGTTACAAATGTTAATTTTTTTGCGGGTGGTCAACAAGTTTCAGGAATAGATTTTGATGTTTTTGATGGTATAACAAAAATAGCAGAATCTACAGCTGGCGTTGTTAATGATCTGGGTGTGTTATCTCCAGGTCTAGTAACTGTTCCTAATATTCTTGCGTTGAACGTTAAATCAACCAACCAAAGTATAGCTGATCCAACTTATATAATAGATCAATATACGGGTACTGCGTCTTTAACCGTAACCATAGTGGTTTCTGATGTGTAAACTATCATGGTTTCAATTGTAAATTATCTTATGCCATTACCCTAGTTCCTTTGCGGATCTAGGGTGGTTTTCTATCTTTCAAGTGGAGAGGGAGATGAAAGGATTTACATCACTCAAGTCAAAAGACTTCTTTTGCCTATGTTTTTTATTTCTTTATTTTTTTCTTTATTCATTTATTGCTTTAGCGAATAAAGAAATAAAAACATTCTTAGTGGGCACTGAGATAGATAAATCAAGAATGCTAGCAAATAATCTGACTCAATTTGAGTTGGTTCCAAGACAAGTTAGTTTGATGTATAGCAGTACACTGGAAACGTTTGAAGATTTAGATCTTGAGCTAACTATTGGTACTGATTTTCCTACAGAGTCAACGTCGGTTTCGGGGTATGAATTAATAATAAAAGATAATATATCAGTGTGTTATCAAAAGTATGAAACTGATCCTAGTAAGCTTGTTGAAGAAGTTGGCTATAGTGATTTGGCAAAAGTTTATTTTGACGGAAGTGCAAATGAGTGGGTGGCTGGAGTAAGTCAAAAAATCGCTAACTTTAATATCACTGATACCTCTTTAAAAAGCTCAACTCATCAAATTAAATTAAAATTTAATAAAATAACAAGTCAAAATGTTTCGTATTGCTCAGGTAGTTTCTCTGTTATGTTTCGGTTTGATGCATGAGGCTTTTAGTTGGTTTTATGGCTTTTGTATGGGGTTTTTATGCCCAGGCTTCTTTCAAACTATATCCAGAAGAATTTTCATCTTTCTTTGATATGACTGAAAAGAAGGTGCACATAAAAGGGATTGATGGTTCAGTATTCGATATTGTTTTAAGGGGTAATTATCATAAAGTGCAGTTGATCAATGATGATAAAAGTATAAATAACTTACGTACTTTTTTTACTACAAATAATATTAAAGAGTCTGTTATTGATGAGATTTTGCATGATTTTGTACAGGGCATAGAAAACACTAAAAATTGTAAAGAGTTTTTCATTAAAGACTGTGTTTTATTGCCTGAAAAGTATGAGTTTATCTATGATTATGATAGCAGTGTTTTGTATTTCTTTGTTAATCCAAATATTTTACTAACTAAAAATGAAAGGTCATCGTCAAAATATAATAGTGAGAAAGACAACAATGCATCATTTATCAACCATTTTAGTGCAAGTATAGATAAATATGATGGGGGTGTGAAAGGGGCTATTAGAGATGAAACCTTAATTGGTATGCCCTATGGTTATGTGCAAAGTGATTTTCAGTATTTATATTCAAATGAAAATGATAATTTTGATTTATATAAGTTTGGATATCATTTAGATATGCCAGGTTACCATTTTAGAGCTGGAACTTATCTCATTAATGAGTCATTTAATGCGACCGATATTTTATTTTTTAATGGTGGAATGCAAAGTAATAAAGAAGAGTCTATCGCTTTTGGTTCCTCTAAGAATTTACTTGAGGGAGCTAGAAACCAAAATAGAACGATACATTTTTTTGCGCCAATATCAGGCCGTTTGATTGTAAAGCGTGAAAATCAAATACTTATTAATAGAAACACTGAGGGTGGTCAACAAAAATTAAGTTACCAAGACTTACCTTTTGGCAAGTACAAAATCTCTTTGGAAGTAAAGGCTGGAGATAAATTATTATATGAAAGCCATCATGAAATTGTAAATAGAAGGCAAAATACGCTCGCTAAAGGCGAGAGTGACTTTTACGTTAGTGCAGGTAGATTAACAAACACCCATTACAGTGAGAGTGAACAAGACAATCCTTATTTCTTGAAAGGGCTTATTAGTTATCGTCTTGTAGAGCCTGTTTTATTAGCTTTCGGTGTAACCTTGAGTAATAGCGGAGATATGGGGCAGGGTGCAGTTAATGTTAACTTACCATTTAATATGGATTTAAGTGCGAGTGTTAACTATTTCACTACGGGAGAAACGTATGTTGAAAATACACTCTCATATAATCAATTTAGCTTCGTTTATGAAAAATTCAATA
>CAJXYE010000123.1 GCA_913063325.1 uncultured Colwellia sp. | reverse complement strand
AGTGGTAAAAGTGAGCCTTAGTTTTTAAATCAATGGACTATTAAAAATAGTTCACCACTATTGGCTTATTGATCATGATTGAAGTCACTGTACTGGCTACTTTCTCAAAGGAGTCAGTAGCATGTTCTTATATCCTATGAATAACTAATAATGCGTTAGTGCTCATTACTCTTATTCTAACTAATTCTGTAATTCTGTATTTCTGTGTATTTTCCTATATCTCCAATGATTAACTTCACTGTTAGCTTAAATTTCTCGATTTAACGTGCAAGTTACACAGGGAATTAAATCGTATAAAATAGGAATAGACAAAGCTAGCTAAAGCTATTAAGAACAATGGTTAACTACAGGTTTAGTGTTAAAATAGAATAGTATTAGGTTGATATGTGTCCAGCTCAAAATGGAATTTGAAATGTTTGATTTCTTTGTAGATTTTTTTGCACTATTATTCCCGGGTTAACATCTAAAATAATAAAATCAGCTACCTTACCTGTGATGATAGTGCCTTTTGTGCTTTCATCAAAATGTTGATATGTGGGCCAATCAGCCATTGCTTTTAACGTGGTATATACAGACACTCTTTCATCTGGTCCTCGTACCTTACCTGAACGTGTTGTCTGGTTAACTGTTGCATCTATTACTCTAAATGAGTTTGGTAAAGGCACAGGAGCATCGTATAAAAATCGTATATTCGAAAGGTTGGATTAGACAAGCTGATGAATAGTAAAGTAACTATGTTGATGTTATCTTAAATTAAGGTTTGCAGTGATTATCAAAACTAATATTAAAGATATTGAATAGCTGTGTATAAAAATGCTCAAGGTAGTGGCTAATTATAAGCAACAAAAACAAGCTAACTTACCCATAATAATAAATTCTGTTACTGACAAAACGTTAAGGAAAATAATCTTATGTATGAGATATCAGTCTCTTCTCGCAGCGAAGAAGAAATTTCTCGCATTGTAGCCCATGCATTAACAAGCCAACAAAACCGTAGTTGGTTATTTCAAATGGGTCAACAACGTGCCAATGGCGCTAAAGAAGTAGAAAAATTAAGCCGATTTTACCATGCAGACAGTCAGTATAGCCTAGATGATGTGCCTTCTCGTTATCCTATGGACTTGGTCTATACAAAAAAAATTCCCTGCAAACGTTTTGCCTCTCACCCTACTTGTTTACATGAAATTTATGGTATTAAAGCAACTCGAACGAGTCAAATGCAACGTTTATTGCCGGGTAAGTTTCTAAAGAAACACTCAAGCAAGGTCTTTTCTTGTGCTAAATATGTGCTTCAAGAAGGGCTTAAAAAAGGCGTTCGTTTAGTTGTACCTGGTATCTCTGAGGTCTCTAAAGGTTTGTCAGCATTAAATCAAGGCAACAAAGCTAGTTCTCTTTATTCAGATGCCAATACACTGGCACGAGTTATTCGTTTTGTCGATGATAAAATGGGTAACCTAGATGAAGTCACCAAACAAACCTGGAAGTTGTGGGATGATATCGATAAATCGGTACTGTTTTACCTCCATATCATTACTCCCTATCAAATTGCTGAAAACAAGGGAGATGACGCAAAAGAGACACCATTTAGCCAGGCCTGTTTTTCTGACAAAAGTTTCGTGCATATCGAGGCAATGAAGCCCTTCATTAACGATTTTGATAAAGCAGTTACAAAAGGATTAGGCGGTCAAATATCTACTTTTATCAAAGGTGATATTATGCGTAAAGCTGGACTTTCCTACGGTTACGGACTGAATTTTCACTTATATAATCAAGCTGGCGGTGATAAACAGTTGGATAAAACAGTTAAGTTTGGCACTGATTTAGGTATGTATAAAACGGGTGCCTGGGTGCCGATGAAAGAATAATTGGGTGCACTAAGCTCGCAATAAAGTAAAATTATTCTGCTCAAGCCGTCTAAGACACATTTATTGTGGACTGCTCAAACTCAATTATAAACAATCACCATTTAATGTTTGAAGCCTGATCTGATTGTAATATCTAATATAAGCTTCATCATCTTCTTTCATACTCTGGCTGTTAAATGATAAATAATTAACAGCCATTCGTTTTTCAAACTACTGAAAATGGTGACGGGTATATAGAGAACCTCTATTGCTATTAAAATTAGGCCTTTAGCTGATTATCTTAGGTTGAATGCCATTTATATGGCATTCAACCTACTCTACAGTCATGTCTCGTTCCGAGGTAGGTCACATCTGAATCATTGTGGGAATCAGTTAAATTCGTTTACTTACCGAGCTAGAACCTGTGAGATAACCTTTTTGTTTAATTAATTCAAATGCTTCTTTTAATCGTGAATTTTCTTGCATAATATCAATTTGGTTACGCATTAATTTATTACTCTCAATTATCTTACAGTGGGTGCGAACTCTTGCCTGCACTAAAGGTGGATCAATAGGTTTTGTTATATAATCAACCGCACCTAGATCTAGACCCTGAACTATATGTTTGGTTTGATCTAATGCGGATAAAAAAATCACGGTAATGTGCTGAGTTTTAGGGTTTGCCTTTATTCGTCGACAAACTTCCATACCATCCATAACTGGCATCATTATATCTAAAAGTATCAAATCTGGTTGAGGTTCAATCTGGCATATTTGTAATGCTTTTTCGCCAGAAGTTGCTGCTTTTACTTTGTAATCTTTACGCAAAATTTCACTGATCAGTTTTATATTATCAACGACATCATCAACAACTAAGATTTGCAGCGGCTGCTGGTTATCTTTCTCGCTTGCTCTTTGATTATTCTTTTTAGTTAAACTAGTTAGCTTATTCGTTGCACTGCTATTGTTCTCGAAGATCGCTTTAGATAGATGATTAACAAACTGCTTTTCAGAAAAAGGTTTTACAATATATTCAGCAACACCATATTTGATCGCTTCAAGTACTTGTTCTTGATTTATAACTTCTGCAATCATCACAAAGGGGATTTTAGAGGTTCTTGGGCTCATTCTAGATTGCTTTAATAACTGCATGCTCTCATTTTTTGGTAATTGTGGGGCAGTGATTATCAAATTTATTTTTTGTTGGAATAGAATATTTAATGCATGAGCGCCGTTTGACGCATGCACAATATTGTTAAAGCCCATTGTAGATAACATGCTATTAATTGTGCTTTGTATGTTCTCAACATTATCAACAAGTAATACGGTCAAGCCGATAAACATATTTTCTTGATTGGTATGGATTTTTTCTATAGACATGATTATCCGTTATTTTTATTTGAGCATGTATTCAGATTATTAACCTCAACGAGTATAACGAAGTTAAAAGAAGAGTGCATTTACTTAGTTTTAAATCAATTAACTAGGGTCTGTTGATCTTTCATGGTTAAAATTCATTCAATTTAAAACGGACTTAATTGCGGCGCGAGCTTTGTATCAAGTTTTTCTATTAAAAAAGCGAGCAACAAGGAGTAAGTTCGTTTTAAATGAAGCTATACCCGTTCGACTTCAAGATGCCTGTTCAGGAACACAGAGCAATTTCACTTATAGGCGCACCAATGAAGTTATGGCATTCCCTTACAAATTGGTGCAACAACGAAGTGATGTTGCTCTGTGCTCCCCTTCGGGTGGGTTTTAAAATACTTTATGCAGCGTTATTCATTTTAAGAAGGGAATAACCATTCTTTACAATGAATGCCTAACCTAAAGTCTTTTT
>CAJXYE010000122.1 GCA_913063325.1 uncultured Colwellia sp. | reverse complement strand
TCGGCCGTTAGCTCAGTTGGTAGAGCAGTTGGCTTTTAACCAATTTGTCGAAGGTTCAAATCCTTCACGGCCGACCATCTTAATAGTATACCTCCTCAGAAAACCTTCTAAATATAATCAGTTACCACCTCTGTTTTATTCTTTACTCTAAGTAAATTATTCAAGATAACAGTCATATTAAATTCTATTATTCTCACCTCCGCTCTTAGCAAATAGTTGTTATTCTTATTTCTTAAAGTTCTACTAAGCTACAAGCTTACTAAGTACCTTTGCTCGTTATTCTCTACTACACATTACTAGCCATTTCCCTTATAATTGCCGCGTTTTAAAATGTCCTGAATTAGAGAGAACTCATGAGTGTAAGTAATACTGCGGTTGATTTTGATTTTCAATTTCCAGCTAAGCCAAAGCCTTTAGACAATAATGAAAAGGCACAATACATAGCTAAAATTAAACAGCTATTAATTGAAAAAAATGCCGTATTGGTTGCTCACTACTACACTGATCCTGAAATTCAAGCACTTGCTGAAGAAACAGGTGGCTGTGTTGCCGACTCTCTAGAAATGGCACGCTTTGGTAAACAACATCCGGCAGAAACATTAATTGTTGCTGGTGTTAAGTTTATGGGCGAAACCGCTAAAATATTAACACCAGAAAAAACAGTGTTAATGCCTGAACTTGAAGCGACTTGCTCGCTAGATTTAGGTTGCCCTATTGAAGAATTCTCAGCGTTTTGTGATGAACACCCTGATCATACGGTTGTAGTTTATGCTAATACCTCTGCAGCGGTTAAAGCGCGTGCTGACTGGGTAGTTACTTCAAGTATTGCCCTTGAAATTGTAGATATGCTTGAGAGTGAAGGTAAGCCTATTTTATGGGGACCTGATCGTCACTTAGGCGCTTATATCGAAAAAGAAACCGGCGCAGAAATGTTAATGTGGCAGGGCGCTTGTATCGTGCATGACGAATTCAAGGCCAAAGCATTACAAGACCTTAAAATTCAATACCCTGATGCTGCTGTGTTAGTGCACCCTGAATCCCCATTAAACGTAGTAGCGCTTGCTGACGCGGTAGGCTCAACCAGCCAATTGATAAAAGCCAGCCAAGATATGCCAAATCAGCACTTTATTGTTGCTACCGATAAAGGCATCTTCTATAAAATGGAACAAGCGAGCCCAAATAAAACATTTATCGCCGCACCAACAGGCGGTAACGGCGCAACCTGTAGAAGTTGTGCTAATTGCCCATGGATGGCTATGAACGGCCTTAAGTCTATTGCAGATGCTTTAGAGAGCCCTGTAGGCAAAGAAATATTTGTCGATGAAGTCTTAGCGAAAGAAGCGACTGTCTCACTAGACAGAATGCTAAACTTTGCTGAAGAGCATAAGTTAAAAGTCAAAGGCAACGCGTAAAACGTTATTACGGGGCGCAAGTTACTCACACTGAACACTCTTTGAGCATTCAGTGTTATTTTACCGGTTAACACCCTGAATTTACTTGCACTATAAAAGATTTTTACCTACCATAGCGCAGTTGAAAAATTTGTCTCGTAATAGACGTTTTAACAACAATACGGTGAGCTGGCCGAGTGGCTGAAGGCGCACGCCTGGAAAGCGTGTAAAGGTTTATCCCTTTCGAGAGTTCGAATCTCTCGCTCACCGCCATATTCTCAGAAACCGCAACTCTAACGAGTCGCGGTTTTTTTTCGTCTGGTGTTTGAGCCTCAATAAGGTCAGCTAATATTTATCAAGTTTGTTTGCTCGTCTTTGGTCCTTAACAGGCCTAATCATTATGCTGTATTTAGTCATTGAGGTTATTTAAGCTCATTAGCTTTTCGATATTTACCTTGATAGTCAAAAAGCCTGTCTTTGATACGCCAGTAATATTTTTGTTTTCTGGCGATGACAAAATCTGGACACGGCAACAGGTTAGCTAGTTGTAATGCTTGTTCAAGGTTAGTTACTTCAAACGACTCAGTAGCGCCCAGTTTAACGCTTATTTTAGCGCTAAGGCGTTTAGAGAAGATATCATTGAACGCTTTTACTTGAGTCGGTTTAGCAAAGTCAAAAGATTCATTGAGTTGGGTTCCTTCCTCATCATGGTAAGTGATTTTTAACTTATCAGCGTTCTTATCACCGACCTTGTCACTCACTTTTGTTAAATTAAGCCCTGCGCAGCGAATAATTTTTGAATCTTTAAGTTGCAGCGCCTTTTTCAACATATCATCGGGATCGACTAAGATTTCTAAGCACTGTAAACAGGTACGCGCCGCAATATCATTTTCACCACCACAATGTGGACATTCTTTAAATACAAAGCGATAGTCACATTGACTTTCTGTTTTTTTCTCGTCACTGGGAGCATGGACTATCCCTTGGCATCGTCGGCCGTAGTGCTCTACTAAATAGCCATCATCATCACAAATGCCCCAAAAGATATTAGGAAATTCACAACTTGGGCAAATAACTTGCACGGGTTGGCTTTTACTATTCGGCTTTTTCTCGCCCACTTCTGGATGATAGAGGTCAAAGTCATTGCCGGTGTAGTCAATCACCAAGCAATCTTTTTTGTTATCACTCAAGCGTAGCCCACGACCGATGATTTGTTGATATAGGCTAACCGACTGTGTTGGACGTAATATCGCAATCATATCGACATGGGGCGCATCAAAACCAGTGGTTAATACTGAAACATTTACCAGGTATTTAATCTCTTTACGTTTAAAAGCCTTAATTAACTTATCGCGCTCAGTATTGTCGGTAGCGCCGGTAATTAACGCACTTGATTTGGCGGGCAAATAACTAAAGATTTCCTTTGCATGCTCAACGGTAGCGGCAAATACCATAATACCTTGACGTTTATCGCCCAACTCAATGACTTGTTCAATAATGCCTTGAGTTACCCGGGGATTTTTATTTAATAAATGATTAACATCCGTAGGGCTATAGTCGCCAGAAGCGCTTGCTCGCAGGCTACTAAAATCATAGTGCTCTATGGTGGCATCAACTAAATTGGGCTCGGTTAAATATTTTCGTGAAATTAAATAGCGTAGCGGTAGTTCATAAATACAGTGTTCAAATGGCCGCTTTTCCTCACTTCGCATGAAACCACGATAATGCTTTTTATATATCCAGCCCATGCCTAAACGATAAGGGGTTGCGGTTAAACCGAGTAATTTTACTTCGGGATTAACTTGCGTCAATTTCTCAATAACTTGTTGATATTGGTTACTGCTTACTTTTTCTTGCGATTCCTCTTTTGATCCACCATGTGACGCGTCTTTAGCATCGTTTTTGACTACGCCTTTAACTTTGTCTTTAGTTTTATCTTTAGACATTTTATCTGACAAGTCAGTACTGGCTAGGTTAACTCGATGACATTCATCAATAATAATTAAAGAGTAGGGCTCATTAAAATCATCGAGATTACGGGCTGCCGATTGTATGCTGGCAAACGTGACTTGGTGTTGAGTTTCTTTAAGTTTTAGGCCCGCAGAATAAATACCAGCAGTAACACCATAGCTTTCATATTTTTGATGATTTTGTTCGACCAACTCTTTCACGTGAGTTAGCACCAGTATCTTTCGTTTTGCTAAGCGAGCAAGCTCTGCAATTACCAGGCTTTTACCCGAACCAGTAGGTAAAACAATGACCGCTGATTCATTGCTTTTTCTAAAGTGTTTGAGCACCTTTGATACGGCTTCTTGTTGATAATCTCTAAGTTGAAAAACTGCCACGCAGTGGTGCTGCCTTTTGGGTTTGAAAAGCCGTTATGATAGCAAAATAGCGGATAAGTCCAAAATTTAAAGCCAATTTTTAAGCTTTATTAGTTTACTCTAGTGGTGTTTCTTATTTGAGAATATTAAAAATACTCAAACAAAAAATAGTGACGGCTTGTGTTTTGTTGGTTGGATTTGTGGATCTTCATGAATAATGAGAATTCTCGTTCAGGATTTTCTTGGCTGTAGCTAGATTGAGTTAAATCGATTGAGAAATTTAAGTCAAAAGTTGTGAGAAAACTATAAAAAACGTCAAAAAAATAAGAAAATTTAAAAACCTCCTAAGCTATGTACTGAATGGTAACTTGTAGCCCAGACTGTGTGAAAACGTTTTGATCACTTTTTCGAATAAGCACCGAATACTTATGATCAATCAATCTCAAAGCAAGATAATAAATCACTCTATATTTGCTATAATATTCATTAGGTTAATTAATTATATGTTGGCTATATGTCACGTCATATTAAAGGTTCATCTCGCTCCCAAGCAACCCTCTTTCCAGAAATGCTTG
>CAJXYE010000121.1 GCA_913063325.1 uncultured Colwellia sp. | reverse complement strand
ACTCAACTCGATTATTTCAGCAAAATAATCCCTGAATTAGCTAAGCACTATACCGTTTATGCATTGGACTTACCGGGGCATGGCTATTCAGATATTACCAATCAAGTGCATGATAAACCCTTATTCATTCACCATGTAACTGAGCTAATAAAGGCGTTAAAACTAGAAAACGTAACTTTGGTTGGCGAATCTGTTGGTGGTTCAATTTCACTGGGAATAGCTGCTCAAGCAAAGATTTCGATAAAAAGAGTTATCGCATTAAACCCTGCTGATTATGTTAAGAGTAATGGTTTGGATAGAAGCTCAACCCTTGGAAAAATCCTATTTACTGGTATTCGTTTACCTTTTATTGGCTGGATAATTTCAAATGCTGAAAAGCGTGATGTTTTACAGCAAGTCCTTGAGGGCGGTTTTGAAAATAACAGTAATTTACCTGCTGATTTAGTTGATGAATTTAGCCAAGTTGGTAATAGAAAAGGTTATAGCAAAGCTTTTCGCTCTATTTTCTTAAATTGGAATAGCTGGGTAAAAGATCAGCTTCAATATTCAAAAATTAAAGTTCCTGTCCGTTTTGTTTATTCCGAGCATGATTGGTCTGCTAATGCCGAGCGTCACAACAACAAAGAACTGATTAAAGACGCAACATTAATCACCATCAAAGATTGTGGTCATTTTTCTTCGTTGGACCGACCTGAACAAGTGGTTAAAGCCATTTTACAGGGTGAAGTTTAAACCACTTCCTGCCTATATACGATTGTCTACATTGAGAAAATAATCATGAATAGTTCAAATCCAATATCAAATACATCTTCAGGTAAGCTATCCCGTGCAAATTCTATTGCTCGGATAATTGTGACTTATCCTAAAGCCATAGTATTTATCAGCCTGATGATAATGGCCGCATTGCTGAGTGCTTTACCAACATTATATAAAGATACTCGCTCAGATGCTTTTTTAGCTGACGATAACCCTGCGCTTGTTTATAAGAACAAAGTAAAAGCGCAATTTGGTTTAAGCGACCCTATGGTTATCGCCATTATTAACAATAATGAAAATGGGGTATTTAACCCTAATTCATTAGCATTGGTGGAATGGCTCAGCGAGGAATTAAGCGCTTTAGAAAATATTAACAGTGACCGTATAACTAGCCTAGCAACAGAAAATAATATTAGCGGCACAGAAGAAGGCATGGATGTAGTGCCATTTTTTGATGAGCTGTCAGACGAACAAACTAGTGCTGATAACATCTGGCAACAAGTCTCTGATTTTCCTTTATATATGGGCAGTATTGCAGCCGATAATAAAAAGGCGACTTTAATTGTTGCTGAGTTAATTGATGAAAATGAAGTAGAAGAGACCTATCAGCAAGTACTTGCACTGATAGCCCAAGCGCCTAAATCACAAGGTGATGAAATTCATGTTGCTGGAGAAGGAGCAGTTTCGGGCTATTTAGGCAGTTATATTGATGCCGATGCACAAAAGCTAAACCCTATTGCGGGATTGGTCATCACACTTATTATCCTCTTAGCGTTTCGTCGCTTTAGTCCTGCATTATTGGCTAACGTGATAATTGCCGCTTCGGTGTTAATGACTTTAGGAGTTATGGCACTTGTTGACGTACCTTTCTTCGTTATAACTAACGCCTTACCTGTCATTTTAATTGGTATTTCAGTCGCGGACTCTATGCATATTTTCAGTCATTATTTTGACTTACAAGCGAGGCGACCGCTTGATGATAAGAATCATTTGATTGTTGAAACACTCGTTGAAATGTGGCGTCCCATTACGCTGACCACCTTAACGACTGTTGCGGGTTTTATGGGCTTATACTTCGCTGCATACATGCCTCCGTTTAAGTATTTTGGTTTGTTTACTGCAATCGGAGTGGTTGTCGCATGGCTCTATTCACTTGTTTTTTTACCCGCAGCAATGGCTATTATAAAACCTAGTGCCAGTCAGGCTATGGTGAAACAAGCAAGACAGCACAAACACGATAAGTTCTCTGCACTTATGGTAAAACTTGGTCAAACCACACTGAAACATCATAAAAAAGTTATCGCATTTTTTAGCTTTATCATGCTGACGGGCTTGTTTGCTGCAAGAAATTTAACTGTTGATGAAGATAGGATTGAAACCTTTCATCGCTCAGAGGCGTTGTATAAAGCAGATAAAGCCATCAACCATTACCTTGATGGTACTAACAACTTAGATATTGTTATTGAAACTAATGAAGTAGAAGGCTTATTTGAACCCGCAGTACTGGTTAAAATACAAGCATTGCAGAACTTTGCTTTAACACTACCCAATGTAAAGGGTGCAACATCGATTGTTGATTACTTAAAGCAGATGAATCGCTCACTTAGCGGCGGTGATAAAAGTGAATATCAATTACCAAATGATAAAGCATTAATTGCACAATATTTTTTAATTTATTCAGCTTCATCTGATCCAACAGATTTTGAAGCAGAAATTGATTATGACTATCGTGTTGCAAACATGAGAATCCAATTTAATAAAGGTGGTTATCAGGACACTAAAGTTGCCATTGAAGCCCTGCAACGCTATATCTTGGCAGAGTTCAACGATAGTGAAAGTAACGCTACACTGAGCGGCAGAGTCAACCTCAACTATCACTGGATCAAAGATTTGGGAGAGAGCCATTTTGTTGGTTTAGCCATTTCATTGTTGTTGGTTTGGTTAGTCTCTGCTTTATTATTTAAATCATTCTCAGCGGCAAGTTTTGCGATTATTCCCGTTATTAGCTCAATTTTATTGGTGTATGCAGCTATGGTGTTGTTCAACATCAAGCTGGGTGTTGGTACATCAATGTTTGCCTCAGTAGCCATAGGTTTAGGGGTAGATTTTGCTATTCATACCATTGATCGTTTACGTAGCACATTCAAATCAAACAATGGTGACTGGGATAAAGCTTTAGCTGAACTTTACCCTTTAACTGGTCGAGCATTGTTTTTTAATTACATCGCCATTGCCTTAGGGTTTGGTGTACTCATATCAAGCCAAGTGGTACCACTCACTAATTTTGGCACCATTGTCTTTATTTCAGTTACTACCAGCTTTTTCGCCAGTATGAGCTTATTGCCTGCGTTGATCAAAGCAACAAAACCTGCATTTATCGCTAACCAGCTTACTTCTTCGGAGCAATCAATTATGAATATTAAAAGTAATACAGTAAATATAACCAAAACAGTTAAACCAAACTATGCACGAGCATTCCGTTCATTAGTATTAATAGCGGTTGTTGCCAGTGCGGGCTATTTTACGTTTAATCAACAAGCTCATGCTACAAGCACAGAAGAAGCAATTGATATAGTTAATAAGGTGAATAATGTTGATGATGGCCAGCAAGTAACTCGCAAGTTAACCATGACCATGGTTGATAAACGTGGCAAAACCAGAGTACGTGAAACTCAAGCCTATCGTAAATACTATACAGAAGAAAAACGCACGGTTTTGTTTTATAAAAAGCCTACTAATGTCAAGGGCACTGCTTTTCTAACCTTTGACTATAAGGACACGGCTAAAGACGACGATCAATGGTTATATTTACCTGCGATGCGAAAAGTACGACGTATATCCTCTTCAGATAGAGGTGACTACTTCCTTGGAACCGACTTTACCTATGAAGATATTATGTTAGAAGGAAAATTAGAACTAACTGACTATGATTTTAGTGTCTTACGAAATGAAAAAGTGATCTTAGAATCTGGTGAATCCTTTGACACTGTAGTACTACAAGGCATGCCTAAAAATAAAAATATAGCTAAAGATCTAGGTTATGCACGTACTCTTATTTGGATAGATACCTCCACATGGGTCGTTGTTAAAGCGGATTATTGGGATTTGAAAAATAAGCCGCTTAAAACCTTAGCAATGACTGATATTCGCAATGTCGATAATATCATTACTCGCCATGTACTCACGATTAACAACCACAAGACCGGACACAAAACTATATTCCAGTTTAGTGACGTCGATTATACCTCAACGGTTAAAGATAGCCTGTTTACCAAACGTGCCCTCAAGCAAGGTAAATAAGATGAAGAGCAAGAAAAATAAACTTATACAGGCCGTTTTTGGTGGAATAGTTACGGCTTTATTCAGCGCAATTAGTACGGCAAATGTTGAATTAAGTGCCACCTGGCAAACAGAGTTTGCTATTACAGATGAAAGTCGTGTGCAAAAGTTTGAAAATATTTTACAGCCCGAAGTTAATTGGTCTATTAATGATGGTTTTGATATGACTTTAATAGGCCGCCTTCGCTTCGATACTCAAGATAACTTAGGGTATAAGGGAGATAGACTTGACACTTATAGCTCTCTTAATGGTCCAGTTTATGAGGGAAGTAATGCCGATTTTGAAATACGTGAATGGTATCTCGATACAGAGGTGGCAGGTGTTTTTTGGCGATTAGGTAAACAACAAGTGGTTTGGGGTCAGGCTGATGGCCTTAAAATACTTGATGTTATCAACTCTCAAAGTTATCGAGAATTTATTCTAGACGACTTTGATGATTCGCGTATTCCGCTTTGGATGAT
This sequence comes from uncultured Colwellia sp., assembly GCA_913063325.1. Lineage (GTDB taxonomy): Bacteria > Pseudomonadota > Gammaproteobacteria > Enterobacterales > Alteromonadaceae > Colwellia. The sequence goes on along the minus strand of CAJXYE010000121.1, from coordinate 264 downwards.
AAATGCTGAAATTCCCATTGGTGATGAAGATAGCCTGCAATTTCTCTGGGTAGTAGATCAAAGCTATCATCGCTTTGCTAATAATGGCAGCGACTACCAAATCACTAGCCCTTTGTTAGTACCTCAACCTATAGCAGGGATTGATATTGCTAGCTTTGAGTTAGATAAACCAGACAAACTATTAAAGGATAGTGATTTAGGGTTACGCTATAGCAAGTTTTATCATGGCTGGGATTTAACCTTTAATTATCTTTATCACTATTT
>CAJXYE010000120.1 GCA_913063325.1 uncultured Colwellia sp. | reverse complement strand
CAATCAACCTGTGCTCCAACCAACAATAACTTAATGGAATTAATTGTAATGATAGACGCTTTGCGTCGTGCCTCTGCAGGCCGTATCACTGCTGTAATTCCTTATTTTGGTTATGCTCGCCAAGACAGACGCGTACGTAGTGCTCGTGTTCCAATTACTGCAAAAGTAGTTGCTGACTTCTTATCAAGTGTAGGTGTTGATCGCGTATTAACCGTTGATCTACACGCAGAGCAAATTCAAGGTTTCTTTGATGTGCCTGTTGATAATGCATTTGGTACACCTATCTTATTAAATGATATGAAAAACCGTGAGTTAAATAACCCGGTAATTGTTTCTCCTGATATCGGTGGTGTAGTTCGTGCTCGTGCAGTAGCAAAATTACTTGATGACGCTGACTTAGCCATTATTGATAAACGACGCCCTAAAGCGAACGTTGCTCAGGTTATGCATATTATTGGTGAAGTTGCAGGCCGTGACTGTATTATTGTAGATGATATGATTGATACTGGTGGCACTTTAGCTAAAGCTGCAGAAGCATTAAAAGAACATGGCGCAAAACGTGTTATTGCTTATGCTACTCACCCTGTATTATCAGGTAATGCTGCAAAAAATCTTAGAGAATCTGTAATTGATGAACTTGTCGTGACTGACTCAATTCCACTATCTCCAGAAATCAAAGAGCTTAAAATGGTTCGTCAATTAACATTAAGTGGTATGTTAAGTGAAGCGATCCGTCGTGTAAGCAATGAAGAATCTATCTCTGCAATGTTTGATTAATTCCTAGCGAATTATGAATTATGTTGAAAAAAGCAGCCTCATCTAGGCTGCTTTTTTATTAGCCCCTATCCCTTTGTATACCTCTCAGAATTAATACCTTCATTTAATAGCTTTACCTAACATTAAATGTTATTATGCCGCGCCTTTTTTATCTAATATATTAGTTATTCATAGCTAATACTGGGTATAAAATGGTGTCTCCTTGTTTTTGGTCGCAAAAAACAAGATATAATTTTTAAGTTTTTTAACTTATATAACAGAAGAGTATTAAAATGACTGATTTATTAACATTAGAAGCTGAAGTACGTACTGATTTAGGGAAAGGTGCGAGCCGCCGCCTACGTCACGCGAACAAAGTTCCTGCTATCCTTTACGGTGAAAACCAAGAACCTATCTCTTTAACTTTAGAGCACAAAAATGTTTTCCGTGCTCAACAAGAAGAAGCGTTCTACTCGCAAGTTTTAACTTTAAACATCGCTGGCAAGCCAGTTGAGTGTTTAATCAAAGACATGCAACGTCACCCGTTCAAGCAATTGGTAATGCACTTAGATTTCATGCGCATTGATGCAAACCATGTTGTTCATTCAAACGCAGCTATTCACTTCACTAATGAAGATGAAGCAGCTAAAACTGGTGCTAACATTTCTCACCACATGAATGAAATTGCTATCACTTGTTTACCAAAAGACTTACCTGAGTTTATCGAAATTGACTTAGCTGGCCTTAAACTTGGTCAAACATTACATTTATCAGATGTTACATTCCCAGCGGGCGTTACTTCTGACGAATTAGCTAAAGGCGAAGATCACGATCTAGCTGTTGTTTCTGCTAATGCACCGAAAGCTGCTAAAGTAGCTGATGACGCAGAAGCTCCAGCAGCAGAAGCTCCAGCTGCTGAATAATAGTTAACATCATTTATAATATTATAAATAATGACTATTAAACTAATTGCGGGGCTGGGTAATCCTGGCCTCGAATATAGCAAAACACGCCACAACGCTGGTGTTTGGTTCGTAGAAGAACTAGCACGTAGCCACAACATTTCTCTCCGTCCCGAAAAAAAATACTCAGGCCTTTACGGTAAAGGTATGATTGCGGGAAACCTAGTTCACTTATTAATCCCTACTACCTTTATGAATCTTAGCGGTCAAGCTGTTGCTGCTCTAGCTAATTTTTATAAGATAACGGTAGATGAAATATTAGTTGCCCATGATGAATTAGACATGCTACCTGGCATTTGTAAAATAAAAAAAGGCGGCGGGCACGGTGGACACAATGGCTTACGAGATATTATCGCTCGTATGGCTAACAACAAAGATTTTTACCGGTTACGTATTGGTATTGACCATCCTGGTCATCGCGATAAAGTAACAGGTCATGTACTTGGTAAAGCACCGAGAGCAGAACAAGAAAAAATTGAACAAGCAATCGACGAAGCAAGTCGATGTTTTGATATTTGGCTAAAAGACGACTTAAAGAAAGCGCAAAATCGCTTACACTCGTTTAAAGCCTAATAAATATACGCTAACAACTAACCTGAACTCGGTTTAAGAGATAGGTTGTTTTTTAAAATATAAACATTAGACCATAGGGCTCATATCTAGCTAGATAGTTTTACTTAATCCAAGGCGAATTTACGCGTCAATAGCTTGCCTATTGCAAGTGAATTTTACGTAGGAGTTAGTAAAAATAGCGGCTAGAGAATCATTTATTAAACCGAGCTCAGGTTGATAATCAGTAGGTAAAAATTATGGGTTTTAAATGTGGTATCGTTGGCTTGCCTAACGTAGGTAAATCAACACTTTTCAATGCACTTACCAAAGCAGGTATTGATGCAGCAAATTTCCCGTTCTGTACTATTGAGCCTAATACTGGCGTAGTACCGGTTCCAGATCCTCGCTTAGATAAATTAACCGCTATCGTAAAACCTGAGCGTGTATTAGCAACAACAATGGAATTTGTCGATATCGCAGGTCTTGTTGCGGGTGCATCAAAAGGTGAAGGGTTAGGAAATAAATTCCTTGCTAACATTCGTGAAACTGATGCCATTGGTCACGTAGTTCGCTGTTTTGATAATGACAATATTATTCATGTTGCTAATAAGGTTGATCCTGCTGATGATATTGATGTGATCAACACTGAATTAGCTTTATCTGATATGGACACAGCAGAACGTGCCATTTTTCGTTTAGCCAAAAAAGCTAAAGGTGGAGATAAAGACGCTAAATTTGAAATGCCGGTATTACAAAAAATATTAAAGCATGTTGAAGATGGCCACATGGTACGTTCATTAGAATTGTCTAAAGAAGAAAAAGCAGCTGTCGACTACTTAAACTTCTTAACAATCAAACCAACCATGTATATAGCTAATGTCAATGATGATGGTTTTGAAAATAACCCATACCTTGATGTAGTACAAAAAATAGCGGATGTCGAAGGTGCTATCGTTGTTGCTGTTTGTGCTGAAATTGAAAGCGAGTTGTCTGAAATGGATGATGACGACCGTATTGAGTTTATGGCTGACTTAGGTTTAGAAGAACCGGGCCTAAACCGTGTTATCAATGCCGGCTACTCTTTACTTCACTTACAAACATATTTTACTGCAGGTGTTAAAGAAGTTCGCGCATGGACAGTAAAACAAAACGCTACGGCACCACAAGCAGCTGGTGTTATTCATACTGACTTTGAGAAAGGCTTTATCCGCGCTGAAATCGTTGGTTATGATGACTTTATTGAGTTTAATGGTGAGTCTGGTGCTAAAGAAGCAGGGAAATGGCGTTTAGAAGGTAAAGACTACCGCGTAAAAGACGGTGATGTAATACACTTCCGTTTTAACGTATAAGTTTTACGATTAAACAGTAAATGTTTTTATGCCAAAAGGCTCATCCTCGATGGGCCTTTTTTGTGCCTGTAAAACGCTAACGTCGTAAATGAATAAATAATACCAACTTCATTAAGTTACATGCCTATGTAGTTAACTCAGGATATTGCAGTAAAAGTCATCTTCGAAGTATCTGATCGAAGATCCATCACTTTTTACACACTGGATCCCCGATTAGTACACCACGGGGATGACCTCCCTGAGCCATGTGCATAGGCACGTTAAGTTATTGCTTACTTGTGCTGGTTAAAGCAATCCACTTCTGAGTTGATCTCAATCCCAATAGATAGCTATTACTTAATCAAGCACCTTGTCCTAAATAGCCATATAACAAAGGCTCTGCCTTGTATAAACACCCAACAACTCGAGGCCTTTTACTTATCCTTACCTGAAGTTACTTATTACTAAGCAACTAAATCATCAACTAATTGTAATTTTTACGTAAAGTTCAGGTTAACCTTGTTATTTCTTATAACAAAGCCTTGTTTTAATTGTTTATTTCAATAAAATGTAACTTGTTATAACAAAGAAGCCTAGGCTTATAATCAAATTACCTTTAAAAGCGATAAGTACAAGAACTAAGGTATTGGTCTACACTTTCTCTGTTGAACTCATAACTACATCAAAACAATAATAAGGCGTAACAATGAAAAAACTTATTTTAATCCCTATTTTATTAGCTACAAGCATCATCACAGCTGCTCCAGTGCAAGCTGACAATCTTACTCTGCGTATTTGTGAGTATGTTCAAGCGAATGATAAAAGTCGTTTAAGATCATTTTTAAAGCAAAACAAACTAAAAATCCGAAACATTTACGATGGCCTACAATGTAATGGCGATAATTTACTGATTTTTGCTGCTAAGTCTCAAGCATTAGAGGTGGGTGAATTTATTATTGGTAAGTTACCCTCTAAAAAAGTTAAGCTTGAAATAGAAAACTTAGCAAAACATTCGGCTCATTTAGCTGAGGAAGCAAAAGAAAGATAATCTCAGCTCCTTAGTTATAAGACAAATGCATTACCCTTATCTAAGGGGAATGCATTTTTTATCTTTTATTTGCATAGTTATGCGTCAAAACGCACAATCAATAAGCAAACAAATAAAAAGAACAACTTTTTTTAAAATAACTGTTGACGAAAGGCAAGTACCTCAGCATAATACGCCGCACTTGCTACAGAGCAGGTAGAGAAAGGCTACATAGCTCAGTTGGTTAGAGCACATCACTCATAATGATGGGGTCCCAGGTTCGAGTCCCGGTGTAGCCA
>CAJXYE010000119.1 GCA_913063325.1 uncultured Colwellia sp. | reverse complement strand
TTTAGGGGAAGTTTTTGACCAACTAGTTTGCCTTTATTCCAGCAGGATTTTCGTGAAGTTGATTTGCTGTTATACATAATAGTGCTCCTTTCTTGAAGGGACTATAAGTATGGTTTGAAACACTAAATTTATTGATAGCAGACATTATGCGTATGTAAGTGAAGAATACTTCTCTTAGCCAATAGCTGACTTTGTTGCCTGAATTTGAAAGGCTAACTACTGCCACAGAGCGGTCTTAATTGTTCGGACAATAGGCTTCACCTTTATGTTCACTATCTTCAAGAATAGCTGACATTAGAAGTATATTTCCACCTTTCCCTATGCGAGTAATAAATATTAAAATAGTGCTAATAAACAACAAGTGTTTTATTAATTTTTTTAGGACTGGCCAGATAATAGCACTCAAAGTCATGTCTGCTATATTGCTAGATGTATTGCTTTAAATTCTAACTTTCTGTTTTTTAAATAGGAGGAATGTTAACTTAGGTTAATGAACTGCAACTCTTTTTACTTTATATTTCATTCACATGTCTAATTATAGTTAACCATTTATTGAGAGAAATATGTTAATTCCATTTATTATTATTTGTTTACTTATATCACCGCTGCTTAGTGCTTATATTCTTTTAAAATTAAAAGTATTAAATAAAAACATACTGTCAGTGCAAAAGTATGCTTGCTGGGGTTTAGGGGTAACATTTTTCTTCTTTTTTATTGGTCATTTTGTCAAAACGGATGATTTGGTCGCAATGTTACCTGCCTGGCTACCCCTGCGTTTACCAATCATTTATTTCACCGGATTACTGGAGTTAGCTATAGCGATAGCGCTTTTTTCGTCCCAGTATCAACAGAGCGCTGCAAAACTTGCCATTGTCGTATTTATTGCATTTTTCCCTGCTAATATTTATGCCGCTATTCAATCTGTTGGCTCTGGAGGACATCAGTGGGGACCGATTTATTTACTCATTAGAGCACCTTTACAAATTATTTTAATCGCTTGGTCTTATTTTCTTTGTTGCAAAGCTAATATCATTGGTGCGTGTAAAGCGTAAAGTAAGACAATGCCGCGTTAAGTTTCTCCTTTAATTATCTTGGTTTATGCTTGATCCTGCTTAACGCGACAGGGGTAATACCAAGATATCTAGCGATATCATTTTGGGTTATTTGCTGGGATATATCCGGTGATTTAGCTAATAATTTTTTATACCTTTGCTCAGCGCTTAGACATAACAGTTCAAATTCTCGCTGTTCTTTTTTCATGGCGAAAGACATTAATAAATCAATAATAGAACTGGCGAATTCAGCGTTGTTATCTGCGGCCTGCCGAACTTGCTGGTAAGACAGTTTTAATAATTTTGTCTCTTTTAAACAGTACAAACCAAAACTACAGAGACCTCCACTTAGCGCCTGTGAACTGGCTATGTTATCACCAGGAAAAAGAAATGATTTAATATATTCTTTACCATCTTCATCGTAATAACAGGCTTTTAGTACCCCCTCAAGCACAAAATAAATATAGTTATCTTCATCTCCTTGTGAAAATACATAAGACTTCTTTTTATAACATTGGCGGATGCCAAACTGCTGTACTAACTCATTAAAATTCATTTTTTTAACCTAGGTTAACGATTATCTCTATTGACTTATTTACACTAGTCGGCAATTAATCAACTTAGAGATAATTATGCAATTAATTAATAAAAAAATTCTTATTACTGGAGCCACATCAGGGATTGGATTAAAACTGGTGGAAAAGCTATACCCAACCAATAAGCTATTTATCATTGCAAGAAATCAACATAAAATCAACCAATTACAAATTAACTTCCCAGGAGTTGTTGCCTTTAAAACCGATTTTAAAAATATTGATGAGTTACAAACCATGGTGAAACAGCTCCAGTTGGCAACACCAAGTTTGGATGTGTTAATTAATAATGCTGCGGTTCAATATACCCCTACCTTCATTGACAATGACTTTAAGTACGAGTCCATTAACCATGAAATCACTACTAATTTCACTGCCTTATGCAGCCTATGTTATTTATTGCTGCCGATGTTAAGTAACCAGCGTAGCGCCGTTATTCTTAATGTGAATTCCGGTTTGGGTTTAGTACCCAAAACCTCATCCGCTATTTATTGTGCGAGTAAAGGGGCGTTAAATATTTTTTCACAAAGTCTTAGGTACCAACTTAAAAATACTCAAGTGCAAGTATTACAGGCCTTTCTTCCTTTAGTTGATACACCGATGACCAAAGGGAGAGGTAAGTCTAAAATGACGACAGAAAAAGTATCCACAGAAATTATTAAGGGAATAGAAAATACAATCTTGGATCATGATATTGGCAAGGTAAAACTCCTTCGTTTACTTAATCGATTATTGCCGACTTTGGCGCAAAAAATAATGAAAGAATCTTAATATGAAACACATTTTTAATATGGCATTTAAAGCCTTTATTTACATAGGAGCGTTGAGTTTAATGAGTCAACAAGTTAATGCTAAAGACATAGTTGTACACATCGATAATATAGCTACAGAGAAGCCTGGTAACATTATGGTGATGCTTTACGGCTATGACGGATTTCCAAAAGATCATGCTAAAGCCATTAGTGTCGAAGTGCTGCCAGCAGACATAGATAAAATGACTATCAAATTTTCATCGGTGCCCGAGGAATTTGCTATTAAAGTACTGCACGATGAAGATGAAACAGGGGAAGTCACTAAAAACTGGACAAGGGTCATACCCGCAGAAGGTTTAGGATTCTCAAATGGTGCCAAATTAAGTTTTGGTCCACCCAATTTTGATCGCGCCAAAGTTAAACTCGCTGATATTACCAGCGCAATTTCCATCAAAATAATTTACCCATAAAGAGATTATATTATGCGTGCTTTAATTAAATTGATATTAGTGTTGGCGACTCTTTTTGCAACAACTTTTATACTGGTAAAATTCACCGGTGTTATCAGTGTCGAAAAAATTGAGCTTTGGTTAACGGCAGCAAAAAGTGTTGATGTTATTTATTTAGCCTTAATCATTGTATTGTTGTTGTTTGCTGACCTATTTATTGCTATGCCAACCCTCACAGTAATGATCTTGAGTGGTTATTTTCTTGGTCCTGTTTATGGTGCAATAACAGCAATAACCGGAGTAATGCTAGCGGGGATTATTGGTTATATACTTAGTTACCTTTATGGTGAAAAGTTAGAAAAACTAGTCATCAAAGATCCTCAGCAAAGGTTGGCATTAAGAAAGCAATTTGACCAGTACGGTATATTGATGATTGTATTTTCCAGAGCCATGCCCATTTTACCCGAGATAACAGCTTGTCTGTCAGGTATGACAAAAATGCCTTTTATCCGATTCATCACTGCTTGGTCTGTAAGCTCTGTACCTTATGGCATTATTGCCACTTATGCAGGTTCTATTAGCAGCCTAAATAATCCTAAACCGGCCATTATTACGGCCATCGTATTAACCACACTTTGCTGGGCGGCTTGGTTTATAGTACAGCGGCTAAATAAACATAAAAAAGCATCAATATGGCGTTAAAAATATCAATTAAGTTAAGGATATTTACATGCCAGTAAAAATTGCTAGCACTGGTAGTTACCGCAATGCCACTATTGATTTACTTAGGGCAAGCGCCGTTGTTCTCATGTTAATCTTTCATTTTATTTATGATCTAAATTTCTTCTCGCTAGCTAATATTGATATACCTAGCGGTGCCGGATGGCGAGAGCTAAGAGCTGTTATTGTTTCTTTGTTTTTAATAACCATGGGGGCCAGCTTAAAGCTAGCCTACCCAAAGGAACTAGACCGGCGCAGTTTTTTAGTAAGAATGTTTACTTTAGCCAGCAGTGCTTTACTCGTTTCTTTAGCAAGTTATATTTTCATAAAAGAGCACTGGATATTTTTTGGCATTATTCATTTTATTTTACTTGCCAGCCTGTTGGCAATTAGCTTTAGGCACTCAGCAAAAATATCACTATCAATTGCTATTACTCTCTTAGGCATTGACCAGTTAAATATATTTCCCAGCAGATGGCCTTTTGACTATATAGGTAACTGGTTACCGATAAAAACAAATGACTTTGTTGCGATATTTCCTTGGCTTGCTTTCCCATTTTTAGGTATATGGTTGGCCCATAAAGAAGTGATCATAAACGACCCTTGCCGGTTCTTTAGATTACCTAAATTAATTAACTGGATAAGTAGGCATTCATTGATAATCTATCTATTGCATCAACCGATATTTCTCAGTTTATGTTTTGGCTATAAACAATATCTAACTTACTAATCTATTTGAATTTAAATAAATAATCTACAGCGTTTTATGCACCAAAGCTCCAAAAAAGTTATAAATTTATGTCCGCTATATGATCGGAAAGTTGACCTTAACATTCAGTAAGTCTTTATGTCTCGAATGCGCACGGAGGAGTCTTTACTCTTGAATTAATTAATGTCAGCAATCGTATCAGAGAAGACCATTTTTATGATGATTTAGAGCATTAGAAAAGGTCAGCAATTGGCAAGAGTGACGGTTAGCTCTAACTCGCAAAGGGGCACATAACGAGATAGATTTAATGTTGTATATTTGCCCTTATATAGGTCTCAATTGTATATTTAGGCTCTAGAACGCCATATTAACCGACCAGTTAGTAAGCCTCTAAAACTAGAAGAAGATGAATAAATTCACTCGATTAATTGTTACCTTACTTGTGATAGATAACAATTAATCAATTTGATGTTTAGCATTCCTTAGGGAATTTACTTTTTTTGAAATAAATTTTCTCTAGTAATACCAAAGCGTTCAGGCTCTTTCATCACGTCTCTTATGGTGCTGTAATGTGGAAAGCCGTGCCAGGCTAAGTCTTTTTCTCCATGGCGTGTCAAATCGCAAGTAAAGCCGACTAAAAAGCACCAATCAGAAGCGCCGTAATGTGCAAGCCCCCATGAAAACCCTTGTCCGTCGTTGGAATCCAAAAATTTGTCAGCAACATAAGCACCGCCTGCTGGAGGAATATCTTCTAGCGTAGTGATTATTTCAAAGTTAATACCGTCTTCAGAATATTGAATGGTACCTTTTTCAGGGCCTGCCCAATCAACGATTGCCGCCATACCTGTTTTCCACGGAAATACCCACGTCTCATGACCACTGTTTGATACCGGATTCGCTTGGTGTCTAATATAAGGACCTTCGGGTTTGTCAGCGATGGCAACGCCCCATTTTGAGTCGGTAAACATTTTTTCACCGATGGCGTGGC
>CAJXYE010000118.1 GCA_913063325.1 uncultured Colwellia sp. | reverse complement strand
GGTCGGCCGTGAAGGATTTGAACCTTCGACAAATTGGTTAAAAGCCAACTGCTCTACCAACTGAGCTAACGGCCGACGTTGCAATGAGTCAGTGCCTCAATGCGGGGCATATAATACTCATAATATTTTTAAGTGCAACAATAAATTTCGTTTTTATTGATATTATTTACTGTTCGAGCAAATACTCATCAATACGCTAGTTTTATCAGCAAGAAAAAGTAACTATCTACGATTACTCACTAATATGCTTACTTAGTTAAACTGGCTAAACGTGGTTGCGCAAGTTTTGCTGCGGTTGATTTAGGGTACTCTTTTAACAATAGCTGATAACTCGCTATCGCTTTTTTAGTATTATTTTTCTTTTGGGCAACCATGCCAAGTTTTAATAAAGCGTCAGGACGCTTAGTTGAGTCTTTATGCTTATCAACAACAATCTGAAACTCTTTGTCAGCTTGATCAAGTTCACCTTGATTAAAGAGTAACTGCCCTAACCAGTAGTGTGCATTAGGTGCATAACTAGAATTTGGAAAGCTTCTGTTAAATGCTTGAAATTCTACTATAGCTTGTTTGTAGCGTTTATCTTTTAAAACAAGGTTAAGTGCTCGGTCATAAGCTTCATTTTCTGTCAAATTATCACTGTAACTTGTTCCATTAACAGGAGCATTGACACTTGGGCTTGAAGTAGAGGGAGCTAAAGCGACCTTCTGAGTAGTTTCAAGTACTTCGTTGACTCGCCTATCAATTTCTTGATAAAGCTCTCGCTGACGTTGTAATACTTGACCTAATTGATGAGTATGTAGTTCGGTTACACCGCGAAGTTCATTCAAATCGTTTTGTAATAGGTCCAACTGACGTTGGATATTCACTTGTGCCTTATTACGTGAATCTAATTTACGTGACAAGGTGATTAATTGCTCTGTTAACACAGAAGAGTCGATAGAATTGGTGTTAACATCAATGACTGGCGCTTTAGCTACAGCTAACGCACTAAGGGCGCTAGCTGTAAACATCATGCCAAATAAAACTTTATTTAGTTTCATTCAGTTACCTGCTTAGTTGGACTGCTTAAATATTAGTAAACTAGTACGGCACGACGGTTTTTAGCAAAAGCATTTTCGCTACGGTCTTTAACCATTGGCTTTTCTTCACCATAGCTAACAACAGTAAGTTGGCTAGCGTCAACGCCCATGTTTGTTAGGTAAGTAACAACTGATTTAGCACGACGCTCGCCTAAGGCAATATTGTACTCAGGTGTGCCACGTTCGTCGGCATGACCTTCAACTAATACTTTTACATCAGAGTTAGCATTTAAAAATTTAGCATGTGCATCAAGAACAGCAGAGTATTGTTGATTTACATTTGAAACATCAAAATCAAAATAAATAATATGTTCAGAACGTAATGTCTCTAATTCTTGACGCTTTTGTTCTTCAATTTCAGCAGCACGCTTTGCCGCAGTAACTTTTACTGCTTCTGCTTTTTTAGCATCAATTTCATTTTGAGTCACTTGGGCATTAGTATCTACTTGGCTGTTCTCATCAGAATCTGAGTTTGAGCTACAAGCTGATAAAACGGTAAGAGGTAAAGCTATTGCTAGGCATTTTACTATGTTATTAAAGCGCATGTTATTTTCCTTTGTTCTAAAATTAGAAGTTAAAAATTAAATTTATTTTATTGTATATCGTATTATTATAAAAATGGTGACCAAGCAGGTGCTTTTACTTGACCATCAAGTGCTGGCAATCTTGCTTTAAAGCGACCATCTACCGACACTAACCCCAACACTTGTCGATTATTATGTAAGGTACTGTATATGATCATACCACCATTGGGTGACACACTCGGTGATTCATCCAAACGCGTTTCGGTTAACACCTGAAATAAACCAGATGATAATTCTTGCTTCGCTAAACGATATTTTCCGCGAGTTCTGTTGACCATAATTAGCTGTTTACCATCCGGTGTTACCGAACCACCTAGGTTCACCTCACCGTCAAAAGTTAAACGTCGTACTTTTCCCCCAGCTAAATCTACGCGATATAGCTGCGGTTTTCCACCCCGTTCTGAACTAAATATCAATGATTTACCATCAGGCGTCCAACTTGGCTCCGTATCTATTGCTCGATTACGAGTAATACGACGTACTTTCATTGTCGATAAATCCATCACGTATAAATCAGGGTTACCATCTTTTGACAGCACCATTGCCATACTTTTCCCATCAGGAGAAAAACGTGGCGCGCTATTAATACCCGTAAATGAGCTAATTAATTTTCTTTCGCCGCTATAAATATCAATAGTATGAATTTGTGCTTGATGGTTTTCAAACGATACATACGCTAACTGCTCACCATTAGGTTGCCAAGATGGGGACATTAACGGCTCTTTAGAACTTAACAATACATGTTCATTAAAACCATCATAATCGGAAAAAGCCAGTTGATACGGATAGTTTCCTTGATCACGAACAATAACATAGGCAATCTTACTTAAAAATGCGCCCCTGCTCCCGGTGAGTTTTTCATAAATAACATTGCTAATACTATGGGCATAACGACGCGCCTGATTAAGTTGAATATTAGCGCTACTTTGCGCCAATATATGATCTTTAGTATTAACTAATTCACCATTACTCAACATTGAGGTTTCGCCACCTGTTATTTGTCCACGAATAACGTCGACTACTTGATAGCTTACTTTATAGCGACCCGGTGCAATCTCATTAATGTTACCGACAACAACCGCTTCAACACCTAAATTTGCCCAAGCACTGTAATCAATACTTTGAGCATCGGTAATTGTTTGCGGGAATTTTTCATGAACAATAGGACTAAACTTACCACTGCGCAGTAAATCATCACTAATAACTTGTGATAACGACTCCGGACGTTCTCCTGAGCCCGTCCATTGAAAAGGGACTATGGCAATTGGTCTAGCGCTATCGACTCCCCCAGTTATGACAATTTCTAAGGCTGCTATTGCTTTAACAGAAGTTAACGCAATAATGGCGGTAAATACTATGCTTGAGAATAATTTCATATTTTTAAATACATTTCCTTTATCTAGCTTGATGTTGTGCTATCAAGTCTACGAGTTTAATACTTTAATAAAGCGACACTGCAACCGCGACTTTATCGCGATTACTATACCTTTAAAATTTTGGCAGAACTGTTACAGATAGTTCGCGCATTTTTTTAAACACTTCAGGGTCTTTCGATACAGGTAAGTTACCCGCTTTACCAACGGCTATTTGAGCAGCATCACAAACCACTTTATCACCTTGTTCAACCTTAACATCAATAACAAAACCTGAAGGCGCTAGTGTAATAGCTAACTTACAAGACTTACCATCCATTGTGCTGCGGTCTGTAATCATTCGTCTGTTTATACTTTGCGTAATTAGCGCAGAAAAACGCTGAACTTCGGTCATGACTTGCTGATTTCTGGCTTTGTTACGTGTCGCCATTTCATCTGCCATTTGCTGCGCTAACATGGCATCTTGCATGGCCTGCTCTTTCGCCGCGATTTCATCCCGTTTACGTTGGGCAATTTTTTCAAGGCGTAAATCTTCAGATCTTTTAGCATCCGCTTCTTCTTTTAACCGTTTACTGCGAGCTGTGGCAGCTGCTTTTTCAGAAGCTTGTTTTTCTTGCTCTTTTTGCTTACGTATTTTTTCAGCTTTAGCCGCTTTAGCTTTAGAAGATTTTGCTGCTTTATCCGCTTTAATCTTTTCTTGCTCTTTTTGTTTACGTTGTTTTTCTAACTTTTTGATGCGTGCTTGCTCTTTAATACGACGTTTTTTAGCATCTGACGCGCGTTTCTCAACTGCCTTAAGTCGTTTTTCTTCTGCATCACGTTGTTGGTTTTTTTGCTTTTTAAGTTTATTTACTGCTTGCTCAAACTTAGCTTTGTCAATAACCACAGCTTTGATGGGCTCTGCTGACTGGCTCGTTGGTGTCGGTAAGGGTTTAGACGTTGAAGAAAAGTCACCGCCAAATAAACCAATAAGTAAAAAAACATGCAATGCAATACTCAACCACAATGCTTTAAAATAAGGTGATTTGACAGTAAAAATGGACGCTGATTGCTGAGTCACGTTAATCCTCCACTGAATCTGTCATTAAACCAACAGAGGGCACACCCGCTACTGTTTGCAACATCACCATGAGTTGTATCACGGCATCATAAGACACAGCACCATCACCATTGACAACAACAGGAGTACCCGGCTCTATTTCCAAATGTGCTTTAACTAATATGGCAACTTCTTCAGCAGACATAGGCTCTTTATCGTTAGCCCCTACGGTTAAATAATAGCGACCTTGTGCATCAACACTCGCAACAAGCGGTGTTTTACTGTCTTCATCAAGCGGCTCTGCTTCTGCTTGCGGTAAGTCAACTTTAACCCCTTGGGTAATTAACGGGGTAGTAATCATAAAAATAATCAGCAATACCAACATCACATCGATATACGGTACAACATTAATTTCGGCCACTTTGCGGCGTCTAACTCTTTGGTACATAGTTATGCCTTATTTGCAGATTGCTCCGCTGCGGATTGACGTTGTAATATACTCGAAAACTCATCCATAAAGTTGCCATAACTGTTCTCAAGCTTTTCTACTTTATGACTAAAACGGTTAAATGCAATAACGGCAGGAATGGCAGCAAACAAGCCCATAGCGGTTGCGATTAGCGCTTCAGCAATGCCTGGCGCTACCATAGCAAGTGTTGCTTGTTTTACCGCACCTAAAGCGACAAATGAAGTCATGATGCCCCAAACCGTACCAAATAAGCCAATATATGGACTAATAGAGCCAACAGTTGCCATAAAGGGCAAGTGAGTTTCTAAGCTGTCTACTTCACGTGACAAAGCAACACGCATGGCGCGATGAGTACCGTCGACGATAATTTGTGGATTATCAATATGACTTTTTCTTAAGCGAGCGAATTCTTTAAAGCCGGCAATAAATAAAGTTTCGATACCTTGTACCTGAGGCTTAGCCGAGATTTCACTATAGAGTTTACTTAGATCAGCACCACTCCAGAACTTATCTTCAAATGCCTTTAATTCAGCTGCGGCCGTATTCAGTATTTTTCTGCGCTGAAAGATCATCGCCCAGCACGTAATTGAGAAGATTAGTAAGATAAGCATAACAAATTGAACTAATATGCTTGCTTCCATGACTAAGTGGAAAAAGGAAATTTCAGCTGACACGTTTAAACGCTCCTAATATTGATTCGGGGATAGCACAGGGCTTATGCTGGCTAAAGTCAACACAAGCAACCCGCACTTTGGCGGTACATAGCACTTGTTTGGCTTGGTTGGTTATTTGTTGTTGAAACACTAAACTAGCACGTTTCAAGGTTATTATGGTGGAATTAACCTCGAGTAAATCATCGAGTTTTGCCGAGGCTAGGTTATCCATTTCAACTCTTCTGACCACAAAACCTAACTTTTGTTGCAAAAAAAATTCTTGGTTTATCCCTATTTCTCTCAACCACTCTGTTCGAGCTCGCTCAAAAAACTTTAAATAATTGGCATAATAGACAATACCACCCGCGTCCGTGTCTTCGTAATAGACACGAATAGGGAATTGATGGGTCGTTTCAACGTTAGATTGAGGCATTACTTGTGACATTACCGATATTATTATTTTAAGTTTGAGCAATTGATAGCGCTAAGTGGCTCTATACCCGCTCCACTTGAAGATGCTAGTTTCAGGAAAACTGAGCGAACCATAATCAAGGCACATTTTTTTGTTAAGGGTTATTCCCTTAAAAATAAATGTAACGATGAATATGGTTTGCTCAGGCTTCCCCCAAAGGGCTG
>CAJXYE010000117.1 GCA_913063325.1 uncultured Colwellia sp. | reverse complement strand
GCCCGGACTTTCCTCCCGCTAGAAATACTTACGTAAACTAGCCAGCGATTGTCTGGTCAACTCGGGGCGCATTTTACCCTATTTATTGAAAATGTCCATGCACTTTATGCAATAACAAGGCTGACGCATTTTATTTGTGATTAAACCTTAAGACTTAAAGCAACTTCATATAGGGCATTTTTCTTTACCCCATAAATTTCAGCGGCAATTGCACAAGCTTTTTTGGGCTTCATCTCTGCTAGTAATAATTTTAACGTATTAATCACTTCTGCTGATATTTCATTTTCTTTAGCTTTATAACCTTCGATAATTAATACCATCTCACCTTTTAGCTGATTAGCGTCTTGCTCAAGCCACTCAAGGAATTTTTCAGCGGTATCGCTATGAATTGTTTCAAAGGTTTTAGTTAATTCTCTCGCAATTACGATGTAACGTTCACCACCTAATGTTGCAACAATATCGCGAACGGTATCAATCGCTCTACGTGGGGCGTCATAAAAAACCATCGTTCGCGGTTCATCAACTAAAGCTTGTAACGTTGCTTGTCTTGCTCCTGATTTAGAAGGTAAAAAGCCTTCAAAGCTAAATCTATCAGTCGGTAATCCAGCAACAGATAAGGCTGAAATTGCAGCACACGCACCCGGAATAGGAGAGACATTAAGACCTAGGCTTCGACAATGGCGAACAATATGAAAACCTGGATCACTAATTAAAGGTGTTCCTGCATCAGAAACCAAGGCAATAGTTTTGCCTTCTTGTAACATAGTAGCGACTTGATCTTGTCGTTGACGTTCGTTGTGATCATGCAATGACATGGTTTTATTTTTAATAGAAAAAGCAGAAAGCAGCTTTCCTGTGTGGCGAGTATCTTCACAGGCAATCACATCAACTTGCGTTAATATATCAATCGCCCTTTGGCTTATATCGCCTAAATTTCCGATTGGAGTTGCGACAATATACAGGGTAGCTGGGGTTAGATTTGTTTCACTCATGTAAACTTACTTCACTTGATTTGGCGGATTTAGTTGAGACTCACTTCGTAGGCGTTTATTATAACCTTATACTGATAGCAATACTCACGGATTTCTTTATTGTGTTAAAAACAGCATCCTTACTTGTAAGGTTAAGAGCAACAAAATTAGATTATTTTCCTATGCCTTTTAAACATATTAACACGAGAGTATTACCTGCTTTATCACTTCTTTTTCTGGCAAGTTGTAGTACCAAGCAAGTACTGCCAACGGCAACAGACAGTAAAACAATGACTGAAATTGAAGAAGTCATAACAAGCCCAGGAACATTATCGGCTGAGCAACATATTGAGCTTGCTAAAACGTTAGCACTTAATGAGGCAACTACTGAGTTAATTACGGCAGCAAAACTTTTTTATCAAAAAAAGAATTATCCAAAGGCACTTTGGCTTGCCGATAAAACCTTACCGCTAATTGATGAAAATATTCCTCATCATATTCATGAAAAGGTTCAACTGGTATTGATTAAAGCGAGTAGTTTGCAAAAACTTGGATATTATTCTGAGAGTCACTTGCAACTTGAACAGCTTGAACAATACGCCAATGAAAATAGCATCGTACTTACGGCGACCTATTACCGATTATTGAGTGCCTCATTTCAACAAAAACAAAAACCAATTAGCGCATTAAATGCCCAACTATTTGCTTTTTCAACCAATCACGATAGTACGCCTTCCCCTGAAGAAATAATCAATATTTGGCATGGATTTCAACGTTTGTCTCAATGGCAACTCAGTTTATTGGCGTTGGATGAAGCCCCTTATAGTAAAGGCTGGCTACAGCTCACGGCTTTAGCTAATAAATTTGGTGGTAATCAAGAACAATTGTTATATCACCTCGGCATGTGGCAAAATAAATTCGAAAAACATCCTGCAAATATCATAGCCAAAGAACTTATTACCCGTACTATCACCCCAAAAAACATTAACAATATTGCCGTAATTATACCGTTAAGTGGCAGGCAACAAGCTGCAGGGTTAGCTATTCAACAGGGTGTTTTGGCTAGTTTTTCAAACGACTCGACTAAAAAAATACACTTTATTGATAGTAATACAGTGAATTGGTATGGTTTAACGAATGAGTTTTCTACCTTAAAAATAGACTATGTGATTGGACCATTACTTAAATCGAATGTCGACAAATACATCAGTCATACCAGCCCAGAAACACAAGCACAAAATGATTACATGCTAAACGCTAGTAATGGATTATTTGATATTAATAAACACGATAGTACTTTAGAGCTATCAACCGAGAGTCAGGTGAAGCCAACTGATTTTATCACTGCCATTGACAGTGAATCGGCAATTGAAGGTTATTTACAATCCACCAATAGTGCCAATGTTGTTGATACTCTGTTACTAAACATTCCGGCAAATGCGTCATTATCAAAACAACATACTGTACTTTCTATGCGCCCAGAGGATGAGGCAAGACAAGCCGCAGCAACATTAAGCCGCCAACACTTTCAACATCCGATAGTATTAAGCCAAAAGAATATTGTTAGTAAACGCATAGCCCAAGCATTTGTAAAGCAGTGGCAAAGTATTACCGGCGATATGATTGACGTTGTTTATTACGATAGCGGCACCCAAATGCAGGAAAACATTAAATCCAGTCTATCCGTTGATATCAGTAAAACTCGTATTGATAAACTTAAGAGACGCCTTAATCAAAGCATAAAAACACAAACAAGAAATCGCCGAGACATAGATATGATCTATCTTGTTGGCACTCCAGAGCAAACAAGGTTGGTAAAACCTTATATAGAAGTGAACATTAGCCCATTTGCTAACATCATCCCTGTTTTTGCTAGCTCACGTAGCCATAGCACTCAAAGCGATTACAGCAGTAATAGTGATTTAAGAGGTTTAACCTTTACCGAAATCCCTTGGCTGTTAACCGATGAGCAAAATACAGAATTAGCGACACTAAGCCAACAGCTTTGGCCAATACGCAGTGATGGTTTGTCGCGCCTTTTCGCGATGGGCTTTGACAGCTACCAACTTATTAGTAAGATTCCATTGATGCAGCAAGCCCCTTACCTTCAACATTGGGGTCAAACTGGGGTTTTAAAATTAGATGAGACTAATATCCTCACCCGAAGTTTACTGTGGGGCGTTTACAAAAATAATAAGGTAGTTTCTATTGTTATGGAAAAATAATGCCACCTCTAAGGAGCCAAGCAGCACAGACAAAGGTAATATTACTGAACGTTTTGCTGAACAGTACCTAACCAAACATGGCCTCACCTTTGTAGAAAATAATTATCATTCACGCCAAGGGGAAATAGACCTTATTATGCGTGATGGTGAAACTTATGTTTTTATTGAAGTAAAATACCGAAAAAACATGAACTTTGGTGGGCCTATAGCAGCAATACCTGTCAGTAAACAAAAAAAAATCAAACATTGCATAACATTTTACCTGCATCAAGTTGGTTTAAATGAATATAATACTCCCTGCCGCATTGATGTAATCGCACTGGTAGGTGATATTACACAACCACAGGTAACTTGGTTAAAAAATGCCTTTTAGCCTTTTAAAAATTATTATTTACTAAGTCACGGAGTCCGTTTTCTATGCTAGAACAGATCAAAAACAATTTTACTGAAAGCATTCAAACGCAAATTGCCGCTAGTGAAATGCTAGCGCCATCTATTGAGCATGCAGGCATGATGATGGTTCAATGCTTATTGAGCGGAAATAAAATTATATCTTGTGGCAATGGTGGCTCAGCAGGACATGCTCAACACTTTTGTGCTCAACTACTTAACAAGTACGAAACAGAGCGCCCTAGCCTACCGGCAATCTCTCTAAATAGTGATATTTCTACCATTACCTCTATCGCCAATGACTATCAATATGACGAAGTCTTTTCTAAGCAAATAAGAGCGCTAGGGCATAATGGTGACGTATTATTAGCTATATCCACTAGTGGCAACTCTCGTAACGTAATTAAAGCGATTGAGAGTGCTGTTTCTCGTGATATCCCAATTATTGCTTTAACGGGTTTTGATGGCGGTGACATTTCAGGGTTATTAGGTGAAAGCGATGTCGAAATACGTGTACCCTCTGCCAGAACCTCAAGAATTCAGGAAGTGCATTTAGTTGTTTTACATAGTTTATGTGAAATCATTGATACGACATTGTTCCCGCAAAGTGAATCATAAATGCTTATTTTTAAAAACAGTTTGCCTGCATTAACCAAGAAAAAAACAGCGCAAGTTGCTGGCTTACTTATGTTGGCTTCAGCCTTACAAGGGTGCGCTGTAGCCACTGTAGTAGCTGTTACTGCGGGCGCAACTATGGTTGCAGACCGACGCTCTTTCAGTAAACAAATTGATGATCAAACCATTGAGTTTGTTGCCCATAACGAACTGAACAAGCAAAAAGCATTATCTAAAAACACTAACTTACATATCGTTAGCATGAACGGTACTGTGTTAGTTGTTGGTCAAGCACCTAACAGTTACTTGCGAGACCTTGCCATTAAAACAATTCAAGATGTCCCTGATATTGTCACCATACATAATCAGATTCGCATTAGTTCTACTACCGCTATAACAACGCAGAGTAATGATATTTGGCTAACCTCTAAGGTTAAGTCTGCATTACTTGCTAATGGCGATGTCAATGCTAAAGACATCAAGGTTGTTACTGAAAATTCAGAAGTTTTCCTGCTCGGTTTAGTAACACCCAAAGAAGCAAAGATTGTGGTGGAGATAACGCGTAATATTAGCGGTGTTAGCCGTGTATTCAAGGTATTTGAATACATTAAACTTTAGTTGTTGAAACAAAAAAACCTGTAGATATCAGTGATATTTACAGGCTTTTGTCATTTTACTTTAGGTAAACGGTCAGTGCTATTTGATAACTTTCAAACTTGCCTTACTTTTCCCTTTGGGTTTGTTCGACTTTGCTGTCTCACTACCCGTTGAAGCGACACTGCTTAACGTTGATTTAGGTTTTTCAACAACCTCATCAACTACGACAACGTCATCCGCATCAGGATGCTCAATAGGTAATGAAGTTCCCGCGCCGTTTTCTTTAGCATATATTGCACCTATAGCACCATAAGGTACGGTAATGTGCTCTAATTTGCCGCCAAAACGGGCACTAAACTCGATAGTTTTATCACCCAAAGCAATAGTGCCAATGGCCGAAGAAGCAATATTTAACACTATTTGCCCATCAGCAACATAACTCATTGGTACTAATACACCATAAACGTTAACGTCAACCATGATGTATGGCGTCAAGTCATTGTCTGAGATCCACTCATAGAAAGCCTTAACTAAGTAAGGCTTATTAGAACTCATTTCGCTAGGTGATATATCATCCATTACGCTGGATGACCAAAGCGTAATTCACGCTCTTCTTCAGTTAATGAAGCTTGGAAAGATTCACGTTCAAATAAACGTAACATATACGTTTTAAGCTCTTTTGAACCTTGACCAGCTAACTCGATACCAAATACTGGTAAACGCCATAATAATGGTGCTAAGTAACAATCAACTAAGCTATATTCTTCGCTCATGAAATAAGGCGCTTCATTTAAAATAGGCGCGATACTTAATAAACTTTCTTTTAATTCTGCACGAGCTTTTGCTGCTTCTGTAGCAGAGCCTGACAAAATAGTTTTCGCAAGGCTATACCAATCTTGCTCAATACGATGCATCATTAAACGGCTACGACCGCGTGATACCGGATAAACTGGCATCAATGGTGGATGAGGAAAACGCTCATCTAAATATTCAACAATGATCTTAGCTTCATATAAGGCTAATTCACGATCAATTAAAGTCGGTACTGTACCATATGGATTCAAGTCCAATAGGTCTTC
>CAJXYE010000116.1 GCA_913063325.1 uncultured Colwellia sp. | reverse complement strand
CAACTGTGATTTTTTTTACGCGTTCTTCGATATTACTCATTTTATTTCCTTTACTGAAAGTGCATTTTTTCAAATTGCGTGTAGTGTATTCGTCAACAGCTTGCCTTGCAAGCATCTAATGCATTTTTTTAATCTGGTCTAACCTGTTGATGTGTTGAAAAATAGTATTAAAAACAATGTAAGCCTTAATGATAAAGGCTTAGACCATGTACATACCACCATTAACATGAATAGTTTCACCGGTAACATAGGCTGCAGCATCTGACGCTAAAAAAGCCACCGTGCTTGCTATTTCTTCTGGCTTACCTAAACGATTTGCTGGTACTTGAGAAAAAATACCTTCTTTTTGCTCATCTGTAAGCGTTTTTGTCATATCGGTATCAATAAAACCTGGTGACACTGTGTTTACTGTAATACCACGAGATGCTACTTCACGTGCTAATGCTTTGGTAAAACCTAACAAACCCGCTTTAGCTGCTGCATAGTTTACTTGGCCAGCATTACCCATAGTACCAACAACTGAGCCAATATTAATAATACGGCCTGTGCGCTTCTTCATCATAGGACGAATAGCGGCTTTACTTACTTTAAAAACAGAAGTTAAATTCGTTTCAAGTATATCTGACCACTCATCATCTTTCATACGCATGAATAAGTTATCACGCGTGATACCTGCATTATTGACTAAAATATCAATGCTGCCATGTGCTTCTTTAATCGCAACAAACATTTCTTTGATTGACTCATCACTGGTCACGTTTAGCACTAAACCCATACCACTGCCGTTATCGGCCGTTAAGTACTCAGCTATTTTATTAGCGCCATTTTCTGATGTGGCAGTACCAATGACAGTTGCACCTAATGATTGCAATTGTGTTGCAATCGCTTTACCAATACCACGACTTGCGCCAGTAACTAACGCAACTTTACCTTCTAATGAAAACATATTTTTACCTACTATTTTTAGTATATAACGTTACCTTAATAAACAAGCTAACGAGTTATTAACAGTGCTAAAAGACTAACCTTAATTATTGATTAGCTATTAATTAAGTCTTTTGCTTGTTGTAAAGAGTCAGCGGTATTAAAACTAACACTTTTCAATGATTTATTTATACGTTTATTCAAACCTTGCAATACTTTACCTGGTCCTACTTCAACAACTTTCTCTATACCGTCATTGGCAAGTAAACTTATTGTTTCACTCCAACGTACAGGTGAATATAATTGCTTCACTAATGCCGCTTTAATTGCATCACCTGTGACCTCTTCAGCCACATCAACGTTATTTACAACCGCAATCTGAGGTGGATTAAAGGTGATTAATTCGAGTTCAATTTTAAGTTTAGTTGCTGCATCAGTCATTAATGCACAGTGAGACGGCACACTTACCGGTAGGGGTAAAACACGCTTTGCTCCCGCTGTTTTACACAAGTCACCCGCTCGTTCAACCGCTTCTTTATGTCCAGCAATAACAACTTGCCCCGGTGAATTAAAGTTAACCGCAGAAACAACTTGCGCTTCTTTAGCATTTTCACAAGCCGCTATAATACTTTCATCGTCTAAACCAATGACAGCGGCCATAGCGCCCACACCGGCAGGAACACAAGCTTGCATGAATTCACCACGTTTCTCTACTAAGACGACCGCATCACAAAGTGATATAACACCGGCACACACTAATGCTGAATATTCACCCAAGCTGTGACCAGCCATAATCGAAGGGCTGACATCTGATTCACTTTGCCAAAGACGCCATAAGGCAACACTTGCCGTTAAAAGTGCCGGTTGGGTAATGTTAGTTTGATTTAATTTTTCTGCAGGTCCTTGTGCAACTAGCTGCCATAGGTCGTAACCTAACGCTTTTGATGCTTCTTCAAACGTAGCTTGTACAATACTGTTGTCTGCAAAGTCACTGAGCATGGCAACAGTTTGTGAACCTTGCCCCGGAAATACGAATGCTAATTTATTTTGCATAGTTATTCTCTATTTAAATTGGTATTTAATAAATATGATGGAACTGTCGAATTTGTTTTTAATTGTAGTTATGAATCGCTGTTCGCTGAAAAACCGTGTTCTAAAGAGTTTTTAATTTTCTCTGGCACTTGTCTTTCTACTTCCTTTACCGCTTCCATGATCGCTGCAAAAAAAGCGCCTGAATTGGCATTACCATGACTCTTAACCACAATACCGCGTAATCCTATCAAACTTGCGCCGTTATACTGGTCGGGGTTCATGGTTTTAAATAATTTTTTAAAGCTTGGTTTGAGTAATGAGCCAAATAATTTAGCCACTAAACTGGCACTGAAAGCCGTTTTAGATTTTTGGTAGACTAATCGAGCTACCCCTTCACAGGTTTTTAACGCTACGTTACCAACAAAACCGTCACAAACGATAACATCTGCTTTGTTAGAGAAGATATCACTGCCTTCAATAAAACCGATATAGTTAATATCTTTATTGTCACTGAGTTCAAGCGCTGCTTGCTTGATATGATCGCTGCCCTTAATGGCTTCTTCACCCATATTAAGTAGTGCTATACGTGGTTTTTCAATGCCATCAACTTGTTCGGCCATAACAGAGCCCATCACGCCAAATTGATATAGTACATGTGAATCACAAAACACATTGGCACCGAGATCTAACATAAAAACATGTTTGTCTTTATCATGGGTAGGTAAAGATGAAATGAGAGCGGGTCGCTCTACACCGGGTATATTCTTTAAGACAAAATGTGCCATCGACAATAATGCGCCAGTATTACCGGCACTAACACAAGCTTGTGCTCGTCCTTCATGCACCAAATCCAACGCTTTACGCATTGATGAGTCTTTTTTAGTTCTAAGTGCAACAATAGGTTTATCCGTCATAGAGACGACTTGTGAGGTAGCAAGAATACTTAATTGGCTATGATTATCTAAAATTGATTTAGATATATTTGATTGGGCAAGAGCTTCTGTAATGATGATTTCATCACCACAAAGAATGAGGTGCAAATTAGGCTGATGATTTATCGCCATTATTGCTGAAGATATTGTTATAAAGGGGCCTTGATCGCCCCCCATAACATCTAACGCGATGGTTAGAACAGGATTTAAGCTCAAACGAAATAAGCCTAAATTCTTTTAATGCAATGAAGTAATCGCTTAAACAGCGATTACTTTAACGCCTTTGTAAAAGCCATCAGCAGTTACATGGTGACGACGATGCGTTTCACCTGATACTGGATCTACTGATAAGTTTTCTGCTGTTACTGCATCATGTGAACGGCGCATGCCACGTCTTGAACGAGACTTTTTGCTTTTTTGTACTGCCATGAGGTTACTCCTAAATCGGTTATTAGTTAAAGAGCTATATGCTTATTAACTATTTTAATTGTTTCAGTAGATCAAATGGATTAGGTTTTTCAAGCTCTTCTGGCAGTTCACCCCAGACTGAATCAGCATCTGCTGGACAATCTTGAATTTCGTGCCGTGGAATTAATGGGATCATGAGCATTAACTCTTCTTCCACTAATTCACGTAAGTTGACTTCACCATTTTCATCTAATTCTACTACGTCATAATATGACGGGATTTTTTCAGCAGCTTCCTCATTTTTGGCAGGACTAAAAGTAAACTCTACTTCAAGTAACTGATCAAAAGTTTCGTTACACCGCTGACAAGTTAATGCAATTAATGCCGATCCCGTACCTGACATTACTGTCAAACCACGTTCATCCACATCAAACTTAACACTTACTTGAACATGCTCGCTTCGGCTTTCGCATTCTGCAAGCAGTCTCGTCATATCCGCTAATTTAAATACACCTTCACACACAAGTCTACGTTGTGCACTACGAGATGGACTAATTGTTATTGGAAGTTTAAGATTCTGCATAAGTCGCGCATATTATATTCCCTATAGGCAAGTGTCAAAAGAAAATTGCACTATTTTGTTTAAAAGCTCAAGATAGCCCCAATAATAGTACGAATTGCAAATAATTGTTTACTTTGGCAGCAAGCTTAACTGACATGTACAATCAAAAGCATATGGGTATCTTACCCTTAACCATTTATCAAAATACATTTAAAGGCTAATTATGAAAACCTTAGTGCTAGGCTCTACGTCCCCTTTTCGCAAAACCATTTTAGAAAAACTTCAACTACCTTTTCACTGTGCAAAGCCAAATATTGATGAAACCGAAGAAAAAGATGAACTACCTCAAGCCTTAGTAGAGCGCCTTGCTATACAAAAAGCAAAAGCGGTTATGGGCGAGTATCCCAACGCTTTAATTATAGGCTCAGATCAGGTAGCGGTATGTGAAGGTGAGATTTTAGGAAAACCTCATAATTTTGACAATGCAGTTATACAGTTAAGTAAATTTAGTGGTAAAAGCATTACCTTTTATACTGGTCTGTGTGTTTATGACAGTGGCAATGATAAAGCAATTGCCTTAGTTGAGCCTTTTATCGTACATTTTAACCAATTGAGTCAAAAAGAAATAGAAAACTACCTTAATGCAGAGCAGCCCTATAATTGTGCGGGAAGTTTTAAAAGTGAAGGTTTAGGCATCTGCTTGTTTAGTAAACTTGAAGGGGATGATCCAAATACCTTAATTGGATTACCATTAATTAAGCTGGTTTCATTATTAAAACAACATGGGCTTGATGTATTAGCCGAGCAAAATAAAGTCGACCATTAATTAACTATATACTCATGATACTTCAAAATGTCTGTTTCAGGACGAGTACTTAATAAAAGGTAAAGGCTTATATGCCGCGTTATTGATTTCGACAAGGACGCTACACGGATGTAGCTTATAAGAGATGCAGACGGTACCGGAGGTACCTTATTAGATAATGCAGGTGCAATTATCCTGAACAATCATTCTCTTCAATCAACGCCTTGCCTCTAAGCCTTTTAATTCTCGCTGAAACGAGTATTTCGAGGTAACATGAGTATAACTATGCAGCACAATTCATGGTGCTGCATAGTTAATTATTACGCTTAGAATCAGTCATTAAGGTTTTTACAATAGACTATGTAGTGGGCAACAATAGCTGTTGTAGTTCGGCCAGTGAATCAACAATAGCTCTTGGTTGGTAACGGTTTAGTACCCTTCTATCGTGTACACCCAAAGTAATACCAATGCGATCAACACCAGCCGCTTGTGCCATTGCCATATCATGACTGGTATCGCCAATCATGACAGCATGTTCAGGCAAAACATCTAATTCATCAAGTAAACTCAATACCATCTGAGGGTCGGGTTTAGAGAGTGCTTCGCCGGCACAACGTGATGCATGAAAGAAGTGTTCTGTATCAGTAACAGAGAATACCCGCTGCAAACCTTGACGTCCCTTCCCTGTTGCTACGGCAAGTAGTTTATTTTCCACTTTTAGCGCAGTTAATAAGTTCAGAGCATTATCAAAGAGTGGTGTTGGCGTATTATCACCCTCAACGTATTGATGTTTGTATTGTTCAAGCATTGCCGACAATTGTTCTTGTGAGCCTCTTGGAAATAAACGTTCAAGTGCAATAGGCAAACTTAACCCTATAATTTCTTTTACTTCTATTGCTGTTGGAACGTCCAACTGACAACAAATGGCTGCCGCTTGCATGGATGAAACAATACGCCCTACAGAGTCCATCAAGGTGCCATCCCAATCAAAGATGACTAACTTATATTCATGCATAAACTACTCTTTAACCAACTTACTTAATAATTTCTCTAAACTAGCTTCAAGTGGTGCTTCAATCTTTAATCGCTCTTCAGTACTAGGATGAGTAAACTCAATACTCGCCGCATGTAAAAACAATCGCTTCAACCCTTTACTTTTCATTTGCTCATCAAACTCTTCGTGACCATACTTTGCGTCCATAGCAATAGAATGACCACTCGTTTGGCAATGAACACGTATTTGATGCGTTCTTCCGGTTACCGGAAAAGCTCTAACTAAGGTCGCACCGCGATAACGTTCTAATACTTTAAACCGTGTTTCAGACTCTTTGCCTTGTTGATTGTCCACAACAACAACGCGTTCTCCTGATTTTAAGTCATTTTTCTTAAGAGCCTCAGTAACTCGAGTTAACTTAATAGGCCAGTGACCTTTAACTAAAGCCTGATAAAATTTTTGTACCTTTTTATCACGAAACTGTTCATGTAAGTTCCGTAATGTTGATCGTTTTTTGGCGACCAGGAGACAACCAGAAGTATCTCTATCTAACCGATGAACTAATTCTAACATTCGCGCATCAGGTCTTAGCGCACGTAGTGCTTCAATTAACCCAAAACTTAATC
The DNA here is from genome assembly GCA_913063325.1 of uncultured Colwellia sp. Classification (GTDB taxonomy): domain Bacteria; phylum Pseudomonadota; class Gammaproteobacteria; order Enterobacterales; family Alteromonadaceae; genus Colwellia. Next base: position 1,260 of record CAJXYE010000116.1, on the reverse strand, counting down.
CGCTACCGCCATGTACAGCCATACCCGATGGTTTGTTAATGACAATTAAGCGGTCATCTTCAAAAAGTATTTGCTTTTCTAACTTGGCAACAATATTTAATCCTGTTGACACTGCATCTTTTTCTTCTGAAACTCTTATAGGGGCAATACGTACTTCATCATCGACCACTAATTTATAAACAGGTTTAATTCGTTTTTTGTTAACCCTTATCTCGCCTTTTCGCATTAAACGATAAAGGTGACTTTTCGGTACACCTTTTAGCGTTCTTAATAAAAAGTTATCAATACGCTGCCCTGCATCTTCACTATCTATGGTAATAAAGCGTACTTTGGGTCTTTCTTCTTCAGCGGCTACTTTAACTGGAACGTCTTTGGCTTTGGTGGTTTTGTCCACAGAAATTTTTTTATGCTGCAGCTTTTTTTCAACAGATGGATGTTTAGTTTTTAATTTAATTTTAGGCACGTGGTTAGCTTTTCTAGTCTGAATTTCTTTCATAGTGGCAGTTTAACACACTTTATTTAGCTAATTAATGCAATTAACTGCCTTTTTAATTAGCTAAAACCGAAAGATAGTGGGATAATATTAAGGTTATTAGTTGATATTTAACGCTACAGTGCAATTAAGCAAGAATGTAGCAAAAGCCATATGAAAAGATTCAGAAAGGCTAATCAACGTAATGATTTTAACCCTAGAAGCTTTAAAGAGAGACGTAAGAGGCAAACTGCGGCCACATTAATATGCGAAATTTTATGTTGTTAACTGCACCTATTTAGCGTTAACGATATAGAAAACCAGACATATTGATAGTACGGCCTATTGTATAAATTGACACAGCAAGCTACCAACTAGGTAACTTATACCGCTGAATATTGTCAAAAAAGCATAAACAGTTTTAACATTTTGATTCTAAATTGTTATTAGCCCAGCACCATAAAGCAATTATTATAAAATAATACCGGTGCATATAAACCGGTATATGGCACAGCACACAAGCTGAGCACATAAAGAAATAAATTAACATTGCCTACTTGAATAAGGGCGGTGATATAAAAACAATCAGAATTTATAACAGCTTAGCTTGGTTTTATGACAGGTTAACCGTGACAACCGTGAGGTTGACAAATTGCTGTTACCAGAAAAACAGATTGCTTTGTGTTCTAAGCAAATGGTGTGTTGTGACTAAAAAATGAGTCCGACAAACTATGAAACGTATGTTAATTAACGCTACCCAATCAGAAGAATTGCGCGTAGCACTAGTA
>CAJXYE010000115.1 GCA_913063325.1 uncultured Colwellia sp. | reverse complement strand
TGGTGCAGCTTATGCTTGGTGGCAGTTAACAGGTGCAAACTATATTGAACATTATGGTTTGATGCGTGAACGAGGTGATAATGGAAGATATGAACGTTGTCAGGCACGTCATTCTTGGAATAGTAATCATAAAATCTCTAATTTAGTGTTGTTACATTTACAACGTCATTCAGATCATCATGCACATCCAACACGTCCATATCAAGTGTTGCGAGATTATCCTGAAGTTCCAGGTTTACCATCAGGTTACCCTTTTATGCTAGCACTAGCTATGTTTCCATCAGCTTGGTTTTCAATGATGAACCCTAAAGTGGTTGATTGGGCTGAAGGCGATATGAGTAAAGTAAATATAGATCCAGACATTAAAGATGAGATATTCAAGCGATACCACAACCCTAAGGTTGCTAAAGCAGCTTAAGGTGGTGGTGGCATTGTTGCAATCGCTAACACAATAATAAAGGAGGGCTTATGCAGTTTTTAGCACTGATAGTATTCATAATGGTTGCCTTTTTTGGTGTTTATTTAGTTAAACGTAGAAAGAGTAATAAAAATGTAAACCGCTTTATGATAGGTGCTCATGGCATGGCTGGTGGGGTAGGTTTATTGTTACTTTTCATGGGGCAGCTAAGAGGGTATTGGAGTGATTGGGGGTGGATATCAGTAGGGTTATTCGCCACATTGTTAATATTTGGCTTTATGGTTTTTGGAAAATGGTTTAAAGAGCGTAAAACACCTTTTTTACTGATTGTTTTTCATGGCGGTTTTGCCTGTATGTGTATCGGCGTTTTAACCTACTCATTAGTAATGGTTAATTAATAAATAGGTTACTAACTTAATAAAGGTAAATACAACTAAATACAACGTAATAAAAAAGAGAGTATTAAAATGAAAAAATATGAATGTCCAGATTGTGGTTATATATACGATGAAACTATAGGTGCAGAACATGAAGGTTATCCTGCAGGAACAACATTTAAAGATTTACCTGAAGACTTTCCATGCCCTGATTGTTTTGTAAGAGAAAAACCTGACTTTGTAGAACAGTCAGATTAATTAAAAAAGGGTGCGAAAATTAATTTCCCCACCCTTTTTAGTGCTTTTTTATGATGAAATTAGAGAAAAAGAAAGAAGAGAGAAGTTAGTATGTATGATTTTATAATTATTGGTGCCGGATCTGCTGGTTGTGTTATGGCAAACCGTTTATCAGCAGACACAAAAAAGAAAGTATTATTAATTGAAGCAGGCCCTGAAGACAAAAGTGCATCTATTCATGTTCCTCTTGGTATTGCACTTCTCTCCAGAAGTAAAACACTTAATTGGCAGTTTAATACCGATGTACAAACAGAATTAAATAGTAGAGAGCTATTTTGGCCTAGAGGAAAAACTTATGGTGGTAGTAGCTCTATTAATGCCATGGTTTATATTCGTGGTCAAAAAGAAGATTATGATAGTTGGGAAAAGTTAGGCAATAAAGGTTGGTCTTATAAAGATGTTTTGCCTTATTTCATCAAATCTGAAGGTAACCAAACGATAAACTGTAAACTTCATGGTAATTCAGGCCCGCTTTTTGTTGATAATTTAAGAACTGTTAATAGGCTGAGTGATGCCTTTGTTGATGCAGGCGAAGAGCTTGGATATAAGGTGAATAATGATTTTAATGGTGATGATCAAAATGGTTTTGGTCGATATCACGTGACTCAAAAAAATGGTGAACGTTGTAGTGCAGCAAAGGCCTATTTAACTCCAGTTTTAGCTCGCTCTAATTTGGATGTTATTTCTGCAGCACAAGTAACCAAAATTGTTTTTGAAGGAAACAAAACTGTTGGTGTAGAGTACGCTAAAAATAATGCAACGCATTCTATTGGTTTAAAAGACAAAGGGGAGGTTATTCTCAGTGGTGGCGCCTTAAATTCGCCACAAATATTAATGTTATCAGGTATTGGACCAGAAGCAGAGTTAAAGCGCCATGGCATTTCAGAAGTTAAAAAACTTGAAGGTGTAGGTCAAAATTTACAAGATCATCTTGATATTACCTTAATGGATAGCTCTATTAGTAAAGAAGCTATTGCCGTTACACCACTTGGTATGGTGAAAGGTGCAATGGCTACAGTTGATTATATCAAAAATAAAAAAGGCTTTTTAACCAGTAATGTTGCAGAAAGTGGTGGTTTTATTAAAAGTGATAAAAGCCAAAAAACACCAAATATTCAATTTCATTTCTTACCTACTTATTTGAAAGACCATGGTCGTGAAATTATGTTGGGTTATGGTTATACCTTACACATCTGTGATATTAGGCCGAAAAGCCGAGGATTTATCGCCTTAAAAACAGCGAATCCCCTTGATGAACCACTTATCCAACCACGCTATTTAACGGAAGAAGATGACTGGGTGAACCTAGTGAATGGTTATAAAATAGGACGAAAACTACTTAAGACTAAAGCATTTGCTCCTTATCGAGATAAAGAAGTTGCTCCTGGCAGTATAGTTGAGTCAGATGATCAAATTAGAGAAGATATTCGTAAACGTGCTGAAAGCATATATCACCCAGTAGGTACCTGCAAAATGGGCAATGATAAAATGGCTGTTGTAGATCACCAATTAAAAGTTCATGGGATCAAAGGTCTGCGTGTTGTAGATGCTTCCATTATGCCTAATGTCGTTGCTGGGAACACTAACGCACCCACTATTATGATTGCTGAAAAAGCTGCTGATATGATTTTAAATTCAAAATAGTAGCGTTTTTTTGTGATAAGCCTCACTATTTGAAACGTGAAGTTTCTTAAACTAAACACCAGTTATCTACTATACTAGTTCTACATTAGAATAGTATTAATTATATTTTTTAACATATACATATAGTTGTAATGTTGAAACAATTAAGAAAAAGGGTATAGATATGTGTTGTAAAAAATTAAAAAGTACATTGATGTCAGCTATATTATCTTCAATGTTAGCTGTTCCTGCTGTGGTTTTAGCTAATCAAACTGGAGATATTATTGTCAGGGGGGGAGTTTCACTAATTGTTCCTGATAGTGGTAAATCGCCGGTTTTTTTAAATGGAGCAGACTCAGGATTAACATTAACAGTAGATGATAATGCTCAAATAAGTGGAACATTTGCTTATTTTTTAAATTCAAACTGGGCTATAGAAGCTGTTGTGGCAACCCCTTTTACCCATGATGTTGCACTTGAAGGAGGAAATGTTGCTGAAATAACTCACCTACCTCCAATTGTAAGTGCCTTGTATTATTTTGATACATCATCATCTTTCCAACCTTATATTGGTGCAGGAATAAATTATACTTTTTTTTGGGATGAAAAGTTTAACTCTGCTGGACGAGCAAGTGGTTTCAGCAACTTAAGCCTTGATTCATCTGTAGGTTTAGCTGTTCAAGTTGGTGTTGATTATTATTTAAATGATGCTTGGTTTGTTAATGCATCACTAAGGTATGCCGACATTTCAACAGATGTTACTTTTGATGTTGCAAATGGCGCTAAAGGCTCTGCAACAATTGATGTTGATCCTACCGTGTATTCATTGATGGTTGGTTATAAGTTTTAGCGTTTACTTTGGTTTTATCCGCTAGTTGAATCGCTTAGTAATAAGCGATTCAACTAGCGATATTTAGCATTAAGTGTTAATGTATATCAAGGCTTTAAGTCATAATATAATATTAATTTGTTGTATCTAAACTATGCATAATACCAACTTAAATATCCATCAAAATAAACTTGTCATTATTAAATCTCAGCCGGGTTTTGGAAAAACAAAATTATTAGGCAAGCTATGCAAAGACTCTAAAAGAAAAAGTATTTCTCTTTTTATTTCTGAGTCTGATAATAACCCTATTGAATTGCTTAAAAAAATTGTTCTTTCGCTTCAAGCCGCGAAATTAGATGTAAATACAGCTTTTATTAATCAACTTGATAATGTCTCTTTGCCTTCATTAGAGCCTGTTATTAATTCTATGTTAGACTCATTTCTCATCAGTGAAGTTTATGATATTTTTGTAGACGACATAGATCTATTAACTAATGAATCTTCTAATAAAATCATTAGTAGTTTTATTGCTAAATCCGATGATCCATTTCATCTCATCGTAACCTGTACCAAATCCCCTAATTTTTCTTACTCTAATTTGTTATTAAATAATCAAGTCAACATGATTGATGAGACGTATTTAAAGTTATCTTTTTGTGATGTTCGACACTTATTTGATATGCAAGGCTTTGAAGAGATAGAAAGTTACAAACTTGAAAAGCTATTAAATATTACCGATGGTTGGCCTCTTGGTATCCAGTTTGTATTAAACCACATTAAAAGCGAACATGATGTTGACTTAATCATAGAAGACTTACAGCAAGGAAATCAAAGTTTAGCTACTTATTTTTCAGAAAAGTCATATAATAAACATACAGATGAGTATAAAGATTTTATCCATAAAATTTCAGTGGTCGATGAGTTTTACCTGTCACTGTGTAATGATATTACTCAAGATCAAAATGCTCACGCTAAATTATCTTATTTACTCGAAGATAATACCTTTATCACCGTTATAGCGCATGACCACTTTAAGTTTCATCCTTTATTTTTAAAATTTCTAAGAAACAAAGCAAGATTAGCATTGGGTGATTTTGGCATTTTAGATTGCTCAATACGCGCGGCTAACTGGCTTTATAATAATGAAAGAACAACCAAAGCTATTGAGCTAGCATTAAAAGTTGGTCAATTTGATGTCGCTTCAGGTTGGATAGTTAAAGAATTAGATATATTCCTCAAAAAAGGTCGTCACTATGATTACATTGAGTGGGTTAATAAACTTCCCTTAACCTTTTTAGATAAATACCCGCTAATTAGATCTAATTATATGTTGGTGCTTTGCTTCACTAAACAATTTGATAAAATGAATGAAAACTCCTTTATTTTACTTTCTCAATTGCCACATGTAGATGAAAGTAGTGCGCAAATTATTAAAAGGCAAACTAGTCTCGCCTCTTTTGTTATGTCAGGGTTAATCGATGATATTAAAGGTTTAAACTCAAAGATCACTCACTGGTTAAATGGATGGGGGCACAGAGAAATATACCAAACTAATAACCAATATCATTTTGAACTTGCTATGGCTTATTTAGTCAAAGGCTTTAGTTGTAAATGTATCTCTTTATTTGATGAAGGAAAAAAATCTTTATTTAGTGCATTAGAGCATTTTAAAAGTGCAGAAAGTTATTTTGGGGTTGGCTGGACTACCGCTATATTGTCTGTTTTGTATGCCAAACAAGGTTTTCATCATGAAGCATTTCAAGAATCAACAGAAAGTCTAAAAGAAGTAACGAATAAGCTAGGTAAACAATCACATCTCGGTTATATGTTATCAACGCTAATTGCAGCTATGAATTATGAATTCGGTGAATTGGAACTAGCACAAGAGTATATTGAAAGCTGCCAACCCTATATAAAAGAACAAGGGTCAACAGACATACTAATTGCATTATTTCAAACAGAGTGCAATATTTTTGTTGCAAAAGGCTTGGTTGATGAAGGGTTAAATGTATTAAAAAATGCTATTAAATGGTCAGAAAACAAAGATTATTTTAGACTGAAATTAACTTTGGTTGATGATTTAATAACTCTATTACTACTTAGTAATAGAGTTAAAGAAGCGGAGAACTATGCGCAAGCGTATCAGATTCAATATAAAAAAATTGATGATTACGATATTGGCCTCAACCAGTATAAACTGATCAGTAAGTCTTTAATCCATCAGTTAATTATTAACAAAAAATACCAAGACGCTATTGAATTACTGCATCAACTGATTGATAAAAGCCAACAAAACCTTCATATGAGGCAACTATCTTATTGGTTGTTATTAATGGGGATAACATATTTTGCCATGGAAGATAAAAAAAATGCATTAGCTTTTTTTATCAATTCAATCGAAATATCAAGAACCAGAAAATATCTGCGTATGTATGTAGATGAAGGTAGATTAGTGTACGAACTATTAATGTTTGCAGCAAATGAAGCGTTAACGAAAGAACAACATAGTTTTGTTTGTTTATTATTAAAGCAGTGTCCTGATATTGGTTATAAGAAGCAAACGTTGATTGAACCCCTTACCGCTAAAGAGCAAGAAATTGTGTTACAGCTTGGTGGTGGGTTACCTAATAAAAAAGTAGCCAATGAGTTGAATATATCTGAAGGCACCTTAAAGTGGCATCTTCATAATATTTATTTGAAGCTTAATGTTAAAAATAGAACACAAGCGCTCATTGCCGCAAAAGAACATGGTTACTTACATTCACTGAACAGCTCTGAATAGATAATAGATAATAGATAATAGATAAAAGTAAAAGCCAAATGAAGTTTCGACTTAATAGCCTCTTCATTTGGCTTTTACTTATTTCTATTCATTTAAATAAAGTTCAGCATACTTTTCGCGTACAGGCGCTTTTAGGAATTTACCTGTTGCTGTTTTAGCAATATCGTCGACAAATATTATGCGCTTAGGGACTTCGTAGCCAGCTAATTCGTCTTTGCAAAGCTGTATTAATTCATCCTCGCTAATATCTATATTTTCTTTTGGAATAACAATAGCTGTTACCGCTTCTGTCCAGTAAGGATGTGGTAAACCGATAACAGTAACGCCTGCTACACCAGCATGCGCCATAATAATTCGCTCAACCTTAACAGAAGGTACATTTTCACCCCCTGTTTTGATCATATCTTTTTTTCTATCTACAAACATTAATTGATGATCTTCATCAAAGTAACCTAAATCGCCTGAATGGTGCCAGTCAAATGTAGATGCCGCTGCGGTCGCTTCAGGATCTTTGTAATAGCCATTCATCGCAGAAGGTGATCGCCATACAATTTCGCCAATTTCACCATCGGCTAGTAAATTGCCGTTATCATCCATAATTGCTTGGTCTGTGGTGACTAAAGCTTCCCCCCAATAGTTCCCGTCTTTATAGGACCATTTATCCTGAAAAACTGTGGTGACAGGGGTCATTTCTGTTTGCCCAGAGCCTAATATAAAAGGACATTTAAACAGCGCTTTTAAACGTAATAAGCTTGGTTTGTCAAAAGGTGCCATGGCGTACATACAGGTTTTTAATGCGCTAAAGTCATATTTTTCTATATTGGGTACATCAAGAAGTGCTTTCCACATCAAGGGTAAAAGGAAGACAAAGTTTACTTTTTCTTTTTCAATTGTTTTTGCAAAGCTTTCAGGCTCAAAACTTCTAAAAATAACAATTGCACCACTCACATGTAATAAAGAGGTAGAAATTAGGTGTTGAGCACAATGAAACATTGGCATTACGCTGGTACCTGTATTTTCTTTTTGAATTCCTAAATCAATGGCGGCTGATAAGGTATTAATAAACAAAGCAAGGTGTGAAGTTTCCACACCTTTTGGTTTGGAAGTTGTACCACTGGTATAAAGTATTTGTAATGGGTCACGGTCTTTTATAATTGTGTCACTATTTTCTGTATCACAGGCTTCATTGAGTAATTGATTAAAACAAAGACAATACTCTGGCATTGAGTTACCTGTCACAGGAATAGATATCCAGTGTTGTATAGCGGGCAATTCATCTTTACACTGTTCAAATTTTTCAATTAATGAATCTTCAATAAATAGCGCTTTTGCTTCACAATGATTTAG
>CAJXYE010000114.1 GCA_913063325.1 uncultured Colwellia sp. | reverse complement strand
TATTGATTTTGATAAGGACGCTACAAGGATGTAGCTTCTTAGAGAATGCAGGAGCTTATTCTCCTGAATAACCATTCCAATCAATCAATGCCTTGTCTCTAAGCCTTTTAATTCTCGCTGAGCGGGAAAGAACTTAATCAACTTGGTATAAGCTTATACCCAAGTAACTTGAAGATGCTTGGGTATATATTGTTAATAGAGCATTGAAGCTTTAGGGTTTAAGATTGACAATAAACCTAAGCGTTCTAAGTCACAATAATCAACGGCACTTTCTAATATTTTCTGATCAAGGCAAAGCAACTCTAACTGTTCTTGAGTTAATAACTCACTGTAGTCTATATTTTGCCCTTTAAACACCTGATTTCGGCTCATCACCCGTTTAGCAACATATAACAACTGCGTTTCTGCATTGTACTGACTTAAGTCTTCTATATCCTGATCACGAATAGGAGAAAAAATACTATAAGGTAATTGCCACTGCTTTAAGAGTTCTGCAGAACATTGGCCAAAGGTAAATCCTAAAATGTCTTGCTGTTTCACCCAAGGCAATAACTGGAGATCTTGGCTATCACAAGCTAACTGTTTTTCTGTTGTTATTTGATGAACAACTAATTCCCCTAAGTTATGCAATAAGCCTAAAATAAATAAACGCTCTGCATGAACAATACCTAAACTAGTGCCTAAAAACTTCATCAACAGAGCACAATCAACACTTTTTATCCAAAAGTCATCAAGGTAATCTTGGTTGGCATCAATTTTTTTAAAAGCTTCGGTAGTAAAATAAGCTATAACAAGGTTATAAACCTCTGTGATGCCTAACACTAACACAGCCTTAGAAATGGTATCTATTTTACCTGGATAATTAAAAAATGGACTATTTGACAACTTTAATACAGTGCCAGAAAGGGCTGGATCGAGCAGAATTACCTCTGAAATATCATCAATGGTAGATGCTTCGTCATCAATCAATTCTCTAATTCTAATAAAAGAATCTGATAAAACAAAGATTTCACTGGCTTGTTCTACATAATCATTTGCGGTCATGTTATTACCTTTAATACTACAGTCTAAAAATCGACTATTAAGTTGCTGAGCAAACAAACAAACTCGTCTATTAGCTAATTATAGCTAAATATAATGATTTATACCCAAACGACTTCAAAATGTTCGTTTCAGGACATCTGAGAAATTCATGAACAAGGCGTGTATTTCATTAATGGTTATTCCCTTAATTAACTACATAACGATGAACGTGATTTGCTCAGACGTCCCAGAATTGCTGGTTTAGAAATGCTTTATACATCGTTATTGATTTTGACAATAACGCTACAAGGATGTAGCTTAATAGAGAATGCAGGAGATATTCTCCTGAATAACTATTATCATCAATCAATGCCTTGCCTAAAGGCGTTTCTAATTCCAGCTGAATCCTGCATTTTGAGTTGGCTTGGGTATATTCTCAAGTTCACGCTACTAATAGTCAATACTTATTTGATATGAGCTAAACTTTCTCATATTTATTACGCCTTTATCAAAAATTAAATATTGGCCTTTAATACCCATAAGTACTCCAGATACTGTTTCCGTTTTATCAAAATTAAAAGAGCTAATTTTAGTTAAGTACTGATTTACTGGATAATGAATTTCTTGCACGTTTTCATTTAGCTCTTGAACCGCATCGCTACCAAACTTAAGCCTAAGTTGCGATAAGCGTAAACTAATCTCTGGGATTAACTCTTCTGCTTTAGCCTTTAAGTCTATTGGCTCTGGCTCACCTTTTAACATAGCGCGCCAATTGGTTTTATCACTAATGAATTCTGCTAGTGCTGTTTCCACCAACCCTGACTGTAAGCGAGTACTCACCTTAAAGATAGGTAATGCTTGGCAAGCTCCTTGGTCAATCCAGCGGGTAGGCAGCTGGGTGTGTCGAGTTATGCCAACTTTCAAACCTGAGCTATTAGCCAAATAAACATAATGGTCAACCATACAATTGCTTTCACCCCATTGTGGGTCTCGGCATGTACCTAGGTGAAGGTGACAGGTTTCTGGCTTCATAATACACAAGTCACACTGGGGAAGTTTAGCCATGCAAGGATAACAATACCCTTGGGAGTAGCTTTTTTTAGTACGTTTACCACAATTTTTACAGGCAATAATGCCAGAAAAATGTAAGCTTATCTTTTTTCCAATTAAAGGATTTAATTCAATACTTTGTTTAGTGCCATCACCATTAAGACTAACTAACGGTAGTTGATACTGAACTAAATTATTACTATCAAGTTGTGCGGTAAGTTTTTCTACTGCACCAATTTCACTAATTGGCATGGCTCTCTCTCTACTTTTATTTTTAATAGGTATTAATATTCATAATTTTTCAGTTGCTTAAGGTTTTATTGATTAACACCTTAATCGTCTTGTCTCATCTAGCGTGAGATTAAACGCAATAATACTTGCTAAAGCTGTACCTTTTTTCGGGTGTTTTTAACATCCTTTCTATTTGCTTTTCCTGTTAAGCGCCTTTGAACTGAACCTCTGGTTGGTTTAGTTGGTCGTCTAGACTTTTGCACAACCATCGCAGATATAATTAACTCTTTAAGTCGCTTTAGCGCATCATCTTTATTCATTGATTGAGTTCTAAATGATTGCGCTTTAATAATAATAATGCCTTCACTTGATATTCGACTATCTGATAGTTTTAATAATCGCTCTTTGTATATAGCGGGTAAAGTGGAGCGCTTAATATCAAAACGTAAGTGTATCGCAGTTTCAACTTTATTTACTCGTTGCCCGCCGTTCCCAGTCGCTCTTATTCCAGTAAGTTCGACTTCCCAATCAGCTAAACTGACATTATTTGATATCTCAAGCACTTTTATTTACCATTTGTTTATCTTTAACCAATTTAATATTAACTATTGCGCACTATGACAAAACAAAGCGAAACAGCTACTTGGTGGGTTTATTTTTTGCGCTGTAACGATAAAAGCTTATATGCTGGAGTTACCACAGACATACACCGTCGTATTAGTGAACATAATAACAGTAAACTTGGCGCTAAATATACCCGAGCAAGACGTCCTGTAACTTTGGCTTACCTTGAAGAAGCTGATAATAAAAGCCTAGCCTGTAAAAGGGAATACCAAATACGTCATCTAACAAAGTCTAAAAAAGAACTACTTGTCAGCAAATACGAGCCTAAGTAACAGGTCTGCTCAGTTAGATATATTCACTTTATTTCGATTTAGTGTTCAAGTACTGTTAGTATACTGCGATCGAATACTTTTCACTTACAAATAAAGTTGCACAGATGTCTATAAAAGAAATGTTTATTGAAAATTACTGCTCTATTAGCGCTGATAAAATCAGCTTTACCCGCCAGCAAGGTAGTGACTTTGCCAAGCAAGTCGCAGATGACTTTAATCCGTTGCACAATATTGAAGCTAAACGCTTTTGTGTGCCTGGTGATTTACTTTTTTCAATCATTATCGCTAAATCTGGGCTTCATAAAAAAATGACCTTCGATTTTTCGGGCATGGTTAGTGATAATGTTAACCTCACGTTTCCTCAGAAAATTGATAACCATTACGATATTAAAGATGATAAAGATAAAACGTGTCTTAGCGTTAGTGTTAGCGGTGAAGCAACACACAACTCAACACTTATCAATGCACTAACAAAAGCCTATGTAGATTTTTCTGGTCATACTTTCCCTGATATATTGGTCAAGTTAATGTCTGAAAATAGTGTCATGATCAACCCTGCGCGTCCAATGGTTATGTACCAATCAATGTCTATCGACTTACATACATTCGACGCTGAGTCAGTAACACTACAGCTTGCAAAAACCAGTTTAACTATTGATGGAAAACGTGGTGACGCTTGGCTTGAGTTTGATTTATTGTCAAATGGAGAAGTAATTGGTCATGGTAAGAAACATATGTTATTAAGTGGTCTTCGTTCATATGAGCAAGAAACAATAGACGCTATGGTTAACCAGTATCGAGAAAGTAAAATAAGTTACCAGCCTTAAATTCAATATATATAGCCGTTACCAAACAAAGTGCCTTGAATTGAAATTGCTCAAGCACTCTGAAACCTACATCTAAAATGGTAACGGGTATAGTTGAGTTAGCTGAGCAGTAAACATCGTTAACTTAACTAGATAAGCTTAAATTAATCACGGTAAATTTTTTCGAATTCACTTTGTTGCTGCATTTTGTTTTCACTGCAATAAGCAAATACTGAAATATTCTTTGGCCGCTGACACTTAATTGGTTGATTATAAAAAGTTAACCAATCCTGTTTTTTACTCCCTTGATATTTAGATCTAATAACAATGGCACTGCTTTGATTAAACGTTATCGTCTTCTTTTTTGAGTTAGGTGATGTTTTATTAATTTGGGGGTAATAAGTTCTATTTTTTACTGTTTTTTTATTCTTAACTTTTTTAGTTTTCTTTTTCCCTCCACCGTATTGAGCTTGAAATTTTGCTTTAGAGCTATGCTCACATTTCCACCATTTTTCTCTCGCTTTATCTTCTTTAGCCCTTAAACTTTCTCCTCGTTTTAAAGAATAACCTTTACGCTGCATCGTTTGAATATTATGAAGTTTATCCTGAAAAGGCTTACACCTTTTTTTAGCAAATGAACTTGGGCTATATACCAAATAAAATAGCGCTGCAACTGAACAAAAAAGAATAAAAGGAATGAATTTTTTCATCATAGCAATCCTTGCTAAATTTATCCGGCTGGCATTAAAGCTAACCATTAACCTTAATGACTAAGGTACCCATTATTAAAATATAGACTAAACTTTACCTTTTAGCAGTATCACATACACGGAGGTTAGTGATGATAAAGCATAGTTTATTGGTTATTTTTATCTTAATTTCAGCAATTAGCTGTCCTGTAATTGCGCAACAAGCAACGCCCTCTGCAAGTCAAAAGGTTAAACCTAAAATTCAGCATGGCATTACCTATCAAGTAGTTGCGGATATAAGTTTGTATTATGTTTCTGAAAAACTTGATGGTGTCCGTGGTTATTGGGACGGTGAACAACTGCTCACTCGCCAAGGAAATATAATTCACAGCCCTAGCTGGTTTACTCAACATTGGCCTTCTTTTCCTATAGATGGAGAGTTATGGCTTGAACGGGATAAATTCCAAGCATTACTTTCTTGCGTAAGTAAGCATAGTGCAGAAGAAAATAAGACGGTCAGTTGTTGGAGAGAGGTACGCTTTATGATGTTTGACCTACCTAAACATCAAGGGGATTTTAATGAACGAGTAAATCAGATGCAGCATTTATTATCACAGGTTCCCTCTCCTTATTTAGCGATGATCAAGCAAGTAAAATTTAAAAAGTTAAGCGCTCTCGATAAAAAATTAAATGAAGTGATCGCAGACCAAGGTGAAGGACTGATGTTACACCTTGCCAGCGCGCACTATCAAATAGGGCGGAACTCGGCGTTGATGAAACTAAAGAAACATCAGGATGCAGAAGCAACCGTTATTGGACACACAAAAGGAAAGGGTAAATATCAAAATCAACTCGGCGCAATTGAAGTCAAAACAATGGACGGAATTATTTTTAAGATTGGCTCTGGTTTTAACGATTACCAGCGCGCCCATCCACCAAAGATAGGAACGATTATTACCTTTAAATACAACGGGCTTACCAATGCGGGCATACCAAGGTTTGCCCGTTTTTGGCGAATAAAAACCACAAAGTAACGCTTAGTTATTACTTATCTTCTAAAGATGGCTGATAAGTGAAAATTAGCACCTTTAAACCTTTACCCGCGTGAGCTTCTTTAAATACGTCTGGATTAGCAAGGCGTTGTTCAAAATGGCAATCGGGGCATTCACGTGCAACTTCAGCTTTTAAAAAGTTTTCGTCTAAATCAGGAGAGTTTAAACATAACATCAAGGTAGCGCCCGGATTCATCCACTGAGGGATACGGCGAATTATTTTAGCGTAATCACGCTGAATATTAACACTACCCTTTTGAAATGAAGGGGGATCGCAGACTAAAATATCATAAGAACCATATTTTTTAATACGGCTATTAGACTTGAAAATATCGACACCTTCAAAAACAACTTGTTTCCCCTGCTTCTTAGCTAACTGATTAAGTTGATGGTTTTCTCTGCCTTTGCTTAAAGATGCTTTGCTTATATCGATATTAACCGCCTTACTGGCGCCACCGGCAATAGCATTTAAAGAAAAGGCGCAAGTATAAGCAAAAAGATTGAGTACATTCTTGCCCTCTGCACGCTGCCTTAACCATTGACGACCATTACTCATATCTAAAAACAAACCACTGTTTTGTGCTTTACCGAACTCTATATGGTAATTGAGTCCTTGCTCACTCACTATAGTATGACTTATAGGCTCGCCAAGTAATAACTCGGTTGGTGAAAATTTTTCATATCTATGCTGCACTTGTACTGAGCAACATTCCTTAATCATGGCTTTTAATGAACTCGCTTGCTGTGCGAGCCATTCGCTATCGACCGCTTGGTATAAGGTGATAAGAATAACAGGAGATAACCAATCGACATTAATATGGCTTAAGTTAGGATAGGCATGCCCTCGACCATGGAATAGTCGTTGAGCATCGGTAAAGTCAGTGCTGGTAATATATTCAATCATAAGTACGGTATCGGATAATTAATAATAAAAAACGGCCAATAATAACATTTACTATTGGCCGTTTGAATCTAAGAGTTACAAGGTTTTAGCTAAAAGCCAAATAGACTAACCGCAAAAAACTTTGTCGCTACCGTATTAACAAAAATCAACAGTACAATAACAGGGATAAAAGTGCCCAGTGAGAAGTTAATATATTTCTCTACCCATGAGCCTTTATAGTTTTCGTTACCAATACTTAACTCTTCAGATAATTGCTTCTTCTTCCAGCGGTAGCTAACAAAAACACACAGTAAAAAGCCATTAAGTGGTAAAATTGTATCGTAAAAGACATCGTAAACTACGTCAAAAAATGACTTAGTACCACCAGCATAAGAAGTAAACTCAGTAAAAAATGGCACCATACCAAAAGATGCCACAGCAAATAATGTCAGAACACCGGCTGTCACTGTTAAGTAACCTAATGCCTTTTTTCGACTGTGTTTTTTCTCAGTGACTAAATACGAAACAGGTACTTCAATGATAGAAACCAATGAGGTAATCGCCGCAAAGAACACCAACAAGAAGAAGAATACTGCCACAGCACTGGCGCCAATATAACCAAGAGATGTCTGTAACGCTAAAAATATTTTTGGTAAGAAAGTAAAGATTAACGAGACTGAACTATCGCTTAATTCACTTGGGTTAACATTGGGGTTGAATGAAAATACTGCGGGTAAAATCATTAAACCGGCAATGAAAGCTACTCCAGTATCGGTTATTGCCACTAACTTGGCTGAATTAGGAATATTGGTTTGTTTATCTATATATGAGCCATAGGTCAGTAATATCCCCATACCTAGAGACAGAGAGAAAAAGGCTTGTGATAACGCACCGTTAACTACGCTAGGCGTTAATTTATCAATATCGGGTACTAAGAAAAAGGTAACTCCCGCCATGGCATTATCAAGCGTTAAAACAAATGCCACCATAATAATTAGCATAATCAATAAGGCTGGCATCAAGGTTTTTGCTGCTCTTTCAATACCATCTTTTACGCCTGCAGCGAGAATAAAACTGACTATGCCTGCTACTGCGACTAAAGCAAGATATAGATAGGGACTGTTGATAAACTCACCAAAACCGGCACCACTTGCCAAGTAATCCAAATTACCTGTAACGGTCAATACAATATAACCAAAAATCCAAACAGTAATAACCATGTAGAACACTGCAATCATAAAGGGGGTTAATACCCCTAAAAATCCAGCTGCTCCCCACAACTTACTGCCTTTACTTAATGCTTTGAATGCACCAACAGGCTCTTTGGCCGTATTACGACCAACAGCCATTTCAGCAATCATCACAGGTAAACAAATAAGAAAAACAAAAACGGCATACATAATTAAGAATGCACCACCGCCATTTTTAGCAGCATTAACTGGAAAGCCTACTAAGTTACCAATACCAACTGCAGAGCCTGCAGCTGCTAATATAAAGCCCATTTTTGAGCTAAAGTGCTCTCTTGAAGCCGACATACTTATCCTTTTTTATAATTATTTTGATAATTTTGATATATGTGAACGTTTGATGCTAACAAGCTTTAGTAGCTTTGTCTTGTTTTTAGCTAAGCTTTGCTTGGGTAAATATTAGCTTTTGTAAAGCTTTGCTAAAAAGTAGTACTGAATATATTATTGAGTAACAATTGAAGTAGAGCATTTCGCTTATTAAGCTGTAGCTTAGTATCGCTTGAACCGACTAAAGTAAATGTAATATAAACCAGCGGTGTATTTTTAATGATAAAACGAGAAATTATTGTCTTCCTGATGTTTTTTTGTTGCTACTGTGCTGATAGCAAAGCAAAAAACAAAATCTTCTTGTTTTCCCAAAATATCAATGACTCTACCGACTTAACTCGACCGACAAGTGTGCCTATTACTACGGCAAAAGATGTCACCCGTTTATTAATGGCAGCATTACCTCAATACCTATTTAGTATAGAGTTTGCTAAAAACCCAAGTATTGCTAGGTTATTACAAAAAATACCTAACAGTTGTGCCTTTAATCGAGTAAAAAACCCTAAACGATTAAAAGAAAACATTTACAGCTTACCCGTTAATATTGGCTTAGGTTTACAGCTTTATTATAAAAAAGGCAGCCGTGCTAGTGAACAAGTGTTAAGCGCACGAAATAAAGATGAACAATTATTATCACTAGCGGCATTATTTACTGGAAAATTAAATTACACTTTAGGTATTGATAAAGGTCGTTCTTTTGGTGTTTTTTTAGATAGACAAATCACGGCTTTAGATAGTCATAATTTAGTGATAATAAGAGGCGGTGGATCCCTTTACTCTATTGTTAATATGCTATTAAAAAACCGTATAGATTACCTTATTGATTATCCAATCCGTGTTAATAAAGCGCTAAAAAAACTGCAAACAACTATAACACTAGATTCATTGGCAATAACAGGCTCTCCTAAACATATTATTGGTCATATCGCCTGTAACAAAGGTCCTACAGGGCAAAAAACTATCGATGATATTAATAAGGCACTGCAAGCGCTTTATCATAATTATGAGTTTTACTTAGCGCATATCCGCTATTTAAATAAAGCAGATATAGCGAACTTTAATCTAGCTTACCAAGCAGTATTTAACGTTGATATTCCAAAAGAGCGTAATCTTCAAGAGTAATACCAATTTGATTAAATTTCTTCCCAACTCAGAGCTGTATTAGCGAGCTTATAACAAGTAAAATTGATTAAACATAGTCATTCTATATTTCATAAGTTTTG
>CAJXYE010000113.1 GCA_913063325.1 uncultured Colwellia sp. | reverse complement strand
CTCCCTACATCCCAGCCTAAGTCATGATTAGGGATCATATTGTGACGCATACGACAATGAGTTGCTAACTCAGCATCAGAAGTCTCAACCACAGAAGCATAGTTCCATCCACCTGCTATATGCGGGTTAGTCGGGCTGTGAATATAGTCTCCGCTGACAATAACTAAATCAATTTCGACAATACTTTCTTTGTCTGTCCCTGGAAAATATGGTGCTCCAGCAGCCAAATTTGATCTATCATTCATACCCGTTGAACCATAATCGCCATCATTGGCATCAGTGACATAGGCTCGACAATCCGGATTTCGATTGGTTAGTTCGGCATTTAACATACCATTTTCAGTTTCATTTAAGTCGGGGTTTTCAACGTAATCGACTGGATCAGTTGTCTCACCTGGATCTGTGCTATCGTCGGGATCAGTAGGCTCTACTGGCGCTGGATCAACCGGGTCAACTATAACAAGCTCTGGTGACTCTTCTGAACCACCTCCTCCACAAGCTATTAGCATAATAGACATAAACACTACACTGGCCGTTCTAGCACAATATTGGTAACCATTGATAAACAACTTTTTAAACATATAACCCTCTTATATAAAGCATTGTTAATTAGACAATCAAACAAAGCTCACAGAAAAAACACGTGAGATTATTCTTAACAACGAACTAAGTTACGTTTGGTTGACAAAGATGTTACGAAACTTTTCATCATGGCTATCAACGTTGCTAATTCCTTGGATGCTAGTTAGTCTATTAGTAACCTTAATCATCAAGAAGCATATGCATAATGGCATGTTTTTTCCAAAAATTATTACTTGTTAGCTGTTTATCCTATTTGCTAATACCTATCGAGATATTTGCACAAGATTACGAATTAGGTACCTTACCTCCCCCTAGAAAACTGACAAAAACTCAAGCCAAAGTAGCCTCAGCAAACTATCAGAAATATTGTGCATTGTGCCATGGCGCAGACCGACAAGGTCATGTGAACGATCATGCTCCTTCTTTGCGCAGTAAGAGCTTATTTGAATCAGGTGTTCCGCACGCTATTTTAAGACCAATGTCCTATGGCAGAAAAGGCACTGCCATGGGTGGTTACTTAGATGAAGTAGGTGGTCCTATGACCTTAGATGAAACATGGAACTTAACCTACTGGCTTTTTGAACAAGCGGGTGTTGAAAGATTGAGGCTATCCACTAACCCTGTTCATGGCGACATTAAGCGTGGTGAGCAGGTTTATTTAGCCAATTGCACTAATTGCCATGGTGTTGATGGTGAAGGCATAACGGCTCCTGCCTTGGGTAATCAATCGGCACTTGCTCACAACACCGATGAGTTCATTCGTCATGCGATACGACACGGGCGACAAGATACGCCAATGCCTGCATTTAAAGATACATTGTCTGACAATGATATTGATAACATTACCGCTTTTTTACGCAGTAAAGCCTTAGGTTGGAAAGAAGAAAAAACAATACTTAAGGCGCTACCGACACCTGAGCAATATGTGATAAATAAAAATGGCGATGATCCAAATTTTTCTTTACAAGACGGCATGTACGTTTCTTCAGAAGATTTACATTCAGCATTATTGGCAAAAAACAAAATGGTATTGTTAGACACGCGCGTCACATCTGTTTGGCAAACAGCACATATCGAAGGCTCTATCCCTTTTCCCTATTATGCTGACCTTGATGAAACCGTTGCTGGCATTCCAAAAGATGTGCAAATTATTGCTTATTGCTCTTGTCCCCGCGCAGCAGCAGATTACACCATCAATAAATTAAGAGATCGGGGTTACACCCGCACAGCAGTCTTATGGGAAGGCATTTTTGGTTGGATGAATTTAGGTTATCCAATAATGCGAGGTGATATTGAAGGGATTGCCGACTAAACTAATAGGAGAGCTAACAAATTCAGCCCTAAATACTTTAAATAAAAGATTAAAAACAGCAAATATTAGTGATAGTCTAGCTCAATATAAGTATTCGTTTTATAGGTAATTAATGACAACTCGTACCGTGATATTATCAAGCCTGTTCTGCTTAATTTTACTGCCTTTGCTGAGCCATGCAAAAGTAAATTATATCAGCATACATGAAATAGAATCACCTGTTCGTCAACCTTTATCGGCCAAACTGAATATTGTTGAGAAAAAGCAACAGAGTCATCAAAAAAGTCAGTTGAAGTTTACCTTAGTCAATCAAAGCACCGAGACACCGCTAGAATATCAACGTATCAATGATTTCATGTTAAGACTGAAAAGCCCTCATTATATCATTGGTAAGGCATCGATTTTAGTGTATGAATTAAACGAAAATACTTGGGTACAAACCCACGCTTTAGATATTTCTAATTCTCTTACCCCATCGATAACAGATAAAAAAGTAATAGCCAAAACTGCTGCAGAAAATAAGCCATGCCTGTTAACCCGACAGCCCAAAGAAACACTTTGGAGTATAGCAAGCCGCTATAAAGACCAATGGAATGTAGACGTTTTTAGCGCCATGTTAGCGATTTACAAAAGCAACCTGAGTAAGTTTTCTCATCAGCATATAGGGCAACTCACGCATGATGTAGCGCTGAATTGTCCAAGCACTGAAACAATCGCCATGATGGGTGAAAAAGCAGAAATGAAAGCGGAGTTTCATCGTCTCAATAAACGTTAATTTACCAGCGTGTTTTTAAATAATTAGCCTTTAGTGGTTTTCCTTTAAACCGTATCGTTTCCACAAGGGCTTTAATGTTCCCTGCTGTTTTATCTGTTCCAGTAGTTTATTGATGTAACTAACTGACGGCACAGTATCTTTTCTGATTAAAAAAGTATGTCGATATACTTGGTCTAACTTATCAGAAATAAGTAGCTTTTCCTTATCAGTAGGCACATTGGCGAAATGATATTTCAAGTACTCTCTTGAGATCACAGCAATCTCACCACGATCTTTTAAAATCAGCTCTAAGCTAATCTGCTGACTATTGGTTTGTAATATATTGAAATGCTTCTTCAAGTAATCTTGGTCTGCTTGAAAATTTGCGAACTGATAATGATACCCCATCACGCCAATCATGGCCTTATTTTCAAAGTCAGTAAAAAAGTCTTGTCCTCGACCCGGCTTAGCTTGTGTAACATAAACCTCATCTCCAGTAACAAAGACTTGTGAGACATCAACCGGGTATTTTTGCCAGCCCCAGCTTTTGCTTTCAAAAACCATCATGTCGAATTTGTGTTTTTCAAAATCACTATAACGACGTCTTGCCGTTGTAGGTACGGTTATAAATTTATACTTATCTTGAGCGTGATTCATCTCAGTTATCAATTCCATGGTGAGCCCTGTGGTATCACCAGCAATAAACACATAAGGAGGGAAATCGTAAACACCTACTTTAACTAACTCTGCTGAATACACAGAAATAGATAAAAGGTAACTAACAAGTACAATGCATATCCTCATTTATCGGTTTCCTCATGAAGCTCTGATTTTCAAATTGCCCTATAGATAGTCTAGTAGAGAATACAAAAAATGGCTGCTAAGCAGCTTGGCTTATCAATAACCAAGCATTTTACCTAAACGAAAAGTGATTCTAAAACAACTTGTTAGATGACGACTTGCACTACACAAGCAAGGATTCACATGATTTATTCACTAGCTCACTAACAATACGTTGTAAAAGAAAGGTTTCACGTTCAACGGAAAGGCCTTTTTTGTCGCAATTACGCATAGTTTCTTGATTATGACTGATCGCTTGATGGATGTTCATCCAAACAGGCGCCATACCATTATTTATTTCATGCGCCTCAAGCTCAGGTTCAAGTAACTCGTTATCTATGGTGCATACATAACAATAAGATTTCATATGCACAACATCAAAAGCTTCTTTGTACCAAGGTCTGTACTCTTCATATAGACCAAATGCTTGAATATTTTTTACATTTCGTGCACCTGTCTCTTCTTTTAACTCACGAATAAGGCCTGCGATATTGCTCTCTCCTTCATCAATTCCTCCGCCCGGTAGACTGTAGTCATTATAGCGTTTGGTATATAAAAGCAGTATATTTTCGCCCTCTAAGACAATGGCTCGAGTCGCTTTTCGAATGAATGTTTTTGCCGACAGATCGGAAATATCAGGGTGAGTGGTAGATTTTAATAAACGCATAGAAAGTAAATTGAGTACAACGGTAAAATATAGAGAATAAATTTTAACAATTTTCTCAAAGTATCTATAGATAAATTTCCATTTACTGCGTTAGTATTATTCAATGAGCATACAAAGCTAGATTAATATTTATCTTAAAATTTTCTGGTATAATCAGCGTACATTAACGAGGGAATACAAATAATTATATGGAAATGGTCACCATTATAAAATGCACTAGCTACCTTTTAATTGAGGCTTTATGGTGCGCTTAAAAAAACTCTCCCTAATCTTAATTTCATTATTCATTCTTTTAGCCAGTGTCGTTTTTATTTTTCGTAATCAAATTGTCATTAGTAGCATTAATCACTATTTTTTAACGGATGATAAGGAAGTCACGTGTATTGACTTGAGCTTTACATCCTCTTTAGATGTACTAATTAGAAAAGCCTGTATCAAAACACCACAAGCAACTATTGCAATTGAGAACGCACGTTTAGCTTTTTCTTCAATGTTTCAGGTAGGTTCTATTGATATTGAAGCAATGGAAATTAAAGCAAAAAAAGAATTACTCGAGATAACCAGTAATAACCAAAAAACTTTAAGCAAGAAATATTTGACTAACTATTTATCAGAAATAGCTCAATTTACGGTATCAGTGCAACTAACCGCTAATAATATTAATTACCTGCCTTTTTATAACATTGAGATTCCTGAAAAGCCTTACTTTCATGGCAAACTCATCACTGAAAATAGAAAAATTCACTTCTCTTTAAATGATATGAGCCAAGAAACCATACTTTCAGCTGAACTTACACCTCAATACAAGAGCTTTACCGCTTTACTCAATGCCGATTTAGCTAAATTACAACAGTTTCTTGTTATTCATCAGCTAACCCTACCTGCTCAGTTAAATGAAGAAGTTGTAGCCAAGGGTAAATTTAAGACTCGGTTACAATGGCATGAACAAGTTTTCACGGCTGACAGTCAACTTAGTAACTTTTCACTCAGCCAGCCTGAAGGTGCAGAACAGAGCGCCTCTATCAATATTGATGGCATGCTTTCATGGCAAACAATCCTTGATGAAAATACCGTAAATTTTACAATAAAGGAGCAAAGCTTAGTTGATATAGATTTTAACGATAATCAACTACTTGAATATATTACTTCGAGAAACATTCCGGCTGCACTGGTATCAATAATAAAGCATAATCCTACACAGGGTTTGACACTAACGCTGCAAGATAGTGTACAAGTTGATTTGGATAAACAAGCAATATTGCTCTCTACTATTGAACTAGCCTCCAAACATAATAAAGAAACACTACAAGTAAAACTTAGCGATACCACTTTTTCATATCATTCAAACAGCTTTGCTCTTGAGCAAATCAACTTTGCGGTAAAGGCAAAGTTAATTATGGAAGCTTTAAATAGCCTAACTAATCAACCTGTAAAAATAATGAGCTCTGGGCAACTTAAACAATCAGAGTTAGGATGGAAACTTGCCTTTTCGCCTACTAATTCAATTGAGTTTCCACAGTTGAAATCTAGTTCAGCAAAAGTAAATACCGCTGAAAATACTGATAATCAAAATTTATTCAGTACAACAAAATCTGTCGTAAATTGGCAGGGTCATATGCACATAGAGCAACTGGAAGTTGCTGATTTATCGATACATCTCATTGGAAAAGTTTCGCAATTAAAAGTCGCTAACCTAGCATTAATAAAGCAATTAGTGCTAGAAGCTGACATAACAGGTACGGCAAAAAATGGCTCCTTGGTAGCGCAAGTATTCGCCGATGAGCAATTTATAGCAAATGTAGAGTTAAGCGATAATTTATCAAACCCCAAGTTTGATGTATTCGCCAGTAATTTAGCTTTAACTGAGTTATTAACATTAACATTGCAACTGCCAATAGATATCTCACTTATTGACGGCAATCTAAATTATCATTTATCCGGTCAGTTAACAGATTCAGCAAATTGGCTTAATAATGTCGCTACACTTAATTTATCAATAAATGATGTTACCGGTGAGGTTGATAACACTTGGATACAAGAGCTTAACTGGAAGCATGAGCTTTTGTTATCTCATAAGGCTATAAAAACGCTAGAGACCAATAAAAGAAATAACTTAACCATGGCCAAAATAGAAATAGCCCCGCCGCTAACAGAAGTTGAAATGCAAACAACTATCAACTTTAAAGATAACGAGTTTTCTATAAAAGCATCAAAGGTGAATGCTAAGCTACTCGGTGGCAGGCTTAATATCGAAACTGCACAATGGCCGTTTGTAGAGAACCATTCAGTTGATGTTCAGCTTAGTGATATAGACTTAGAAAAACTACTAGAGCTAGATCCTAAACAAGGCATTATAGTGACAGGAAAAATTTCAGGTATTTTACCTATATCAACAAATGGAAAACGTTTTACTATTTCAGGAGGTGAACTGCACAATATTAGTGATGGTATTATTAAAGTTGCTAATAACGCTACAGTAGAACAGTTAAAAGAAAGTGATCCACAGTTAAAACTGGCATTTGATGCCATGCAAAATATACATTATCACCATTTATCTTCTGATGTATCTATGGCTAAAGATGGCTATATGTTATTTGATACCAAGATCAAAGGAATAAATCCAGACCTTGATAATGAAGTTAACCTTAATGTAAACCTTAGTTATGATTTATTAGGGTTATTAGAATCACTGAATATTACCAAAGACTTAGAACAGAACCTTATCGACAAGGTTCAAAAAAATTAAGGAGTACTTATGAATAAATTACTAGCAATAGCATTTGCTACTATTCTACTTTCAGCTTGTACACATAAAGTAGAAGTTAGCGCAAAAGAGCCTATTACCATTAATTTAAATTTAAAAATTGACCACGAAATACGCGTGAAAGTTGACAAAGAGCTTGATAGTATTTTCAGTGAAAACAGTGATATCTTTTAAGGAGCAACTATGTATCAGTTAATAAAAAAAATCAGTTTGGCAATGATTGCCTTAAGCATTACTTTTTCAGCTTGGGCTGTTTCTTTAGATCAGGCAAAGCAGCAAGGACTCGTGGGAGAAATGGCTAACGGTTACTTAGGCGTTGTCATTAGTAGTCCTGAAGTAAATAGTTTAATAAAAAGTGTCAATGACAAACGTAAAAGCCTTTACTTAAACCTAGCGCGTAAAAATAACCTAACCATGAAGCAAGTTACAGCTTTAGCTGGTGAAAAAGCTATTGCAAGAACTCGCTCAGGTCATTTAATCAAAATGGCATCTGGCGGCTGGATAAAAAAATAACCATCATAAAGAGTCATACTGCAAGCTTACTTGATCAGAGCACGATTGAGTAAGCCTTCACTTGTATTCATTAATAATGCTATAGTTCCGCCAATTATCACACCTTTTATTCTAGCTATTTATTAGGGTAAAGCTTAATGTAATGGCAAAAACTTATGGCTACCTTTAATCTTGATATCCCATTCGATTATCGCTTTACCTGCTGGTTTTGTGGGGAAGGCTCACACAAAACCATTGTAGCTACAATAACAACACATCAACAATATTACTCCGTCAATATGCCTATTTGTGATGAGTGTAAATCATATAAATGTCATATTGATGTGCAATCTCTGGTAAAGCTTAGAGAATTAATCAAAGAAAGCATGGTTAAACAAAGTGCCAAAGCGTTATCAATAGGAGCAAATTGGACTGAAAAGGAACTACAAGAGTCTGATTTAAATGGTAGCGCATTTGATGGATTTAAAAAAAGTGGTTGGTCAATGTATTTAATTGCTAAAGCGCGGGTTAACTATAGTGGTTGGGCATTAAGTATCAACGGAATTCCGATTGAAGGTAACTTAATTGATGAAGAGTTTGAGTTTGACGGACTTAGCTTTACAAGCTTTGTTAGCATGTTAGATTACTTAAGCAATGCATTTTCATTAAATAAAGAGTTTTTGAAACGTGTATTAGCTATTTATGGTAACAATCGCGCAATAGAGGCGGTAAAGTTCTGTAGATTAATTCCTCACTACTCACGATCTGAACGTGAAAAAGCGGTTAATGACCTGATTGAGTCTTTTAGAGAAAAAGAGTCACTAGCATATAAAAAGAACATAGTTGACTAATATGTAGTAACTCAAACTCGGCCTGAGGCTATAAATATCAGAGCTTAATTGAATCTGACAAGCAGCTGCAAGCTCATTGCTGCCGTTGGCAGTTCTCACCAGAAACGATTAAATCAAAGGCAAAACAACTACTTCAATGCTTTGCTCCCTCTGGTTTACTAGATCTGCTTAATTTTCTTTGTATAGAATAGAATCGAATCGACAATTTAGTTAATTCAGCTTTGTTTTATTTAGAGGGTTCAGTAAAATAGCTAATCTTTAACAGTTCTGTAAAGGTTAGTGATGAAACGCGTTGTTTTATATATTTCAGATAAATGCCCCCATTGCCGTGAAGCTCAAAAATACTTGGATGATAATGGCATT
This sequence comes from uncultured Colwellia sp., assembly GCA_913063325.1. Classification (GTDB taxonomy): domain Bacteria; phylum Pseudomonadota; class Gammaproteobacteria; order Enterobacterales; family Alteromonadaceae; genus Colwellia. The sequence goes on along the minus strand of CAJXYE010000113.1, from coordinate 1,131 downwards.
AAATACAGATTAACAAATGCGAAAATGCAGCGCGGTAGAAAAGAGCTTGACGCCATAGGGGCACGCTCTGTACCAGCCCTTAAAATTGGTAATGAAGTAATGATTGGCTGGAATCTAAATAATTTTAAGAAACTCTATGGCGCGGGTTAATAGGCAGGATTATCTAATCAAATAATTCAGCAACCAACGAAAACAGAGTTATTGATTATTTAACTATCCTTCATAAAAGTGTGCAGCCCCATTAGAGCAGGCCAAGAAAGAATGTTCTCATGAACTGGCCAAAGAATAAGGGATTCTAGCAATGTTTAGTGTACGATTCCTTACAGTTTAATAATGATGAATTCTTTGTGTTCATTCATAAGTATTTTATTATGTCAGTTCAGAAACCTAAAGCTATAGCTTAGAAAGAACAGACAACGAATAAAGAGAGACTAAATAATGAGCTCAGAAAAACCTAAAAACAAACCCTTATTGGAAATAATATTTAATGTTGCGTTGCCTTCGTGGTTATTAATGAAATTTTCAGGACCCGAATATTTAGGTGTGGTGCTTGGGTTGATTGTCGCACTATCATTTCCCATAGGTTATGCCATCTATGATTATGTCAGAACGAAAGAAACCAACTTGATATCAGTGTTTGGCTTTTTTAGTGTTTTTTTAACGGGTGGCATTGCGCTATTTGAATTGAGTGTTGAGTGGTTAGCCATTAAAGAGGCTTCTATTCCTGGGTTAATTGCAGTGTTTGTGGTTTTCTCTGGCATATATGGCAAGCCTTTAATCGCAAAAATACTGTTAAATGAATCGATAATTAATGTAAATAAGGTCTATAACAAATTAAATGACTTAGGGAAAACGAATGAATTTGTTATTAGGATGGCATTTGCAAATAAGTTGTTGGCACTAACCTTTGTTTTTTCGTCAATTATGAATTATTTACTGGCAAAATGGCTTGTTAAAAGCCCTGCTGGTACGGTTATGTTTAATGAAGAGCTTGGTCATATGACATTAATGAGCTATCCCGTTATTGCCATACCATCAATGTTAATGTTGGCTGGCCTTTTGATTTATGTGACGAAGGTGATTAAGGAATTAACAGGATACAAATTTACGGAGTTAATGATCCAACAGTAA
>CAJXYE010000112.1 GCA_913063325.1 uncultured Colwellia sp. | reverse complement strand
GAATTATGTCTAAGACAACTTCCGGTAACTCAAAGGCCAAATCAGATTTACTGATTGCATAGTCTGAACCAACAGCCTTTGCCATTGCTAAAGTATTGTTTGTATTATTAGAACCAACATTTGCTGAAGAAAGTGCAATTATGGGGATTTTTTTGTGACTTTTGAATTGTGTAATCAACTCAAAACCATCAACTTTAGGCATGTATATGTCAGTGATAACAATGTCAGGGTCTATGTCTTCGAAGGTATTCATGGCTAAAACACTATCACCATGCGTGCTTATATCAACTATAGAATCAAAGGCATCTTTTAAAACTATTGCTATATAATCTAAAAAAATCTTTTGATCATCTATAACCATAATTTTAATCATTTAATATCCCTATTATTAAATTCCATCAAATTTAATGAAATACTCAATCAACTAACCATAGAATATAGACCATATTTTTTATTTCTGTTTATTTTATAGGCACTTTCTTGTTGAGTTGATTATGTCTACTGTACATTTCAAGAATGTGTTCAATTTGTTCAGGTGTTAACGTATCCGTATACAAACTTATTAGATAGGCGACTTTATCACCAGAATTTGGTTCAAGTTGAGTGACTTTGTTTAGTACTTCCCAATAAAAAGAATCATTATTCATGAAGTGATTCAGTTTTGTTATTTTTCATTTCATGCGCTCTCATAATTGCATTGGCAAGTTCTAGTAAAGACTTATATTCTTTAAGCTCTGAGGGTTCAATGTTCCTATTTAAAACTTTGTTATTGAGGATAGCCAAGCGTTTAGGTAAGAATTCTGACATGAGAATATCCATATATAAAAAAAGAACCTAAAGGTATTGTAGTTTCTTTTTTAAATCCCCCCAAGTTTTACTCATTAACTTTCGAAGTATCTCACCTGTTATCTGCAAATTATTTTTAGTCGAATACTAGGTAATACATTAGGAAATATGTGGCAAATATTTTGTCGCTAATGCGCACAAAATTCGATTGGTACTAACTATTATTAGTGTCAAAATCTAAACAGCCTTGGGTAGTCGAGCTAACTACTACCTTGCATATTATTAGTCGTAAACTATGGTTGTTTAATGGCAAACCACTTTCAAGGATTGAATAAAATGGCTCAACAGCTCCCACCTCCAGCACTTATAGAAACTTGGCTTGATATAATACAAAACCCCAAAATACCTTTATATATTATTAGAGAGCGTACTAAGTTACTTTGTTATTTTTTTGGCTCAATTGAGTTAGCCTATATGTACGTTGAACAGAATCAGTTTAATCACAAAAAAGCGTCATAAGATAATCATTGATGCTAACGACCGCTTTAAGTCTTAGAGCTGCCGTTAATGAGGCTGCCTCTAACTTCCGCAATGCGCACATTGCTGACTTTAGCTTTTGAGTTCCTAACGTCAACTTTCCGAACATATAGCAGACATAAACTTCATATTTATATGGCTCTCACTATTGCTGCTTTCTCCATCACAATAATAAAACAGACTATTTTATAGGTATAATAAACGGCCTAAAATGCACATATAAAAACATTATCTCTATGGTTAATATCTATCATTGAGCTATCATTGAGCTATCATTGAGCTATCATTAACGAAAGTAATGAAAAAATAAAACTGTAAAAGCCTGTTTAATATAAGAATAAAAGGAATCGTAATGTCTAATGAAATTTCCACTGCATTTTATGATGTCATGTTCGGTAAAGAAGAGAAGAACTTATTTATGAATAAGGTTGAACAACAAGCGTCGTTAAAAGTCAGAGAAGTATTGAACAGCCCAGAGAGATTAAGTTCAAAAATTCCGCCCTTACCTTCTGTTCTGATTGAGTTAGTTAATATATTGAAAGAGCCTAATGTAGATTTCTTAGACTTTGTTAAAGTGATTGAACAAGACCCTTCCTTAGCGATAGAAATACTAAAAATCGCAAATACCGCCAAATATAATAGATCAGATAAAACAATTGATTCACTGCGTAAAGCAGTTGGTATTTTAGGCGTTACAGGGGTTGCTAAAATTGCTACTACAATAGTAATGAAAGAAATAATGCCTCAAAAACCAATTTATCACAAAATGTTTGGTAAGCAAATCTGGCAACATTCTTTATATTGTGCCTCCATGTGCCAGATATTAGCACCAACTCATAAAGAAGATATGTTTGAGGCTCATTTTCTAGGATTAATTCATGATGTTGGTAAGATTCTTATTTTTAACTGCTTATGTGATGCATTTTCCTCAACAGATGTAGATAGCAAGCCAGGAGGTTCAGAATTCAAAAAATTAATGTCGGAAATGTCAGTCGATATATCCTATTTCATTGCGTTAGAATGGAAACTTCCTGCTATTTATGCCGAAGCGTTAGGACAACAAAGAACTAAACAAGAATCTAATTTAGCTAAGATACTTTTTAATGCAAACATATTAAGTGAGGTTTACTTACTATACCAACACAATGTCGCTCATGATGAACAAATTTCTGACTTACTTAATAGCCTGTCTCTTGACGAAGATCTTTGGGAAGAATTTATTGACCAGACTAAAGAAATAGAAGCTGCTTAAAGCATTTAATAAAACTTAGTATCTAGCTTTGTTAGATACTAACTCATCATTACTAATTATTGTATCTCATAGGTTTTCATACAAAATATAGTTCGAAGAGCTATTGGACGCTAGTTAGCTAAAGTCCGTTGTGTAGGAAGAGTAGTCGTTAATGAAACAGCCGCTAACGTCTTCAATGCGCACTTTTTTGACGTTAGCTTTTGGTGAGGGAAAACTTACAAAAACTCATTGTTCTAAGGTCATTAGCTACAACTTTGCTGACCCTTTTATTAATAAAAAACCGACCTCAAAACTGTCAGCAAAGATACGATAGCGGACGTTCCTCCATAGATAAAACATGAGTATTTTTATGATGACTTCTGTCGATAAGCCTTTAAGTCTGAATGTGAACTAAGCCACCATAGCCGCCAGTCATGAATTTAGATTGGGATAAGTTCAAAGTGGGGATATGTGAAGCTAGCAATAATATTAACAATTATTCCGCTTCACGCTAGGGGACTTGATTTTTAGGTCAAAACTTAAAGGTTGGTGGCTAGTTTTACTTAGCCACTACACATGATTGTTCGACTCTTTGTTTGCCAAATTCTAAGACTAGCTTAAAGGTGAGGCGGACCATCTAATTAAGGCGGCTATAAAAGCCGCCTTTGGCCAATAAAAGTTAAGTTATTGCTGAGTGATAGTCACGTCAGTACATAACAATTCATCAAACTTGAAATCACCGTAAAACAGTTCTTTACCGGTGATATCGATAACATATTCTTCACCTGCACGTGCCATAAACTCAGCTTCATCTAAATTACCATTTGGAAATAATAAATGGTTTTCAGCAGTTTCACCTTTAAGCTTGGCGGATATATTAAACGTTACTTCATTACCAGCAATATTTGTAACTGATGGTGTTTTAACTGTCACCATACCATCTTGTGTGGGCGTATATTTTAAGAAGCGCATCGTGCCCACCTTAGGATTAGACATTGATTGTAATGCAGAATTAAAGCACACATTTTCTTGCGCATTATCTGAAGCCTCAATATGAACAGGCAGATATGACTCTGTATTAAGCGGTGTAGCTACACCATCTGTTCCATAAACTATATGGCTAGCTACCTCTCCCTGCTCACTTCCCCATTGATCAACAAATACAGTATCAAGTTTTTCACCTAATTCATCGATATCAGATATCAGTGACTCTTCCACCTGTTTAGCTGTTTCCGCTAAACTATAAATTGACATAGTGGCACTATCTTCTTTCATTAACTTCATTGCTTGATGAAGTTTAGCCATACCAAATTGATCAGCTAAGTTCGTAGACCATTTGGTGCTATCTTTATTACCGTCAATTAATGATAAAATAAACAGCGTATTAGTTGCTTCTTCAAACGGTGAAACAAAATAGCAGTCTAATGTATAAGTAGTTCCATCAGCTAATGTTGTAGTGCAAGTATGGGCACTTGTAATATCGCCGTATAAACCACTCCAGAATTCTTCTGCCAACACATTTGACGGAGCTCTCATATCACGCCAGTCATCTAGCACGGCATACGCAAATGCTTGGGCAAAGCCTTCAGAAAATGCCAGCGGTAAGTGATCATGGTCAAAGGATCTATGACTGCCGCCTGTGCTATCATCTCTACCTATGACTTTGTACTGGTAAAAATGGCCAAATTCATGCGCTATTGTAGTTTGATCCCACTCTTCAATTTTTGAGAATGCTAAAGGGTCACTACTCGATTGCGCGCTGGATTCAGCAGGGTTTCTTAAATCCCCTCTTAAATATATTCTATTTTCATGTCTGGAATAAAACCCACCTTCACGTTCTATTTCAACATCGGCACGCGTCCAGTTAATTGTCAAAGGTGCTAATTCGTCTTTAAGCTCAATACCAGCAGTAGCAAGATAATTTACAGCGCTATAGACAGTATCTAAAATAGCAAATGGCTGCGCGTCACTTATAGCTCCATCGAATGCCTTAGTAACATCATCCCAGCCAGCATCTAAATATAAATCAAAGTAAATTTTCTCATCACCATAAGTGACCATTTCTGATGCATAAGTATACACTTGTTGCTCAGCAAGTGACTCTGCGGTTGATTGATCTTTAACTACAATATTGAAACCATCGTTAATTTCACCATCTGGCTCTAATTGTGCAGTTAAACGCAAAGAGAATGACATGCCATTACTTTCGTTACTGAGAGGAAATGTGTAATTACCTGACTCGTCTGAAACTGTAGAGGCTAATACAACTTGTTCACTGTCTAACAGCTCAACTACAATGCCACGGATAGGCCGATAATAAGGGTTGGTTACATCAAATCGTGCACTTTGACCATCGGTAAAGCCAAATCGTTGATAGCTAAGGTGGCCAGAAATCCCGGACTCTGCAACCTCATTTCTAGTTACTGTGTACTCTAGGAGCAGCTCTAAACCTTTATAGTAAAGGCTGATTGTTGCTGTGCCTTCACCTACAACAGAAATCGTATTGTTACCTTGATTAACAGAAATTACTTTATCGTTAGACGAGGTAATGTCATCTAATGTATCGAGTGTGATGTAATACGGCGTTTCATACTCTTCAAAATACAGTGCTAATAAGTCTTCACTAGGCGCTTTATAAATGTCACCAATTGTAGTAGTTGCAAGGTTCAACGTTAACGCTGATGGTGTTCCTTCTACAATTTCAGTGCCATTTTCAGTGGTGATTGGGTAATGTCCCCACCAAATTTCAGATTGCCTTTTAACCTCTATTTCAGTGATAATTTCAATATTTAAAACACTAATCGTTATTTCAGCTTTACCAAGTTTATTAGCCCTAAAAACATTATTAATTACTTCAACTTTTAGAATGCTTTCATCTGAAGAGCTAACAGAATCTAAGCCATCTAATGTCAAATAATAAGGCTCATCTTTACCTTTTACGTATAGGGCTAAAAATGGAGAGTCGTTAAAGTCACTTATATATCCGTGGATATAATCCTTTTTAATTAACTCAAGTCTGTCAATTACACCAGTAAAGGTAACCTCCCCTTCAATCGTTTTTATGGTGTAAGTTTCACCAACTTCTTCAATATCAGAAATTAAAATTGAAACTGATTTGGTTGTCGACGCACCTTCATTGTCTGTCACAACAACTTCTAGGGTAATAGTTTCATCTTGTGAAACTTCAGGGATAGTAATGCTAACCTCATCGTTATCAGTGTTGTTTAGCTCAACAGGCGTACCCGATGTTTGTGTCCAGCTATAACTCGAAATACTGCCATCTGAATCAGAGGCATCAGCTGCAATTGTCAATGTCGATAGTTCTTGGCTTGAAAAACTATCACTAACTGAAACTACTGGAGCTGAATTAGTTGTTGGTTGAGTACCACCACTGGTATTTGAATTAGAGCTAGAATTTCCGCCTTCACCACCGCCACATGCTGAAAGGAGCGCCATAGATAGCACTGATAAAATTAAAGTTAGTTTATTATTTTTTTCCATTTTTACTATACTCCTAGTTACTACTTCTTATACAAAGCGGTGCGTAAAAAACCTAACAACTGGAAAATAACTTATATATTTTTCAATCAGTTATGATGGGTACTTTTTATCACAGAAATACGGTGGTTTTCAAGGTATTTTCCGTCTGAGTTATTAAACTACTTCTTTTTGTTCTCTGGGTTTAGCTCCACATCAGCAGTCATACCCCTTTGCGATTTCTTTTTCTCGCTCCATCAGTCCGTAATTCCTTTTCCCATTCGGGCACAAAAACTGTTTATGACATTTGAGGTAGCTCTCAATGCCTCGACTCTCATTGTACATACTCATCTTCCTTACTAAATACATGCCATCATTGGCGAAAGTAAGGTATATCAAGAAAGTGCAAAAAGACGTTTTGGTTTTTATTGTGTTTTTGACATCTTGTCTCATCTTATATTTCATATTGGAATATCAATTGAAGTTGCGCATATAGACTTTTAGCTCAAGTAATGAATGATCCACTGGAGAAGTTCATCAAATTAATTTAGAAAAAGTAGCCTATCTAACATACAGCTAAAATGATAATTTGAAATACGTTTGATATTTCCTATTAAATAAAAATTTAAGCTCCGAGTTGTCGTTATTTACTGAAAAGCTAACGTCAGCTTATGGCTAACAGAAGTCACAAGGTTATCTTCGATGCTAATGACCGCTTTATTAGTGAAGCGGACGTTAGTATAAATACTGCTAGAGTCCGCTTAGCGCACTTTTTTGACGTTAGCTTTTGCTGAGGAAAAACTACCAGTGTTCATTGTTCTAAGGTCACTAGCTACCACACAGCAGACATTAGCTAATATGCTTTAGATTCGATTTGGATTAGATTTCGTATCGATAACGCCCAAATAATGGGCAAATTACAGTTGTTAAAATAAGCGACAAAGGAGCAAAAACCGACTGTTATTTGTCCTGATTAATTTGCTTGTTATGCAACGACTTAACACGCGCACATCTACATCTACCGACCTTCAACGAATGTTGTGAAATTAGGGTCTAGCTCGCACCAATTGGCCTTGTTGCCTGTATATATTTGAGCATCAATTATTACGGGAATGTCTGTATCAAATGTTGATATTGCTAATTCTATTCGTTCGCTTGGTTCCCCTTTACAACGGAAGCCCAAGCTTGAACCGCAATTGAAGCAGAATGTACGAATAGTACCATTTTCAGCTACATACTCTTTTAATAACTCTTCACCCGAAAGCCATTTTAACCCTTTAACTATGACTAGAGTTCCATATGCTGCACCGTGGAACTTTCGACACATTGAGCAATGACAGTTTGCAGCGTTGTCACTGAAACTCTCAACCGAAAAGAGCACACTTCCACATAAGCAAGAACCATTAAAACATGGATTCATCCCGAGTTAATCTCCTGTTGCAACGCCCTAATAATGGTTTACCAACAAATAATTTAATCGCTAAAAATCAATAGATTAATGATAAACCATCAGGTTTTTAACTTGATTTGTAGCATATGTGTAGCGATTTCATTTACAAGTTATTTAGATAATTAGCTTTAGATATTCTCTGACTAAATAACAGCTTACTATACGCTGTTATTGATGTGTTCCTTAGTTTCAATGATGTAGTAACCCTATTGGTCTTTGTATAGTCGCTGTGTATACAAGTCGAACTACTGCGAACAAATAGATTTTAACTTTGTTGCACCCTAGTTTGCTACACCACCATCAGATATTTGCCAATTATAATTATTCGTGAACACATCTCTGGCGCTACGTGATGAAGGAGAATATTGGCTACTCCCGCCATGAAAAGTGACATTGTGCTTCAAAGGCAAGCTGCTCCAGCCAAAAAACAATGCATCATAATTCACTGTGGAAAGGGTGGCATCTTCAAGCATGCTCTTCATTGAGGTGACATTCGATACGTCCCAGTTGCTTAAGTTCTGATCAAAAGCCTTAGCTCCCTTAAACATTTGATCCATATTGGTAACATGCGAAACATCCCAGCTGCTTAGGTTTTGATTAAAGCTGGTGGCTTCTTGAAACATTCCTCCCATATACGTGACATGCGAAATATCCCAGTCGTTTAAATTTTGATTAAAGCTAGTGGCTTCTTGAAACATTCCTCCCATATTCGAGACATTTGAAACATTCCAACCGCTTAAGCTTTGGTTAAAGCTAGCGGCCAGAAGAAACATACTACGCATATCAGTGACATTCGAGACATCCCAGCCACTTAAGTCTTGATTAAAGATAACAGTACTAGCAAACATATAACGCATATTCGTTACACTCGAAACATCCCAGCCACTTAAGTCTTGATTGAAGCTATCATTTCTATAAAACATGGAAGTCATATCAGTGACATTTGAGACATCCCAGTCACTTATATCTGGCTCAAAACTGGCGGTGCTTGCAAACATCCATCCCATACTTCTGACATTCGAGACATCCCAATCACTTAAGTCTTGGTTAAAGCTAACAGTGCTAGCAAACATGCTACTCATATTAGTAACATTCGAGACATCCCAGGTACTTAAGTCTTGATTAAAACTAACAGTGCTAGCAAACATGCCACTCATATTAGTGACATTCGAGACACTCCAGCCACTTAAGTCTTGATTAAAGCTAACCGTGCTAGCAAACATGCTACTCATATTCGTGACATTGGAAACATTCCAGTTACTTAAGCTTTGATTAAATCTGTCGGTTTGAGAAAACATGCTGCTCATATCCGTGACTTGTGAGACATTCCAACCACTTAAATCTTGATCAAAGCTATCCGCTCCATAAAACATGCTGCTCATATCTGTGACATGCGAAACATCCCAGTTACTTAATATTTGATCAAAGCTATCCGCGCCCCAAAACATTCTATGCATATTCCTGACATGAGAGACATCCCAATCACTTAAACTTTGGTGAAAGGTAGCTCCCCCAGACAAAACATTCCCATAAAACATGGAAGACATATCGTTAACAATAGATAAATCCGGGATGTCCGTTGCGTTATAAGTAAAATTATAACAGTCCATAAAAGCCTGCTTCATTGAACGCCATTTAATATCACCCCACTGTTCTATTGCGAGTAATTTAACGTTATCAGTGGTTGGATCAGGATAAAGGGAGTTGTCGTTTGGGTCATAACTCCAAAGCTTTTCGAAAAATATTTGCGGAAAATCACCTGTGATTGCAACAGTGTAAATGCCTGTAACAGAATAAGTATGTGTAATATTTCCAGTAACATGCTCATCAAATGTACCATCCCCCCAATCAACTTGATAATCATAACCGTCGCCTTCTGTGCTTATCATGATTTGATTATCATCTGTGACATATCTATCTCTCCAATCAGATGGGGAGGTATTCCAAATGGTGATAAAAGGTCTAGGGGCAATATTAGAAATAATAGAAATAATTCTAGTGGTATTAGAGGTGTTGCCTGCATTATCGATTGCAGTATAGGTTAGAGTGTAATTACCTAAAGTAGTGACATCGATAGTGCCTGAAATAACAACATCAAGAGCACCGTCTCTTTCATCTATTGCCGTTGCCCCTAATTCACTATAATTATCATTCAGCAACAGAGAGATTTCACTGTCTCCATTGAGGGTAATAATAGGGGCTGAGATGTCTGGTGGTTCTATTACAATAATTGTTCGAGTAACGCTGCTAGTATTACCTGCACTGTCGGTGGCGGTATAACTAACAATGTAATTACCTAAAGTAGTGACATCGATAGTGCCTGAAATAACAACATCAAGAGCACCGTCTCTTTCATCTATTGCC
>CAJXYE010000111.1 GCA_913063325.1 uncultured Colwellia sp. | reverse complement strand
ATTGTTGTAGCCGCTAGTTAGCTGTTGGAATTGCTCCTGAAATTCTTGTGATTGTTGTTTAAGTTGTTGATGAGTTTCGTCTACAAACTTAGATTGACTGTCAAGGTTTGCCTGTAACTCTTGGCTTTTACCGATAAGAAATTGTTCGATGTCTTGTTGTTGAGCGAGCAAGGTTTGCTGCTCTTCAGCTTGGCTGGCTTGCTGTTTAGCTATTTCTTCTTGCATTATTTGGGTGATGCTAGGCGGAATTGCGGGTTTGTTGTCTGAATTTTGTGAAGAAGTAGCTAACGATTGATTCAATTTAAGTTGACGCCACTGGTCAAAACAGGCAACGACATCAATAGAGCTGTTGGGAAACTTTTCTAGCACACTCTCTAAGGTTACAGAAGTACCTGTTTGGAGGGTTTGCTCACAAAATAATTCCACATCCTCATAAGTGAGTGATTTAAGTGCTTGTGCCATAGGGTTACCTCCAAAAGACAACCAAAAACCCAAATATTCGTTGTATCAAAAAATAACGATTACTGGTAATTATAACAGATATTAGGGATGATTTTTAATCATCAAGAAAACTTTGCCAGCACCCGTGTTTTTTGGTTATTCTTGTTAAGAGTTAGCACAATTGAACGTCTGCTTTCAGATCATATACCTGACCTTATCTAGATTTCTGCTTTAGTCGGTTCTGTGGTATTAGTTGTCATCTCTCAATTGTTTATTTTTCTTTTTTTCAATAGTAATAACAAAATTAATCAGACAAAATCACTTACGTTAAAGAGTACTTTAAGTAATTAGCATACCGAACAATCAAGATACATATAACTGCTATTTAATTTCGTCGAATTTGAATCTCAGGGTGAGAATCAATTAAGCCATCCTTGTCAACTGTCACAATATTATCATTGAGCGACATAATAACTGTGCTTTTATGATTTGTTATTCTGACAAAATTAATTTCATACCCAAACTTATATAATGAACTTACAGAAAATTTTTGAGCATAATTAAGGTAGTTCCACCATTCATAGCTTTCTACAGATCTATGACGTCGATGGAGTTTTGTTAATGCCCTTTTTATATTTAGTAAACTCATACTGTACCCAGTCTAGTTTATTATATGACATCAAATAAAATCATTACCTAATAGCAAGCTGAGAGTTATATTCAGTAATCCCACTTGGCGTTATAGTTAGTATGCAATCCCCTTTATTAGCTATAGCTAACACCCCATCATTTACCACTCGAGTGTGCTGTAATGAAAAACCTAAAGAGAATGCCTCTATCAATACTATTTCTTGCGAAATAGATAGACGGTCTATGTTATCTTTTATATTCTGTGTTTTACCCTTCTCTCTACATTCATAATTAGAATCCTTAATCATAATCCGAATACAAGTCAAAGCAGAATTTTTTAAATTGAAGCCCTAATGAGATGCATAAACTATTCCTATCAATAGTAACTTGCGGATATTCAATTAGATAATAAATTATTAATAGAAAAACTAAGTTTTTTTAAAAAAAGTGTAAAATTTTTCGACATATAAAATCCATATATGGATGAAATATAAAGTCTGAAGCATGAAACTGGATTTAGACAATAGCTATCAAAAAGTAGGCTATAAGTTGACTTTCTGTAATGAACGTTTTTCTGGTTATATATGGAATGAGACGGTTAAAAATAGTTCGTTCCTACTTTGTGACGAAGAGAATGGTTAGGCTAACGGCTGCTTTAGGTTACACAGCTGTTGTTATTGTACTAAAACCTTAGGTCTTCTTTGTGGTAGAAGCTGAAATTAGTTCACCGCATTTTGAGCATGATAATTTATAGCACCCGCAAATTTTTACCATATAAAGCTTCCATGACAATGCTCAAGCCTTGTTCAACTTCTGCTTCATTCATTGCAGCAAAACCCAAGCGAATAAAACGGTACTCCTTATCGGGTAATGCTTTGAATCGATTAAATTCTAATTCAGTTTGTACATATACCTGCTCAGCCATGAGTTTCTCTTTAAGACCCACAATAGACTTTCCGGTATCAAGCCATATCGCCATGCCGCCAGCAGGCACTACAAAATGTATTGGCAACCCTTTATCTTGATAAGATTTAAGTTGTAACACCATAAAATCACGACGCTTTTGGTACAACCTTGTCATGCGTCGTAAGTGACCTTCAAAACCGCCTTGTTGCATCCATTTAGCTACTGTTTGTTGTACCAATACATTACTCTTATGGTTCATCAGCATTTTATAAGCTGCGATTTGCTCAATTAAAACATTGTTAGCTACGACATAGCCAATTCGTGCGCCACCAAACATCAGCTTTGAAAAGGTAGAAATATAGATAACTAAACCCGCAGGATCATCTGCAGCCATTGGCGCTATGGGCTGGCTATCATAATGAAACTCATGATCATAATCATCTTCTACTATCGCAACACCATATTGCTGTGCTAATTGATAAATTTGCATACGCCGAGATATATCCAAAGATACTGTCGTTGGATATTGATGTAACGGCGTGAGATAAAGCAGCTTTACCTTACCCTGTGCCAGTACTTGCGCCAAATGCTCTGGCACTATGCCCCGTTCATCTTGTTTTATAGCAGTTAACTCCGCACCCGTTCTCTCAAAAGCTGCCCAAGCGGGTGGATAACCCAGCTGTTCAACCGCGACCTTATCACCGGGTTGCAACAGCAATTGTGCGATCATGTACAAAGCTTCTTGTGAGCCATTACAAATCATCAGCTCTTTATCGGTGATTGAGCGAACCCGTCTTAGGTAAGTCGATATTTCGTTAATAAGTTCAGCTTCTCCGCGACTATCGCCGTAACTTAAGTTATCAATTTTAGGTCGTTGACAAGTTTGGGCAAAGTGACTTTTAAACTCATCAAAAGGAAACTTTCTGATATCAGGCTGACCGCCGGAAAAGTTATAAGGATATTGGCTAGCTTTGATCTTTGGCGTAACAGGCAAATTTTGCTTTAACCGAAATTTCCAATCAAAATCTTTAGATGCTTGATGCACTTTTTTTGTCGCAAGGCTCGTTTGAATAGGTAGATTTTCCACCACCCGATATCCCGAACGCTCTTTCGCTTCAACCCAACCTTGCGCCACTAATTCAGCCAATGCCGCCATAATAGTATGACGATTTACAGCTAACTGCTGAGCCAACTTTCGCGCTGAAGGTAATGCTTCAGTGGGTGCAACCTGCCCTTCTTTAATAGCTTGTCGCAGTGCATCGGCAATGACTAAATACTTGGCTTTTTTAGCCAGTTTTTTATCTACAGTCAGGTTTAGGTTTTGCTTTAACATGAGGTTTAGTGCTTTCAATCTGGTCTATCAACTTATCTAAAACTGGTTGTAGTAGTTATACCAAAGATATTCATAATAACAACCATCAACTCGCCCTTTTCATGGAATAATCAATGGAACAACCTATGCTACAACCGACCCTAAAACCTATAACCCTAGAAACGAGTTTAATAAGATTAGAGCCGATGAACATGCAGCACCTTAATGGCTTTATCTTGGCTGGAAACTCCCCTAAAGTTTGGCAACATATGCCTATCAATCGCAGTGCTAGTCATGAGGTTGCACGACCATGGATGCAAGAAGCGATTGATGAAATGGCACAAGGTCTGCAATTAGCTTTTATTACCATTGATAAAAAAAGTAATAAAGTTATTGGCTCGACCCGTTTATTTCGTTTTAACGAAAAAGATAAAAGCATAGAGCTTGGTCATACCTTTATCACGCCTGAATTTCAACGAAGCTATGTTAATTCACATGCAAAATACTTAATGCTAAAGCACGCTTTTGAAGAATTAAAAATGGTTCGTGTGGAAATTTGTACCCATGAAAATAACCAACAATCCCGAAATGCTATTGCTCGTATTGGTGGTCAGTTTGAAGGCATTTTAAGAAAAAATAGACGTGCACCTAATGGTGATTATCGAAATACCGCCTTGTTTAGCATTCTCGATGAAGAATGGCCCCAAGTTAAAAGTAAGTTATTAGCTACAGCAACAAAATCAGAGGAGTTTGAATATGTATCCACCGAAACACTTTCAAACAAGTGAAGAAGAAAAACATAAATTACGTGCACTCATTAATGACAATGCACTGGCAACATTGTTAGTGAGTATTGATGAGGCCTTTCCACACATTAGTCATATACCTTTTCATTTTGAAGAATGTGAGACCTCGACTGAGGCGAAAAGCAAAGTATTGATTGCTCATGTCAGTAATAAACACCCGTTAGCAGAAAGATTATTAACGCAGGGCGATGTGCCGCTGAGCTTAGTGTTTCATGGCGAACATAGTTATATTTCTCCTCACTGTGGCAGCAATTCTAATGCTCATAATGCTAATGACAATAGCAAAGGCCAAGTGGTGCCAACATGGAATTATGCCAAAGTTCATGTCACAGGCAGCGCCACAGCCATTGTAGATCCAGAGCTCAAATACCAACAAATGAAAATAAGCAGCCAACATTTCGAACGAGATCAACAAAGACCTTGGCAATTAACAGAGGTTAGCGATAAAAAGATACGACAAATGCTAACCGCTATTACTTTTTTTAAAGTCCATATTGATAGCATTGAGGGACGCTTTAAACTCAGTCAAAACAAACCAACAGCAGTAAGAACACAAATAGCGGAACAAGTCGCAAGACGTAACAAGCCCTTTTTAGCTCAACAGATACTCGATATGTAACAGAACCGTTAATCTCCTACTTCTTAGTGCTTAAATTGCGACCAATTACTTTTACTGATATCTTACTTCACAAGAGTTAACACTATTGCAACAGTGTTAACCTTAATTTATCCAAATAATATTAAAATATAAGGACGTTACAATGAAGAAGACATTAGTATCTTTAACTGTGCTCATAGGATTAATGGGTTGTAATAATAGTAATAACTTAAACGCATCAAATGACGATAACAGCGGCCCTGTGCTCGTATCTGGCCTAAATATCACCTCAATTGATAACACAGTAAAACCTGGCGATGACTTTAATCTTTATGCAAATGGTAATTGGATAAAACAAACCGAAATTCCAGCGGACAAATCATCTTATGGTGTAGGTACTGTGGTTCACGAACAATCTCAAAGCGATGTTAAAGCCATTATCGAAGCCGCTTCTTCTGGTGACTTTGCTGAAGGCTCAAATGAACAAAAAGTTGGTGATTTATACCAGTCTTATATTGATTGGGATACGCGCAATAAAATTGGTTTAACACCTATCCACAATGAGTTTAGCCAAATAGACACCATTGCAAATCATAACGAATTAGCCATACATTTTGCTGTGGCGAATAAACTCGGTTATGCGATTCCCTTTAATGTCGGTCAATATGTCGACTTTAAAAATCCAAACACATATATGCAATATACCTGGCAAGCGGGGCTAGGTTTACCTGACAGAGAGTATTATTTTTTAGATGACGATGCCTCGAAAGAGATCAGAGCAAGTTATCTTACCCACATTGAAAAGATGCTGACCCTTGCCGGTTTAGCGAATCCTAAAGCCGCAGCTAAAGATACCTTTGCTTTAGAAACAAAGCTTGCCAGTTTTCATATGAAAAAAGAGCAGACCCGCAATATGGTCGCTCTTTATAATAAAATACCAACGCCTGAATTATCAGAAATTATGCCTGATTTTAATTGGGATGGTTTTTTGGCAGAAGCTGGCATTAGTGATATCGATGGTGTTGTCGTCACGCAAATTGATTATATGAAAGCACTTAATGACATCATCAAAGATACGCCAATATATACTTGGCATGTTTATTTAAAGTGGGGGGTCATTAATAGCACCGCAACGAGATTGACTCAGCAGTTAGACCAACAGCACTTTGAGTTTTATGGCAAAGAATTACGTGGTGTAAAAACCCAGCTTCCTATGTGGCGCCGTGGCGTTAGTATCGTTAATCAAAATATCGGTGAAGTTGTTGGCAAGGTTTATGTTAAAAAGCATTTTCCACCACAAGCAAAAGTTCGCATGGAAGAGTTGGTAAGTAACCTTATTAAAGCCTATGAAGTAAGTATTAAAAATCTAGACTGGATGACACCTGAAACCAAAAAACAAGCATTAGATAAGCTTTCAAAATTTACACCTAAAATTGGATATCCCGATATTTGGAAAGATTATTCTGACTTAACTATCAAAAAAGATGATTTATTTGGTAATTTAAAACGTTCTGCTTTAGTGGTTTACCAACAGAATTTAGCTAAACAAAATGGACCGGTACAAAAGCATGAATGGGCAATGACGCCACAAACAGTTAATGCCTATTATAACCCGCCACTAAACGAAATAGTCTTTCCGGCTGCCATACTACAAGCACCGTTTTTTAATTTAAATGCAGAAGATGCGGTAAATTATGGTGCTATTGGTGCGGTAATTGGTCATGAAATTGGTCATGGTTTTGATGATTCTGGTAGTACATTTGACGGTGATGGTGTTTTACGTAATTGGTGGACTGAGGCCGATAAAACTGAGTTTAAAAATAGAACAGCTAAACTAGTCGCACAATATGACGAATTTGAACCACTTGATGGCGTTAATGTTAATGGCTCTTTCACCTTAGGTGAAAACATCGGTGACTTAGGCGGGTTAAGTATTTCATTGATGGCCTATAAAATGTCCTTAGGTGATAAAACCGCCCCTGTTATTGATGACTTTAGCGGTGAACAGCGTGTGTTCTTAGGTTATGCACAAAGCTGGAGTAAGAAATACCGTGAAAAAGCATTAAAGCATCAAATAAATACCGACCCACATTCACCTTCTATGTATCGAGTGAATGGCGTTGTTCGTAATGTTCCTGAATTTTATGAACTGTTTGGTGTAAAAGAAGGTGATAGCCTTTACTTAGCACCAAGTGAACGCGTTAAAATTTGGTAATTACTAATTGGTAATGACTAATTAATAGAACAGCAACCGATAGAGGGGTTGCTGTTCTAAATAGTTATAGATACTGATAGAGAGTTACAAGCCTAGCGCTGTTAAGCCCGGATGCTCTGCTGGCCTACTGCCTTGAGGCCAATGGAACTTACGCTCTTTTTCAGTAATTTTAACATCATTGATACTTGCGTGACGTTCAACCATTAAACCTTTGTCGTTAAACTGCCAATTTTCATTACCATACGAACGATACCACTGTCCTTGCGCATCTAGCCATTCATAAGCAAAACGTACCGCTATACGCTCACCATCAAAAGCCCATAATTCCTTTATTAAACGGTACTCTTGTTCACGTTGCCATTTATCTGCTAAAAATTTAACTATGGCTGGCCTACCTTGTAAAAAGCTATCTCTATTACGCCAAACACTAGCCAAACTGTATGCCGTAGCCACTTTAACCGGGTCTTGGCTATTCCAACCATCTTCTGCTTTTCGTACTTTCTCTTGTGCTGATGCCAAGGTGAATGTTGGCACTGGGTGACGGGTCTCTTCGATATCAATGTTTAAGTTTAGGCTCAAGTTTGAGTTCATGTTCGCTTTCATCAGTTTTCCTTATTTTAAATATCTATCTCTAACGTATTTTGGGCGGCTCTTGATACGCACAGACACATCAACTTATTTGATTTTTCAGTACTCGTTAGGCATTCATCTTTATGAATGACATTGCCTTTAACAACAGGTACCACACATGTTTTACATGCGCCTGTTTTACAGCTATAAGGCACATCTATGCCCTGTGCTAAGACTGCGTCTAACAGTGATTCTTCAGCTGAAACCGTGATTTGCATTTGGGAGCGATTAAGTTTTACCGTAAAAGGTTTTGTCATCGGGTCGTCAATACTGGCAAAACGCTCAAAGTGAAGTCGGCTGCTAGTAATACCATGCTCTTGAGCAAGGTTCAGTAACTGATCAATCATCTCTTGCGGCCCACAAAAGTAAAAATGAGCATCAGTAGGTGAGTTAGTTAATAGTCTCTCAATATTGAGTTTTTTCCCTTCAGCTGCCGAATATAAATGTAATTGATTACCTAACTGTCTTGTTAATCGATCGCTAAAGGCCATTTCATTGATTGATCGACCACAGTAATGTAGCGAAAACTCTCGTTGCTGATCTGTTAATGTTAAAGCCATTGCTTTAATTGGGGTAATGCCAATACCGCCAGCGATCAAAATAACAGGAGCCGTGGATTGTTCCAGTGGAAAGTAATTTTGTGGATGTGAGCAATCTAGCCTAAGTCCAAGGGTAAAGTGTTGATGAATAATGGCAGAGCCACTTTCTTCAATATCACTATTATTTAAATCATTTTGATTACTCAGTACGGCAATCTCATAACAATCCGTTCGATTTGGATTTGAACAGATTGAATAATGTCTGTGTATTAACTTTCCACTTTTCAATACTACTGGGATAGCTAAATGCGCTCCCGCTTCAAACACAGGTAATGCCTCACCTTTGGCATGTTTGAGTTCAATCGCTCTAATGCGAGGCGTCAATTGTCTAATACCACTAATGACTAACGGTAATTCACCCTCTCCTGATCTTTGCGGATAACTCGATGATATCGGCTCAGGTAACACAGCGCGCTTCGATGAAGAGGCTTGTTGTTGCGACTTCAACTGTGCTTTCAACTGCACTTTGACATCAGCGAGTTCATTAGTTATCGGGGTAATTAATGACTCAAGTTCGCTTTCAGTGTAGCGCGGTGTTATATGTTGTGGGCAGTTCCAATCAAAGGCTTCAATGTTAATGATAAAACCACGCTCTACTTTGGCACGATAATCATCATCCTCAAGCTTAGCCAGTGTTTGCCAATCATTTTCTGGCACTTGACTGATGCGTCCCATTAACTTTAAACGACGTTTATTTGGATAATCGACAAATATAATAGACACGCGATCATTATTTCTAAAGTTTCCAGCACTGACGTATTGGCGATTACCTTTATAGTCAGCAAAGCCTAATGTAGAGGCATCAAGCACTTTTAAAAAGCCTTTCGGCCCGCCACGGTGTTGAACATAAGGCCAATTGGTTTCACTAACACTCGCCATATAAAAACTATCTCGCTCGGCAATAAAGTCTGCTTCAACCGTTGACAGAAGAAAGTTGTAATCTTCTCCTTGATCCATACTGGCATAACCTGCTCGACTATTTTGCTCTTGCTGCATTGCCCTGACTGAATCAGTAAATGCTAGTTGTGCATATTTATGTGCCATTGCTTTACTCCTACGGGTTCACTAAGTTTCATTTATTGCTAGAGTTTGTTTAGAAAAACTAGCCCAAACAGATTGTTTGTTTGGGCTGATAACGTTAATACTAATACTGTTACTAATTTTAAGATGCTTTTTGCAAGGCTACTTTAGGAAAATCGATAGCGACACGACTTGCCTTACCCAAAATGTTTGTCATGATATTCATACCAACATGGGTAATTATTTCAACAACTTCTGCATCTGAATAACCTGCGTTACGAATTTCTAGTAACTCACCAGTGGTTACTTCACCATTGTGCTCAGCTAAAGATCGAGCAAATTTAACCGCGATAGCCGCTTGTGCATCTTGACTACTGCCCGCTCTGTTGGCTGCCATTTCATCAGTGGTTAAACCAACACCTTTACCAATTGCAGTATGTGCAGAAACACAATACTCACAAGCATTTTGCTCAGCTAAACCTAGGGCAATACGTTCTTTAGTTTTAGCAGTTAACTCACCTTCGCTTGCAATAGTGTGTAAACCTAAAAAGGCTTTTAAGGCTGCTGGTGAATTAGCAAATACTTTTAAAAAGTTTGGTACCATACCAAGTTGACTCGTTATAGCGCTATAAAGCTCTGCTTGCTCTGGGTTTGCTTGCTCTGGGGTTACTAAATTAATACGGCTCATTTTTATTCCTTAGTTTTATATAGTTAAAATTTTACATGCCTATGTAGTTAACTCAGGATATTGCTGTAAACGTCATCTTCGAAGTATCTGATCGAAGATCCATCACTTTT
>CAJXYE010000110.1 GCA_913063325.1 uncultured Colwellia sp. | reverse complement strand
TTAGTATGTGAACGCATTTGCTCTAAAGACATTTCTGGTGGAACAGGTGGTTCCATTTGAATGAACGTTGCCATGTTGGCAATTTCTTTCTTAGTGAACAAGTCATCAAAGTTGTTCATGCCGCCTTCAGTACCTAAAGCGATAATTTTCTCTAAACGCTTCTGGCCTTTTTTCATTGTGCTTTTCGGCTCTAGGTTTTTACCTGTAGCGCCTTTACGCAAAGTACCATGACAACCAGCACAACGTTGGAAGTATTGTAATTTTGCTTTTTCATAATCAGCTTCAGCCAAGGTTGGCTCTGCCGCTGAAACTGACATGCTAACACCCGTAGCAGCCATTCCTATTGCAAGTCCTAGTGCTGAAAGACCGTATTTTACTGTTTTCATTGGTTACTCTCCAGATTTTAAAAATTCTTTGTTGCTAAAGGGGTCAACCACATTAACTAATGCCGCATTGCCTTTATTAACTTGTTAATAGTTTTCATTTAGCCAATCAGAGTTATATAAAACCAACTGACTGAAATTCTAATAAAAAAGCATCTTCAGGAAATTCATTTGCACAAAAAACAGCCAAACATTGATGCTTAATTTATGTAACGAAATATTACTGTCAGCACTATCATCTATATCCACTTTTGAAAATGTGATTCAGATCAAGTTTAAAAAAAAATAATTTTTAATGAATGCACAAGTTGATCAAGGTCAATAAATAGCGCTTTCAATTATAAAAAAACTACTTATTCATCAGTATTAAGCGCTACTATTCAGTCAACGTAACCAATCACTTAACCATATTTTTTTTAGGGGTATTATTCATGGAGAATCGCACTAAGTCGTTTATTTATGCGGCTATCATCGGCTTAATTATTGTTGCCATATTTTTAGGGTTTTTATCAAGTATGGCCAATCCCATCTCTTGGATATTAATTGCGGTGTTGGTTCTTATTCCAATACTTTACAAAAAAAAATCTAATGAAAATCAAGTAGAGTGGCGTGAGGAGTACAGTGTAGGCATAGAGCATATTGACGATGACCATAAAAAACTTATCAGCCTATTAAACAATTTCACTATCGCTTATGACTACGCTATGAGTGAGACTTTTGAAAAAGAAGCATTAAACGAATTAATTAGCTATACCAAGTATCACTTTGACCGTGAAGAAAAGATGATGGAAGATAATGACTACCCTGATGTAATCGCCCATAAAGCGCAGCATAAAGTGATGATTAAGCAAGTTGAAAAATTTGTACAGTTATACAATGACAAAGGACATGATGCCCTTGATGAGATTTCCAGTTTTTTATCCGACTGGTTAATAAATCATATCAATGGTACCGATAAGCAGTATTCTGAGCACTTACACAATAGAGGCATCCGTTAACAGAAAGTCACAATTTACTCACAGACAAGAACAGAAAAGAGCTTTCTAAAAGCTCTTTTTTTTGGCTGATAACAAATAAAATGATTTAAATCAAAAAAGCCTCACCTTACCTCGTCAAAGTATGATCTTTGACAAAAAACTAAGTCCCTAAGCGTTATAAGGTTAAGCCCTCTTAAAAAGCACAGTGGAAATAAAATGAGTCCTTTAAAAATCACCTTAGTAAGCATCGCTATGGCGACTCATTTATTAAGCCTTACGTTGGTTACAGCAGCAAGTGCAGCTAATGCTGTCGATAGTAAAGCAGAATTATCTCAAACACGTAAAGGTCAACTTAACCATATCGTTAAACAAGATTGCGGCTCTTGCCATGGCATGACCTTAAAAGGTGGCTTAGGCCCCGCATTATTACCTGAAAACCTTGAAGGAAAACCCGTACTATTTTTACAGCACACCATTTTATATGGCCGTAAAGGTACGGCAATGCCACCTTGGAAAACGTTATTAACCGAGCAAGAAGCCTTGTGGATTTCCCAACAATTAAAAGCAGGGAAGATAGCCAATAAATAATTGTCACTAACAAGCTTCAACGACAGGCTGTTATTCCCGTAGTCACTTTGCCTACACGGATGTAGGTACTTAGCTTTGGTCTGGAACTACAAAGCTGATGCGGGAATCCATATTTCTTTAAAATAACTTTTATAAAAATGTTAGGAAAATCAATGAAAACTACCTTAATAAAACTAGCGAGCGTTGCAATACTATCTAGCGTTATTGCCGCTTGTACTAGCCATACGACTAATGACATAGCTGAAGTACCACTACGTGCCACCGGTGATATGGGCGTTATTATTGAACGTGCCTCAGGACAAGTGCAAATAGTTAACCATACAAGCAAAGAAGTATTAGCCGAAGTTGATGGTCTAGGCGACTTATCTCATGCATCCATTGTCTACTCACGTGACCAGCGCTATGCCTATGTTTTTGGCCGTGATGGTGGTTTAACCAAAATAGATATCCTTAAAGATAAAATAGACAAACGTATCATTCAATCTGGTAACAGTATTGGTGGTGCTATTAGCCAAGACGGTAAATTAGTTGCGGTATCAAATTACACCCCAGGCGGCGTTAAAGTATTTAACAGCGAAACGCTCGAATTAGTTGCCAGCATCGACAGCTCTATTTTAACCACTAAACCTAAAAATAAAGATGGCAGCCCTGTACGCTCTAAAGTAGTTGGCTTAGTTGACGCACCAAATAATAAGTTTGTTTTCAGTTTATTCGACAGCCATGAGATTTGGGTTGCTGACTTCTCGGATATTGAAAAAAGCAATGAAACTAAAGCAGCACCAAATGCTATGCCTAAAGTGACTAAGTTTACTGATATTGGTTTATTCCCTTACGACGCATTAATGAGCCCTGATGGTCGCTACTATATAGCAGGTCTTTTTGGTGAAGACGGTATGGCATTACTTGATTTATGGCATATTGAAAAAGGTGTGCAACGCATTCTGCCTAACTACGGTAAAGGCGAGCAGAAACTTCCCGTATATAAAATGCCTCATTTAGAAGGCTGGGCAATGGCTGGAGATTACGCTTTTATGCCGGCAGTGGGTCAACATAAAGTGTTAGTCGTAAACACTAAAACATGGCAACAAGTGACCGAAATACAAGCTCATAGCCAACCAATTTTTGTGATGGCGCAACCAGATAACCGTCAAATATGGGTTAATTTTGCTTACCCAGACAACAACACTATTCAAGTATTTAATACCGAAACTTTTGAGTTAGTAAAAACCTTAACACCTGGCCCTGCTGTTTTACATATGGAGTTTACTCCACGTGGTGAGCACGTATGGATGTCAGTACGCGATAGTAATGAAGTGCAAATCTATGACACAAAAACACAAACATTACTTAAAGCTTTTAAATCATCTAGCCCGAGTGGAATTTTCTTCACTAGTCGCGCTCATCAAATAGGCTTGTAACCATGTTTAACAATACGACTAAAAATATGACTAAACCTCTAGCTAAAGAGAGGGCTGTTATCTCACAACTTCAACAAGACATTATTAATAACAGCCAAAAGGGTTTCCCCCTTACCAGACAGCCCTATAAAACAATTGCCGAGCAACTCGCGAAAGTTAATATCATCACTAACGAGCTGAAAGTATTTCTAGCCATTGATGATCTGGGTAACCAAGAAGTACTATCACGTGTTGGTCCAGTATTTGATCATAAAAAAGCTGGTGCAAGTACATTAGCTGCACTGGCTGTACCGGCAAAAGACTTAGATAAAATTGCCGGTATTGTTAATCAGTTCGAGCAAGTGAACCACAACTACGGCCGAGATTCTTATTCTCAAAAAGAAAAGTATAACCTTTGGTTTGTAGTAACTTCCAGCGATATGGTGGCACTTAAAAGTACATTAGCAAATATTGAATTACTCACTGGTTTAGCTGTTTTAGTATTGCCGATGGAAGCTTCGTACCATATTGACTTAGCGTTCAGTATCAATGTTACTGGTATTGAAAGCCCCACGTCTAATCAAGAAACAAAACAACTAAAGGCAGTAAATCAAAGTGATACTGCCAGCTTAACTGACATTGAAAAAGTAGCCCTACGTAGCGCCATAGAAAAAGGCCTGCCAACAAGCTTATTACCTTACCAAGTGATTGCTCAGCAATTATCTCTGACAGAGCAACAAGTGATAAAGCAAATATCTCTTTGGCAAGAAGAAGGCTTAATTCGCCGTTTTGGTTTAGTCATTAAACATCGAAGATTAGGTTATGACGCTAATGCCATGGTCGTTTGGAATATCCCAAATGATGACATGGATAACGTTGCTCAGAAGTTAGCGAAATGTGCGCCTGTGTCACTGTGTTATCAACGCCCTCGCCGCCTACCGGATTGGCCTTATAATTTATTTTGTATGATTCATGGCACTGATAGATCCCTAGTTTTACAACAAATCAGTCAAATAACAGAGCAACTAGCGCTTGAGTCTGTTCAAAAAGATGTGCTGTTTAGCTTCAAAGCTTATAAGCAACATGGCGCTCGTTACAGTAAAGCACTTAATAGCAAAACAGTTAGTAACACCAGGAAAGGACAAGCTCATGGATAATGTCACGGTAGAGCAAAAGGCAAAAAACACATCTACTTTATCCGCCAGCAAAGAGAAAATTTGTCATGAAATAGCAGATTTATCGACACTTGATAAGAGTCTTATTAATTTATTACAGCATGGTCTACCCGTTTGTGAACGTCCTTTTGAGCAAATAGCTAATGAGCTAGGTAGTACAGAAGCTGAAGTTATACTCCATTTAAACCAGTTAAAGTCGAGCCGAGTATTAAGCCGCTTTGGTCCTATGTTTGATGCTGTTTATTTAGGAGGTGCATTTACCTTAGCGGCACTCGCAGTCCCCGAAGAAGACTTCGATAAAGTTACCGAGCAAGTTAATGCTTTTGAACAAATTGCCCATAACTACCGCCGGACTCACCGTTTTAATATGTGGTTTGTTATCGCAACCGAAGAAGCTGATGAAATTGAACGAGTCATTAATGCCATTGAAGAAAAAACGGGTTTAAGTGTACTTAATACCCCAAAACTTAAAGAGTTTTACGTGGGTTTATACCTACCAGTATAAAGCGGCCGTATTTTTCAACGCTATAACCATCAACACTAATTACCATTGCAGAGCCAACTATGTCTGATAAAACTATGTCTGATACTACGTTCATCCAAGAAAAGTCGACCTTAACAGCCATAGAGCGTCAGTATATTTTACTTACTCAAAATGGACTCCCCATCATTGAGCAGCCTTATCACTATATTGCCGAAGAAATGGAAATAAGTGTTAAAGAAGTATTAGCGTTAACTAATGACATGTTAGAGCGAGGTATTATCAGGCGTATTGCTGCTGTGCCTAACCACTACAAATTAGGTTACCAATATAACGGCATGACGGTATGGGATATTGATGATGAGCAAGCTGAAAAATTTGGTGACGCTGTCGGTCGCTTACCCTTTGTTAGTCACTGTTACCTTCGTCCACGACATTTACCTCAGTGGAATTACAACTTATTTGCCATGGTGCACGGAAAAAAACCCGAAGAAATAGCCAAGTATCGGGGTCAGATCAAAGAATTGTTAAAAGAGGCATTGGTTAAGCGCAACCATGATTCAGGTCAACAAGTCCTTACGCAGAGTAATGATATGTTAACCAGCACAGCAATACTGAAAAAAACAGGTTTGCGATTAAAGAAATAACGGCACCAAAATAGTTAATCGCACGCAGAGCAAGGCCGAACGGCAAGGTATAAGATTATGTTTAGAATTTCACAATTATTAAAAACATTGCATGATGACATGGCTGAATTAAAGCCAGTAAAAGCAGCAAGAAAAATGCCCGGTCCTGTGGTTATCTGGAACCTTATTCGCCGTTGTAACTTACGCTGCAAACATTGTTATGCCACATCACTAGATATTGATTTTAAAGATGAACTATCAACCGAACAAGTTAAAGCCACTATTGATGATTTAAAAGTTGCCCACGTACCTGTGTTAATTCTCTCAGGTGGTGAGCCTTTAATGCGCCCTGATATTTATGAAATTACCGCTTATGCTAAAGAAAAAGGCTTTTATGTTGCCCTTTCGACTAACGGTACTTTAATTGATGAATCTAATATTGCCCAAATCAAAGCATCTAATTACCAATATGTTGGTATTAGTATTGATGGTTTAGAGGAATTTCACGATGAATTCCGCCGACAAAAAGGCAGCTTTAAAACCTCTATGCATGCTATTAAATTATGTAAAGAGGCTGGTATTAAAATAGGTATGCGCCTTTGTTTGACCAAGGATAATGAAAAAGACTTACCGGCAATGCTAGATTTAATGGAAGAAAACAAAGTAGATAAATTCTATCTGTCTCATTTGAATTATTCTGGTCGTGGCAAACGTACTGCTGAAGATGATGCCATGTTCAAGATGACTAAAGACGCGATGGAATTACTTTATGAACGCGCTTGGTCACATATCAGCCAAGGAATAGAAACCGATTTTGTCACCGGTAATAACGATGCCGACGGGCCATTTTTATTAAAATGGGCGACAAAAAAATTCGGCGAAAGCCATCCAGAGTGTATTGCCAACTTAAAACAACGTTTAATCAATTGGGGCGGTAATGCTAGTGGCGTGAATGTCGCTAACATCGATAATACCGGCACCATTCACCCTGATACCTATTGGTGGAATCACCCCATTGGTAATGTAAAAACAGACAAATTCTCTGACGTTTGGAAAAACACCCAAGATCCATTAATGCTTGGTTTTAGACAAAGTCCTCGTCCGCTAAAAGGTCGTTGTGCAGGTTGTGATTTTTTAAATATTTGTGGCGGTAATACCCGAACCCGTGCTTTTGCACAATCGGGAGATGCGTGGGCAGAAGATCCAGGCTGTTACTTAGACGATAGCGAAATAGGCTATACCGCGCCGCCAGAAAAGTTTGCTGATCAGTTAACCAATAGCGACAACTCTATTCAATTTGTTGAAGTGTAGGATTAATAAAAAGACATATATCTATCAAGTATTGAACACATTATTAATAGAAATTTAATTAAGCAATCGAGTCTGTTCTGAAAATGGGCTCAAGTGCAATAAGGCAAGAGCATGAATACATCATCATTAAACCAATCAAACAGCCTCATATCAGTAGATAATGGCAAAATATCAGCACGAGGAAAATCAGTATTAAAACAAGGCGAAGTTGCCTTAGTAGGATCTGGACCTGGTGACGCTGAATTGCTGACGATTCGTGCTATGCGCTTTATTGAACAAGCTGAAATAGCCATTTATGACAGATTAGTGAGTGATGAAATACTAGCGCTATTACCTGATAATTGCGAACGTTTTTATGTCGGTAAAGAGCAAGCAAAACATTGCGTGCCGCAAGACAGAATCAATGAGATTTTAGTAGAAGAAGCCCGTTTAGGTAAAAGAGTATTACGTTTAAAAGGTGGTGATCCATTCATCTTTGGTCGTGGTGGTGAAGAAGCCGAATACATGCTTCAAAATGGCGTGAGCTGTCATATTTGCCCTGGCATTACCGCCGCATCGGGTTGTACTACTTATGCTGGTATTCCACTTACACATCGTGGTGTTGCTCAAGGATGTACGTTCATTACGGGTCATATTCAAAACAATGGTCAGCTTAACCTGCCATGGCAGAGTTTATGCAGCCCAAGCCAAACGGTTGTGTTTTACATGGGCATTAATACCCTAGCTAAAATAGCAGAAAAATTAGTAGAGCATGGTAGAGATATTAATACGCCAGCAGCACTCATTAGAAAAGGCACACAACCTGAACAAAAAACTTACCGTGGCACTATCGGTAACTTGGCTGAGCTGGTAGAAAAACACAAGATTACCCCACCAACACTTATCGTTATTGGTGATGTGGTAAATCAGCTAACTGAACAACAATTAAAAACACCCGGTTTTTTAGATGCTAAAGATTATGTACAACAAGCAGTAGAGAAAATAGCTTAAATGAAATACTGGATCCTCGATTAAGACACCACGAGGATGACGACTAAAAGGATTGAAGCTCAGGTTTTTCTACCAGCCCTACAATCGTCATTTCCGAAATTACTGATCGGACGTGGCATGGATGCTACTTATTAGACAATGCAGACGGTACAGGATGTACCCTATTAGATAATGCAGGAACATATTATCCTGACGCATATTGTCCTAGATCCATAACGTTGAAACTAAATCCTCAATTAAGGCACCACGAGGACCACGACTGAACATCATGAATACAAAAGGTTCCACCATGACTAAAAACCTTCTTTTACTGTCGATTGCTGTAGCGCTTTTATTTAGTTCCTTCGCAGCTAACATTGCCCAAGCAGCTAACCCAGGCAAAAAAGTCACTATGTCTGCCGATGAAAAAATTGCAGCCAAAAAGCTCTATCAAGTCAACTGTCAGAGTTGTCATGGTGTTGACCGACTAGGCGCTATGGGGCCTGCTTTATTACCAGAAAACCTTGCCCGTTTCCGTAAAAATAAAGCCATTAAGGTTATCAATAACGGTCGCGCTGCCACTCAAATGCCTAGTTTTAGTAAAAGCCTAAGCAAAGCTGAAATAGCCAGCTTGACTGACTATCTTTATACCCCATCAAAAGCATCCCTTAGTTGGACAGTCACCGATATTAACGCTTCAAAAGTTCAACACTTTGACCAAAGTAAATTACCTAATGAAGCGCAGTTTGATGCTGACTTAATGAACTTATTCATTGTTGTTGAATTGGGCGATCATAGCGCTACTTTATTAGACGGCGATACGTTTGAGCGCTTAGATCGCTTTAAAACTCGCTTCGCTTTACATGGCGGACCAAAATATTCACCTGACGGCCGCTTTGTATTTTTTGCCTCTCGCGATGGCTGGATCAGTAAATACGATATTTATAATCGCAAAACGGTCAGTGAAGTTCGTGCAGCCATTAATACTCGTAACATCGCTATCTCAAATGATGGCAAATATCTAATTGTCGGAAATTACTTACCTAACAATGTGGTAATACTCAATACCACTGACTTATCACCGATTAAAGTTATTGACGCAATCGACAGTGACGGCAATAGCTCACGAGTAAGCGCTGTATACAATGCACCACCACGATTTAGCTTTATCGTCGCACTAAAGGACGTCAAAGAAGTATGGGAAATTCCGTACAGTGATGAAGGTGGCGTTGAAGTCTATAAAGGTTGGGCGCATGACTACAGAGTAGAGGCCAAAGCTGAAGGTTGGAAAGCTGACTTATCCAAAAAAAGTGAACAGTTTCCTATTCGCCGTATTAAAACTGATGATTACTTAAATGACTTTTTCTTTGACCCTGATTACATCAATTTAATTGGCACTGCCCGTAACAGCCACAATGGCCAAGTCATTAATCTAGATACTAAAAAGAAAATCGCCTCTATCGGCTTAACTGGTATGCCACATTTAGGCTCTGGTATTACCTGGAACTACCAAGGTAAAGAGGTATTTGCTTCACCTAATATCAAAGAAGGTAAAATTACTGTAATTGATATGGAAAACTGGAAAATCATAAAAGAGATTAAAACCGAAGGGCCTGGTTTCTTCATGCGCAGTCATGAAAAATCTCGTTACGCCTGGACTGATGTATTCTTTGGACCCAATAACGACAAGGTACACGTTATTGATAAGAGCAGCTTAAAAATAGTGAAAACTTTAGCACCAGCGCCGGGTAAAAATGCTGCCCATGTTGAATTTACTAAAGATGGCAAATTTGTATTATTAAGTGTCTGGGATATGGATGGTGAGTTGATTGTCTACGATGCCCAAACTTTAGAAATAGTTAAACGTGTGCCAATGAAAAAGCCGTCAGGAAAATACAATGTTTACAACAAAATTAACTATGAGAAAGGGACCAGTCATTAAGTACACCACTGGGTAACATAGTCTACAAAGCTTTTTTCACAAACGAGTAATGGCCTATTTAATACCAATTTGGTTAAATTTCTTCCCTACTCAGAGCTTCATTGATGAGCTTAGAACAAACAAAATTTATTAAACATAGTCATTCTATATTTAGTTAATTTTGTGACGTTATCAGT
>CAJXYE010000109.1 GCA_913063325.1 uncultured Colwellia sp. | reverse complement strand
CTAAATCATTGTGAAGCAAAAGCGCTATTTATTGAAGATTCATTAATTGAAAAATTTGAACAGTGTAAAGATGAATTACCCGCAATTAAGTACTGGATCTCCATTCCTGTGATCGGTAATCCAGTACCAGAGTATTGCCTTTGCTTTAATCAGTTACTGGCTGATGCCTGTGATAAAGAAAATGATGACACAATTATAAATGACCGTGACCCATTACAAATACTTTATACCAGTGGCACAACCTCTAAACCTAAAGGTGTGGAAACTTCACACCTTGCTTTGTTTATTAACACCTTATCAGCCGCTATTGACTTAGGTATTCAAAAAGAAAATACTGGCTCCAGCGTAATGCCGATGTTTCATTGTGCTCAACACCTAATTTCTACTTCTTTACTACATATGAGTGGTGCAATTATTATTTTTAGAGGTTTTGAGCCGGAAAGCTTTGCAAAAACCATTGAAAAAGAGAAAGTAAATTTTGTTTTCCTTTTACCTTTGATGTGGAAAGCACTTCTTGATGTGCCTAATATAGAAAAATATGATTTCAGTGCATTGAAAACGTGTATGTATGCCATGGCCCCTTTTGACAAGCCTAGTTTATTACGTTTAAAAGCACTATTAAAATGCCCTTTTATACTAGGCTCTGGCCAAACAGAAATGACCCCCGTTACTACTGTCTTTCAGGATAAATGGTCATATAAAGATGGAAACTATTGGGGGGAAGCTTTAGTCACAACAGACCAAGCAATAATGGATGATAATGGTAATTTACTAACCGATGGTGAAATAGGTGAAATTGTATGGCGATCACCTTCTGCCATGAATGGCTATTATAAAGATCCTGAAGCGACTGCAGCAGCATCAACATTTGGCTGGCATCATTCTGGTGACTTAGGCTATTTTGATGAAGATCATCAATTAATGTTTGTGGACAGAAAGAAAGATATGATTAAAACAGGGGGTGAAAATGTTCCTTCTGTTAAGGTTGAACGAATTATTATGGGGCATGCCGGTGTAGCAGGTGTTACCGTTATTGGTTTACCACATCCTTACTGGACAGAAGCAGTAACCGCTATAGTTATTCCAAAAGAAAATATTGATATAAGTGAGGATGAACTTATACAGCTTTGTAAAGGCGAATTAGCCGGCTATGAAGTCCCTAAGCGCATAATATTTGTAGATGATATTGCTAAAACAGCAACAGGTAAATTTCTAAAAGCGCCGATACGAGAAAAATATGCGGATCTATATTTAAATGAGTAAATGTATCTATTCAGCTTGCCACAAAGATCACCGAGGAGCTTCGCTCTCCACCTAGGAAAAATGAACCTTTATCTCGGTGAAGGCATGAAATTCCGGCTCTGTGTTCTCGGTGGTGAATAATGACAAGTAAATACGTAAAAACCAAGTGAATTAATACCAATCAAATCGATGAAGTAGTAAATTCACTTAGATATTTACCTCATTTATTCTGAGCTGTTCAGTGAATGTAAGTAACCATGCTCTTTAGCGGCAATAAGCGCCTGCGTTCTATTTTTAACATTAAACTTCAAGTAGATATTATGCAGGTGCCACTTTAAAGTACCTTCAGAGATATTTAACACGTCGGCTACTTTTTTATTAGGTAATCCTCCGCCAAGCTGTAATACAATTGCTTGCTCCTTAGCAGTAAGAGGTTCAATCAAGGTTTGCTTCTTATAACCAATATCAGGACACTGCTTTAATAATAGGCTAACAAAACTATGCTGCTCTTTCGTTAGCTCTTCATTCACTGCAAACATTAATAATTCGTAAACTAATCTACCTTCATCTACATACATACGAAGATAGTTTCTAGTTCTTGATATTTCAATGGATTCAACAAAATAAGATCGAGCATGTTTTTTATCCTCCAAGGCATAGTGCGTTATCGCCATTAATAACAACCAATAGGATAGTTGTCTCATCTGAAGTTTTTGTTGACTTTTATCAATCAGTTGATGTAATAATTCAATAGCAGTTTGATATTTTTCATTAATAATTAACTGATGAATTAAAGACTTACTGCTAAGTTTATCTTTGTGACTACCGATATGATAATCATTAATTACTGTATGCTGAATTTGGTAGGTTTGAGCATAATTATCCGCTTCTTTAATTCTATTATTAAGTAACAGTAACGTAATTAAGTCATCGACTAAGGTTAACTTCAGTCTAAAATAATTATTGTTTTCAGACCATTTTATCGCATTTTTCAATACATTTAGACCTTCATCAAGCAAGCCTTTTGCTACAAAAATTTTGCTCTCTGTTTGAAATAATGCAATTAGTATGTCTGTTGACCCTTGTTCTTTTATATAGGGTTGGCAGCTTTCAATATACTCTTGTGCTAGTTCCAATTCACCGAATTCATAATTCATAGCTGCAATTAGCGTTGACAACATATAACCGAGATGTGATTGTTTACCTAGCTTATTTGTTACTTCTTTTAAACTATCAGTCGCTTCTTGAAAAGCTTCATGGTGAAAACCTTGTTTGGCATATAAAACAGACAATATAGCGGTAGTCCAGCCAACCCCAAAATAACTTTCTGCACTTTTAAAGTGCTCTAATGCACTAAACAAAGATTTTTTACCTTCATCAAATAAAGAGATACATTTACAACTAAAACCTTTGACTAAATAAGCCATAGCAAGCTCAAAATGATATTGATTATTGGTTTGATATACTTCTCTTTGTCCCCATTCATCTAACCAGTGGGTTATTTTTGAATTTAAACCTTTAATATCATCTATTAACCCCGACATGATAAAAGAAGCTAGACTTGTTTGCCTTTTTATAATCTCGGCACTATTTTCATCTACATCTGCTAATTGAGAAAGTAGAATAAGAGAGTTTTCATTCATTTTATCAAACTGCTTGGTGAAGCAAAGCACCAACATATAATTTGATCTAATTAAAGGATACTTATCTAGAAAGGTTAAAGGAAGTTTATCAACCCACTCTATGTAATCATAGTGGTGACCTTTTTTAAGAAATATATCTAGTTCATTAACGATCCAGCCTGAAGCAATTTCAAATTGACCAACTTTTAATGCTAGCTCTATCGCTTTAGTTGTTCTGTCATTATTATAAAGCCAGTTAGCGGCGCGTATTGAACATTCTAAAATACCAAAAGGACCTAATGCTAGCCTTGCTTTGTTTCTTAAAAACTTCAAAAATAAAGAATGAAATTTATAATGATCATCTGCCAGTGTAGTAATGAAAGTATTATCTTCAAGTAAGTAAGACAATTTAGTGTGTGCATTTTGATCTTGGGTAATATCATTACACAACGACAGATGAAATTCATCTACCACTGAAATTTCATGGATGAATTTTTTATAATCATCCGTTTGTTTATGATATGACTTTTCTGAAAAATAAGTTGCTAAACTTTGGTTTCCTTGCTTTAAGTCTTCTAAGATTAAGTCCATTTCATCTGCGTTTTTAATGTGGTTTAATACAAACTGAATTCCCAAAGGCCAACCATCAGTAATGTTTAATAATTCTTCAAGCTTATAACTTTCGATCTGTGTAAAGCCTTGCATATCAAATAAATTTCTAACATCACAAAAAGGTAACTTTAAATATGTTTCACCAATCATGCCGACTTGATTGTGTAATAACAAATTAGAGTAAGAAAAATTAGGAGATTTTGTACAAGTTACAATAAGGTGGAATGGGTCGTCAGGTTTAGCGATAAAACTGCTTATAATTTTATTCGAAGACTCATTAGTTAGTAGGTCAATATCATCTACGAAAATATAATGAACTTTACTCACAAGGCATGAATCTAACATTGAATTAATAATTGGCTCTAATGAAGGCAAAGCGATATTATCAAGCTGATTAATAAAAGCTGTATTTACACCTAATTTCAAAGCTTGAAGCGAAGAAACAATTTTTTTA
The DNA here is from genome assembly GCA_913063325.1 of uncultured Colwellia sp. Lineage (GTDB taxonomy): Bacteria > Pseudomonadota > Gammaproteobacteria > Enterobacterales > Alteromonadaceae > Colwellia. The sequence goes on along the minus strand of CAJXYE010000109.1, from coordinate 6,503 downwards.
AGCAGCTCAACAGGATTATTATCAGACTCAGAGATAAATAGTGAAATATTGTTCTTTTTAGAGTCCTTGCAAAGTGTGCCTAATAACTTTGTTTTTCCATAACCCGGCTGAGATTGAATAAGGACAAGTTGTTTTTGATGAATATTTAACTTTGTATCATGCATAGTTTTGAAACAAAACCTTATTATAACATTACCGCTTAAGTTGTTGACATTCTTAACATTTAATGTCAGTGGCGCTAATTAAATAGCTTATTACTTAGCAATTTAACTAGCGGATTAAATCAGAGTAAATCCCTAAAATTTATAGCCAACCATCAATGAATAAACGGTGGGATCAACATCAATTGTTGCAGAGCCTTTAGCACCATTTGCAACATCAAAAGTAATATCTGTTGAAATATCAACATACCTTAGTGATGCATTGACAAACCAAGCATCATTAAAGTAATAATCAACACCAACTTGAACAGCTAAACCTACAGAGGAATCAAGGCTTAAATTGCTGAAGCCACTTGCTTGTCCAGCAGAGTTAAACTTCTCATCCCAAAAAAAAGTATAATTTATTCCCGCACCAATATAAGGTTGAAAAGATGATGATGTATCAAAATAGTACAAGGCGCTTATAATAGGAGGTAAGTGAGTTACTTCAGCAACATTACCTCCTTCAAGTGCAATATCATGGGTGAAAGGGGTTGCCACAATAGCCTCTATAGCCCAATTTGAATTTAAAAAGTAGGCAAAGCTTCCACTTATTTGGGGATTATCATCTACTGTTAATGTTAAGCCAGAGTCTGCTCCATTTAAAAATACCGCCGATTTACTACTATCTGGAACAACTAGTGAAGCACCACCTCTCACAATAAAATCACCCGTTTCATTGCCTAGCACCAAAGTAGGAACAGCTAACATTGAAGAGAATATTGTTGATATTAATGTAATATTTAATTTTTTATTGTGCATATTTATATCCTTTTTCTTAATGGTTTGAACATTACATACAACTATATGTATTTGTTGATGTTAATAGACATAGTTAATACTATACTAGCGTAGAACTAGTATAGTATATAAAGAGATGTCTAATTTAAGTAATTTCACACTTCAAATAGTGAGAATAAGTCCTCAAAAATAAGAGACGTTACTATTTTGAATTTAAAATCATATCCGCAGCTTTTTCAGCTATCATAATAGTGGGAGCATTAGTGTTACCTGCAACTACATTAGGCATAATAGAGGCATCAACAACTCGTAAACCTTTTACCCCATGAACTTTTAACTGGTGGTCTACAACAGCCATATTATCATTACCCATTTTACAAGTGCCTACAGGATGGTATATGCTTTCAGCACGTTTACGAATATCTTCCCTAATTTGATCATCTGACTCAACTAAACTACCTGGAGCGACCTCTTCATCTCGATAAGGAGCAAATGCCTTGGATTTAAGCAGTTTCCGTCCAATTTTATAACCATTAACAAGGTTCACCCAATCATCCTCTTCAGTTAAATAGCGTGGTTGAATAAGTGGTTCATCAAGGGGATTAGCTGTTTTTAAGGCGATAAAACCTCTGCTTTTAGGCTTCAAATCACAGATATGTAATGTATAACCATAACCCAACATTATTTGACGACCATGGTCTTTTAAGTAAGTGGGTAAGAAATGAAATTGAATGTTTGGCGTCTTTTGGCTGTTATCACTTTTAATAAAACCACCACTTTCTGCAACATTACTTGTTAAAAAGCCTTTTTTGTTTTTGAGATAATCAACAGTAGCCATAGCACCTTTAACCATACCAAGCGGTGTAACGGCAATAGCGTCTTTACTAATAGAGCTATCCATTAGAGTGATATCAAGGTGATCCTGTAAATTTTGACCTACCCCTTCAAGCTTTTTAACTAGCTCAATGCCGTGTCGTTTTAACTCAGCTTCAGGGCCAACTCCCGATAACATTAATATTTGTGGCGAATTTAAGGCGCCGCCACTGAGGATAACTTCACCCTTATCTTTTAAACCAATAGAATGCGTTGCCTTATTTTTAGCATATTCAACACCAACTGTGGTTGTTCCTTCAAATATAATTTTGGTTACTTGTGCAGCAGATATAACATCTAAATTAGATCGAGCTAAGACTGGTGTTAAATACCCCTTTGCAGCACTACATCGTTCACCATTTTTTTGAGTTACTTGATAACGACCAAAACCATTTTGATCTTCACCGTTGAAATCATAATTCACTTTGTAGCCAAGTTCTTCACCTGCATCTACAAAAGCATCACTTAACCTATTAACGGTTCTTAAATTATCGACAGAAAGTGGACCTGAATTACCATGAAGTTTGCAGTCCATCGCTTGGTTACCTTCTGATTTAATAAAATAAGGCAAAACATCTTTATAAGACCAACCTTTATTACCTAACTTTTCCCAGCTGTCGTAATCTTCTTTTTGACCACGAATATAAACCATGGCATTAATAGAGCTACTGCCGCCATGAGTTTTTCCTCTAGGCCAAAATAACTCTCTACTATTCAACTCTGTTTGTACATCGGTATCAAACTGCCAATTGAGTGTTTTACTTCTAGAAAGAAGCGCCATGCCAAGGGGAACATGAATAGATGCACTTTTGTCTTCAGGGCCTGCTTCAATTAATAATACTTTCTTTTTTGTGTCGGCTGATAAACGGTTTGCCATAACACAACCAGCAGAGCCGGCACCAATAATTATAAAATCATACATACTAACTTCTCTCTTTTTCACTAATCTCATCAAAAACAAACAATAAAAAGGGTGGAAAAAGATAGCTTTTTCACCCTTTTAAATTAGCTAGACTGTTCTACGAAGTCTGGTTTTTCTCTTACAAAACAATCTGGACAGGGAAAATCTTCAGGTAAATCCTTAAATGCTGTTCCAGCAGGATAACCTTCATGCTCTGCACCTATCGCTTCATCATATATGTAACCACAATCTGGACATTCATATTTTTTCATTTTGATACTCTCTTTTTTGTATTACGCTGTATTAGCTTTGATTAAATTGATTATGTTGACATTAATTAACCATGACTAATGAATAGGTTAAAACGCCAATGCACATGCAAGCAAAACCGCCATGGAAAACAACAAGTAAAAAAGGGGTTTTACGCTCTTTAAACCATTTTCCAAATACCATAAAGCCAAATATCAACAATGTGGTAAATAACCCTACTGAAATCCATCCCCAATCACTCCAATACCCTCTTAGCTGTCCCATGAAAAGTAAAAGCAAACCTACTCCACCAGCCATACCATGAGCACCTATCATAAGACGGTTTACTTTTTTATTATTCTTTCTACGTTTAACTAAATAAACACCAAAAAAGGCAACCATTATAAATACTATCAGTGCTAAAAATTGCATAAGTCCTCCCATGTTATGATAGCGATAGTAAAGCTACCGCTATCTTAAAACTTACGCTGCTTTAGCAACCTTTGGATTGTGATAACGTTTCATCATCTCATCTTTAACATCCGGATCAATGTTCACTTTATTCATATCTCCTTCTGCCCAGTTAATCACCATAGGATTCATTAATGAATAAAATACTGATGGAAAAAATGAAACAAAGAACATGGTTGGATATCCATAAGGTAAGGCTGGTACTTCAGGGTAATCTCGTAATACTTGATAAGGGCGTGTTGGATGTGCATGATGATCTGAATGACGTTGTAAATGTAATAATACTAAATTGGAAGCTTTTTGATTACTATTCCACGAGTGACGTGCTTGACAACGCTCATAACGACCATTGGCAGCTCGCTCACGCATTAAACCATAATGTTCAATATAATTTGCACTGGTTAATTGCCACCAACCAAAAGCCGCACCTATCGCTAAGAAAGGGATCATTATCGGACCAAAATAAGCTAACATTAAGGTGTAAGCAGCAATAGTAATAAGTGCTGGTTGAATAATTTCATTACTGAATGACCATTCAGATTTACCTAAACGATGTAATCTTGCTGTTTCAAGTTCCCATGCACGTCTAAATGCTCCAGGCACTTCTCTTTGAACAAACTTATATATACTTTCACCAAAGCGTGACGTCGCTGGATCCTCAGGAGTGGCAACATCTTTGTGGTGACCTTTATTATGCTCAATAAAGAAGTGACCATAACCACTGCAAGCTAAGATTACTTTTGCAGCGAAAACCTGCCCTTTATCGTTAACTTTATGGCCTAATTCATGACCGGCTACAAGTGCAAGACCATTAGACAAGCCAACACTTAATGAGGCACCTAAAATGTTAAACCAAGAAAAATCGACCGTTGCAATAGTATAACCAACGTAAATGATGGCAAGCCAATGAGCGACTGTAGCGCCGTACATGATATAAACGTAATACCGGTCTTTACCTAATTCTTCGACTAATTCATCACTCGGGTTAGCAGAATCAAGCCCTAAAAAATGATCTAATACCGGTAAAATGGCATACCAAGCGAATAGTAAAGACCATAACCATAAGCCATTACCTGTTTCTGATGCTAAGAAAGCCGATAAAATTGGCACCCCTGGTAATACCATAGACGTCCAATATAAATAGCGTTTGCTTTTTATCCAGCCACTGTCTTCTTCAATGGCAGTAGCTGTTGCATCTTCTACCCCCGAATTTTCAATGCCTGTTTGGATTTTATTTATATTTTCAGTCATTTTTTGCTCTCTTAGTTTTTATAGTTAATTTCATTAAGTTGTAATAAAGCTAATTTAAAATTGCTTATTTTATTTGACTAAAAACACTATGCCTTATATCTGTCCCTAACAAACCTAACAATAGTTAGGGATTGATTGAACTAAACATGCACAAACAGGAATACAAATTAACACATTGATTCTATTGAATTTATACGATGAACCACCAAATATATAACTAACATTCACATACAGAACATGATCAATAATCTTTATATTCTGTTTTATTGAGTTATTTTTATAAAATTTTTTTTAATGCAAGAAGAGATGAGCTAGCCATGTTGGTTAAAATAAAGGTAAAGAAGTAAATGGTTTTTTAATTTTTATGTAAGGTATTTGTTGTTATATTATTACGATGACAAGTCAGGTTTGGTTTATTCTTTACTTGAGCGATTGGCAAATAATAGAGAAAAATATTCATGCGTCAAAACTCAATAGTTGACCTGTTGTTTTGGTGACAAATATTGTCCTGATTATAGTTTTTACTAGTCAACACTCCATCATGGTTCGAGCTTGGTTTAAAAAAGCTATTATAAACCTCGGGAATGACGACTTTTATTACTTTGTTTAGAAAACATTCAAAATATGATTTTTAATGTTATTTCTGTACTAACTGAACAATCTTTAAGAAGTTAAAATATCTAAAATGAAAGTTGTACAGTTTGCTAATGGATTACATCTAGATTTATGGAGTCATACTCTCAGGCATCAGCACAGCAATAACTTGCCCTTTAACACAGACAACATCATTAGCTGATAACGTTATATCAACAACCACTTTTCGTGCTTTTATCTCACTAAAGCGCCCTATTAATTCCAATTCAACACCTTGTGGTGTAGGCGCTAAATATTTCACATTAAGTGAGCCAGTTACAAAGCGTAATGCAGGTAAGCTGCCTATTTCTCGATCTTGTGAAAGATGTGCTATAGCTGCGGCACTGCCTGTACCGTGACAATCTATTAAAGACGCAATCATACCGCCATAAACAAAACCTGGGATTGCCGTGTACTTTTCATCGGGTAGATGGTGAGCAATAGTTGTACTATTAACTACGTTTTCAATGTCAATATTCTGCCAAAAACTTTTTATTTGATGACCTTCCGCATGATTTTTGCCACAACCAAAACAGTGACTTAAATTATCGGGGTACAGATCTTGGAAAGCGTGCTTGCTCATATATATATCCTTAAACCAATTAAAATAATTAACAAAAAACCATTTTTACAATAAATTAAAATTAATAGGCACTTTGATCTTGAGTGATAGCAACATTTGGGCAAAGGTTTTTGCTTGTGAATCGAGCCTAACCGATGCCGTACCACCACCGCCTAACGCTTTGGTTATAAAAAAGTTCAAAGCATTAAAACCGGGGATTTCATAGCGAGTTACTTCACCGTCAATGGTATGAGCAAAATATTTAGCAATAACATCAGCAGTAAGTTGTTGCGATAATAACGCCATGTATTCAGGCTTTCTGGCAATTACACCTATATTGGCATTATCTCCTTTATCACCACTACGGGCATAAGCAAGTTGCTCTAGTGTTACCTCTTGCCAATCACTTTTTGGTTTGGCTGAACCTAATTCTGTTTGATTAAAACCAAACTCTCCTAACTCGCTATTTAATGAATCAGGTTCACTTAAATAACACTGTTCAATAATAACCTTGTCATTTAGCTGCACTGAAACCGGTACACTAGTTTTATCTATTAAAGTAGAGTGAACGCGCATTAACGGTTGTGGCTTTGTTCGTGATATACCGAACGCTGTCATCCCT
>CAJXYE010000108.1 GCA_913063325.1 uncultured Colwellia sp. | reverse complement strand
AACATGATTAAATCGGCATCCTGCTCTATTGAACCTGATTCACGTAAATCTGAGTTGATTGGTCGTTTATCTGCTCGTTGCTCCAAGCCACGGTTTAGCTGAGACAGTGCAACAACAGGCACTTTTAATTCTTTCGCTAAGGCTTTGAGTGAACGAGAAATTTCAGCAACTTCTAAGGTACGGTTATCGGAGAATTGTGGCGCTCGCATTAATTGCAAGTAATCAATCATGATCATAGATATACCGCCATGATCGCGATGTATTCTTCTCGCACGAGAGCGAACTTCTGTTGGCGTTAAACCTGCGGCATCATCAATAAACATTTTGCCTTTTTCCATGAGTAAACCCATGGTTGACGATAACCGTGCCCAATCTTCATCTTCTAATTGACCAGTACGAATTTTAGTTTGATCTATTCGTCCTAAGGAGGCCAACATACGCATCATGATTTGGTCTGCCGGCATCTCTAAACTAAAGATAAGCGCTGGATGCTCTTGTGTCATCGCAGCATGCTCAGCCAAGTTCATCGCAAAGGTCGTTTTACCCATCGATGGACGTGCTGCAACAATTATCAAATCAGATTTTTGTAAACCTGCGGTCATTTTATCTAAATCAGCATAACCACTTGGTACACCCGTAACACCACCTGTTGGCGATGAACAAAGCTTTTCAATACGATCAACCGTTTTTTCTAAAACACTCGTTAGACTTTCTGGACCTTCTGATTTATTGGCACGTTTTTCAGCAATAGCAAAGACTTTAGTTTCAGCAAAGTCGAGCAATTCTGCACTAGTACGCCCTTGGGTATCATAACCGGCTTCTGCGATTTCATTGGCAACACTGATCATTTCACGGGTTACCGCACGTTCACGAACAATGTCAGCATATGCACTGATGTTAGCGGCACTTGGGGTGTTTTTCATCATCTCAGCGAGATAAACAAAACCGCCCGCATCATCAAGCTTTTGATCGTTTTCCAAACCTTCAGAGAGCGTAATTAAATCGACGGGTTCGCCTAATTCGATTAATGAGCCAATGGTTTCGAAAATAAGACGGTGTGAGCGACTATAAAAGTCCTCGGCAACGGTTCGTTCAGAAACACGATCCCAGGTCTCATTATCAAGTAACAAACCACCAAGTACCGACTGCTCTGCTTCTAGCGAGTGTGGTGGTACTTTTAATTCATCAATTTGTTTGTCTCTAATAAATTGCTGTTCTTTGGCAAATTTACGTGGCTTTTTGTCCGCCATTACCTTAACCCTACTCTGCTGCATCACCATACTCACATTTGTTTTAACGCTTGTTATAACTAAGGTAAAACAAGGTTCGTGAGTATCTAAAAAAGGAGTGCTAATGTAGCAGAATTTGCCCTATGGGAATATAAAAGATTATCTCAAAAAGAACTTCGAGTTAAAAAATTATTTACTACTCACCTCAACATTGCCACTAACCGTTGATACTCTTACTAAAGCACTACCGTTAACCGTTTGAAAATTTAATTTTGCACCAGGACCATATTCATCATGCTCAGTTTTAGCTTGAGTTATATTATTCTCTATATCGCCGCCAACACTTGATTTAAGACTAAAATCAGCATCAACCCCCTGTTGAAAAGTAAACGCTAAGTCGCCACTTACCGTAGAGGCTTTCAGTAATGCTTTTTCATTTAAGGTTATTTTTGCTTGTAAGTCACCACTGACAGTTCTAATGCGTAGCTCTATAACTTCGGCTAAATTAAGTTTACTTTGCCCAGACACGTTATTGAAAAAAACTTCCTTGGCTCGGCTATTAATAACAACTTCGCCACTCACTGCTCTAATTTCTAACCGCCCTGTTGAATCGGTATCTTTTATATCGCCACTAACGGCAGACAATGATACTTTCCCAGATAATTTATCACTATCGATATTGCCACTAATGCTATTTAGTTCAACACTTTGCGTGACATTCTTTGCTAAAACATCACCGCTAACCGTTTTAACTTCAACGCCACCATGTAAGTTTGACACATGAATGTCGCCAGAAATACTTGACGATTTCATTCGAATATTTTTTGGCATGAAAACTGTGATTTTTGAACCCTCAGCACTCCAATTATCCATTCTCGGGTATTCAACCTTAATGAAAACTTGCGCACCTTTTTGTTCAAAAACAAGCTTTTCTGCATCGTCATCTAACGTGCCAGTAACTGATATTTTATCTTTATCCCAGCCGACGACATTAATGAAACCACTGTGGTTATTAATAGAGATATTGGTGACATTGTCACTTGATAAACTTTCTGCAACTTCAGTCGCAGCGAATACCTGCCCACTTAATAATAAACAAGACACTGCTGCAATTATATTTACCCACTGTTGTATTTTTATTGTTAATTTTTTCATAAAAACCTCTTCTTTTAGTATTTGGTGCTTAGCTTACTTCTGCTTTGAATTAATCTTGCTCTTAGTCAACTCGGTTAACTATTGTTAAGTAATCTGTATTTAGCTAAATCACTTGATATTGTCGATATAATTGCTGCAACAACTTCAATTCTTGTTGTTGAGTAAAATCTAATAAGTTTAATAAGTCGGCATTATTTTCATCCGTTAACAACGCTTTTCTTATTGACTCCCTTGCATCTGCTAATTGTTTTAATTCTTTTTGCATTGCCTGCGGTAAATTATCAACTGTCGGTTGGCCATAACTGACTAGCAAGGTTTGCTTTTGTTGTTGAAAGTTTTCTTGCATAAAAGCAACTAACTGCCCTTGGGTAACAGAGCTCTCTTTTTGTGTTTTTACCAATGCAGGTGAGCCTTTTTCATTTATCGAGGGTGAAAAAGTAAACCAAGAGACTAGCATTACCATGGCAATAGATGCTGCCCAAGCGCTTGGTACAAAAATATTGCTTTGCTTGAGTTTTGGTATTTCTTGGGCCTTATGGTTAATGGCTCGTTCAATACCCGACCATAAATCTCTCTCTGGTGTCATTTCATTAGGTAACTTGGCTATTTGCTCAGCTAATACCTTGTCTGACACTTCATTATTTGAAATTATTCTTTCTTGAGGCATATGTTTACTCATGATTTAGCTCCTCATCTATCGATATGAAATCACTAGCCGTTAATGATTCTTTTAATAAATTTCTGGCTCGATGATATTGCGATTTACTTGAGCCAACCGCCATTTTTAACATCTTGGAGATTTCCTCATGCCGATACCCCTCAACAGCAAACAAAACAAAAACTAAGCGTGCTCGTTCAGGTAAACGGGCAATGTGTTGATCTAATATAGTCAGTGTTGAATCATCTGTTAAATCGACACTTGGCTCTGCTAGGTTTGGCCCTTGATCTTCAATACTAAACACACGTTGTATCCAATTTTTATGTTTACGTAGGTGCCCTAAGACAACGTTGGTCGCAACACTATGTAGCCAAGTACTAAATTTACTTTCGCCACGAAAATTATTAATTTTTTGCCATAGCACCACAAAAACTTCCTGACATACATCTTCAGCACTGTCTTTATCTGCCAGCATTCGCCAGCACAAGGCATAAATTTGTCGGTGGTGTTTTTCATATAGCTGATAGAAAGCACTTTGTGATCCTTGCTTGGCTTGTGCTATCCATGCCTGCTCACTGTCATCAGCTCTATGACGGTTACTGCCACTAAAAAGTGCCTGCCCATCAATGACTTTTGTCTCTTTATTTATTTGGCTATCCAAATGCTAAAGCCTCTGTTTGATTTAAAATCATTATCTAAAGTAATATCCAATATAAAGAGCTAAAATAATGTCCGATATTAATTTAGATACCTGACAAGATAAAAAGGTTTAAAGGTAACTCAATAAAGTTTCAAAAGATTTAAGAAAGCTTAACTGTAATCAAACACTTCTTGTTACATCTTGTTACGCTTTGCCAATTCCACTGCGTTAGCTTTTGCCTAGAATGACGTGTAAATTAACACAACAATAACAATAGAACCTAGGAATACCCAATGAAACTAACCAGTCTTGCTATCGCGCTTACAATCGCCTTAAGCAGTAACCAAATGGCATTCGCCGACGATTCTAAAAAATCAAAAGCAAAGAAAAAGGATCAGACTATCGCACAAATGATAGAAAAGAAAACAGAGACATTAGGCTTGTTTGATTTTTATCAAGATACAAAGACTGGCGAAACATTAATGTTGCTTGATGAAAGTCAATTAGATACACCTTTCTTACACTTTGCTCAAACAATCGATGGTTTAGCTGACGCTGGTCACTTTCGTGGTGGTTATCGTGGTGAAAAAATCATCGAATTTAGACGTTACTTTGATCGTGTTGATATCATAACAAAAACCTCTCGTTATCAGTTTGATGAAAATAATCCACTGAGTCGTGCTAAAGACGCCAATATAAGCGAAGCAGTGTTAGCCAGTTTAAAAATTGAAAAGGTTGAAGAGGGTCAAATTGCGTTAAAAGTAGATAAGTTATTCTTAAGTGAGGCCTTACATAAAGTTTCACCTTGGGCACGAGCCGACGATAAAAAAGCTAAAAAACGTTTTAAGGTAGGTAAACTAAATAGTAAAAAATCCCGAATTCTAAGCAAACGAGCTTATGATAATAATGTAGATCTTGTTGTCGATTATGTCTTCAATAACCCTAACCCAAGTGTTTATGGTTCTAAGGCAGTTTCAGATCCACGTTCAGTTTCAATTAAACTACAACACTCTTTCATCGAATTGCCTAAAGAAGAATTTACTCCACGTTATGAAGATGCACGTATTGGTTACTTTGGTACTCAATATGATCAAATGACTTCAAGTAGCTGGGCACCTTATAAAGATGTTATTAACCGTTGGAACTTAGTGAAAAAAGATCCAAGTGCCGCGGTATCTGAGCCAATAGAGCCTATCGTTTGGTGGATTGAAAATACCACCCCCGTAGAGTGGCGAGATACAATAAGCGAGGCGACTTTAGCTTGGAATAGCTCTTTTGAAAAAGCAGGTTTTAAAAATGCGATTCAAGTAAAAATACAACCTGATGATGCCACATGGGATGCAGCTGATATTAATTATAACGTGCTACGTTGGACATCATCACCTCAACCACGTTTTGGTGGTTACGGACCGTCTTTAGCTAATCCATTGACGGGTGAAATGCTTGGTGCAGATATTATGCTTGAGTTTATCTTCATGAAAAACCGTTGGATATATACCAGCTTATATAGCCAAGGCGCTGCAGGTGTTGGCTTTAGTGATACAGAAGAAACCATGCATCAGACCCCTGATTCAAACAATGTTTTAAACTGTAGTGCAGGCCATGAGCTTCAACAGGGCTTCTTATTAGGTCAAGCCATGTCTAATGGTAATGATATTGAAAATAAAGCAGTCCTTAAAGAAGGTTTACGTCACTTAGTTTTGCATGAAGTTGGCCATACCTTAGGTCTAAACCACAACATGAAAGCCTCTATCATGTGGGATGAAAAAGAGATACACGATAAGTCACTTACCCAAGGTATATTAACGGGCTCAGTAATGGATTATGCGCCAATTAACGTGGCACCTAAAGGCACAACACAAGGTGATTACTTTCAGACGGAAGCAGGACCCTATGATGATTGGGCCATTAACTATGGTTATTCAACTGCTCTTGAAAATCCTGAGCTAGAAGCTGAGCGTTTAGCCAAAATACTTTCTCGTTCAAGTGAAAAAGGCCTAGCCTTTGGTAATGACGCTGACGATATGCGTGCTCCGGGTCGTCATATAGACCCACGTATTATGACAGGCGATTTATCCTCTAACCCTGTAGCTTATGCAAGTGATCGTATGCGCTTGATTCAAGGGTTACTAAGCGAACTAAAAGATAAAGCACTCGTTGATGGTCAGTCACATCAACAGTTATTGGTTTCTGCCAACTCGCTATTCGGCCAGTACAAACGTCAAGCTGACGTTATTTCTCGCCAAATTGGTGGTGTTTATGTAGAGCGTAACGTAGTTGGTAGTAATAATTCACAAAGTTTACCTTATACGCCTGTACCTAAGGCAAACCAGCAAGCAGCTATGAAAGCATTAACCAGTTATGTTTTCGCTGGTGATACATTAACAGCCATGCAACCACTATATAGTTACATGCAACATCAACGTCGTGGTTTTAACCATTACAGTAAAAATGAAGATCCTAAAGCACACGATATGATTTTAAATATGCAAAAGTCGGTATTAAACCAATTACTGCATAAAAACGTATTAAAACGTATTTCAGATACGAATTTATACGGCAATGAATATGCTTTAACGGCTGTAATGTCTGACTTAACTTCTGCAATTTTTGTTGATAGTAAAAAAAGCAGCTCTACTAGCCGTAACATTCAAGTAGAGTATGTGAAACGTTTAATTGCTATTGCTGGTATTGCTAAACCGTCATCGTATGACAACTTGGCTAAAGCAGCGGCATTAGGTCAGCTTACTGATATTTTAGATAAGAGCTCTTCTATGGGCTTTGGTAAAAATGCAGCAACAAAAGCCCAAGATGCTTATATTAGCTTGATGATAAACAAAGCACTTAAGGTTTAGTTAGCTAGATAATATTTATGAATAAAAGCCCAGCATTTATTGTTTGGGCTTTTTTATGCACGTTATTTATCACCTTGATGCTAAATACATCAATTTACAGACGTAAAAAAAGCGCCAAAGGCGCTTTTTTACGTTTACTACGAATAAGAAAAGTCTATTTCTTACTACCCATTGCAGCGAAACGTTTGTTGAATTTATCAACACGACCACCGGTCTCAGCAGCTTTCTGCTTACCAGTGTAGAATGGATGACAAGCTGAACATACGTCTAAATGAAGGTCTTTACCTACAGTAGAACGCGTAGTGATCACATTACCACAAGAACAAGTTGCGTTGAACTCAACGTATTTAGGATGAATATCTTTTTTCATGGGAACCTCTATCTCTTTAAAGAGAAATTGGGCGCATCGCCACTTAGCCATTTACTTATTGCTTACTTTCAAAAATATACTCTTTTGAGTTTATCCTATTAAGAAAACCGAAATGCCAAGCACCATACGTAGTTAAAAATTAATGGGGGCGAATAATAAATGATAGCCTAAATAACTGCAACCTAAATAAGCTCAAACTGACTAAAAAAAGTCTTATTTAGGTTATTTAAAAAGAAAGCTACATTCTGCTTGGCAGTATTGATTACAGGGGGCAAAATAGTGCCAACTATTATGAACCAAAGCTGCTGATAAAAAGTGCCTGAACATTACATTCAAGTTGCGATTCCTGTCCCCATGAGACAGCTATTTACTTACCAAGTGCCTGAAAAACTAAGTTCTCCTGCGATTAAGGTCGGAGAGCGTGTCGCGGTGCCTTTTGGTTCGCGAAAGGTTATTGGTATTGTTATCGACGCACAAGCAGAATGTAATTTCGACATAAAAAAAGTTAAAAGCATTGCCGGTCGTCTGAATGATAATTTTAATTTAAGTCAATCATTGGTGAGCTTTTTACAATTATGCGGCCATTATTACCACCACCCCGTTGGTGATGTCTTCCAACAAGCTTTACCTATATTACTTAGAAAAATAGAAAATATAAGCTTAAGCCCACCTATGGTATGGCAAGCAAAAACGCCAAATGAAGACAACGCAGATATATTAGCTAAGTTAGCGAAGAAAGCAGCAAAGCAGCATGACCTTTATCAAATGATTAATAGCCATCATGGTATTAGCTGGGTAGAACTTCGTACTTTGGGCTATAGCAAGGCGCAGTTAAACGCTTTACAAAGTAAAGAATTAATCATTGAAAAAGAGCAGGAAGTTAGCCAGTTTACTTGGCAAAAAGATACGCTCAATCAAGTTGATAAGTTAGTACTTTCAAGTGAGCAAGCCATCATTGTAAGCGCTATCAATAGCTCCTTAGCAAGCTTCTCTTGTCATTTGATTGATGGCGTTACCGGTAGCGGTAAAACTGAAGTCTATTTGCAAGCCATGGAAGAGGTACTTGCCAATAACCAACAAGTCTTAGTGATAGTACCGGAAATTGGTTTAACACCACAAACGTTAAGCCGCTTTGAGCAACGATTTAACGTACCTATTGCCTTGCATCATTCAGGACTAAACGATAAAGAACGTCTTGCCACTTGGTTAAGTGCCCAGCAAGGCAATGCCGCTATTGTTATTGGTACACGCTCTGCAATTTTTACGCCTTTACATCGTCTTGGTTTAATCATTATTGATGAAGAGCATGACTCATCATTAAAACAGCAAGATAGTTTTCGCTATCATGGCCGTGACATGGCTATTTTGCGCGCCAGGCAGTTAAATATTCCTATTGTATTGGGAACCGCTACGCCAAGCTTTGAGACATTACAAAATGCTTTGTCGGGGAAGTATAACTACCATCAACTTCATAACCGAGCAGGTAAAAGTAATAAGGCTAAAATAGCCCTGATTGATATGAACCAGCAGCAAGTCGAGTTTGGTTTGTCTGGTACGCTAAAACATGAAATGAAAAAAACCTTAGCACGCGGTGAACAAGTATTATTATTTTTAAATAGGCGAGGTTATGCGCCAGCAATTAATTGCCAAGAATGCCATTGGCTTGCTGATTGTCAACGATGCGATAAATCCTATACTTTACACCAAAAGCAGCAGCTGCTTATTTGTCATCATTGTGGCAGCCAAAAACGCATACCTCCTCAATGTCCAAATTGTGGCAGTGTTCGTATAGCACCATTAGGTCAAGGTACAGAGCAATTAGAGTCTCGCTTAGAGGAATTATTTCCAGAAAGCTCCATTGTGCGTATAGATAGAGATAGTACCCGTAGAAAAGGTGAACTAGCCAAGTTACTGCAAGAAGTTACTGATAAAAAACACCAATTACTAGTGGGTACACAAATGTTAGCCAAAGGGCACCATTTCCCCGATGTCACCTTAGTGGCTGTGCTCGATGTTGACGGCGCCTTATTTAGCTTTGATTTTCGTGCTAGTGAACAGATGGCTCAATTACTTATTCAAGTGGCTGGGCGCGCAGGCCGTGCAAGTAAACCCGGGAAAGTATTAGTGCAAAGCAACTTTGTCGATCACCCTTTATTACAAGATTTAGTACACAATGGCTATCACCATTTTGCTCATCAAGCACTCGTCGAACGAAAACAAGCATTGTTACCCCCTTTTACTTTTCAAGCATTATTAAGAGCTGATGCCAATTATCCCTCATACCCGGAAAAATTTTTACGAGCCCTAACGCTGCAACGGTTAGACGGTTGTGAGTTTGCCGGACCGGTACCCGCTGCAATGGAGAAAAAAGCAGGTAAATTTAGATACCATCTAATTATTCAAGCGAAGTCCCGAAAAGACTTACATCGCGCAATTCTACAACTACTGATGCAAATACCTAACAATGAATGGCAAGGCAAAGTACGCTGGAGTTTAGATATCGATCCGATTGATTTAAACTGGTAACAAAAGTACCCGCGTTATATATTCATGAATTGGCTATATGTACATTTTACAGTGTATATATCGTGTTTTTTCATGTTAGCTCAGTTACACTAGCTAAAATTTCCCCTGTAGTGACAGCTCTCCTTTCATGGCCAATCAAGATTACGTTTCCCGCGCACCCGCAAAAAAGAAAAAAAATCCCCGCAATGGTAAAAAACAGTCTGATAATGCCAACACATTGCCACTTAAAGCTAAATTAATCAGCTTATTACTTATATTACTCATTAGTGGATTTTCTTATGGTTTATGGTCTTTAAAGACAGATCCAAGCACTAAAACGCCACTTATTGAACCAATAAAAACCACAAAAAGCAAAACACAAGCAACGGGCAATGAGTTGCCTAAGCCACCTAAAGAAAAGTGGACTTATGTTAAAGATTTGGCCACTAAAGAAATTGAAGTAGGCAAATATGAGGTCAAAGAAAAAGGCCCCTATAAAATGCAATGTGGTTCATTTAGAACTGCAAAACAAGCCGAAACATTAAAAGCACGCATTGCCTTCTCAGGTCTGGAAGCCCAAGTAAAAAGTGTTACAGGGAAAAGTGGTGTCTGGCATAAAGTATTTTTAGGTCCATACCCTCGTAAACGCCTAGCTGAAAAAGATAAACATAAACTCAAACGTAATAATATTAATGGCTGCCAAATTTGGTTGTGGCAATAATTATTATTTATTAGACTCCTTGAAAAAATCATAAATACCCCAATTACATTACCATTATAGAATTGAGTTAAAATGAGGTTAATGTGACTACTATTGTTTCAGTAAGACGTAATGGCAAAGTGGCTATTGGTGGTGATGGTCAAGTATCACTTGGCAATACCGTAATGAAAGGTAATGCCCGAAAAGTTCGCCGTTTATATAATGGCAAAGTACTCGCTGGTTTTGCCGGTGGTACAGCCGATGCTTTTACTTTATTTGAACGTTTTGAAAGTAAATTAGAGCAACACCAAGGTCATTTAACTAAAGCAGCTGTTGAGCTTGCTAAAGACTGGCGCAGTGATCGCGCTTTAAGAAAGCTTGAGGCATTATTAGCTGTTGCCGACGAAACTGCCTCATTAATCATTACCGGTAATGGTGATGTTATTCAGCCAGAACATGACCTTATCGCTATTGGTAGTGGTGGTAATTTTGCCCAATCCGCCGCGACTGCCCTCTTAGAAAATACAGAGTTAAGCGCTAAAGAAATAGTAGAGAAATCACTTACTATCGCTGGCAACATCTGTGTCTTTACCAACCAAGAACAAACTATAGACGAACTATAGCTCTAGCTCTTTGATTAGAGTAAATAAACCTGATTAATATGTGGCCTAAGTCGGAGTTAAATACTCCTTAGGCAACGACGAGGAATAAATAATGTCAGATATGACCCCACGTGAAATTGTTCATGAATTAGATAGCCACATTGTTGGCCAAAGTGACGCTAAACGCGCTGTTGCCATCGCCTTAAGAAACCGCTGGCGTAGAATGCAGTTAGATAAAGGATTACGTAACGAAGTTACCCCTAAAAATATCCTTATGATCGGACCAACTGGTGTTGGTAAAACTGAAATTGCTCGCCGCTTAGCTAGACTTGCCAATGCACCATTTATTAAAGTTGAAGCAACTAAGTTCACCGAAGTGGGCTATGTGGGTAAAGAAGTAGAAAC
>CAJXYE010000107.1 GCA_913063325.1 uncultured Colwellia sp. | reverse complement strand
GAATTATTAATATTTAAGATACTTTTAGAGTGAAGACTACCAAGGTTAAAAAACACCGAATCATTTACCGTGATATTTAAATTTTGATAATCCGAATTAGAATATAAAATACCATCTGTTGAAGGATTATCATTAATAATAGATAGTCGATTAAATTCAATGTTATTTTCTGCATAACGAATATCAATAACATTATCACTAGTAACCGCATTGCTTGTGGTAAATTCTGAAATAGTCACTTGTGAACAACGAGTATCAAATATTTTAATAAGCGGCGAACTAGTCGAAATATTCACTAGATTGATATAGCTAAAATCAATTTGACAATTATCATTGATATTCAACCTAATTGACGACTTGCTGCCGATAATGTCCACTTGTTTTATCGTAGCGTTACCACGGCTAATATTTAGTACATATTGGCTGCTGTTCATGCGATCCGCACCCGTTAATGTCACACCTGAAATGGTATAATTTTGGCTATCTAGCGCTGTAAAAATAAGTGTACTGGCATTATTTCCAAGGATATCTGATACATTTTGAGTAATACCTTGGTCATCAGTAACATCAGGATTGGTTTGAAAATCAATATCACCACTCAAAACCGTTTTGAATAACTCAGGGTTAGCTTCATTCAGCTGTGTTGGCAAATCGGTCGCATTAAAACCACCAAATATTGAAACATTAGTCGGTAACTTAAAAGTAATGTATATATTTTGATAAGGGTTATTATCAACGTCACTGGGATAATAAACACCCTCAGAGACCCAAATTTGTTGATTAGCGTTACTTGCTAATAGCGCATCTTGTAATGTTCGAAATGCAGATTGCCAGTTTTGGCCACAGGTTTCATTTTCCGCATTACAGCTTGAACTATTATCAACATAGATGATGCCATTAATATAATTATCAGCAGCCATACCGCTTTGTTGGCAGAGATTATCGCAAGTATCAGGTATACCATCAAAATCTGTATCCGTTAAGCCCGCCACGCTAATATAAGGATAAGCATCGTTGAAGTTCGTTACGCCATCGTTATCAATATCAGCATCATCACCATTTACAGTACCATCATTGTCTGTATCAATGACAAAATCACCAAATGAGTAGGTAAATATTGCTCCAGTAGCAGAAGCTTGTCCTTGGTGACCATAATCTCCCACAACAATTTCAGGAAAATTATCACCGGTAATATCGTCTATTACCGCGAGAGTTTGGGCAAAACTGCTACTAGCAAAAAGATTATCACTATAAACTCGTCCAATGATCCTGTTTTTACTCAGTGAATAAAAAATAACATTAGTGTTATGTTCTTCGTTGATATTACCAGCATCAATAACAACTAGTTCATTGCTACCATCACCATCAATATCTTTTACAGAATAAAGGTGTTTACCAAAATCACCCAAGCCAAAACCGTCTGCGCTTAGCTGATTAATTTGGCTGCCATCTGCACCTGAAACTAAACTTATAAAACCTCTTTGTTGACCTTGAAATTCAGCTGTTGTGTTATTCGAATAAGCAAAATCTCTAATGCCATCATTATTAATATCGTCTATCGCAACTAACTCATCACCTATTTTTTGACGATATTCATCACCATCAATTTGATATAAAATTTGGTTATCTGCTCCAGAAAATACATAAATACGCCCATCTTCACCGGCTTGTGCGTCAAAACTTGATGCGCTCACTATGAAATCAGTTATTTGATCGGCATTTATATCCCCGATAGGAACAAGTTTATCTCCAAAATAGCCCCCTGAACCCTCTATACGGCTTAGCTCTGAACCATCAACGCCTGAGTAGATAAATACTGCCCCAGCATTAGTTTGATCATTATCAAAACCAGGTGCTGAGATTAAAAGATCATCAACTCCATCATTATTCACATCGCCAGTAAAAGTAAAATCATGGCCAAAAACATCATGTTCGCTGGATATACTGTAAATCAAGCTGCCTGTTCTACTGGAGTACAACTCTATTGCATTATTGGTATCCTCCCCTCTGCCTGCGCGATAAACCAAAAAATCATTTACATTATCATTGTCCATATCTGGCGCTGATCTAATATATTTACCTAATTCGTTATCAGTGCCATCACCGTATATTTTATAAAGAGTTTTTCCCGTTTTAGCTGAGATAATAAATACAACACCATTATCGTCAAAACCATTAGCACTATCTTCAAATGCACCCGTGACAATATCATCAACACCATCACCGTCAACATCACCAATATTAGCAATACTATAAGCAAATCGATTGTCTGCATTGTCAGCACTTTGTTGGCGAATTGGTCTTAATCCGGGTAATAAAGGATTTAAAGGAGCACTATCTTTGCTGTCGATATAACCATCATTATCACTATCGTTATCGGCATTATCTCCTATACCATCTCCGTCAATATCAGCCGACTCTGACGCATCGAAAGGAAATTCATCTTGATCATCATTAACGCCATCGTTGTCATCATCCAAGTCGGCATTGTCACCAATGCCATCTAAATCATTATCAGCAGACTCGGTACTATCAAATGGAAATGCATCACTAACATCGTCAACACCGTCGTTATCATCATCGGTATCAGTATCTAAGCCCGTAGATAAACAAGCTGCATCACAGTTATCAGGGATCCCATCACTGTCATTATCTAACAATGCACCAAGAGCTATGCTTGGAAAAACATCAACTTGGTCACTAACACCATCGCCATCAAAATCAGCTAGAAAATAGGCTGAGGCATTTTGCATTAATGCTGGAAGTTGATTGTTAGTGCCAAATTGCCAAACTGGCGTTGAATCATCCCAGTCAGCATAAAAGATTTGATTACAAGCGTTATCTCCAGCATTAGTTGGGCAAGATAAATCAACTAAGTTAGCCGCGGTTATTGCAATTGGTACGTTTCTATCATAAAAAACGGCTGTTTCTGCAATACCAGTTAACCAATAACTGCTCGAAATACCCGCGTCAGGTGCAAATATAGAGCCGAGAATAGCCCCTGTATCAAAGTTACCTGTTATTTTAGCAACAACATATGACCTATCTATATGCGCAGAATTTACTCCAGAAGTAATACCACCTACGCGCTGATCGCCATTAACATAGCCAGCAACATAAACGTCACTTATGTCGCTATCACTTGTACCAGCGATGCCACCAACACGATCACCACCGACAACACTGCCTATATTAAAAGCATTTTCAATAGCGCTATTGATACCCGCACGGCCTACAATGCCACCAATAAATTCATCAACACCTGTAATATAGCCAATATGACGAGCAGTAGTAATCGAAACAGTGTTTGCCCAACCGATCAGACCACCTACTTCATAGTTACCGCTAACTTTACCAGTGCTATAAACATTATTAACAACCGAATTATCAGCCTTACCTACTAACGCACCAACACCATTATTACCTTCCACTCGTGTATGAGTTAAACCAAAATTATTGATTATAGAGCCAGCTCTAGTAAAACCAAAAAAGCCAATACCATCTTCTATACTGCGGTTAATGGTTAAGTTATTGATAGTAAAATTATTACCTTCAAAAGTCGTTTGAAAAGCATTACTACTTGTACGACCAATAGGCAACCAGCCTTCTCCTGCATTCCAGTAAACACCATTGGCATCATTTGCATCAACAATGCCATCACCAGAGGTATCAAAATCTAAGTCTTGGGTGAGTTCAAAACCGTTGCAGCCAGTGTTACAACCCGTGCTATTGCCAAATAATGCTGTACCCGTTAAGTTATTTCGAACTTCATCCAAATCAGCCAAAGTTGAAATTTCAATTAAGCCATCACCGTCTTTATCAATATCATAATAATTAGCGACGCCATCGTTATCCGTGTCTAAAGCTGCCCCTAAGCGAAGCGCTGAATTAGGGATCCCTTGCTTAGCACCTATGCCATTGGAGCTATAACTGACATTCAAGCTATAACTGGAATCGGCGTTGTCCGCTCCGCCATTATGAAAGTACTGCACTTCTATAAAGTGCCACCCATGGCTTAAAGCTACAGAGCCATTATTTTCTTGCGCATTATGAACGCCATCGTTGTTTACAACTAAATTTCCATTGATCCATAATTTACTGCCATCTTCTGAGTTCAAATAAAAAGTGACATTTTCATCCGCGGGAATATATACATCGCCAGCAAAGCTATCAGCAAAAGTTTTCCCACAATTACTATTGGAACTGCTTCGAATGGCAAAGTCATTTGCTATGTAGTTGGACACCTGATAACCAGAAACATTCGGGTTGGCAAAATTGATATTAGATAAGTTACTGGGCAAGTTTTTACATTGAGCGTCACCTAGGTCATAAATGGCAATATTACTTAATCGCTGATTTACCAAACCATTATCATTAGCAGAGCTTGCCAAAGTGTTAAATGAGGAAATCAACCCAAAGGTTAGGGTAGCCAATAAAATTAGCTTTTCAAATAATACACACTTTAATTCACTGTTCGACTCTATCAATTTATTCATAATTACCAACCACATAGAAAAATCCATTTATTTACAACAACAACACCTCTTTTCCCGAGCAAGAGGCAATTCCCAGCTATACGGAATAATGTATCTAAAGAGTTAGGAGAATTTGTGGAGAAATAACATTTGTAACTCGATTCAACCTCACATATGCCATAGCATACTTAGGCCAATCGATGCTAAAGAGTAAACTTAAGGTATGCGGCCTTATTGCATTAAGTTGGCTATTCTTAAGTAAGTAAAGAGAAGAATTGTAGTCTTTAGAGACTTAACCAAGAGTGGATTTTCATGTTATCAAAAATATTAAAAGCCTATGTTTTGCTTGTGTTTTTCTCCTGCTTGCCATTGCAAGCCACAGAAGAAAAAATAGAAAGCTTGATAGTCGGCTTATCTGCCAGTACCGGAAGTAATAGATTAGTTATATTAGCTGAGTTGACCGAATACTATGCCAGTGAAGCCCCTAACAAGGCGGTAATATATGGAGAAGAAGCAATTGAATTATTCGATGAGTTTCCTAATGAACCGCTACAACTTGATGTTATGCATAACCTTTTTGATGCTTATAGAGAATCAAGTCAACTAGACAAAGCATCAACTCTTGTTAAACAACACCTTGCACTAGCCGAACAGTCTAATAATATGGCTGCAATAGCAAACGCGCATGTTGATTTTTCTAACCTTCTATCTGAAAAAGATAATGATTTCACCGGTGCGTTAGTTCATCTTGATAAAGCATGTTCAGCTTTTAAAACCCTTAACGACTTACTTTCGTTGGGCTCTTGTCTTAATAACCAAGGGCTAGCACATTACTACAATACTGACTATGAATTAGCACTTCCATATTACATTGAAGCACTAAAAATAGATGACTATGTCGCAACTAACTCAGCAACACACACCCTTGGTAATATAGCTTTAATCAATATGCAATATGGCCGATGGAGTGAAGCCTTAGTGTACTATCATCAAGCATTAGAACACGCAAAGTCCTTTAAAAAGAAATCTATGATTTCTGAACAACTCATTAATATTGGCGTCGCTTATTCATTTAATGATGAATTAGATAAGTCCATTGAATACTTTACCAAAGCCAGTGAATTACAAAAAGATATTGGCAATATCAATTCTTTGTTTACTATCGCCAAACGCTTAGGAGAGGTTTATGTGGATAAAAAACAATTTAATCGCGCGATTGAGTACTATGAACAAGCGCTAACTCTTAGTGAACAAATAGAGTCCGATGGCGCTTATATATCCATTCAAATGGCCATTGGGGTATTAAACAGTAAGTTAGAAAACTATAGCCAAGCCTTAGAATATATTCAGGCCGCGCATGACAGAGCCATAAAATCAAAAAGAAAACCTTACATTTATGAATCATATATGAACTTATACCGTATTTATAAAAAAACGCACCAATTTGATAAAGCGCTGGAGTTTTATGAAAAATATACAACGCTCAAAGGGGAAAAAATAGAGGAAGATAGACTACAAAAAATTAGTGAGTTTGAAGAAAAATTTAAAGCACAGCAACGTGAATCACAAATTGAATTATTAACCAAAGATAAAGAATTGGAAACCCTTAAAAATCAGCGGTTACAGTATGCGGGCACCTTAATTATCCTAACTGTGATATTGCTTACCATCTTTATCATTTATAGACAAAAACAGAAGTCAAAAATAGCGCACGAACGTTCAAAACTGATGGAAGAGGTAGTTGAGAAAAAGAATCAATTACTCGCGGATGTTTCTCATGAATTAGCAACCCCTCTTACCGTATTAAAATTACAAGTTGAATCATTGAAAGATGATTTAGAGGACGATGTGCATGCAACCTACGATGCGCTTGATAATAAACTGTCTGATATAGATCGTTTAATTACCGATATACATCAGCTTGCACAATCTGATGTAGGCGCCCTTAATCTTAATATAGAGCCTTTTGAGCTAAATAAATCACTCGACTTATGGCAAGATGAGTTAACCTTATTTGTAAACAAGAATAAACTTGCATTTGATATTGATAGACAGTTACCAGAAAAACTAACGGTAAATTTTGATCGAGACAGAATTAAACAAATATTTATTAATCTACTCACTAATAGTATTAAATATACGGACAAACCGGGGCAAGTTAAACTGTCTGCTACAACCAACAATAAAGCACTTTTGTTAGCTATTGAAGATAGCGCACCGACAGTGCCAGACAATGACTTAATTAATATATTTGACCGCTTATATCGTGTAGAAAATTCAAGAAGTAGGGAAACTGGAGGCTCAGGTTTAGGACTAGCAATTTGTAAAAGCTTGATTGAAGAGCATAATGGAAAAATATATGCTGAACATTCAAATTTAGGCGGTCTAAAAATCATAATGGAGTTGCCTATTACTTGATAAAGTTAAAATTTCATTTAATGGGCTAAATAATGATTAAATTTTTTTACAGCTTTTGTGTTTTCTGCTACTTACTTATTAATATTGCCATAGCGCAATCCTTTGATGAACTGGAGAAAAATTTATCCTCGCAAAGCAATGTAGAAGTTAAATTAGCAGACCTAAATAAAGCGAAAGCATCATTTTTGCATGCTAATGTTACAGAGCAAGCGTCTTATTGGAATTTATTGGCCCTTGTACAACAGCAAAACAGCTTGTTTCAACAATCTATAGACTCTGCTAGTCAATCAATTCGTCTTATTGAAAATCATAACAAAAAATTACCGCTGCTATTAGCCCGCAACTACATTGTACGCTCTAACAGTCTCTATAGAGTAGATTCATCACTATTAAGCTATTGTGATGACATTGATAAAGCTGTAGATATTTTGCTAGAAATTGCAACGGAACAAGCAAGGTTAGCAACCACCTTAAGCTCACAAAGTACTTGTGTATACGAAAAAACTAAAGATGTTCCGCAAGCGCTCGCCATATTAGATCAAGCCATTGATTTAGCGCAGCAAAGTTTGCTCAAAGACGAAGAGCAAGCAACCATTTATAATGAAACAGCATTGATCTATAGAAAACTCTCTATCTTTGATAAAGCATATCAATATAACTTAATTGCCAAAAACAAGTGGCTGCTTGCAGCAGATTATCAAGGTGTTTATTTCATGCTAAGAAACTTGATTGTTGCTGCTACTGATATGGCAGAATATATATTGGCACAGCAGCATATTGACGAGTTACTCAGCTTTGCGCAACAACACCCAGAATTTACTGATTTACCTTTTTTTGCTAATTATCATGCAGCTGTATTAGCAAGAGCGCAAAATAAATGGCCATTGGCTATTTCATATTTTCACAAAGCAGTTGAATTAAGGACTTTGACTTCTCATTCTGCTTATATAAGAGCTGCCTATGAGCAACTGAGCTTAATGTATTTTCGCGACAACCAGCTCACAGAAAGTTTTGAAACACTCAATTTATTAGAAAAAGAATACCCCGGCTTGCCTCCAATTAAAATTGAAGCTGAGCCATTAATTTTGATGAAGAGTGGCCTACAACAAGCTTCACTGAATAAGGCCTTTGAGTTACTTGGAAAATCTGAATATGCAAAGCGAGAATTCATCAAAAAATCTACTGCCATTGCCACTCAAATCCATAACGGTAACTTGGAGCAACTCGACAATCTATTGTTAGAGCAACGTTTTAATTACTTAGCCGTTATTGCTTTTTTAGTGGTTGTATTACTTATTTCTTTTTCATATTTACAAGTTCAACGCCGAAATACATTAACTCAAGAAAAAGAAACGGCGGCTGCCTTACTTAAGCAAAAAAACCAATTGCTTGCAGATGTCTCTCACGAGCTTGGCACACCACTAACCGTATTAAAATTACAAGTCGAATCACTAAAAGATGATTTAGAAGAAGACATTCAAGTAAGCTATGACGCCCTTGATAATAAATTAGACGATATTCAACACTTAATTGATGATATTCATCAACTTGCGCAGTCAGACATTGGGGTTTTGCAACTCAACAAAACCACGTTTGAACTCAATAATACCTTAAGCGATTGGAAGTTTGAGCTAAAGCAACTTGTCAAACAGCGCCAACTTACCTTTGAATTAAAGAAAGAACTCCCTGCTGATTTACAGATTTGTTTTGACAAAGAACGCCTTAAGCAAGTACTGACTAACCTACTTATGAACAGTGTTAAATATACCAATAAACCTGGCCGCGTTATTTTAGAGGTTGTCTATAAAAAGGATTGGCTATATTTCTCAATGTCAGATACTGCCCCTGGCGTATCAGAAGAAGAACTCAGCTCTATATTCGAGCGCTTATATCGAGTAGAAGCATCAAGAAGTAGAGAAACCGGTGGCTCAGGGCTTGGTTTATCTATATGTAAAAGCTTAATTGAAGCGCATAGCGGCGAAATTTACGCAGAGCACTCTACGTTAGGCGGACTAAAAGTAGTATGCAAGCTGCCAACGCAGCCCATACATTAAAAACTTGCCCAATAAATGCAGTAAAAGCGCTAACGACTTTATTTCATTTATTGTTCGGCATTATTTAAACCACTTAGTCCCTGCCAATCTTCAAGGTCTTGCGCTGGCTTTTCCTTTCTAAATTTAGCATACAATGCAATACCTTGGGCATCTTCTAAAATATCAACTTGCACACCTTTTTTCACAAGCAAAGCTTCATTACCATTAGCATTGGTAATATCACCAACAACAACACGATTAAAGCCCCTCATATACAATAATGTTGCACAAACATCGCAAGGACTAAGACTGGTAAATAGCGTAGTTTTACTAAAATCTATTCGGCCTGCATCCCGTATGGCAGAGGTTTCACCGTGATTATAAGGATGGCTTTCTTGAACAAGGGTATTATGCCCTTTACCAACGATTTGTTGACTTGAGTCATCAACGATTACTGCACCAATTGGGCAACCGCCTTCGTTATAGCTTTTTTGCGCTAACAAAACAGCAACTCGCATATAATCGACATCGGTTAATGTTTGTTGAAAGTCACTATCCATCAATACAGGTAAACTTTTAGTCGGCATATGAGCAATAGCCGTTAGCATTGCTTCACTTTTACTTGAGTGTTTATCAAAAAGTGTTTTCATCTGCGCTTCCTTAACATGAGTAACTTAGGTTTTATTTGTTTTCTGCTTTCTGCTTTCTGTTTTCTATATAAAAAAAGAGCAAACACAAAATCATTAATACCCAAGTTGATGGCTCAGGTACATCAACAACATTTATCACTAATTTGGGGCTAAAGCCAACTTTTTCACTACTGTAAAATTTTTGAAACCTATTTTCTCCTGATCCTGCCAGCATAACGCCATTATTAATAACCTCTTCAAATAACCAGCCTTGCACTAATTCTGTGATATTCCATAAATGCCAGCCCCTCGCTTCGTTAACACCAAAAGTTAAACTCGTAACAGCATAATCGTCAAAACTTGGAACTACTGAGGTTTCAGACCAACTTTCAGTGATGTTAAACAAATTAATGGTCATATCATTAGGAAGAAAGCCGCCTATATAACGATACATTTGTAGTTCTGCACTTTGAATTTGATAACCCTCTAAGGAGCTTAGATCGGTAAACATAACACCAATTCGGCTGTCACTTATGTTTACATCATCTGTCGTTAACTCAGTATTATTAGTTTTTGCTTGGCCATTCAACCACCATATATCTTGTACGTCGTAATCAATTGTGATGATACCTGCAAGCGTAGTGCGGGAAATCAGCAATAAAAACAACAGCGAAACTAGCTTGTACCTTAACATCATAAATTTCCTATATTTTGACCGTAAGCTTAAAAGTAAATTTTAAGTCTCACTTTAGGAGAATTTATGGATTTTCATGACTTAAAGGGAAATTGAAACAGTAAGAACAACAATAAATTGACAATCATCTTTGAATAATCAAAATAGTAAACAGCGTTGAATACCTTACAAGTGTACTAGTTAAGACGAGCTCAAGCAGCTTCAAATATCAGGGCGACACAATGCAGCTTTGTTGACGTAAGAAGTTGAAAAGCTTATTGTTCGCATATAGCGATTTACGGTCGTTAACATCAAATTATTTTTCAGGGACGAATTTGATATATACATGGAAAGTTTCATATTTATTCAATTAATAGACTCCCTCAATAATACTTCTTATTACAAATTAAAACTATCACACAGGAGATAGCAGTTGAAATTCAAGCCGTTTTTGAAGGGTATTGCAGTATTGTTACTTACAATGTTCCCAATATTTGTCATTGCTAAAGATAATTCGTTTTTAGAGTTTGGGATAGGAGTTGAGTATGGGGGTATCGGCACACAATTTCATTTTCCAATAGGAGGGAAAGTTTTTGATGTTTACGGTTCCGTTGGTATTTTCAGCTATTCAAACCAAACAAATGAACAAGTTGGTGGTGGCATTGGAATGAATTTCTATTTAGATAGCAACAATTCAGTTAACTTATATTCAGGCGTGTTAAATGTTAATAAATACCTTACCGAAAACCTAGAATACAAGATAGATGTCGATTATGGTTTATCTGTTGGATACAAATACCACTTTCACAAAATGAAAGAGTCTGGCTGGTCTTTAGGAGTTAGTTACAGCGTGTATAAAGATGATCATTACCCATTCTTTAGTATTGGATATCGCTATTGATATACAGGTAGTTGAAATTTATCGGCTACCTGATTACTACCGTTTTCGCAACTGAGCAACAAAAGAGTATGCTCTGACTTGCCTTTCAAATGACCACTTCGCTGGCGCAGGAGCCAGTCACAGTAATGTTCAATCGCTTTTTTGCGATGTCCCCTGCAAGCTCATTGCCGTCAGTGGCGTGTTGTCTCTGTAC
>CAJXYE010000106.1 GCA_913063325.1 uncultured Colwellia sp. | reverse complement strand
TTTTTCCGTGGTCAACGTGGGCAATAATTGCCACATTTCTTAATTTATCTAACACAGGCTTTACTCGCTGTTACTATTGTTTATCGCTACTCCAGTAGGTTACCGAAATAGGGCTATAATTTTGCGCGCATTATACAGCGATTTTGACTAAAAAGAAATCAATATCTAATCTATTAGTTCTACTGCACTTTTAAAACAAAGCTTAGACAACAAAAAAGCTTACCCGAATCATCGGGTAAGCTTTTAATAGTACTAAGTTTGTTTAACTTTTAACCTAGTTATTAGTAATGTTAATAGTTGAAGGGCTCGTTAGACTGAATAGTGTTAATATTAAGGTTAATACTTAGCTGCCTGCCCTTTCGCCGGCAAGCTTGTTTTGATGAAGTCACGAATATCTTGGTTAGCATCGCGTAAGTCATCATGACGTAAATACATCATATGGCCACTTTCATAGCCCTTAAATGACAATCTATCTTTCATCAAACCACTTGGGTCTAGTTGCCACATAGTGTACTTAGCATCGAAGTAGTTAGTCGCGCCGTCAAAGTAGCCTGACTGAATCATGACTTGTAAGTAAGGGTTTTGCGCCATAGCGGAGCGTAATCCTTCGCCAGTATTGTTACCTGTTCTATCCCACGGGTGAACATTACCAAACATATTGTATTTTATGTCAGTTTTATAGTCTAATTCTTCACGTAAATAGTAATTAATGGCAGGTGTAAAACTATGCAACCAAGAACTTAGTTCAGCATTATAATCTGGACGAGAGCCTGACACTTTTTTATCAATACCTAAGTAACGTGAATCAAGACGACCGATAGTTTGCTTTCTATCGCGTAATAATTCTTTCCAGAAGAAAGCGTTATTTACATCTAAATTATTATTAACCACAGCTGTAACAGATAAGCCCGAGTATTTAGCCACTTGCTCAGCAACATCCTGCTTTTCTTGTGCTGAAATAAAACCTCCTTTAGCTAATGCAGGTAAATATTTTGCCAGCGTATATTCTTCTACTTCTTCAAGTAGCTCTGTTAATGGTTTTTGTTGTAGATCAGCCGTTAACGCTTTGTGGTACCAAGCAGCTGCGGCAAAGTAAGGTAATCTGTTTGCTGCTTTTACTGGCCCATCACGTTTAATACCGATATCCGTAGGTGATACTAAAATCACACCATTTACATACATCCATTGACGGGCCTGCAATTCTTTAGCTAAGCCTGAAACACGCGTAGTACCGTAGCTTTCACCGATAAGATACTTAGGCGAGCGCCAGCGGTTATTACGACTAACAAAAGTATTAACCCATTCTGCTAAATATTTAACATCAGCATTAACACCAAAGAACATTTTCTTTTGCTGCTCTTTAGTTGGCATTTTGCCATCTTTACCTGGCAATACGCGAGAATACCCCGTATTTACCGGGTTAACAAAAACAATATCTGCCACATCTAAAATAGAATAATCATTGGTTTTTACGCCATATGGCTGTAGTGGATAACCTTCACTGTCCACATTCAAAACTTTGGGTCCGGTATAAGCGACATGCATCCAAACCGACGCTGAGCCGGGTCCGCCATTAAATGAAATAAGCAATGGTCTTTTGCCCTTATCTTTCACATCACTACGTTGATAGTAGGTGTAAAACAAACTCGCCGTTGGGTTCCCTTCTTCATCCCACACCGGCTGTGTACCTGTGGTAGCGGTATATTTGAATTTTTTACCCTTTACCTTAGTACTGTGTTTAGTGACATTTTTTTCATCAATTGCCAGCTTACGCTCATGCTTGACTGACTGCTGTCCTGCCTGGTTAGCAGCAAGAATAGGAGCTGATGACAAGCTGAGCATCACCATGACAGGTACTAATAAGCTTTTTTTCTTTGATATAAATTTTTGAACCGTTGAAGTAGAGATAATGAAATCCTCGTCAGATTAAGTGCACTTGAGTTAAGTAAGCTGAGCTAAGTTACATAAATTATGATACCAGCAAGGTAACAGCTAGTTAGCCTCAGATAAAATAGTTTTCGGTAAAGTGAAGATAAAACAAGATGAAAGCTGATAAAAGTAATCATAAGTAACTTCAGTGCTTTATTACTGTTGTCGTATTGCCTGGAAAAAGGGCAAAAAAAAGCCGCGACACAGTCACGGCTTTTGCTTTTCTTAAATTAAGGTCAGTCAATACCAATCCCATTAATTATGTATTTATTTCTACTTGTTAAAACCACCAATTACTTCGTTATTTATTTAATAATTAGAACAACTAGTTATTTAAATAAATGCCTTGTACTTGGCAATTTTTCCTACGTATAAAATAGACCACCTAATTAGCGGAACTGGTATGAGACTTAATTTATATTACGCTTGTGCTTTTTTATCAGTAATAAAGAAGCTAGTTAAGTAAGAAATCAAACCTAATAGGAAGATTACCCCAGCAATTTCACGTAACCAGTAGAAGATTTCAAGTTTATCTTGAGTCGCCATAAAGCTTAATGCTTCACCAGACTCAGGTAAACGTTGTAACCATACTTGTAAGATACCAGCACCCGTTAAGAATAATGTGATAAATACCATAGCTACCGTCATTAACCAAAACCCCCACATTTCAATAACTTGTGCTTTATTACAGTTAGCTTCACCAATACCACGTAACTTAGGCATTGCGTAAGAGATGATTGTCATAACAATCATTGCATATGCGCCGTAAAAAGCCATGTGACCGTGAGCCGCAGTAATTTGCGAACCATGCGTATAGTAGTTAACAAAAGATAACGTGTGTAAGAAGCCCCATACACCCGCACCTAAGAATGCCATTACCGCAGTACCTAATGCCCATAATGTAGCAGCTTTGTTAGGATGTTCACGACGACGACGGTTAACCATATTAAATGCATATAGTACCATTGCGAAGAAAGGAAGTGGTTCAAGTGCTGAGAAGATAGAACCAACCCACTGCCAATATTCAGGAGTCATTAACCAGTAGAAATGATGGCCAGTACCTAAGATACCTGAGATAAGCGCCATAGCGATAATCACATATAACCATTTTTCAATTACTTCACGGTCAACACCAGTAACTTTGATTAATACATAAGCCAAGATTGCGCCCATGATTAATTCCCATACACCTTCAACCCATAAGTGAACAACAAACCACCAGAAGTATTTATCTAAGGCTAAGTTAGTTGGGTTATAGAAAGCGAATAAGAAGAATACAGCTAAACCAATTAAACCAGTCATCATCACCATGTTAATGGCAGTTTTACGACCTTTTAAGATAGTCATACCCAGGTTGAATAAGAAGCCTAGACATACAACAACAATACCAATTTTGGTAATCGTTGGCTGCTCTAAGAATTCACGACCCATTGTTGGCCATAGGTGGTTAAGCGTAATATCAGCTAAGGTAGAATAAGGTACCAATAAGTAACCTAAAATAGTTAGTACGCCTGCTGCAGCAAATATCCAAAAAAGAATAATAGCAAGCTGAGGACTATAGAGTTCAGTTTCAGCTTCTTCAGGCACTAAATAATAAGCAGCCCCCATAAAACCAAAAAGTAGCCAAACAATAAGAAGGTTGGTATGTACCATACGAGCAACATTAAATGGAATAATTCCACCTAAGAAGTCACCAACAACATATTGCAAGCCCATAATAAGACCAAATAAAATTTGGCCTACGAATAAGATCATAGCGAAAATAAAGTAAGGTTTTGCTACGGCTTGTGATTGATATTTTAAAGTATCCACGCCTTAACCCTCTATGTTTGGTGGCCAGCCATTGGCATCTAGCTCAGAAGTCCATTTAAGGAACTCAGCTAAATCATCAATTTCTTGGTCATTTAAGTGGAAATTAGGCATTTGACGGCGACCGGGAATATTTAATGGCTGAGCATTCATCCAACCATTCATGAAGGCTTTAAACCCTTCTTCGCTACCACCGCCACGGCGATCATAAACGTTCATTAGTTCTGGAGCAAAATATGCACCTTCACCAATTAACGAGTGACAACCAATACAGTTATTTTTTTCCCACAAATGCTTACCGCGTTCTACAGCTTCGGTAATATTATGTCGGTTATCCCTTTTGGGCATCTCTTTTACAGTGTGAAAAGTCAAAGCTAAGAATATTAAGAAGAAGAATACACTTCCTCCGTAATAAATATTCCTTGCCATGCCTTTAGTAAAGCTCTCTGACATGGTATATCCCTTAATGAATGTTAAAATTCATGCGTTAGTTGTATTAGAAAAGCTTAGAAATAATAGCCTAGATGACAAAAGAGATAGCTTGATAGAAATCAAGTTTTTTGAGAGTTATAATAAAATGTGACGAAAAGTTAACTATTGTTGCGCCATATCAAAAAACAATGGGATTGTTCAGGTTAAAAACACAATAAATTTTATATAACCCTATATTTTTTAAGGCTATATTAATGAGGAAAAATAGATTAATGCACTTTATCAATAACAATAATTGTACCTTTCATTCTAGGATGAGGACCACATTCGTAGGAAAATTCACCTGATTTTTCAAAACTACGCTGGTAACTTTCATCAGGAAAAAAGTAATCTGGTTCTTCTTTTTGCAATTGTTTAAACCAAACACTGTGATATTGACGTTTTTCAACATTTCGCCAAATAACTGTGTCTCCTTCTTCTATCGTCACTTGTGCGGGAACAAATTTCATTTTATAAATATCAATAACATGCTCTTGAGAAAAAACATCAATAGAAACAATCAGCCAGAAGAAAAAAATACCTATTTTCATTTTTATTCCTTTTAAATTCGATTAAAGAAATCACTTTATTTCATTTTAATTTAAACCTTTTTATTCAATCTAACTACTTAATCATTACTATTCGGGGGAATAATTATGATTAAAGATACTAGCGACCAAGATGTCTCGATCGCACCACAAAATAATAAACCAAAAAAGTTAATCACAGTTGCAATCAGTCTTACTGTGCTCATAGGCATTATCTGGCAAGTAGCACCGGCTGCAAGCCGCTGGAGTCAAGCTCAAAAATCTGTCTCGCTCGATAGAGTAAGAATAGCCACTATCACACGGGGCGACTTTGTTCGTGATATTTCAGTATTAGGCCGCGTTATTGCCGCCGTTAAACCAACAGTATATAGCCCCGCAGAAGGTACAATTACACTAAAAGTTGAAGCCGGGCATGAGGTTGAAAAAGGGCAGATCTTAGCGACATTAGAAAGCCCAGAATTAACCAATCAGTTGTTTCAACAACAAGCCATTTTAGAGAAACTTCAGTCAAGTTTAGCAAGACAAAAAATTCAAGCGAAAAAACAAAAGTTAATTGATCAAAAAGCCGTTGACCTTGCCAACGTGAAATTAACAACCGCTAAAAGAGAAAAAAGGCGCTCAGACTTAGGTTATGAAAAAAGTGTCATTAACCAAATAGATTTTGAAAAAGCACAAGATGACCTTGAAAACGCCTCATTACTTTTTAAGCATGCCGTGCAAGATGCAGAATTGAACAGTGAAAGCCTAACTTTCGAAAGCAAGTCTATATCGCTCGATTTGCAGCAGCAAAAACTTTTTGTTGCTGAGCTGCAACGACAAGTTAATTCGCTTACTATTACGTCACCCGTTAGCGGCATTGTTGGTAACCTAAGTGCCGATAACAAAACGTTCTTAACTAAGAACCAAGCTATTCTCATGGTTGTAGATTTAAGCAACTTTGAAGTAGAAATAGATATTCCTGAAAGCTATGCCGATGATTTAGCCATAGGCATGGCGGTAGATATCAGCTTTGAAAAACAAAGTTTTAGTGCTCGCCTAGTAACAATTTCCCCCGAAATACTGAACAATCAGGTTACTGGGCGGGTACGCTTCATTAAAGAAACACCAGAAAAACTGCGTCAAAACCAACGTCTTAATACTCAGATAATTCTTGAGCACAAAAGTGATGTATTACAAGTAAAACGCGGACAATTTCTTGATAGTAGTGGCGGTAAGTTTGCCTACAAAATTACTGACGGCATAGCTCAAAAGACACCAATTGCTATTGGCGCTCGAAGCTTAAGTCATGTCGAATTACTTCGCGGTTTAAAAGAAAATGATCAAATCATTATCTCAAACACCGACCTATTCAATTCAGCACAACAAGTACTACTTAATTAACAGCAAGTATAGAAATAAATATATCAAAATTAACAACTAAAACGATAAGCAAGGATAACACTATGTTAATCATGAAAAATATCAGTAAAGTTTTCCAAACAGCAGACATACAAACACATGCGTTAAGAGATTTTAATTTAACTGTGAACGAAGGCGACTTTGTCAGTGTTACCGGTCCTTCAGGTTCAGGAAAAACCACCTTTTTAAATATTGCTGGCTTATTAGAAACTTACACAAGTGGCGAATTTACCCTTGATGGTGAAGACATTGGCAGGCTTAATGACAATGGCCGTTCGCGTATGCGAAACCATAAAATAGGATTTATCTTTCAAAGCTTTAATTTAATTCCTGACTTAAATTTATTTGATAATGTTGACGTACCCTTACGCTATCGTGGTTTTGATGCTAAAGAAAGAAGACGCCGAATAGAAGAGAACTTAGAACGTGTTGGCCTCGCATCAAGAATGAAACATCTACCAAGCCAACTTTCGGGTGGTCAACAGCAACGTGTCGCCATCGCCAGAGCATTGGCCACAGATCCTCGATTTTTACTCGCCGATGAACCTACAGGGAACTTAGACTCAGAAATGGCGCAAGGTGTTATGTCTTTGCTAGAAGACATAAACAAACAAGGCACCACGATCATAATGGTCACGCATGACGCGCAATTGGCACAACGCTCACCGCGCACCATTCAAGTGATGGACGGCAGAGTAAACGAAATCGATATACACCTAGCGACTACTAATCAACAAGCGATCGCTTAACTAAGCTGAGGAAGTATTTATGTTTACCTATTATTTACGTCTAGCTTGGATCAGTATCATACGTCATTGGGGTTTAAGCTTAGTGATGATATGCGCCATTGGTTTAGGCATTGGTGCAGCGATGACCACCATTACTGTTAATTACTTAATGTCTGCTAACCCAATTCCACATAAAAGTGAGCAACTATTTTACGTACAACTCGATAGCTGGGATGTTAACGAGCCTTTTGATGAGGGAGTAAACCCACCTGATCAGCTAACTTATACTGATTCAACCAACTTAATGAAAGCTAAAAAAGCCTTTCGCCAAAATGTACAAGCGCAAGCCTATGGCGTAATAGAGCCAGAAGATGCAGATTTACTGCCTATTAGTGTTACCGCTAGAGCCAACTCTGCCGACTTTTTTGCCATGTTTGATGTACCTTTTATTTATGGCTTAGCTTGGTCAGAGCAATCTGATCTTGGTAAAGAGCAAGTTATGGTATTGAGTAAAAAAATTAATGAACAAATTTTTGGTGGTGAAAACTCAGTTGGAAAAACCATTAAATTTGATAACAATATTTTTAAAATCATTGGGGTTATTGATTATTGGCAACCTAAGCCAAGGTTTTATGACATTTCCACCGGTGCCTTTAGCGAGTCAGAAGATGTATTTGTACCCTTTAGTTTAATTGCCGAAGAGAAAATTAGACGTTCAGGCAACACTAACTGCTGGAAGCCTAGTGGTGATGGTATGGCTGCATTTCTTGCCGGTGAATGTATTTGGACACAATTCTGGGTTGAATTAAAAAGCGAGCAAGACAGGCAAGACTATATGACTTTCTTAAACGCCTACGTTGAAGAGCAAAAGCAATATGGTCGATTCGAAAGACCCCTTAACAACCGTTTAAGCAATGTTATGGAGTGGTTAGAACGCCAAGAAGTAGTTGCTGATGATGCCAGAATGATGATGGCTATGTCATTGATGTTTTTAACCGTATGTTTGTTAAATACCATTGGCCTATTGTTAGCTAAATTTCTAGGCAAAGCACCCGAAATTGGACTCCGTCAAGCTTTAGGGGCAAGTAAAGCAACCCTTTTTAGCCAGTATATTATTGAGTCTGCTTGTATCGGTTTAGCCGGAGGGATACTCGGTTTAGGTTTATCCTTTTTGGGGCTAATAGGTATTGAAAACTTATATGGTGAATATATGCAAGGGTTAGCAACACTAGACATAACCATGATGACTTTCGCCGTTGTATTAGCGCTTGTTTGTACTGTCATTGCAGGGCTTTATCCAACATGGCGAGCTTGCAATATATCCCCTGCTCAACAATTAAAGAGCCAATAGGAGAATTATCATGCTAGAAACTGGACTTATTATTCGCGCATTAATGCGAAATAAAATTGGCGCTTTATTGATTGCCTTACAAATAGCACTGACCATGACAATTATTGTTAATGCTATTTTTATGATTCAAGACAGAGAGTCACAAATGCTTAGAAGCAGTGGTGTGGACGAGTTGAATACTTTCTATTTAACTAACACCATTTTTGGGCAAGATTATAATATTCAATCGGCATTGCAAACTGACTTGAACACCCTAAGAAAAATGCCCGGTGTTGTTGATGCAATTCAAATCAACGCTATACCATTAAGTGGTGGCGGTTGGTCTTCAGGTGTACAAACTGAAGCAGGTGAAGATAAAGACTCTATAGGCACTGCTGTATACATGGTTGATGACCATGCGATTAATGCCCTTGGCTTGGAGCTTATAGCCGGTGAAAACTTTAGCGCTACCGATATTCAATGGCGAAAGTCAGGACAATCAACTTGGGCTGACAAAGTTATAGTCACCAAGGCGCTAGCACTAAGTTTATTTCCTGATGATTGGCAATCAGCACTGGGTAAAACAGTGTTTATATCACAAAATCAAACCATTCAAATTATTGGTATTGTAAAACAATTACAAGCACCTTGGAATGGTTGGGATGGCGTTGAACGTAGCATGTTAGTGCCGTTTCAAATGGAAAGTAAAGGCAGTCGCTTATTTATACGTACGCAGCCTGGTCAACGTGATCAACTGATGCCGCAAATTGAAAAATTACTTGCAGAGAGCGATAAGGGTAGAATAATACGTCGTATGCGTACAATGGAAGAAACAAGAGAGCGTAGTTATCAGCGACATAATGCCACCAATAAAATACTCACAACGGTAGTAATTACACTGACTATTATTACCGGATTTGGCATTGTTGGTTTAGCGATTTTCAGCATTAATCGACGCACTAAACAAATAGGTACCCGCCGCGCTCTAGGAGCAACACGTTGGCAAATAATGCGCTATTTCATGATGGAGAACCTACTGATTTCAGGTGTAGGTATTGTCATTGGTTGTATTGGCGCTGTTTCATTAAATATGTGGCTAGTTAAAACATTTAACTTAGCACCAATTAACATTGAATTGATTCTATTTGGTGTTATTTCTTTGCTAATCGTTGGTCAACTAGCGGTACTTTATCCGGCAAAGAAAGCCTCAATGATATCACCAGCAATGGCAACCAGAACTGTCTAGTTACTCGCTAGGAAAACGAATAAAGAAACATGTTTACTCGGGGGCAGCAATGTCCCTTTTTTTTTACTGCGCACCCAGCTCGAGTTAAGCAATCTATTCATCATTTATAAGCAATCATTTCTAATAAATTAATTTCGTCTCAATAATCACTGCAAATCTACCATTTGTGGGAATAACTCCATTTTTCACCTTCCCATAATTGGGAAGGTCATGCAAAGTGCATCCAGTAATAATTTATTCTTTAGTTATATCAATAAGGTATGGGGTTGCATGGTGGCTGCAATTCAAATAGCACTAAATGCTCCCAAACAATGGGTGCTAAAGTTTAACTAGTCTAAATTATGAGGATAAAAAAATGACGACAAAACAAACAGCAAGAATTGCAAGAATAAGTCGGCCAAGTACGCAGTACTTCATTCAACTTCATATTTGCTTAATTTAAAACTTGACGCAACTTTCAGAATTTAAAATCAACATAAAAATACAACTTAGTGCAATTTGGGCTGCAGCAATGTCTTTATACATTTACTGCGACTATTTTGAATTTTATACACCAAATAAGATTGAAGGCATGATAAATGGCACTACTATTTTTGGTTCAGGTGACCAAAGTACGCTACTTGGCCTTTCATCAATAATGCTAGTCACGAGTTTAATGATTTGCTTATCCGTACTATTACCCGCAACTATTAACAGGGTTTTAAATATTCTGATCGGTTTTATCATGACACTAATGCAAGTTTATATTGCCTATATTGCAGGGTGGTACTTTTACAAAATGTATGCGATCGTTGAGGCAACTTTAACCTTAATAGTTGTTTGGCAAGCATGGAATTGGCCAAAAGAGTCAAATGCATAATAATGTGATGCTCCAGGCGTATTAACTCGTAGATATTGAACAACTCGAACGTAATTAAGTAGCATACTACGTTCGAGACTTTATGCCCGAGTAAGCGATGAATACTAACTAATGTATTAAGCACTAATACCTAACTATGTTAATCAAAACTATTTAACTTCTTTTATCTCGATTTCTTCACCTTTATACTTACCCGCAGGCCTATCAACTTCAATCGCCTTTACGCCAATAACCCATTTGAGTAACCCTCCCTCAGGATTGTCTTTTTGCACGTTATTACAAGCAGAAACACACTGCATACACTGAGTACAAGTAAACTTTGCTCGTTTCATATTGCGAGTAGGTAAGCGCATTGGGCAAGCTTGATCACACGGTTTATGGCTATTGAATGACTCACACTCTCGGCAAGCTTTAGCCCGTTCTCTATCAAACTTAATCACCATTGCTTTGTTATTTGCCATCCAAATTAAGCTTTGGAATAGGCCCAATGCGCAGCCATATTTACAAAAGACATGACGTGCAAAAATGAAATCAGCAGTGAATACTAATGTGGCTACAATAATAAAAATACTCGCGCCAAAGCTTAAATCATAATGAGCTAAACCAGCTAGTAACATGTAAGGATCAAGCAAGTAACTTAATAGCCCAACTGACCAAACAAAAGCCATGCTTACAGCAGCAATAAATACAATAAGTTTAGGTAATAAGCCGTTACTTTGTTTACTGGATTTTTCCCAAATAGTGACTCGATTGAGCTGCTTCAACATCAGATCATTGATCAGTTCAACTACAGAAAAATGTGGGCACAACCAGCCACAATATATTCGACCATACTTCCAAATTAAAAAACCAGTAACAGCTACAAAAGCCATTCCAGGAAACAATACACGGGTGAAAATTTTTATAGCGGCATCGACACTATCACCACCAAGTAATATAGAGTCGATGCTAATTGTCCATGCTTGGCCAAAAATAATAAAGTGACCTAAGTCGAGATCGAAGCGAAAAATATCTAATAAAGGCGCAAAGAGAAATAGAGCGAAAAAAGCAATTTTAGCCGTAACTCTGGC
>CAJXYE010000105.1 GCA_913063325.1 uncultured Colwellia sp. | reverse complement strand
TGGAGCGGCTAACGAGACTCGAACTCGTGACATTCACGTTGGCAACGTGATGCTCTACCAGCTGAGCTACAGCCGCTAAATTTAAACTTAACAATTACAAATTTCAGTAAATAGATTAGCTAGATAATGCAACATCGTCTTGGCTTGTTTCTTTTTACTTGCTGACTCCCTGTCAACAAAAACGCATTCTACATCTTAATTATTTCCAGTCAACTATTAAATCAACTTTTTATTCTAACTGCTTAAAAAGCGAGTTGTTTGCACTATTTTTAACTAAACGGGCTATTTATTGGTCCGTATATAATACACAAAGCTTTTAGATTGCTTACTGTCCTTTTAACTCAGGCCATGCGGCTTTGAAATAACTAACCCAAGTAGTAACGGTTAGTACTGTCGCAATAGAATAAAAACCATAAGAGAGGTAATTAATGACTTCGTGCGGTAAATAAAACCAAATTAATGGAATATCATAACTTGGTTGCCAGATTAATCCCATAATCCCGAGCATTTGCGCTGCAGTTTTATATTTACCCATATTAGAAACCGCAATAATGTCACGTTTGCCTATCGAAGACATAAATTCACGTAAGGCACTTATAAACACTTCTCGCGCTATCATTATAATGGCGGCAATAGAAACTAACCATGAACTATAGTCTTGGGCTATCATCACCAGCGCAACAACAACCATGAGTTTATCGGCGACGGGATCTATAAAAGCACCAAACGCCGATGACTGATTAAGCTTCCGCGCTAAATAGCCATCTAATATGTCACTCACTGCTGCCAACCAAAAAACGGCAAACGCACCGAAATTGCTCCACGAAAGTGGTAAATAGAAAATAATTACGAAAACTGGGATCAAGACGATCCGAAATAAGGTTATTTGGTTAGGTATTGTCCACATTTACTTTTCACTGCAAGTAGTTTTCTTTAGTTTACACAAGTTGTTATAGCAGTGCTACGGCAGAATGGGACAGTTTAGGTAAAACCATTGATTTGATACTGGCGGGGAAAACTTAAGTGAAATTTTTCATTGATGGGAAAAATTTCAACTATCGCGCTTACTTCTCATGTAAAGCATTATGTATTTTTTCTGCTAGCACATGGCTTATACCCGGTACTTTAGACAAAGCAGCAATGTCGGCCTGCATAACTTCTTGTAGGCCTCCTAAAAACGTTAATAAACTTTGACGCTTTTTAGCGCCTATTCCTTCGATTGACTCTAAACGAGACTTTTTACTTACTTTTTGCCTTTTAGCCCTATGCCCTGCTATAGCAAAACGATGCGACTCATCACGAATATGTTGTACTAAGTGCAATGCTGGGGATGTCGCAGGTAAGGAGATC
Source organism: uncultured Colwellia sp. (assembly GCA_913063325.1). Taxonomy (GTDB): domain Bacteria; phylum Pseudomonadota; class Gammaproteobacteria; order Enterobacterales; family Alteromonadaceae; genus Colwellia. Next base: position 10,813 of record CAJXYE010000105.1, on the reverse strand, counting down.
AACTGATGGCTACCGGCTAAAATGAGTGTTTCCAAGCCCGGCTTACGTGATTCACCTTTAGCCACCCCTACTAATAAAGGGGTTTTTGTTAAGGCAAGTTGACTAAAGAAATTCTCAGCCTCTGCAAGTTGCCCTTTACCACCGTCAATAAAGACAATATCAGGTAACTTTTCTAGAGCACTATGCTCTTCAGGCTTAACGGGCGCTGACTTTAATTTGCCATAACGTTTATTTAATGCAAATGCCATGGCGGCATAATCATCTCCAGGTGTAATGCCAAAGACGTTATAGCGCCGATAATCTGTCTTGAGTGGTCCTTCTTGATTAAACACCACATTTGAGGCTACAGTTTGTTGTCCCATAGTATGGCTTATATCAAAACACTCAATACGCTGTATACCATTTTCCAACTCAAATACTTTATTTAACTCAACAAAACGTGCCTGCATTGATTCTTTGTGGCTATTTCGAGTAACTAAGGCAGTTTGTGCATTGGTAGAAGCAAGCTTTAAATACTGAGCTCGCTCGCTACGTGTATTGGTTGATATTTTAACGTCATATTCTGCTTGTTCACTCAACAGTGCGGCTAGATCAGTTACCTGATCAATAGACTCTTTAATGACGATCTCTTTGGGGATATTGCCTTGTACTTTTCCATGACTTAACGACTCACTTGTTAAGTAGTGCTGGGCGATGAAGGCTTGCAATATTTCACTGTCACTACTTTCACTGGGCACCGTTGGAAAATAACTTTTACTGCCTAATATTTTATGCTGCCTAATAAAAAGTAAATGAATACATACTTGAGCTTTATCACGATATAAACCCACAACATCAAGTTCAGCGACATGGCCGCTTACATGTTGTTGCTGTTGGACTTTACGTAATGTCACTATTTGATCGCGATATTTTGCAGCCGATTCAAAATTTAGCCCATTGCTGGCTAATTCCATTTTGGCAACTAACTGCTCAATAACCGCTGAACTCTTGCCTTGTAAGAATAACTTGGCTAAATTGACTTGGTCTTGATAATCATCCACAGATATTTTATCTACGCAGGGGGCAGAACAACGACCTAATTGATGTTGTAAACAAGGTCTTGACCGTGCACGATAATAACTATCTTCACACTGTCTAATAGGAAATATTTTTTGCATTAAGCGTAAACTTTCCCAAACAGCACCAACGGTTGGGAATGGACCAAAATATTCACCTTTTATTTTTTTACCTCCGCGGTGCAAACCTAACTTAGGGTGCTTATGGGCAGTAATAAGTAAATAGGGATATGACTTATCATCACGTAATAAAATATTGTATTTCGGTTGATATTTTTTGATGTAATTGTTTTCAAGGATCAACGCCTCGCCTTCCGTATGAGTCACGGTAACTTCAATGGCGGCAATCTGTTTAACTAATACTTGTGTTTTAACTGAGCCTACATCTTTACGGAAGTAACTTGCTAGTCTCTTTTTTAAGTCCTTAGCTTTACCTACATAGATAACCACTTGTTTATCATCATACATACGATAAACACCGGCTTGCTCTGTCACTACACGTAAAAAAGCCTCACTATCAAAAGTTGAGGTTTGAGGTGCTTTATTGTTGTCTACATTATCAGGCGTTTTTGATGGCATTGAGGTGAAGCTTCTTGTAGAGATTTAAAGCTTTTCTGTTTTTAACATGCCAAAGCGTATGGCTAAATGGGTAAGCTCAACATCATTACTTACACTAAGTTTTTCAAACATACGATAGCGATAACTATTAATCGTTTTAGTACTTAGGTTTAGATGTTCAGAAATGGCAGGAACTTTATCACCACGTGTGATCATAATCATAATCTGTAATTCTCTATCAGATAAGGAATTAAAAGGATTATCGTCTACTGACTTAAATTGATTTAATGCCATCTTTTGAGCTATATCGGAGGGAAGGTAACGTTGTCCACTATGTACTGCCCGGATGGCATTAACCATCTCATCGGGTCCAGCATCTTTCGTTAAATATCCAGCGGCTCCCATTTGCATTACTTTGCTAGGGAAAGGATCTTCAGTATGCGCGGTTAACACAATAATTTTAACATCAGGTGCAAAACGTAATATTTTTTTAGTCGCTTCAAGACCCCCCATACCCGGCATGTCCATATCCATGAGTAAAACATCAGGTTCACTTTTTCGGCAGTATTTAATTGCTTCTTCACCTGTTTCACATTCGCCAACAACATTTAAGCCTTTAACGCTCGTTAAAATTTTATTAATACCGACACGAACAAGATGATGATCATCAACCAATAAAACATTTATCACGTAAGGCAACCTTAATTAACTATGAAAAATAGCAAGGGTATAGCTAAAATACTGAATATTCAATTGAATATTCTCAAATACTACAGAATACTAATCACATAAAATTTTTCGAATCTTTCGCGATGTAATATCGCAATAAACTACCGACTTTATTGACGTCATTTATAGCTTATTATCTTTGAGCCAGCTATTTAACAGGCCTACTTGCCCATTTTTATAAGCGGCATAAGTAAGTCGTACAGCATTACTGAGTATAACACTGTCAGACCAGTTTGTTTGTTCACTTATGAGTTTATAGCAATGCTTGGCTTCTGGTGACATATAACCACGCATCTCCTGCAAGCCACGCTCTTTTTGTCGTTCGCGATAACGCTTTTGCTTTTCAGCATTGCTCATTGCCAATTTCTTACTGGGCAACTCATTTTTGTGTTCGACGTTTTTCATGACAACTTAGTTTATTTCTAACTACATATACCTATAGTTACGCATAACGGCAGTATAATCAAGACATGAAATAAATTTGATATGACGCAATTATTTTAATTTTTTAACTGTTCAGAGTTGTTTAGTGTACAAGTGTACGCTAAAGTAGCCCCCTAAAATTTATTATCGGATATCAGCTTATTATGGCTATGCCACAGCAAAACTCATACAGTAAAGAAGACCTAGTAAAAGCCGGTACAGGTGAATTGTTTGGTGAGGGTAATTCAAAGCTTCCTTCCGGCAACATGCTTATGATGGATAGAATTATCACAATCACTGAAGAAGGTGGTGATAACGGTAAAGGCTACATATTAGCCGAGTTAGATATTACGCCTGATTTATGGTTTTTTGATTGTCACTTTAAAGGTGACCCGGTAATGCCAGGTTGTTTAGGTTTAGATGCCATGTGGCAATTGGTTGGATTTTATTTATCTTGGAGTGGCGGTCCAGGTAAAGGTCGTGCTTTGGGTGTGGGTGAAGTTAAATTTACCGGACAAATATTACCGACGGATAAAAAAGTTACTTTTAAAATAGATTTCAAACGCGTTATCAAACGTAAGCTTTATATGGGCCTTGCTGACGGTAGCGTAAGTGTTGATGGACGTGAAATTTATACTGCTAAAGATCTTAAAGTGGGTTTATTTACTGATACAAGTAAATTTTAATTTATCGATAACATTGCCTAAATTACCTTATTAATTGGTAATAAATAAGCAAAATAAAAACCCAGTAAGTCAACTTACTGGGTTTTTTAATATTTTCAATTCAATTTCTTTAACTCTTTTCATACGCTGATTGAGCTATTCTTGATAAAACAAGCAATTGTTTATTTAAATAGCCCCTGTTGCTTATCTTCTATGGCTTCTCGCCACCCGCCAAGCCATTGTGACTTTATGGAATCAATTTGGTACGGGCAATGTTCCTTAGAACGACCAGATATACCTGCTTGGTAACCTCTTGTATGTGCCCTATTTTGGCGATCGCGTTTTTGCCGCTTCATCATAAATACACGCTCCTTGGTTTACTTAACAGAGAGTTCAATATCTGTTGCGATAATAAATCAATGCTCAAGTGCGAGCTAATTCGTCAATCAAATACTGCATAACCCTATTAAGCATAGTTCAATAAAATCGAAATACAATAAATTTATTGAGTAAAAAACAAGCATAAAAAAAGCACTGAACAGTGCTTTTTTTATGCTTAGCTATCAATCATTAAGCTTTTACATTTAATGAAGTGCAGGCTAAAGTTACTTTTTAAATGTTCTACGACGAAGGCCCAATACGGCGAATAGTGAAAATAAAGCTATTGAGCTAATACTAGCCCCTTGTCTTTCTACTTTCTCTTCAACATCGCCACAATCAGTAACTTCTCCACCAGGAATTGGGTTTAATAATACCGCACGAGCTACATCAACCATCACAGCATTACCACTATCATCTAATATAGGCTCTCCTAGTGAATCATAAGATTCAGACTTTACTATTGCAGTCGCTGAAATCTGACCCGCATCATTAATATCATTAGCTTTAAGAATGTTATATTTAGAGTTACATTCTAATAGAGTATTAATATCAATAATAATAGGTGAGTCACTCGCAGTATCAAACATAAAACCCGCTGTACGACGTGGATTATCTCCGCTACTATTATGGCTTTCTATTTCTCCCTCACCAACAATGATACCTGATGAATTGATAGCATAAGCGGTACTCACAGAAGTAGTAAAGAAGTCTTTTGGTATAATAACTTCCATTTCGTCTTCAGGTAGATTGGTATTCACATAAAAAAACTTTTTAACAAAAGTATTAATATCGTGGGTATAACCAACGGCTATGCCACTATCATTCACGTCATTAGCACGAGAAAATGGATAAACTGAGCCGAAACTAAACTTGTAATGCAGCTGGTTAAAATCAAACACCACTTTATTACCTGCCTCGTCCTCTTTAAACATTACCGCATATGAGCCAGTCATTCGTTCATTAACGGCAGGAGAAGTAACATTGCGATTATCCCAACCATGGGCATAACCAACAGTAACACCATTATTGTTTACAGCTAAAGCTTGACTAGAAAAAGCTCTTTCATCATCCTCATGGGGAGCTATCAATAAGCCTAAGTGCTCTGTTTCTACCTCACCAGTATCCGATAAAAAAGCCTTAAAAGCTTGTATATGATACATACCCTTTTGGTAGTATTGTATACATATTTCATAAGGTACATTAAGTCTATTTGGCTCTTCACAGCCAATATCAGGGTCAAGCACATCTTCTTCTCGGCCGTCACTTAATTTATAACTACTATAACCAACAGCCTCGCCATTTTCATTCATATCAAAAACAGCCGAAACACCACCGCCGTAACGAGTTTCAACAGGTGTTACCGGGTAAATAGTAGCGCCATTATCAGGTGAGAAAAATCCTCGTTGTCCATGTTCACGCAACCAATGTGTATAAACGTTGCCACTAGTATCAGTAAACTCTGGCATAGGTAAGTAAGGAGCACTAGCAGTACCAAACGTAGTACCTGTATTTGTGATGCCTTGAATAACATTGACGGTCGAACGCGTTATGATACCGCTACAAGGAGCATCACTAAAGTCAGTATCAAAAATACACATTTCAGTAGACGAAACATTTTCGTCTACTGCGTCTAAATTAGTCATGGCCGCAGTATCTGCAACTATTTGATATTTGAAGTATGGATTTTTTGACGATGATTGATTCATCTCTTGAAGATAAAGCTTTGACCAAGCTAGGTCATTAGCAGTTGCATTACCTGCGTTAGCACGTTCTTCAAACCCACTTGAGTCTTCAATAGGTTCAAGACCAAAGTAATAATCTTGTCTTGAGAGTGCTAGATAAACAATATTGTTGTAATCTACTGTATTAAAATACTCAAATTGCACAGGAAAATTATAAGAGTTCGTTCCGGAAACAGCCATTTCCTCGTTGCTATTTAGCTTGCCACCGTAGGTATATCCTGTGGCACTTTTATCAACTTCAACGACTTCATAAGTTGCTGCTTGGCTATAGTTAAGGGCACTAAGACTTAAGGCACTTGTCACCCCTAACGTGAGTATATTTTTTGAAAATGACTTCATTCTACTTCTTTACTCTTTATGGTTGCTCTGTTTAATTTGCCTAAGCGGTTAACATAAAACAAATTAAATATTATTTAGACCTACAATACTTTAAAGCGATGACTCACCCCTTTAAAGTTTTATTTTGTTGCTTTTTTGTTACTCATCATCAAGTTCTTGCCATCTGGCATAAACTGTTTCAAGGTTCGACTCACAATCGCTCAGCTGGTTCAAAACTTTTTGCGTTATTTTTTCATCCTGGCTAAAAAAATTGGCATCATTAACTTGTGATTGTAGTGAATCAATCAAAGTTTCTAGTTCATCAATTTTTCCAGGTAACATTTCTAGTTCACGTGCATCTTTAAACGACAGCTTTTTCTTCTTCGCTGTAGCTTCAGTTGAGACTTTACCTTGTTCAGAAATAGCACTATTTTTAGTCTGTTTTTCTTGACTATTTTTTTGCTGCACACCTTCTGCCATACTCTCACGCTGTAGCTTTTTCAAAGCAAGATAATCATCTACATCATCGTATCCGCCAACAATCTGATTTATCTGTCCAGTGCCGTCAAAGTACAAACAAGTGTTTACACAGTTATTAACAAAGTCGCGATCATGGCTCACTAAAATAACTGTTCCTGCATAATTTGCAACAACTTCTTCAAGTAACTCTAATGTTTCAATATCAAGATCATTAGTCGGCTCATCGAGAATAAGCAAATTACTAGGACGTAAAAATAACCGGGCAAGTAATAATCTATTCTTCTCTCCACCTGATAGAGCTCTTACTGGTGTACGCGCTCTTTTAGGGCTGAATAGGAAATCTTGCAGATATCCTAAAACATGGCGAGACCTACCATTTACCATCACTTCCTGTTTACCTTCACCAACAATTTCTTGTACTGTTTGGTTTAAATCGAGGGCTTCACGATGTTGATCAAAATAAGCAATATCTAAGTTAACACCTGAGCGCATTTTACCACTCGATTGCGATTGCTTTTCCATGATAAGTTTAATTAAAGTTGATTTACCCGTTCCGTTAGCACCAATTAAAGCTAATCGGTCATTACGGGTAATTAGTAGGTTAAGGTTTTCAATCACTACATTATCACCAAAGGCTACGCTAACATCTTCAGCTTCAAATACTAACTTGCCTGAGCGATCACCTTGAGTAATGTTCATGGTGCTTTGATTACGCACATCACGACGCGCTGTACGCTCAAGACGAAGTTTTTCTAAAGAGCGAACACGTCCTTCATTACGAGTACGACGGGCTTTAACTCCTTGACGGATCCATACTTCTTCTTCTGCTAGTTTTTTATCAAATAAAGCATTTTGTTGCTCTTCCACTTGTAAATCATGCTGTTTTTGCTCGATATACAAATCGTAATCACCCGGGTAACTTTTCAATTTACCGCGATCTAAATCTAAAATACGGGTAGATAAACCACGGATAAACGCCCTGTCATGACTAATAAAAATAATAGTACCGGCAAAGTCTTTTAAGAACTGTTCTAGCCATAACACGCTTTCAATGTCCAAATGGTTGGTTGGCTCATCGAGTAACAATATATCAGGGCTAGTTACCAGTGCCTTAGCCAATGCAACTTTACGTAACCAACCACCAGATAAGTCGCAAATTTTTGCATCTGCATCCAATGACAAAGTCGTCATTGCTTGATCAATGCGCTGTTCATCTAACCAAGCATTGGCTTTTTCAAGCTCTTCTTGTACGTTTGCTAACTTGTTAAGGTTTTTGTCACTTGGATCTTCGCCAATCAAGTGAATTAAGGCGTGATAACGACGGATAAGTTCGGCGTTTTCTTTTACCCCTTCAGCAACGTAATCAAACACAGAGATATCAGACGACTCTGGTGGATCTTGCTCTAACATAGACATCTTCATGGTACTAGACTTTAAAATCTGACCATCGTCTAAACCTTGCAAGTCCATTAATATCTTCATTAATGTAGACTTACCTGCACCATTACGCCCTACTAAACATATACGTTCGCCAGTTTGTACACTTAAATCTGCTTTATTTAAAATTTTATCTTCGCCAAAGGCAAGCTCACCATTGGCTATTCTTAATAATTCCATAATTCTTCTTATGCTTGATTGTTAACTAATTGAATTGTTGTTAACTAATTGCGTTACTTGCGCTTGGGTAAATGGCCAAAACAGCTTAGTATTTTCATTGCTGTTTTGTGCTAACTTTTCGAGTACGGGAATATGCACACCATATAACTCGACTAGTGTTTTCGTTTCATGGTCAACACTTTTTTGTTCAATAATATCAATTTGCGATAACTGCTCAACAGTCAATACGCTTAAACAAAGTGTTAACGCTTGTTCACATAAATGGCAGCCATCGCTGCCATATAAATTATACTTAGTCATTATGATTAACTACTTACCTATGCCTACTTATGTCGCTGTGCGCTTAATAGACCAGCTGTTATGAATGTGCTTATTTCGAGCAAAATCTTTATCACGTGTCACATCAGACATAGCTTCAGCACTCAAGCCCAGCTCTGTCAACGCTTCAAAGTCTATCTTAAAGTTACGTTTATTATTGGTGAAGAATATTTCTCCACCTCTGTTAAGTGATTTTAAAGCATCAGTGATTAATGCAACATGATCTCGCTGTACATCAAAACTATCTTCCATCCGTTTTGAATTAGAAAATGTTGGTGGGTCAATAAAGATGACATCAAACTTATTTACATTCTTTTTCAACCAATCTAAACAGTCTGCTTGAATAAATTGATATTTATGGCTGCTCAACTTATTTAAAGCAAAATTATCTTCTGCCCAATTTAAGTAGGTATTAGACATATCAACGGTGGTAATCGATGCAGCCCCTTGTACCGCCGCCTGTACTGAAACAGAGCCTGTATAAGCAAATAAATTAAGTAGTGATTTACCTTGAGATTTTTTCGCTACAATTTGACGTGTTTTTCGGTGATCTAAGAACAAGCCAGTATCTAGGTAATCCCACAAGTTAATCTTAAATAAGGCGCCATGCTCATTAATAGTCAGTGATTTTTTCGTTTTTTCTAATCGTTGATATTGATCAGCGCCTCTTTGCTTAGCGCGCGTTTTCAAAATAACTTTATCTCTTGGAATATCTAAGACCTTCGGCGCCCAATAAATAACTTCTTGCAGGCGTTTTTGCGCTTTATCTTCTTCAATAGTTTTTGGTGCAGCGTACTCTTGTATCACTAAATACTCACCATAAAGATCAATCGCAACGTTATATTCTGGAATATCGCCATCATATAAACGGTAAGCTTCAATCTCATTTGATTTCAACCAGCCTTTCAAATTTTTACGATTTTTCTTTAACCGGTTAGCAAAGGCACTATCTTCTTCAGCAAAATCAGATTGCGGATTTAACGCATCTTTTGCCCCTTGCCTTGCATCAAGGTTGTATAAAGCTAATTGACAATCTAATGGGCCGTTTTTAAATTTATAACGCTTAAAACTCGACAGTTTCAACATAGAAAGCAAATCAACATTCGCCGTTAAGATGGCAACACGCCAATCTTTAAACTGGTTTTTAAGTTTTTGACCAAATAAAACGAAGTTTTCAACTAACTCTGGTAATTCACCAATACGTTCACCATAAGGAGGGTTAAATAAAATAGTCCCCGGCTGTCCAAAGGTATTATCCATGTCATTGGTATTTTTACAGGTGAACTCAATATATTGGTGTAGCTGAGCGTTACGAGCATTTTGTTGCGCCGTTCTTAATACGCGATCATCTATATCGATACCAAAGACTTTTACCTTAAGGTTCGACATATTTTCTTCAGAGCTATCGATTGCTAGCGTTAATTGTTCTTGCCAAACAGCGTCGTCATGTGACAACCACGACTCAAAGCCCCAAGATTTTCGACTTATAGCAGGTGCCTGCTTAGCAGCCATTGAAACTGCTTCAATTAATATAGTGCCTGAACCACACATAGGATCAACCAATGCCTTACTGGTATCATTTAACCAACCCGAACGTAATATTAACGCTGCAGCTAAATTTTCTTTTATCGGAGCCGCACCACTGTGCTCACGGTAGCCACGTTGGAATAAACCTCGGCCTGAAAAATCAAGAAATATGGTTACATTGTCTCTTAGCAAACGAGCCTGAAAACTAATTTGAGGTGCTTTTTTATCGACATTAGGACGTTCAAAGCCTTGCTCACGAAATTGATCAACTATCGCATCTTTAATGGTTAAACCACCAAATTGACTATTACGAATTTCTTCACTGTAACCAACAAAGTCGATTGCAAAGGTTGTAGTTGAGTTAAAAATATCTGGCCAGTTAATGCTACTAGCGGCTTTGAACAATTCATCCTTATCTTTCGATTCACCCTCACCTAGTTTAAGCATGATGCGGGTAGCAAGACGTGTCCAAAGAGATATTTTATATCCTAAAGCTAATGAAGCTTGAAAATATACACCTTCTGGTTTTTGTATAACGTTAAATGCGCCAAGGCTTTTTATTTCATCAAACAGTAAAATTTCAATACCCGGAGAAGTTAAAGCTAAAAATTGTTGCGTGGATTCTTTCATGGTGAATTTCCAAAGTATGCAGCGGAGTAATCTATGGGCGCGATTATATACGCAAACACAAAGCACATAAACAAAAGTTAACTTAAACTGACATAAACTGCCTGATTTTCAAACGTAACGCATAACATTTACGCTAACGCTCCTTTTTTTATAAAAGCGCTTGCTTTATCGATGCGCTATCCTTACTATACGCATCGCTTTCAGGGAGTAACCTTTCTTTAAGCAACTTCTCGCAATAAGAAGTAAAATATTGTGGCTTGTTTAGATGCTACTAGTAATAGTGACATTTAAACCATTCGGACGCGGGATGGAGCAGCCTGGTAGCTCGTCGGGCTCATAACCCGAAGGTCGTCAGTTCAAATCTGGCTCC
>CAJXYE010000104.1 GCA_913063325.1 uncultured Colwellia sp. | reverse complement strand
TACAAACCCTTGCCGGTTTTCAAGACCGGTGCTTTCGACCACTCAGCCATCTCACCTGAAGTTAACAAATAAGCTTGTAAAACAATGCTTGCTTGAGAACGAGGCGGATATTAAAGTCTCTCTGTTAAGTTGTAAAGCACTATTTTAGTATTTATGCCATTATTGAGTTTGTTTGTAAAAAAAACAAACAGCTTGCTTTGTTTTCAAACAATTCAGATAAATTTAGGAAGAATTATACAATGACAGTAGACAGTACCTGCCGTTGCCCTTGGTTGGACACCACTAAGCTAGACTATGTAAAATACCATGACGAGGAATGGGGTGTGCCTGTTCTTAAAGATAATAAAATGTTTGAGTATCTCGTTCTTGAATCTGCGCAAGCGGGTTTAAGTTGGTACACTATTTTAAAAAGACGTGAGGGTTATAGGAAAGCGTTTGCGAACTTTGATGTAACTAAAGTCGCCCAATACACTTTAGCCGATGAAGAACGCTTGGTACTCGACGCCAGTATTATCCGTCATAAAGGTAAAATTTCTGCAACGGTTAACAATGCGAAGTGCTTTATTGCTATACAAGAAGAGTTTGGTAGCTTTATTAACTATATTTGGGCATTTGTTGATAACAAAGTGCAAGTCAGTAATATAACTCAACTGGCTGATTACCCTGCTACCTCCCCTATTTCAGATAAGCTAAGTAAAGATTTAAAGAAACGAGGCTTTAAATTTGTTGGATCAACCACTATTTATGCTCATCTACAAGCATCAGGCTTAATTAACGATCACAGTAATGACTGTAAAAGAAAACAAGAGATTATAAACAGTTATCAAGCATTAGGGCTAAAGTGGTTTCAGCATTAACCAAATAGAGACTCAGTTCGTATTTAGTCCTTTAATTAAGTGAAGTCGTTTCATTGTTCGTTACAAAAGAAAACAAATTAATGCCAGCTTTATACAAAGCTAAGCATGGTATTTTAAAAATCACCATGCCATAATATGTCATAAGGTAATAAGTTAGCGTAAGTCAGTTATATAAATAATAAAAACTTGAACTTATCTAAAATGACCTTATCTTAGCTTATAACAAGTAATTAGAATTAAATTCTTAAGGAAGTTTTATGCAATCTAATATGGGTTTTCAAACGGCGAGTCAAAGCTCGGCAATAGAAATTAATAAAGTATTGAAGAATACTTATATGTTGTTATCTATGACGCTAGCGTTTAGTGCAGTAACAGCGGGTGTTTCAATGGCAATGAACCTACCACACGGTGCAGCGCTTATTATGATGTTAGTCGCATTCGGTTTAATGTTTGTGGTAAACAAAAAAGCTGATTCTGCTAGTGGTGTTTATTGGATTTTTGCTTTTACCGGTTTAATGGGTGCCTCTTTAGGTCCTATGCTAAGCGCTTATGCAGCAATGCCTGGCGGACCTGCGATGATAATGCAAGCGCTTGGCGGAACCGCATTAATATTTTTCGCACTTTCAGGTTATGCGCTAACCAGTAAAAAAGACTTCTCGTTTATGGGTGGCTTTTTAATGGTTGGTTTGATTGTTGTGGTAATAGCAATGGTTGCTAACTTCTTCTTCGCAATCCCTGCTCTTTCGCTCGCTATTAGTGCTGCAGTTATCATGATTATGTCTGGTTTAATTTTGTATGATACTAGCCGTATAATTAATGGTGGTGAACGTAACTACATTCGTGCCACAGTTTCTTTATACCTAAACATCTACAATATCTTTGTACATTTATTGAGTTTATTAGGTGTACTTGGTAGCGACGATTAGTAAATATTAAAAATTTACGGTATAAAACATTATAATCATTTATAATGTTTTATAATAAAAAGCCTCGCAATTGCGGGGCTTTTTTTTGAGCTGCTTTATCCCTTAATGTTCTTTATTTCCTTTATGGTTTGGATGTATTGTGAAAACTCTTGCCGTAGTAGTAACTACTCCCCCTTATAGCCATTTAACTATCTCAGCATTAACCTATGTTGAGGCAGCCTTAGTCGCTGGTATCAATGTTATTGGTGTGTTCTTCTATCAAGATGGTGCTATGCACGCGAATAAAGACATTAGCATTGCCAGTGATGAATATCAGGCAATAGAACATTGGCAACGCTTGAACAAAGAATATCAATTACCCTTGCATATATGTATTACTGCCGCTGAAAAACGCGGTATAGCTTGTGATTCAATAGATAATGATCAGGTAAATGAAGCATTTACCGTGTCAGGTTTAGGTGAATTAGTTGAATTAACGACAAAAGCAGCACGCTTGGTACAGTTTTAATGACCTCATCATATACACAAGAGAAAAATGATTTACCACCAAGCAATGGTCTGGCTATTATTAATAGCAAAGCGCCTTTTAGTAGTAATCATGGCAAAGATGCGCTTGATGTGGCGCTAATATTTGGCTCTTTTGAGCAGAAGGTATCGTTATTTTTTCAAGGTGATGGCGTTTACCAGTTGATTGCTGATCAAGATGCTCGCTTAGTATCGATTAAAGATTATTTGAAAACATTCTCAGCTTTTGAATTCTACGACATTGAAGATATCTATGTATGCCAACAGTCATTAGTTAATCGACAGCTTGAAGAAAAATTTCATATTGGTGATGTGCAAGTACTGTCGAGTATTGAGTTTGGATTGGCGCTTAATAGACACCAGCATGTACTTAGATTTTAACTATAAGGAACACACATGAGCACTTTACATTTAGTGAGGCAATCAGCTTTTGCCACCAATGACTTCGCACAATGTTTAAGCGTGTTAGATCATCAAGATTCTATCGTATTAATGGATGATGGTTGTTATAACCTTAAACATTCTTTGATGGATAGTTTAATCAAACGAGTCGATGGTACACTGAGTATTAATGTAATCACCCGTCATGCTCAGGCCAGAGCTATTGAAATCTCAGCAGCGGTGCAGCATATCGAAATGAGCGATGTTGTAGAATTAACCTTTAACCATACAAAAGTGATCACATGGCAGTAACATTAAACTTTGAAGGCAATATAATTTCAACAGATAAACAAGGTTATTTACTTGACCATCTATTGTGGAAAAAAGAACTAGCGCTTGTTATGGCAAAACATGATGAGTTTGAACTAACAGATGCTCACTGGGAAGTTATAGATTTTGTTAGGCAGTTTTATTTAACATACAACACCTCTCCTGCTATTCGTGCATTAACTAAGGCAATGAAAAGTGAATTTGGTGAAGATAAAGCGAGCAGTCGATATTTATATAAATTATTCCCTGAAGGACCCGCAAAACAAGCCACTAAGTACGCGGGATTACCAAAGCCTGCTCGTTGTATTTAAACGTAAACACAGAAACAAGCTATAACTATGGGTCAATTACACTTTGATGTTAACATTAAAGCCACTGTTACCCGACGGTGCTGGTAAATTAGCTACGCTTGCCGACTGTATTAGCTGTAATGCCATTTTCCCTTCAACCTCTTGCTGTCTCTTAGACAGCGCTGCAGTGAGCAACTCCGCACCAGAAGTTTCTTGCGCTGCAGGTGAACTATTTTGACCGACACTGATAGACATAAACTCAACTTATAAATGATGACCCATACTGTATTATCGACCAAACGTTTAAAAACTTGAGTTAAATAATAATTTAATTACTGCTTACCTACGCTACTTTATATATGTAACCTCAGCGTTACTCTCAATAGCTAACTATTAGAATAAAAAATCAAGTTGTCATCAGATCAAAAAAGCGCATATTATTAAATAATATGCGCTTTTTAATAAGCCAACTAACTCAAGCTAAGTTTATCTTAACGGTAAGCTTGGTACTGTAATGCCAGACATTTCAAGCATGACTTGTACAACTTGACAGCTATAGCCAAATTCATTGTCATACCAAACGTATAATACAGCGCGGTCACCATCTACAATTGTTGCTTGTGAATCAACAACACCAGCGTAACGTGAACCGACTAAATCAGTAGAAACTATTTCAGTAGAAGCAGTGTAATCAATTTGATTTTGCAACGGTGAGTTTAATGAAATATTACGTAAATAATCATTTAACGATGCTTTATCTGTCGCTTTCTTCAAATTTAAGTTCATGATAGCCATTGAAACATTAGGCGTTGGAACACGAATTGCGTTACCTGTTAATAAGCCTTTAAGCTCAGGTAATGCTTTAGCTACTGCTTTTGCAGCACCAGTAGTACTGATAACCATATTAAGAGGAGCACTACGTCCACGACGAGGCGCTGGATGGTAGTTATCAATTAGGTTTTGATCGTTCGTATATGAATGAATAGTTTCAACATGGCCATTACGAATACCGTATTGATCATTAAGCGCTTTAAGTACTGGCGTTATTGCATTCGTTGTACAACTAGCAGCCGAGATGATTTTATCAGAGGCTAAAATCATGTCTTGGTTAACACCATAAACGATGTTTTTGATATCGCCTTTAGCTGGGGCTGTTAATAATACTTTAGCAACACCTTTAGATTTTAAATGCTGGCCTAAACCATCTTCGTCAGTCCAGATACCCGTGTTATCAACAACTAATGCGTCGCTTATACCATGTTCGGTATAATCAACTTCTGCTGGTGATTTTGCATAGATAACTTTGATAAAAGCGCCATTGGCTTTGATTACATTATTTTCTTTATCGATAGTAATGCTACCGTTAAAGGCACCGTGAACGGAATCACGACGTAATAAACTTGCGCGTTTCTCTAAATCATCACCACCTTTACTAGGGCGTAAAACGATAGCACGAAGATTTAATTTAGCATTAGGCCCTGCACGCTCTATTAATAGACGCGCTAAAAGACGACCGATGCGACCAAAACCGTAAAGTACTACGTCTTGACTTTTTTGATCTGAATTTTCACGGCTTTCTGCTGATAATTCTTTATCTAAGTATTGCTCAATTGATAGGTCATTTGCTTGACCAAGATATAAGTAGCTATACGCTAATTTACCTACATCGATGCGCGCAGGTGCTAAATCCATTTTGTTGATAGCTTCTACAAAAGGGAAACTTTCACGTAAACGCAATTTACTTTCTTCATGGAGAGCAACAGATTTGTGTGCTTTAATAATATCAATAGAAGAGGCATTTAATAGTGGACGACCGTACACTAAAATTTCAATGCCTTTGTTGCGAAAAAGCTGCCCAATAATTGGTTGCATGTTTTCAGCGAACGTTTGACGTTCTTGCCAGCTTGCTTGATACGTTTCCTCAAGATGAGAAGTCATTACTTAAACCTTTTATTTCAGTCAATTAAACAGTAGGCTATTATCATAGGGTACTAAGTACGATAATAGCTAGTTGAGAGTATTAATACCAAGCGAACTAATTTATTACTCACTTAGCGAGAGTTAATCCGTTTGGTATTACAGGCGTATTGTAATTGAGTATGAAAGATTTCTCCATAGGTTACAAAAAACTTTTTGGTATTTTTATGAATAATTTTAGAAAAATAAAAACGTTAAAATTTAACTATATAGTAGGGTTTGGAGTATCTGCCTTATTACTTCTTCTCAATGGTTGCGAGGATGGTGTCAACTTAACGCAACTTTGCAATGATAATGCGGAGATATGCAATGAATTTGGTCAAGATAGTTGGTGTAAAGTTCAGCGAATAGATGTGGCATTAAACAGAATCAAGGTTCAGAATGAGAATCTTGATGGTGATAAATATAGTTTAATGGTTGCTTATGAAGGTTACATAAAATGTATGTCACTGGCTTCTCAAATTCAACATATCAAATTAAAGGAAAAAACGACACTTAGAAAAGAAAATTTATTTAAAGCTAAGGCTAATTTGGCGCTATTGTCCGAGCAAAATAGTAACTCTAAACACCCTCACCTACTCTATTATTATTGGTCAAGGGAGTCTAATGATTTAGCTCTAGCAGAATTTTTGAAATTAGAGGGCTCTGATATAGTTGAAAACTCTACTGCGCAATATCATTTAGCAACCTATTACATAAAACGTAATCGTACAAAAACATTAGGATTATTATACCGAGCGTTAGAGCTGCACGAACCAGGAACCACACTCGCCCCTGAAATATTACAAACACTAGCTACAATTTTCACTCAGAACAAACAATATAAACAGGCTTATATTTGGTTACGTACCTACCAGCTTTCATTGGAAAAACCAGATAAAATGATCGAAGCTAGCCTAGATAATTATCAACAAGGAAAGAAATTAGATGCTAATTTTCTTGATAAAGTGGCAGAGACTACGTTATCTAAAATTGAAGCCGGACAGTTTACTAGCCCGAGTTACTAACTAGTATGAAGGGTAAAATAAGCACGTAGACTTATTTTACCCAATATAGGTGGATTTATTCAGGTTGGAATTTCAAGCTAAGTGAATTAACACAATAACGCTTACCTGTAGGTTTTGGCCCATCATCAAAAACATGCCCTAAATGAGATTGGCATTTATCACACTGGATCTCAATACGTTGCATATGAAGAGAGTCATCAGATTTATAGGCAACTTTAGTTTCAATAGCAGCAAAAAAGCTAGGCCAGCCACAGCCAGCATCAAATTTATGCTCACTACTAAACAAAGGCTCATTACAACAGGCACAATGATAGTAACCTTGCAGCCAATGATAGTAACCTTGCAGCCAATGATCATTATAAATACCGCTAAAGGGTTGCTCCGTTGCAGCTAATCGACATACTTTATAAGCCGCATCACTTAGTTTATCTTTATAATCATCATTAGTGCTCATTATTTTATCCTTTGTATTAACTTCTATGCATCAACTTGAATAGTCTCTTTACCCTTTGTTGACCATAGCACATGATATTTTTTACCGGCTGGTTTATCAATACGTTCAAACGTATGAGCACCAAAGAAATCTCTCTGACCTTGCAAAAGATTAGCTGGTAATGTTGCACTACGCATTGAATCATAATAAGCAAGTGAAGAGGATAAAGCCCCTATAGGTACGCCCTGCATTGTTGCATGACAAATTGCTTTACGCCAATTCTGTTGACGCTCATTAAGCTCTTTAGCAAAATAATCATCAAGTAATAAGTTATCTAAGTTTTCATTACGTTGATAAGCATTCGATATCGACTGTAAGAATGCTGCACGAATGATACAACCTGCGCGCCATATTTTAGCAATACTTGAAAAATCTAACGTCCAACCATGCTCTTTTGCTGCAAGTTTCATTAACTGAAAACCTTGCGCATAAGCACAAATTTTAGCGCAGTACATTGCATCATGTAATTGATCAATAACTTGTTGCTGCTCTGCTGATGACAAAGCGGCTTGCTGTGGACCACCAAGTAATGTTGATGCTTGAGTTCTTAGTTCTTTAAACGAAGAAATTGAACGAGCATAAACAGCTTGAGCAATGGTCGGCGCAGGACAACCGACTTCTAAACTACTCATAGCAGTCCACAGACCTGTACCTTTTTGCCCAGCTTTATCTAAAATCAAGTCAACAAGTGGTGTATTGGTGTCTGATGATTTATGACGTAATACTTCAACAGATATCTCCATCAAGTAGCTATCTAGGGGACCATCATTCCATGTAGAGAAAATATCAGCAATTTCATCACAGCTTAAATTCAAGCCCGTTTTTAATACATGATAGGCTTCACAGATAATTTGCATATCCGCATATTCAATACCGTTGTGAACCATTTTCACATAATGACCGGCTCCCGCTGGGCCAATATATGCCGCGCAAGGTTCACCTTCAGTGATAACTTGGCCTGGTTGAGTACGCTCAATAGGTTTTCCAGTTTTTGCATCAACTTTAGCCGCGATGGCTTCCCAAATAGGCTTAACTCGCGCCCATGCATACGGAGAGCCACTTGGCATTAATGATGGACCAAAACGAGCACCCACTTCTCCACCTGAAACAGCAGAAGAAAATAATAGAAAATTACTTTTGTATTTTTCTTCTCTCGCGACTGTATCTACCCATAAACTATTGCCGGTATCGATGATGATATCGTCTGGCTGAATACCTGCGCCAATCAAGTTTTCACATACTTGGTCTACAGGTGCACCAGCTGGAACACTCAATACAATAAGGTGTGGCGCTTTAAGTTGTGATAACAACTCGGTATAAGAAGAGCAGCCATAAACGCGTGGTGTATCCGTTGTGTTTTCTGTTTCATCTTGAGCGATGACCGCTTGAACTTTTTCATCACTTAAATCGAATGCTGCAATATTAAAACCATTATCCGCTAAATTAAGTACCAGGTTTTTACCCATAACACCTAAGCCAATAAAGCCAATGTCACACAAAATTTTATCTTGTGTCATAAATATTTATCCTATATTAAATAAGTTCAATAGTCTCAGTCAGTAAACTATTCTTCAAAATTTTGCGCATTCTACCATGCTATCTGATTTTTTTGTACAAATTGGGAAAAAAGTGAGTTTAAAACGAGTAATTTAGTAGTTTATACAAAACATTACCTAATTTATGAAATATACAGTCAAAAAACCCATATTT
Source organism: uncultured Colwellia sp. (assembly GCA_913063325.1). Lineage (GTDB taxonomy): Bacteria > Pseudomonadota > Gammaproteobacteria > Enterobacterales > Alteromonadaceae > Colwellia. The sequence goes on along the minus strand of CAJXYE010000104.1, from coordinate 3,701 downwards.
ATCTTGTAATAATCTCAAAATGATGTAATTTTACTACATAATGAAATTAAGAGGTTACCCATGAAAATTAAAGTTGGTATTAACGGTTTTGGCCGTATTGGTCGTTTTGTATTTAGAGCTGCTGCAGCGCGTGATGACATTGAGATTGTTGGTATCAACGATTTAATGGATATCGAGTATATGGCATATATGTTGAAGTATGATTCAACACATGGCCGTTTTAATGGCACTGTTGATGTTGTAGACGGATCATTAGTTGTTAACGGTAATGTTGTACGTGTAACAGCTGAACGTAATCCAGAAGACTTAAAGTGGAATGAAATTGATACAGATGTTGTAGTTGAAGCTACAGGTTTATTCCTAACAGATGAAACTGCTCGTAAACATATTACTGCCGGTGCTAAACAAGTTGTACTAAGCGCACCATCTAAAGATGATACCCCGATGTTTGTTTGTGGTGTTAACTTAGACAAGTATGATGGTCAAGATATTGTATCTAATGCTTCATGTACTACTAACTGTTTAGCCCCTATTGCTAAAGTACTGAATGATAATTGGGGCATACAAGATGGCTTGATGACTACAATTCATGCGACAACAGCAACGCAAAAAACAGTTGATAGTCCTTCAGCTAAAGATTGGCGTGGTGGTCGTGGTGCAGGACAAAATATTATTCCTTCATCAACGGGTGCAGCAAAAGCTGTTGGTAAAGTTATTCCAGAATTAAATGGTAAATTAACTGGTATGGCATTTCGCGTACCAACACCTGATGTATCAGTGGTTGATTTAACGGTTAACTTGAAAAAACCAGCTACCTACGCTGAAATTTGTCAAGCAATGAGTGCTGCTGCTGAAGGCGAATTAAAAGGTATTTTAGATTACACTGAAGATGCGGTTGTTTCTAATGACTTTATCGGTGAAACATGTACTTCAGTGTTTGACGCTACAGCAGGTATCTCACTAACAGATACTTTCGTTAAAGTGGTTTCTTGGTACGATAATGAAATTGGTTATTCAAATAAGGTATTAGATTTAGTTGCCTTCATCAACCAATACGAAAAATAATTTTCGATAAGCGTTTGACCTGTCCATATGAGACAAACAAAAAAGCTAGATTTTTAATCTAGCTTTTTTTTGTCTTTTTTTGCTAACGCGTTATCAATGTCATTAGAGCTCACTCATGATCTAACGAATTGAAGCATTAATTTGTTGTAATACTAGTTGAGGATCAACAGCTTTGGTAATTGGGCGTCCGATCACCAAATAGTCAACACCAACATCCATCGCTTCTTTAGGTGTCATAATGCGATGTTGATCGTCTTGTGCTGAGCCTGCTGGTCTGATTCCAGGAGTTATCAACTTAAACTCTTTACCGAGATCTCTCTTTAATTGTTCAGCTTCCCACGCAGAGCAAACCACACCATCTAAGCCACTTTGCTTAGTTAAGCTTGCTAAAAATTCAACTTGCTCCGCAGGTGTTTTATTAATACCTAAACCACGTAAGTCTGCTTCATTCATACTTGTTAACACGGTAACAGCAATTAACAAGGGGGCATCTTGGCCGTAACTATCAAGCGCTTGCTTCGCTTTACTCATCATTTGACTGCCACCACTGGCGTGAACATTGACCATCCAAACCCCTAAATCTGCCGCAGCGGTAACCGCTTTAGCAACCGTATTAGGAATATCGTGAAATTTTAAATCAAGAAAGACATCAAAGCCCTTGCCTGTTAATTGCTTAACAAATTCAGGACCAAAATAAGTGAACATTTCTTTGCCAACTTTCAAGCGGGCATCCGTTGGCTCAATTCTATCTACAAATGACAAAGCATCAGCTTTTTTATCAAAATCTAAGGCGACTACTACTTTTGGATCGTTCATGGAAATTCCTGTATTTCATACAATAGATTCCCGATAAGCAACTTCGGGAATGACAATTAATTTGGTATTAGTAGCTAACTAAAATTCAAGCTAGTTATTAGAGTTACTATTTAAAACTAATAATGATTCGTTTCAACGTTGTAAGGTTAAAGGGCAAAGAAATAGCACGGAGCTGACGAAGGTCAGTGAGTACTTTTGATGCCGCTATTAATCTTTACAACAAAGAAAGGGATTATTATTCCCCTTCTAGGCCACGGATGGGTTTTAATTGTTCCCATTCATGACAGGATGGACAAGACCAGTAATGAATTTGGCTATTAAAACCACAGCTACGGCAATCATACCTATGTTTAACCTTCAAATATTCACCAATTAATTCTTTAATTAAGTCTAAACTATCATCATTGACATCGACTTGGACTTGATTAATTTGCATATTAACAAAATGCTCAAAGCCACGAATTGTTGGTCTACGTTTTAATGCTGACAAAATAAACTCTAACGCTTTTTTCCTACCATGTTTTTTTTCAACATGGGTAAGGTAACAAATTAAAGCACTTGAACTTGCTGTTTCATCATAAACCTTTTTAATAAAGGCATAGAATTCATCCAGTTCATCTAATCGTGTATAACAAGCTAACATGGGTTCGATAACGTCTGGAAAGAACTCATTATCTTGATGATAGATGGCTTGATAACACTTAGCAGCTAATTCACATTGCTGATGGTTTTCATAAATTTTTGCCATCAGCCAGTTGGCACGACATGAATTGGGATCGAGTATCAGTGCTTGCTCTAGTAGTTCAATCACTTTGATAAATTGATCTTTTTCAAAAGCCGTTGTTGCTAATTCACAATAAAAATTAGCTAATGTATGTAATGATCTTTTGTCATTATATTTTACGATTAATTTTTGTCGATCTATGCCCTGCTGCCAATCCTTTGTCGATTGAAATATTTTCAATAAATACGTTAAAGATTTTAGACCGTAATCTTTTGATTTTAATAATTTTGTGAACATGGTTTCTGCGCGGTCATATAAACCAGCGCTAAGGAAATCTTTTCCTAACTCAAAAACAGCCTGTTGTTTATCTTTAGTGGGTAAATGATTAAGTCTGACAAGATGTTCATGAACTTTTAATGCTCGGTCTAATTCGCCACGTTTACGAAATAAATTCGCCATAGCAAAATGTGCTTCTACACTATCGTCTTCTACTTTTAGCGCATCAAGAAGTGAGTCGATGGCTTTATCTTGCTGATTAGATAATAAGTAATTTAAGCCGGTAGAATATTTTATCGAAAGATCTTGTTTTGCTGTTTGCTGGTTTTGCTTAATACTATTACGTCCCATGAACCAGCCATAAGCCATGGCAACCGGGAGTAATAAAAAGAGTAATTCAATCATTAGTGCTCTTGAGACAAGTTATAAAGTGTGAATAGGAGAAAAGCTTATAAAACTATTTTTCCTGAGATCTATTTTTAGCGAGTGCTTTTTTACTTTTTCGTACTATACGCCATAAAATAGTGACTAATAAACCGAGTAGGAATCCCAGCCCGGTAAATAAACTCACCGCTGCGGCTACCGTTACTTGGGTACGTGCAACTAAATAATTTAAGGTAAGTAACTGATCGTTTTGGCTACCAAAAATAAATGCAACGGCCAGTAAAACTAAAATTAAAAAGAGTGTTAAATATAATCGCACTATGGCCAGCCTTATCAAGTTATTGCTAAAATTATGCCCAAAAAAAAACGGCATGGTTAACATGCCGTTTATTATCTAATTTTTTAGTTAGCTTTGCAATTTATGCTACAGAAAGAT
>CAJXYE010000103.1 GCA_913063325.1 uncultured Colwellia sp. | reverse complement strand
AAGATCTAAGCTTGCTATCTATGGCTAAATTGAATAAAGCCAATTGTTCTAGTTTGTTTTCAATTTCTAACCGTATTTTGATGCGCCACTTATATTTAGGTGAAAGTCTTCAAGTTTAAATGCTTTTTTCTGTCCAACACGTTTACCTTTGTTCCAAGCTGTCATGATTAAACCCTTAGTTTATATTGAAATAAAAGTTAAGGATAAAAAGGGGGGGGATTTGAATATAAGTAGATACAATAATTCTGGGTAATGAGGTTTATTGTTCAGTGATTTCTATGATCTATTTAAATGTACGGTGTAGTGGTACAGTGATTTTGGCCACCTAACTAGAGGTGCTATCGTGCACCTCATCAAAGTTTAGCTTTGTCGAATTGATGTTTTGATATAGCTAAAAGTATCTATCTAAAATTAATTGAAGGGTTGGGTCACAACAAATATCATAGGTGATTGTCTCATAATATCTTTATTACGAATGAATAATTTATCCATGAAGAACCACATCACCTAGTTTTTAAATTCCACTTTTTATTAAGTTTGTCAATCTGTGAATTATTAATAAGTAGCGTCATTCGTTGATCAAATTGTTCAGCTAACATTCGTCCTTTATCAGTATTTGAAAAGCCCATGAATAACTTTTTAGAATAGAGGTGCTCAACACGATAAAGAGTCATATCAATCTGTAACTTTTGCTGGAGTTGAGTCATTTCTTCAAGATTAGTAATAAAATAAGAAGCGCGCCCCCGCATTAGCATTAACATACCCGTCTTGCTGTCGGACACCTCTATATGAGTAAAGGTAATTGGAATTTCAGGTATGAAATTGTAACCTTGTGGGTAAAGGATATCCTTTTGATTTAAAGATGATATTCCTTGCCATTCTAAATCCCTGCTAAACATGATTACAACTTCACCAGAAGCCAATGAATGCTTTGGTGTGACATAATCTTCATTTGAGTTAGCCATATATAAGCTGAACGCTGCATCAGCCTCTTTTAATTCAACCATTTTTTTAGCTTGAGAGAAAGGAGCAATATCAAAAATTATTTCGTACCCTAAAGGTTTATAGATAAGTCTAACAAGATCGAAATAATACCCAGTACCATCGGAATTTGTCCAATTCTTCCAGACTGGTGTAACAATATATAGCGTTTTATCATCTGCTTTTAGTGGGAGAAGGAAAAAAAACAAACCAATAAACATGAAAATATTCAAAGCATATTGATATTTTCTAATTAAGAGATAAGCTTTCAAAAACATAATTTACCTTTTTAAATTGAATACCCTTAATTTCCTGATAAGTAAAATATAGCATTTTATCGTTAAATTACATCCTCCCATATGTTCAGTTTTAAAAAATAGTTGAGATTACTACATTTTATACTTCCTTTATGAGTAAATGTCAGTAGTTTTGTAAAACACTTTAAAATCAAGTTATTATACCAAGTCCATTAAGTTACTTCACACTCCGACTTTGCCAGCAGTTTGAGAATAAATAGAATTTTTTGCATATAGTCACTCAATATGAAAGACGTTTTGTGCGGTTATCTCATTGTTGGAAAGCTCCCAGAAGGCGAGTACCTAATAAAAGGTAAAAGCTTAGCTACTGCGTTATTGATTTTGATAAGGATGTTGTGGATGCAGCACATAAGAGAATGCAAACGTTATATGGAGTACAAATGTAATAATGCAGTGATGATGGGTGTTATTTAAACAGTTAAACTATAGATTGAGTGGTCATGGAATTAAATAAATTTAGTGTTATTAGTTTGTCAGGGCATGGCAATATGGTATTACTGTCACTTATTATTAATGATGAATAAGTCAAATTCGGATTGTATCAAACCCGTTCATTAATGCTCATTTAGCTACCAATAAAGATAATATATGATCAGTCGCCTAATACATATCGATGCAACATCAGATGATAGTTTACAAAGCCAAATACGTCATAAATTAGTGGAAGGGATCCTTGTAGGCTCTTTTGCATCGGGAACTAAGCTGCCATCATCTCGGAAATTAGCGGTACAATTAGGCGTATCAAGAAATACCGTGGTACTGGTTTATCAACACTTAATCGATGAAGGTTATATTGAAAGTCGCGAGCGTAGTGGTATATATGTCAGTGCAAGTATCTCTCAAGGAAAGGTAGAATTGGACCTACCACACCAGCAACAAAAGGTGAATTATGATGCCACATCAACGAATAACAATCATAGGTTTAAAGGAGCACTAGCAACCACCAATGCCACTTCTTGCCCACAAAATTGGCAGAAATATACTTTTCCCTTTATTGATGGGAAATTTGATTCATCACTCTATCCTGTAAGGGAATGGCGTGACGCTAACAGTAAAGCTAATACTACCCGTGAAATTTATCAATGGTCTGAATTACAAGGAGCAGAAGATGATCCTATGTTGCTTGATGAAATTCGCACAAAGATATTACCAAGACGAGGTATACAAGCCAATCGTGACGAAATTTTAATTACCGTCGGTAGTCAGCAAGCCCTACATTTAATTTGCCAACTTTTTGTTGACCAATCGGTCATAGTTTCAGTGGAAGAGCCTGGTTATCCTGAAATGCGTGAATTATTAATCGAACAAGGAGCAAAGTTACATTACCAAGCTATTGATGATAAAGGACTCATCGTTGATAAAAAACTGGACCAATGCGATATCATTTACACTACGCCAAGTCATCAAACACCAACCAGTATAACTATGTCGATGGACAGACGAGATGAAGTACTAAAAAAAGCCCATGAACAAGACCTACTCATTATTGAAGATGACTTTGAATTTGAAAGTAACTTCCTTGGTCAACCACATCCGGCCTTGCGCAGTTTAGATAATGATAATCGTGTGGTGTATATTTCTTGTTTATCAAAGGTATTGGCTTCAGGAATTCAAATTGGTTTTATTGTGGCAGATTCAGGTGTAATAACGGAACTTAAAAAAATCAGAAAAATGGTGATGCGTAACCCGCCATTAAACAATCAACGTGCGGTCGCCTATTTTTTATCGTTAGGCTACTACGACGCCTTTATGATGCATCTACATAAGGTTTTCTTTGAACGTTGGCTTACCTTAAGAGAAGCCTTAAATACCTATTTACCAAATTGTATTGATACGGGTCCGATTCAAGGAGGTACAGCTTACTGGATAACGGGTCCGGAGAAACTTGATGGTGAATACTTACGTCAAGAAGCAGCCAAAATGGGGATTTTAATAGAACCGGTTAAACGTTATTTTGCCAGTACAGCGCACCCCGAAAACTGTTTTCGAATGGGTGTCACCAGTATCCCGAATGAAAAGATTAGAGAAGGTGTTAAAAAATTGGCTGAATTAATCCATCACCTGACCGCAGACTACGAAGAAAAACTAACAAATGCTAAAGGCAAACTTCTAAATGACGATGCATTAAAGCAAGTCCTACCGGGTGCAATTTTAGAATGCCAAATGGTTTATGGTGTACCCTGCTTAATTGAATTATTCGCTGATGGCACCATGAAAGGTCGAACGGGAGGTACAGGTAGTGAAGTAGATAGTGGCCGATGGTGGATAGAAAAAGGCATGTATTATCGGCAATGGAAACTTTGGGCATACGGTGAAATCAAAAGTTTTTACGTTATTATGGATGGTGACGAAATGAAATGGTTTGACCAAAATTACTGTTTTGTTAGACAGCTTGAACTCAATGGATATATAGCCAAGTAAACACAACAATTATAAAGCCACTAAGACCAATTACAATAAACTGGCACCATAGCCACAGGTGAACTGGTACTAACCAGCTCACAAATTCCTCAGTACATTAAGTAACATAAAGCTAATCAATAAAAACAATTATCACTTTATTTAGTGTTCTTGAGAGGTTCATCATGAGTCATTTTTCCATTGCAGGATTACAACTTGCGTTACCATGCGGTGACAACCTAACAGCTATTGGTGCTGAGATTGTTAAAACAAAAAAACGCTTCCCTTGGCTAAATATGATCGTGTTAAGTGAGTTAGCCACTTATGGTCCAGAAAAAAAATATGCATGCACTTTTCCAAGTGAGGCTGAAAAATTTTACTGCCAATTAGCGAAAGAGCATAACCTTTGGTTGATCCCCGGCTCACTGTACGAGCAAGATGAAGATGAGATTTTTAATACGACCACGGTGATTAACAACCAAGGTGACATTGTTGAGCGTTACCGTAAAATTTACCCATTCTTGCCCTACGAAAAAGGTGTTAGTGCAGGTAAAGATTTTGTTGTTTTTGATGTACCACAAGGTCGTATTGGTGTGGCAATATGTTATGACCTATGGTTTCCTGAAGTTGCCAGACAAATGATCAGCATGGGAGCTGAAGTACTTATTTACCCAACATTAACCGGCACTATTGATCGCCCTGTAGAGATAGTACTTGCACAGTCAGCGGCAATAACCAATCAAAGTTATGTCATTACCATAAATGCTGCAGGTAGTTTAGGTTATGGACAATCAGTAATTGTTGGGCCTGAAGGTAATATCATTTATCAAGCTAATAGCGGTGCTGAAATTATCCCTATTGAAGTGGACTTTTCATTAGTTAAGCGAAATAGGGAGCGTGGACTACATGGCTTAGGGCAGCCATTAAAAAGTTTTAGAGACAATCCCGTAGAGTTCACTTGTTATCAAAGTAGAACAGAAAAAATAACCCATAACTGCAACTACTTAAGTGAGCTAGGTTCTTTAGCAATACCAGAATAAATAATAATAACAGCAAAACAAACTGGGCCAATAATATCATTCTATCTGGTACTACGAACAGGCGAATGACTGGTTTACTCTAAAAATAGGCCAATAAAACAACAACAGAAACTGGAGCCATAACATGAAACTTACACAATTTAATAAATCAGTGATCGCAAGTGCGGTAACAAGCACATTATTTTTGTCACTGCCATCTTTTACAGTAAATGCAGAAGAAGCTGAAGTAGCAGAGAAAGGAAAAATTGAACGTATTGAAGTAACGTCTAATAGACGCAGTCAAAGCATTCAAGATGTACCTTATAATGTTTCAGCCGTATCGGGTGATGAATTAGATAGTGCAAACATTGTTGATGCCTCAGATATGATGCGCGGAATTGCAGGTATCAGTGTTGTGGATCGAGGTTATCGTAACTCTGGTAATGTTAATGGCGTTATCATTCGTGGAGTTAACGTAGATAATGGTTCTAATGGCGATGTAGCACTATCTGCGGTGCCTACTGTAGCTTCTTATGTTAATGACACCCCCTTGTATGCAAACTTTATTTTAAAAGATATCGAAATGGTTGAAGTGTTACGTGGTCCTCAAGGTACCTTGTATGGGTCTGGCTCATTAGCTGGTACTGTTCGTTATCGTATGAATCGCCCTGATACCGATGAATTTTATGGCAGTGCCTCTGTAAATTTCAGTCAAACAGATGGCTCTGACGGATTTAATCTTAATAGTGATGTAATGCTTAATATGCCTTTATCTGACAACTTTGCGATAAGAGCTAATGTTGGCAAAGTTGATAATGACGGCTTAGTTGATTACAGCAACGTTTATGTTTTAGATAATAATAATTATGCGCCGGCAGCAAATGGTGGCGACCTCGCCACTGGTGGTCCATCATTTCGATCGGTTAAAGACGCTGATACCGTTGATATTACCTATGGAAGAGTTTCGGCATTTTGGCAAGCGTCAGACGATTTAACGTTTTGGCTTTCTCACCAATCACAGTCAGATGAAACAGGGGGAAGGCGCCAAGTTACACGAGGAACACATTGGACAACAGGCACCGAAGAAAGTTACGGAGAATATCAAAATGGTGCTGTAATGTTAGAGCCTTCCGAGCGTGATGTATCGTTAACTTCATTAGAAATAGAATGGAATTTAGGCTTTGCTACGTTAACATCAAGTACTTCAACCACTAAACATGAAGGCATGGCAATTAGTGATAATTCTGGTTTTTATGCACAACAAGAATGGTTTACAGGTTTATATAATGGTACCCCTCGCCCAATGGCGAAAGCTGTTCGTGGTTATGATGATACCGCAATAGCACAAGAGATTCGCTTAGTCTCAAATGAAACAAAAAATAATATCGATTGGGTGGTTGGTTTCTATTACATGGATCAAGATATGGATGCCTACCAAGAAAGTTATATGCCAGGTTGGGTTGAACAAGTTGAAGCAGAAGGAAGTTTACCACTTTGGGAAAGCTGGGGCGCAAATATGGTAGATAATGATTTTCATTATCTAAGAAAACAAAACTTTGAAGACATGGCATTATTTGGTGAGCTTACTTACCACTTTTCTGATAATTTCAGAGCCACCTTAGGTGCACGTACTTTCAAAAATGAATTCACCAATAATACCGAATTAGACTTCCCTATATGGCCTACCTCTCAACCGGAATCAAGCTTCGCGACTGAAGAAGATGATACCTTATTTAAAGTCAATGTGTCTTATGATCTAGATGACGACACTATGGTTTATGGTACTGTCTCTGAAGGTTATCGTCGTGGTGGGGCCAATGCGGTGCCAAGCGAAGGTTACTTAGCAGAACGTGAAGAGTGGAATAAATATGACTCAGATAGCGTTGTTAACTATGAGTTAGGCTTAAAAGGTTATTTAGATAACGGCGCGCATAGTTATACCGCATCGATATTTTATATCGATTGGCAAAACCCACAATTAAATACCACCACCTATTGGGGATTTTTTGTTGCTGCAAATGGTGAATCGGCAGAAACAAAAGGTCTGGAATTAGAACTGCAAGGTTATTTAACTGAAGATATACATTACTCATTAGGTTATGCATACATCAAAGGTCAACTAACGGATGACTTTTATGTCCCTGACGCTGTCTGGTCAGAAGAGACTTATAGGCTGCAAGCAAGTGAAGGCGATGCTTTGCCTTTAGCGCCAGAGCATACCTTAAGTGCTTCTATAGATTACACTTATACCATGGATAATGAAATGTACTGGATCACTCAGATGAATGGATATTATCAGTCTGAGTCACAAAATTACCTAGGTGATAACCCTACCTACAGTGCAGATATTGATGGCTTTGCTATTTTAAATGCTAGTACCCGCTTTAGCACCGAAGATTGGGATATCACTTTGTACATTAAAAATATCACCAATGAAGAAGGGGTTACCGGTCTTATTACAGAAGCACATATGGGCACAAAACCTTCAGAAAGCTTCTATGGTAATTCATCAAAAGACTATATAAGTTTACCTAGAACCGTAGGTTTATCTGCAGCGTATCGTTTCTAAATAGTTAATGTAAAGAGCCATTTTGATGTGGCTCTTTTTTAACACTATTACTAGTGGCATTAATTAAAACGACAGGTTACTTTATTTATTCACCTTTTAAATGAATCCTATTATGTCTATGTCCAACGCTAAATATCACCTAAACCAAATAAGTGCAGAGCAACAGCTTGACAAACTTTGGCTGCTAATTGATCAACAAAAAGCCTCAGATGCAACAACGGCATGTCAACGCTTTACGAAGCAATACCCTAGTAACGCAGACGGTTGGTTTGCGTTGAGTTTTTTACAATTTCAATTACGCCAAGCCAGTGATGCGTTATGCTCAATTGATAACGCTATAATCATTGAGCCCGATAACGCTCAATGGCAAGTGCACAAAGCACATACACTATTACTTTTAAATAAAAAAACTCAAGCCCTTGAACTGATTGAAATACTCGATGATGCGGCCTTGAATGTTGCAGATGTCTGTGCTGAATTAGCCATGGTTTGCAATAAGCTAAGTGACTTTAATAACGCTGAAAAGTATTATCAAAAAGCCATTTCACTCACCAAACAAGCAGATAAAAAAGCACAGCTCTATTTTAATTTAGCTGCTATAGAACGTTTTCAAGGTAAAATTGATCGTGCTGAGGCGAACTTAGAGTTAGCACTGAATATTAATCCGTTTGATTATGAAGCAAACTTACTGCTTTCAAGTTTACGTAAACAGACCTCTCAAAAAAATCATCTTAAGCAACTTAGTCATCTGCTTTCCTCAGGAATTGAACAACCTATTAATCAAGCTCAAATACACTATGCTTTAGCAAAAGAATTAGAAGATTTAACACAATACGCAGCTAGTTTTAAGTCGTTAGCTCAAGGCGCAAAAATACGACGCGATCATATTCGCTACGATGTGGCCCAGGATATAGCAACAATAAACCAAATTATTGCGACTTTTAACCAACCTTTTATAGCTCAGCAGGTACAGAAAAATGAGCCCCGTTGTCATAATACTGAAGCGATTTTTGTGCTGGGTTTACCGCGAACAGGATCTACATTGATTGAGCGTATAATCAGCAATCATAGCGATGTAGACAGTGCCGGAGAATTAAATAATTTTTCCGTGCAAATGATGAATCAGGTAAAAGCATATGTTAACAAGCAAGGCTTACAAGCCCCGCAAAGCAAGGCAGAATTAGTTACTTTAACTAGCCAACTCGATTTTTCAACATTAGGGAAAGCGTATATTGACAGCACTAGACCTAACACCGGAAAATCAAAATGTTTTATCGACAAACTTCCGCTTAACTCGCTTTATGTGGGACTTATCCACTTAGCGCTGCCTAAAGCAAAAATTGTTCATGTTACTAGGCACCCCCTTGATACGTGTTACGCAATTTACAAGCAACTATTTACCCAAGGTTACCCGTTTTCATATGACTTAACTGAGTTAGGGGAATATTATATAGCGCACCACAAGATGATGTTGCATTGGCAAAAAGTATTACCCAACTCTATTTACCTTGTGGCCTATGAAGATGTGATTGATAACACCGAGGAGCAAGCAAAAGCGTTAATCGAGTATTGTGAGTTGAATTGGCAGCGCCAATGTATAGAGTTTAATAATAACCAAGCCCCTTCTACCACAGCTAGTGCATCACAAGTTCGCCAAGGTATTTATAAAAGCTCTAAAGGTAAATGGCGAAATTATGTTCAGCAACTTACTCCTTTAAAAGCACAATTGGAACAGGCAGGTATCTGTTGCGATTAATATTTGTTTACAGCATTATTTGTTTTATTCTTTTCGCCAGTTTCAAGGTGATGGCAGAAGATGGAGCAAGGAATGTAAGCGCCTTAAGCGTAAACAACTTATTGTCTAATGATGTTGTAAAGCAGCCCTTATCAATGAGTGTTTTTTCTGCTCAAGGCTTTAATCGACAAAATACTCAGAAGGTTCAGGGCACTTTTACTTTTTCAGGGCGTCCAGAGTTAGCCAAATCACAACTCAGTGAACATAGTGCCGTATATCAATTTGAAAGACGTACTAGACCTGCTGCATTCACCGAACGAAGAAAGACCTTACCAACGATGACGGTAGCCTTTGTACAATTTAGCAATAAAATCATTCCTACCAATCGTCAATTACAACGTACTGAACATCCCCATTGGGATTTCATCATAGGTACCGGCAACATTTGGCAAGAAGCAAACGACAACGACTTTTCCCGCATAGCGATGCCATTTTCCTTGGTTGAAAAAAATCAAAATTGTGTTCATAACGGCGTGCTCAGCTTTTTAATTAATGGTGAAGGTAAAACCAGTAATTTTTACTATCAAATTAGTAGTGAAACTTGTCTTTATTACAAAGTCGATTTATGGGGCAAAGGCCATGTTGACTATCAATCAAAGCAAATACTTAATGCTGATGATGTTATTAAACATTACAGGCAGGAAGTAAGTAGCCGTTTACCTCAACTGCCAATTGACGATTTAACAGCGCAAAACGCGACAATACAGCTTGCTAAAATTGCCATGATTGAGGCAATCAATCCTACGGACATGAGTAACTTTGGCGTTATTTACAATGGTAAACACTACACTTCTAGTTGCAAAACCCGGTACGGCGAGTATCCTTTTTGTTCACAATTAGTGCTACCCTCTTATTCGACCGCTAAATCCATTTTCGCTGGTATTAGCATGCTCTACTTAGCGAAAGGTTTTCCAACAATATTTAATGAGAAAGTAAGCGATTGGATAGAGGAGTGCCAAGGTGATAATTGGCAAGGGGTAACATTTTCTCACCTACTGAATATGACTACGGGCAATTATCACACTACTGGGCACAGTTCAGATGAGGTCGCAGAGCATAGCCAACAGTTTTTTAAAGCGTCAATACATCAAGAAAAAATTCATTATAGTTGTCAACAATTCCCTCGAAAATCAACGCCGGGTAGCACCTTTGTTTACCATACCTCGGATACCTACCTATTAGGTGCCGCACTAAATGCTTTTCTCAGGTCTCAGCTATTTGCGTCTGAAGACACTCAAAAAATAGACCTGTTTGACATTGTGTTCAAACAACAGCTTTGGCCTGCACTTAAGTTAAGTTCAATTGCTTATAGTACTCGTAAAACATCCGGTAACATGCAACAACCTTTTACTGGCTATGGCCTGTTTTTTACTCAAGGCGACATTGCTAAGATCAGTAAATTTTTAATGAATGAACAAACAGCCGATTCGAAATTCTTAGACCAAACGCGACTTACTGATTCGTTACAACGAAATCAATCAAATCAAGACATTCACAGTCAATATCCCTTTATTCATTACAGTAATGGTTTTTGGAAGCGTAATGTAACCACGTTATTGCTGTGTGAAAAAGAAACCTGGTTACCTTATATGCTTGGTTACGGTGGTATCAATATCGTTTTGGCTAAACATAATCTTCAATATTACTATTTTAGCGATAGTAATCATTACCTTTGGCACAATGCGATTAAAGAGCTAAACAAGTTAACACCACTATGTCGGCAATAACACTTTTACAGTAATAACTACTTAGGCGAAAAATAATGACAGATACCACAACGATTAACGGCATTAGCGTAGCAAATAAAGTTGCTCCCAACGGCATTATTGCTCGGGTTATGTTGGCGTTTCTCACCACAGCAGGAATATTTTATATCAATATAATGCCCGCGGTGGTGAATGGCTTAAAGGAAGGGTTAGCGTTTACCAACCAACAAGCCGGCTTTGTTAGCTCTGCCAATTTATATGGCGCAGCCATTGGCGCATTAACCGCGGTATTTCTAATTAAACGTATTAACTGGCGGTCATGGTCTTATGTTTTACTTCTCACGCTAATTGCTATTGATAGCGTTTGTATTCTTGTTGAAAGCCCAACATTGATGATTACCATTCGTTTTTTACATGGTCTCGTTGGTGGTCTGTTGGTAGGTATTGGTTTTGGTATTATTTCTAGGACTGAAGAGGCGGATAAAACTTTTGGTTATTTATTATTTATCCAATGGGGGTTAGGGGGTTTAGGGCTGATGTACTTACCTGAACTTGTGCCTGTATACGGAACAGCCATATTATTTATCTCATTAATATCCTTTACTTTGGTAACACTGGTCATGATGCCATTTATTCCTCACTACAAAATAGAAGAAAGAAATAAAGACCATGATACCGAGATAAAGCTTGATAAAAAGCCTCTTTTTTTGACTTTACTTGGCATTTTTCTTTTTCAAGCGGCCAATATGGGATTATTCGCTTATATGATAGGTTTAGGAAAGTCAGAAGGTTTAACTATTGATTTTATGAGTCCTTCTCTAGCTTTAGCCAGTTGGATTGCTCTATTAGGCGCACTTTTAGTTATTATTATCGGCACAAAATTTGGCCGAACAATTCCATTAGTCTCTGCAATTTTAATTGCCGGATTATGTAGTTGGTTACTTCACTTTAGTGAAAGTGAACAAGTGTATTTAATTGCCAATATAGTCATTGGTGTTACGTGGGCTTTTGCGTTGCCCTATATGTTTGGTATATGCTCCGAATTAGATAAAGCAGGTCAACTTGCTGCTATGGGGGGCTTTGCATCCAAAATGGGATTGGCTACGGGTCCTATGATAGCTGCAATGGTTTTAGGGGATGATAATTATGACCTAATCATTAACATTGCGGTCATAACGCTAATTTTGTGTACAGTGGCCGTTCTGAAACCGGCAAGACTACTAGATAGAAAGTAATCGCTCTAGGCTAATTGAGTGGTTAAATGAAATTGACCAATCTAATCTATTTTTTATTCTTGATTGAGATGCTTGTTCTTGGGGAGATAAGTAGTTTTATTATAGATACGATTATTTTCCGTTACGCTCAGAAATAAAACCTTTTAAATATATTTTAATTGGTTTTCTTGAAAAATTAAAATTAAAATTAAAAATATAAATGGTGTAATTCTTTGTTGAAGTTAACTTATGTGTTCGGGTTTTGTTCTTAAGTGATTATTCATTATCAATAGGTAATGTTTTTAAAAAGTATATTATTTAATTGAGTAGATGTCCCTGGATAAATATTATAGGTTGATAAAGTAAACTTTCTATGACGCTCTGGGGGGACGATTTCGCCATAGAGTATATAATCTAAAAAATAATTTTTAAGGCGCTAAGGGGCACATAGCGCCTCAGGTTTAAATCGTCATAATTGTCACTTGGGGAATCAATCTCAGAGGAAGAGAAACAGCTTCTATCCGGCTATTGTGCCATTAACCGACGATCGCTCATGGATATGAAACGATCACTATTGCCACAGAGCGGTCTAAATTTACCAGTCAAAATCATCCCAGCTAACGACCACTTCGATACGAAAGCTGACGTTTCACTATTTCGTTTTTATGACTTCTTGGTGCGCATTAGAGACATTAACGCTTTGAAAAG
>CAJXYE010000102.1 GCA_913063325.1 uncultured Colwellia sp. | reverse complement strand
TCACCTGGTTTTATATCTAATGCTCTTAATATATTATCGACTTTGTTTAGGGCATTGTTTAATTCTTGGTGAGTATATGAAAGCCTGATGTCGTCTCGGTATTCAACAAGTGCATCTAAATTTGGTGTAACCGCCGCTTTGCGTCTAAACATATCACCCATGGCAACGCGGTTAATTAAATTTCTTTCGGTGCTCATAATATTCCTCAGCTTATTTTTTAGTTATTATTCTTTACTTATTAACCATTTAATAATTTATTCAACTAACTATTTATACTAAAATAGCCGCTTCACAATAGTTTGTTTCATCTGCTAGTACTTGTTTTATAGCCTTTATTATTTTGTCAAAATTTGGTGTGTCGAGTTCAGATGTTTCTTTAAAAGCATTTGAAAGTTCATACCAACTTTGTGCACTTTTTTGCATTTTATCTTCCAAACGTAATGCTTGTATTGAATCAAGGTACTGACTAGCTTCACCAAGAAAGCGCGCGTACATTTTTCTAAAACCACTGCCACCTGTGCCGCGTTTTTCAATGGTTTGATAAGCGAAACGACAATTCCACTGCCAATCATCTGACTGCTCCCACTCGTTAAAATCATCTATTAATGTTTGCAGTGCTGAAAATCCCGTTGTTTTATCAGTAGCGTTGAGTAATCGAGAGGCATTTTCTTTAATTGCTAGCTGACATAAGCTCCTTAAATCGTTAGGTTTATTTAAATGTTTTGGCGCATAAAAGTCACCGTTACATATAAAAGGGAGCATTTGTGATACTCGAGCTTTTTTCATTTTTTCAAATGATACTGTTTCGAAGTTTTCTCTTTCGGTATCAGTTACCTGAAAAAGTTGCTCGTCTTTATTGTAGCCCCATGCCATTACTCCGTGACCTGGAAAATGGCTAGAGGACTTAAAGTAATGTAAATAATAAATATCAGTAAGCAATAATGCCGGACGATTTTCATCCAGTGCAGTAATCAGTTGTTGTTCACTTTCTTCCACAGTAGAAGCACTTAGCCATGAAAAATCATTAATACCAATGGCATTAAAAAAACGTTTTTCATAACCTAAAGAGCGAGTATGTAGCAAGCGAGTAGGGGATGCTTGTGGTGTTTTCAAATAAGTAATGCCTAAGCCACCACCCACACCAAAACAAAAGTCTTCACTCCAATCAAAACCATGAAAGCGAACTAGATCAGCTATTGCAGTGCTAGAGCAGTGCACTCCCGGCACATGAGAACTCTTTATCAACGTCATGTTATTGCCTTTATATTTGTTTGAAATGTAAGCACGTTATTTGGCATCATTATTCTTTTTTCCTATACCTAATAGCCAAGCTAAACTCGGTATTAATGTTAGAGCGCCAATCATATTAAAAACAAACATAAAGGTAAGTAATAGCCCCATATCAGCTTGAAACTTGATAGGAGAAAGCACCCAGGTTGCAACACAAATTGCTAAAGTTACCCCGGTAAAACCAACCGCTTTACCTGTTTGGTTTAACGTATACAAATAAGACATATATAGTGATTTTTTCATGGCCAACCCTTCGTTTATTTTACTAAAGATATAAATACCATAATCAACACCAATACCCACACCTAGTGCAATAACAGGTAGGGTTGCGACTTTAACGCCTATGCCTAAAAATGCCATCAAGGCTTGACTTAACACGGAGGTAATAACCAAAGGAACGATAATACACACCACAACAGGTATTGATCTGAAGGTAATTAAACAGATGATAATAACAACAGAATATACCCAAAGAAGCATTTCAGTTTGCGCTTCTTCAATCACAATATTTGTAGCCGCTTCAACACCTGCATTACCTGCTGCTAACAAAAAGGTAATACCTTCTTGTGGATTTTTTTGTTTAAAATCTGCTACTTTATTTACTACTCTTGTTAATGTATCTGCTTTGTGATCATTTAAGAAAACAATAATGGGTGCCATAGAGCAATCACTATTAAGAAAGCCTGATGGTACTTGTGATAATGTGGCATTAGTGACATATTCATTTCGGTTTAGGTTAGCCCATTTTAACGAACCTTCATTCATGCCAAACATACCTAATTTTGAAATATCAGTGATTGAAACAACATTTTGAACACCATTAGTATTTTTAAGTTGCCATTGAAGCTGATCCATTAAGACTAAGTTATCGTATTTACTACATTGATCAGCGGCTGTTTCAACAATAATGACAAATACATCGGTACTGGCGGTATAATTTTTAACGATAAAAGCATTATCAAGATTGTAGCGAGAATCAGCTCGTAGCTCAGGTGCACCAGCATCTAAATCACCAATTTTCATAAATTGTGAAAAATATCCCCCCCCAGCAAATAATAATGCAGATAAAGCAATCATTAATAGGGCAACTATAGGCTTAGTAAAACCAGCAAATAATTTTTCTACCAAACTAATATTGTGTGTGTTTTTTCTTGAATAGACGATTGCTTTGGGTGAAATACCGATAAAACTTAAAATAATAGGTAATGCAACTAAGTTGGTTATTATTATAATAGCCACGCCGATACTTGCTGCAATAGCAAGTTCTTGAATAACGCCAATATCAATAACCATTAAGGTAGTAAAGCCAATAGCATCGCTTATTAAAGCGGTAATGCCAGCTAAATAAAGCGATTTAAATGCAAGTCTAGCCGCTTCTAATTTATTTGCACCCGTTTCTGCATGGTGAATAATAGAGTTAACAATTTGCACACCATGGCTTACGCCAATAGCAAAAACTAAAAAGGGCACTAACA
The DNA here is from genome assembly GCA_913063325.1 of uncultured Colwellia sp. GTDB lineage: Bacteria > Pseudomonadota > Gammaproteobacteria > Enterobacterales > Alteromonadaceae > Colwellia. The sequence goes on along the minus strand of CAJXYE010000102.1, from coordinate 9,966 downwards.
TTGAATAAGGGTTAATACCGTAACCCATTATTTTTAACGTTCCTAATTGAGCAAACACGGCTAAAATAGAACAAATAACAACAACAAAAGTACTACGTAAACAACGTGAGTATAACCATAATAAAAATAAAACAATTAATACCGCTATCATGAAAAATAAAATAACCTGCATTGCGCCGTCAATTAAATCACCGACAACTTTCGCAAAGCCTACTATTCTAATATTGATATTGTCAGAGCTGTATTTTTCTCTTATTTTATTTTCAAGTGTTTGAGAAAGATGATGATAATCTATTGGTAAACCGGTTTCAGGATTAATATCTTGTAGAGGTGTTAAAACAATACTTGATTTAAAATCATTACTCACTAGGCTACCAATTTGGCCCGACTTAAAAATATTAGAACGGATAGTATTAAGGCCTTTTAGTGAACCATCATAGCCATCAGGAATAATACTACCACCAATAAAACCCTCTTCTGTGACTTCTTGCCAACGAACATTTGGTGTCCATAACGATTTTAAGCCATCGCGGTCAACACCTGGTATAAAAAAAACTTCATCAGTAACATTTTTTAATACCTCTTGATATTGAGCATCAAAAATATCCCCATTTTTACTTTCTACAACAACCCTAACCACATTGCCTAAATTTGAGAGTTCTTTTTTATATGATAAAAAGTTTTTAATGAAGGTATGATTAGTTGGCAGCATTTTTACAAAGCTTGCTTCAGGTTTTACTTGAGTTGCTTGAAACGTTAATGCCGCGCACAACAAAATAAGAAAGGATAAAATAATCAGTCTATTGGAAAAAATAATTTTTTCAGCAAACGAGACGAACTTATTTGAATGAGACATTATTGAAAAACTCCTTTGCCATCTACTGATTTGTCAAACGGCTTGAACATTGAATTTTCTACTGAGACTATTCCGAATTGACCAGCCAATATAAGTTGATCGCTCATTTCGGTAACTGCTGAAAATGCAGAGCCAGAAGGGTGCTTTATTAAGATTGTTTTATTCGGGGTATTAATGTTCAGTTTAATAATAGTGCCGCCATGACCTACTAAAACCACATCACCATTGTCTTTGATATGACCACCAAGTAATGTTGCACGGTTTTCAGATATATAATGTTGCCAATTTTCGCCTTGATTGTTAGAGACAAAATAATTACCTTTTAAACCAAAAGCTATTAGGTTCGTTGATTTTTTCTGTGACAGTATGCCGAATAAGCTACCGTTGTATGGTGTGCTAATTGACTGCCAAGAGTTGCCATTGTCTTTAGATGTATAAGCAAGGCCTTGCTCACCAACAATATAGGTTCTCTCATTATCACTAGTAATACTATTTAGGTGATACTTATCAGGATTATTTAAAAGATTACCTGATAATTTCCATGTTATTCCTAAATCGGTGCTTTTAAGTAACGTGCCATAAGCACCTGTAACAATAATGGAGCCATTTTTAGTTTGAGTTACTGATAGTAAGGGCAGGTTTGGACCAGTCTTTCCTGCATTTTGAGCATCTTCTAAAGCGAATTCTAAATCTTCTAAAGCAAAATTAGCATCTTCTATTTCATTTTCATCAGTCAGGCTTTCGATAACTTTATTCGCTAATGCTATTTGTTTTTCCAGTAAAGCTATTTTTAATTTAGTTAATTTAAAACCATCAAACAACTTATGCCAAACATCAGTGTTTTTTGGAGAAGAAATTATTGCACCATCATGACCTATGGCTAATTTATTGCCATTAGATAATACTATTACATCGGTTAATAATAATGAAACTGGAGATATTTCTTGATGGTAATTATTTTGAGATTGCCAATTAACTATGTGTCCTCGTTCACCAACAGCTAATACGTTTTCATTCGTGCTTTTAGTTAAGGAAGTGATTATATTTTTTGAAACTAAATTACTTGGTATTGATGCAGTCTCTAAAAGTTCTATTTTTGCATGACAAGCAAGACCATAAAATAAGAAAAAGGCATTGAAAATAAAAGGCTTAGGGGTATGGAATCTCATGTTATTCTCTGAGGGTTGGTAAAAAGTGAATAAAATAGAAAACTCTATTAGTTCATTACAATATTGTGAATCAATAGTGTTTAAATGTATAAATATCTTGTATTTGTACTTATTGCTATATTGAAACAGTTATAACCAACGAATAGTGCTAGCTATAACTGTTTTTATACTAGTTTGTTAACTACTTATTTAACGTCCCATTCTACGTAGTGCAGAGGTGCTAAAGTGTTTACGTTTAGCCTTAATTCCCCACTCCATAAACTTAGGCTCTTCATTACTTAAACCTGTTACTAAATAGCGACCAGAGTTTAAATCATGCAATGTTTCAGCAACAAGCCATGGTGTATCTACGTCATAAAATTGTACATTATGGCCTTCAGATAATTTCCAAAGTTTACCTCTGCCATCGTATTGATCTACAACTGATGCCCCCCATGAATCTTCATCAATGAAAAATGTTCTTTTTGCATAGATATGACGAGCATTGTCTTTAAGTGTTGCTTCTACTTGCCATACTCTATGAAGTTCATAACGCAAGAACTCGGCATTAAGATGACCTTTATTTACGATAGATTCATATTTTGCGGTAGTATCAAGTAACTTATAAGCGTTATAAGGAATATAAAGCTCTTTTTTACCCACTAGTTTCCAGTTGTAACGATCAGGTGAACCATTGTACATATCATAGTTATCTGATGCTCTTAAACCATCTGTACCTGCTCCTGGACTGTCATATGCAACATTAGGCGCTCGTCTTACACGACGTTGTCCAGCGTTATATACCCATGCTCGGCGCGGTTCTTTTACCTGATCAAGCGTTTCGTGTAGTAATAAAGATGTACCGGTTAAACGTGCGGGTGCAGTGATTGTTTGTAGATAATAAAATAAAACATTATCGTCTTTTACTGCGTCTCTACCTGAGACTAAAAAGTCAGGCCAAACTAATTTATCGTTCATACTAACTGCAGTAAATGAACCATCTTTTTGAACAGGCACAGTTACTAAGTAACGGTTGGCAGCACCGCCTCGATAACGTGTTAAATGATTCCAAATAATCTCAGAGCCATTCTTAGGGATAGGAAAAGGTACAGTAATGCTAAAGTTTTTTAAACCATTGCCCCCATCAACAAGTTCAGCCGATGTAGCGTTAGTTTGTATGGTTTTATATAAACTCTCAGGGTAAGCGGCAGTTCTTTTGGTTTTATATACGGGCATTTTATAGTCAGCATATTTTTTGAACATGGCAATTTGGCCTTCACTTAAATTACTCTTATAGTCGTTTAAATTCGAATTGGTAATTATAAATATTGGTTTCTCCTCAGGAAAAGGATTTTCAGGACGGCCACTGTCCTTACTTTTTGTGGTGTTTTTGCTATTTAATCCACCTTCCCACTTCGGAATGGTACCAGCCTCATTTCCAGCAATTTCAGCACCAATGGGTGTTAATGACACACCAAGTTGAGCTGTTTCTGATGAAGTTACTTTGGCTAAGGTAGCATTTGATGTAATGCCTAGTGATACAACCAATATACTAAGTGTTGTTTTAAATTTATTCATGAATCTATCTCCAATTAATATGACAAGGCAAAACTTACTGCTAGGAAATCTTTATCAGTGATAGAGTTAAATTCACCACCACCAAAGTTGGTATAAGAAACAGTTACAGAGTATTTTTGTTGATATAAAGCTTCTAAAGACACATCTGCTACGGTACTGCCTTCATTAAACTGATCACTGTAACCATCAACATCGTGATACCAAGATACAACTGGTTTCAATGCTATGCCGGCAAATAAGTCAGGGTAGTTAAATTCTACGCGTGTTCTATATCCCCAAGCAGAGTCCGTTTTAAAACCTCCTTCACCTGGTACAAATGTAGGAGCACCAAAAATAGTATCTCTGCCGTACTGGTATCCCTGAGCCGCCATATCTTCAATACCATCGGTTAAGGTTAGCCCAATCTCGCCAATAAAGGTGACTCTTGAAGCTCCTAACACTTGGTCGAAAAACTGTATAGCGGTTATTTGTAGCTGAGTAACATCAAATTCATCCCAGGCTCGTACGTAACTATCGCCAACAACACCTTCAGCTTGTAGCCTTTGTGTAAAAGGTAAAAGAGGGTTTTCAGATAGTGCGGCACCTACGGCATGGTTACCATTGATTTGCGTTGGTGTATCTGGTTTATAAGAAATTTCACCTGATAAGGCGATACCACTAACATTAGTCGCAAAGCTTAAGCCATATATTTTAAGATCTTCAGGAAACTCGATAACGTAATTAGCATTTAGGGAGTCAATATTATTTTTTGATAAATCGGTAATACCATAAGCATTTAATAAACCAGCCGTTGCAGGATCTGCTGTTGCAGCCCAAGGAATAAATGTGCCTGTTATATCGACTAAGTCAACTGGCGGAGTTAAATCCGTTGAACCATAATCAGTAAATTCTGAACGATAAACACTCGCAATAGGCAAACGAGCATGAAGGTTCATGTAATATAAACCGAACTCAGTATCATTTAAGGCTTCTGAATAATAGCGCACCGCTACACCGTATTGACCACCGTCATCGGGCTCAAGATCTGTTTTTCTTTTAGAATAGAGACCACCAGCTACTGCTTGTGCATCGCTTCCTGCTGCGGTAATAAAATTACAGCCATCAGCAGCATAATCAACAGTAGTAAAGAAAGTACCACAGCCATCAATTTGTGTTTTTTCCCATTCATATTGATAAAATGCTTCAACACTTAAGTTTTCAGTTAAGCCTGCATTGGCAAACAACATTCCAACAGGTAATAAGCCTTCTTTAAGCATTGCACCAGGACGGCGCAACGCACTTACATCTAATGGGTTAATTGAGTTAATACCACCTTGAATGAAAGTACTTTCGCCCCAGCTAACCACTTGGCGACCTAAACGAACATCTAAAGGTGTTTCACCTAAATCAAAGCTGCCATAAAGGTAAGCATCTAAAATTTGAACGCCTGAAAATTTAGAAGTATCACTAAAACCTTCGTCACTTAATGGTGTACCAGCTGCATAACCATTAGGACCATTGCCGTGTGGACGGTCGCCATCTTTTAGTTCAAGGTCATACCAATATTTAACGCGAACAAAGGCACCGAAACCATCTTTATCTAGCTGAATATCATTAATACCTTTAACTATGGTAGTAAAGGCGTCATGTTTACCAAAGTTTAATGTGTCATCGTCTGTGGTAGAAGATAAACCAGTGCCAGGTACGCCATCAATGATATTGTTTGATGAGTAAAATTTAGGATCTCTATCTGTCATACGCCAGCTAGAGCCTATAGATAGCTGAGAGTTAATTGCTAATAGTATTTCATTATCTTCGCCAAAATAAAAATCAGCACCTTGGGCTACAGGAGCACTAAGGGCTAATATTATAGCGGTTTTCAATGAATTCTTTATAATAGATTTATTTTTCATTGTTATTCACTCATATTGTATTAATAAGGTAAGTGTTGTAATAGTTAATTTTTGTAATGCTTAATTAAAATGTAATAAAACAGTATTTTTAAATAGTGTATTTTGCGTCAATAAGTTTTTTTTATGTCATTTTTTGTTGTGCGTTCAAGTTTTATAATTCTAAAGAGTAGGTTTTTAAAGATATGGAAGACGATTATTCATTAATTAGTGGTTGGATGATTTCTATTAGGCGGGCGATGGATTTGTCTGGTCTTGATTTTAAATTAGCTTGTAACGAACTTAAAATTGATAGTAGTGCTTTTGATAACCCAGAATCTAGAACGACAGCAAAAAATACCATTAAAATACTTGAATATTGTAATAACAAACTAAATAGACATGACTTTGCACTTGTAGTTGCTGAGCAATTTCATCCTAATATTTTTCATGCTCTGGGTTATGCCATGATGTCATCGCAAAGCTTGCAAAGTGCGTTAACTTTCATCGTACAATACAAAAAAGTTGTTTCTAATACCTGCACGCTTAATCTTATTGAATGTGAAAAAGAATTGATCTTTAGCATGAATATATGTCGTTATAAAAAGTCAAATGAGCTTGTATTGCCTTATATTGCTGTTGAACTATTTATTGCTACCATCGTTAAATTTTCAAGAGAGTTAACGGGTTCAAGTTTAAATCCTAATAAAGTTCTTTTTTCATTTCCTAAACCTGAATATGATGTTGAACTTATAGTTGACTTTTTTAAATGTGATATAGAGTTTAACGCGCTTAATACCGCAATAATTTTTGATCTTACCCAAGCTAAAAATATTGTTATGACCAGTAATCCTTTGATTACACAAATGCATGAAAAAATGCTTGAAAATTTTATGTCACGTATTGATAAAGATGATTTGAAGCACACTGTTAAATCAAAAATATTTGAATTATTACCTTTGGGCAGTCCTTCTCAAAAAGTTGTTGCCCAATCATTAGGTTATAGCTTACGTAATATGCAGCGGAAATTAAATGAGCAAGGTACAAGTTATAAGTACATTTTAGAGCAAACACGCAAAGAGCTTACATTTGGTTATATACAGCAATTGCATTTAACTTATACTGAAATATCTTACTTAGTTGGGTTTTCTTGTACTGCCAATTTCAATAGAGCTTTTAAACAGTGGACAGGAATGACTCCTAGTCATTTCAGGAAATCATTATAATATCAATTATATAGTCAGCTCATTAGTTAAGAGATAATTGTTTGGCGTGAATTGCTAATGAAAGATGGTTGAATAAATTCAATACTAGATCAAATTTTTTCATTATAAGTTAATAACATGAATTTGATCCAAACCATAAATGACGTAAATCAATGTTTCGAATCACAACAAGGTCAATTTTTATCTGCACCTTATCGCAGTTATGATGAACGCATAATTGATTTAAAAAAACTCAAAAAACTTTTACTTGATAACAAAGAAGCCTTTATTGACGCACTAAATAAAGATTTTGGCGGTAGGAGTTCTGATGATACCAGAATAGGCGATATTATTACCACCATTTCAGGTTTAAATTACACGATTAAAAATTTAAAAAAATGGATGAAGCCTCAAAAGCGTAAAGTAGGTTTGTTATTTCAGCCCGCCAAAGCCTCTATTTTATTTCAACCTTTAGGAGTTGTTGGTGTGGTTGTACCATGGAATTACCCCGTTTTCTTGTCTATTGGCCCTTTAGCTACTGCTTTAGCCGCAGGCAATTGTGTTATGTTAAAAATGTCTGAATTCACGCCAGAAACGGCAAAACTATTAGCTAACCTACTACAGAAAGATTTTAATCAAAAGCAAGTTGCTGTAATAGGAGGGGAGGTTGATATAGCAACAGCTTTTACTTCTTTAGCATTTGATCATTTATTTTTTACTGGATCAACTAATGTTGGTAAAATTGTGATGAAAGCGGCCGCTAATAACCTTGTTCCTATTACTTTAGAGTTAGGAGGAAAGTCTCCAGCTATAATCGATGATAAAATAGATATTAAACTCGCCGTTTCTCGTTTTATTTTAGGTAAGGTGCTTAATTCAGGACAAACATGTGTTGCACCTGATTATATATTTTGCCCAGAAGGTAAAGAAGCTGAATTAGTAGAAGAACTAGGTAATGTGTATTCAAAAATGTTCCCTAAAATAAACGGTAATAATGATTGCACTAGTATTATTAATAATGCTCAATTTGAGCGTTTAAATGGATTGTTAGATGATGCCCGAAACCATGGTGCTAATATAATTCCGTTAACTGTAGAGTCAGTTGATAAATCTCAAAGAAAAATGCCTTTAACGGTATTAACCGATGTAAATGATAATATGAAAGTGATGCAGCAAGAAATTTTTGGTCCTATCATCCCTATTTTTACCTATAAAAGTACTACTGAAGCTATACAATATATTAATAAAAATGATCGACCATTAGCCTTATATATTTATAGCTTTGATAAAGCTTTCCAGCAAGAGGTTTTGTTAAACACTCATGCTGGTGGTGTTTGCATAAACGAAGCCACTTTTCATGTGGCAAATGATGACTTGCCGTTTGGTGGAATAGGGGAGTCAGGTATGGGGCAATATCATGGTGAAGAGGGCTTTAAAACATTTTCTCATGGTAAGTCAATTTTAGAAAAAGGCCATATTAGCTTTGCTCACTTATTATTCCCTCCTTTTGGCGGAATGATGCATAAATTAGTCTATAAATTATTTATTCGTTAATTTTATTACTAAATTTCATAGTTAGTAATAACACTAGTACTTTCTGGAAACTCTACTTCACTTAGTGGAATGGCTACGTTGATTGTCATTCCTTTTCCTATGCTACTTTCATAGGATAATTCACCATGCATTTTATGGTGAATTAACGTATAAAGTATGCTTAAGCCTAGCCCTTTGTTATTAGCCATTTTTGAGGTGTAGAATGGAGTTAACATCTTGTTTAGCTCACTTTGTTCTACTCCTTTACCATTGTCTTGATATTTTATTTTTAATAAAGCTTGATCTGTAACTATTGTGATTTTGATAGTGCCTTTTTCGCCATCATTGAAGGCATGATTTATGGAGTTATCTATTAATTTTAAAAGAGTATCTCGAAGTGTTTCAGCATAAGAAAAAACATGTATATTTTCCTCTATGTCACACTTAAATTCAATTAATGGGTTTTGATCACGTAAACTAGTTGTCACGATGTGGTTAATAACATAATTTTTTATATCAAAGAACCTTTTCTGTTCATTATGCTCGTTTAAAGATAATTGCTTAAATGTTTCTATGGTGCTTGAGGCTTCAAATAAACTATCGCAAATAGTTTTAGACATTTCAATTATATTATTTAAAAATTTATCGAGTGATTTCTTAGACACTTTTTCCATGTTTAATTGTTCTAGCATGAGTTTTGCTTTATCGTTAATGAAAGATCCTCCTGTAAGGGAAATACCAATAGGGGTATTAAGTTGGTGAGCTACACCTGTTACTAAATGCCCCAGCGCAGCCATTTTCTCTGCTTCAACCAATTTATTTTGCGTTTCCTTTATTTCATTTAATGCATTAGTTAATAATTTATGTTTTTCATCTTTTTCCTTTTTTAATTGATCAACATTATAGGCATAGAAAAAAACACCTATGGATAATACTGCTAATGATAAAGCGTATGAAAAAGTAAACGATAAGTTATAAGGGAAGGATATATCTAATATAAAGTAAACTAAATGAATGCTAATAAGGCTGATGAAAAAACCGCTACAAATTAAAATACCTTTCTTTAAACCGGTAAGTGAATATGAATAAACCACTATTTGAAATAACCAAGGAGCGCCTAAGTAATCTGTAGTAACAGTAAAATATAATATTAATACGTAAAAAGAACCTAAAATGATTAAAACAAAAGAACCAGCTTCAATATTATTTCTATTTTTGTAGAGGCTTATTGAATTCAGCAAGGCTATAAATAGTATAGCGGCTGAGGGGATGAAATTGTGGTGCAGATATTGATAAATTGCAAAAACAAGACAAAGACTGGTTAATAATAGGCTGATACTAATAAAGTACTTTTTATTTAAAGTCATTATGTATTAAAATTTGCCAGTAGTATTTAGTATTTAGTATAGACCAGCCATAAGCTTGTAACAATAAAACAGTCTCTTCAGTATAATTTTGTTCTCTTTATATCAGGTATTATCTAATAATTATTATTCCCTAACTATTGTTAGGTTTGTTCGAAAGAAAATTCAGGCATAGTGCTCCAAGTTAAATATATTTAATTTTTAATTACCTGTATTACCAATATATGAAATTAACTGTAAAACTAAGAGAGCAAAAAATGACTGGGAATATAAAGAAAATACAAACAGGTATTCAAAACTCTGGAATTGAAGATGAAACAGCAGCTGTTATTGAAGCGGACAGTAGTTGGATAAAGAGTAAAAAATATTGGTATTTAACTTCAATGATTTTGCCCGGTGTTCCTATTTTTTCCG
>CAJXYE010000101.1 GCA_913063325.1 uncultured Colwellia sp. | reverse complement strand
TTAGCGATCACAAGTTCACCCTTGGTCACGATAAAACTTGCATTACCCAGTACACCTTTGAATAAATAAATAGCCGTAATTAAAATTAGCGCGATTACAATATACCAATATTGTCGCCACAGAGGCGGGGAAATCTTTGCTCGTATCGTATCCATAAATACTCTTTGTGTTAATTATTCTTATCTAAGTAAATACAAGTGACGTGCCAACAATATAAAAACATTAAGTAATTGTTATTAAACAAATAAAAAACCATCGCACTGTTAAAGGAATATTTTGGTGTATCAAATTAGGACACAGATTTTGCTTTAGTGTCTTAATATCGACACACATTAATTATGTTATAAATAAAGAATTTGTCTTTAATACAAGTTGAGATTTTTTAGTTAACTCATACCAATTAACTAAAAAAAGTAAACCATTTATGGTTCACCTCTTATTTAAAGCTCTGTTAGATGGGTGGGTGGAATTGAGTTGATTAACCTTCCATTAAGAATTCATACTTTTGTACTGTATAAAGTGTTATCAAAACACTTATTAATAATATAACTACCTTTTGCATTTATTGAGTCTATACAAAAGACATTAAGTGATAATTATACATAACTTGATTTAACATAATGATATCAAGCCTGTAACTCATATCTTCTCGAAAAACAAATAAATACACTTGACCTATTTTAAAAATTATCCTAATGTAGATAAAAAGACCATTAAAATATTAATTATGTGGAAGTCAAAATGAGCAAAATTACAAAAAGTTATATCTGTGGTGAAGGTAGCCAGCAGCTAATTTACAACACGATAGGAAACAAATTTGAAGAGATCACAAATCAATTTCCAAATAATGATGCTCTTGTTGTTTGTCACCAAAACATAAAGTGGTCATATAAACAACTTAATGAAAAAGTAGATGAACTCGCTACTGGCCTATTGGCTTTAGGCCTTAGCAAAGGAGACCGTTTAGGTATTTGGGGACCAAATAGTTATGAGTGGGTACTTACTCAATTAGCAACAGCAAAAATTGGCGTAATCATGGTTTGTATCAACCCCGCATACCGTTTGTTTGAGCTTGAATACGCATTAAATAAAGTTGAGTGTAAAGCTATTATTAGTGCTGAATCATTCAAGTCCAGCCAATATTTATCAATGCTGAATCAATTAGTCCCTGAACTTAAAGCTTCTCAACCTGGAAAACTAAATTCTGCAAAATTTCCTCACTTAACAACGGTTATACGTATGGGAGATGACGAAACTCCAGGTATGTATAACTTCAATACCATTTGCCAATGGGGTGGTAAAGAAGAGCAAGAAGAGTTAACTAAGTTACGAGTAACCCTTCAACCAGATGATGCAATCAACATTCAATTTACCAGTGGAACAACAGGTCAACCTAAAGGAGCCACACTTACTCATTGTAATATATTAAATAATGGATTTATCTGTGCTAGCGGAATGAAGTTTACCGATCAAGACAGACTTTGTATCCCCGTACCACTCTATCATTGCTTCGGTATGGTTTTAGGTGTACTTGCTTGTGTAAGTCACGGTGCGACAATGGTCTTTCCATCAGAAGCATTTGAACCTCTGAGTACTTTGCAAGCAGTTGAAAAAGAAAAATGTACCGCATTACACGGTGTACCAACCATGTTCATCATGGAGCTAGAACATCCTGAATTTGCTAATTACAACGTTTCTTCATTACGAACAGGTATTATGGCGGGCGCTACTTGTCCTGTAGAGCTCATGAACGGCCTTATCGAAAAGATGAATTTAAGCGATATCTTAATTGGCTATGGTCAAACAGAAGTAAGCCCCCTTAACCATATGACCAAACCAGATGATTCATTAGACAACAGAACACAAACAGTAGGCCGAGCACTCCCCTATGTTGAAATAAAAATAATTAATGAATTTGGACAAGTATGTGAACTTAATGAACCAGGTGAAGTGTGTACACGTGGCTATTCGGTAATGAAAGGTTACTGGTGCGATGACGAAAAAACACGTGAAACAATAGATGACGCTGGTTGGTTACATTCAGGTGATATTGGAACCATGGATGAAGAAGGTTATTTAAAAATAACTGGCCGTATTAAAGACATGATTATCCGTGGTGGTGAAAATATTTCTCCTAGAGAGATTGAAGAGTTTTTATATACCCATCCTAAAATAACTGAAGTACAAGTATTTGGTGTTTTAGATGAGAAAATGGGCGAAGAAGTTTGCGCATGGATTCAATTAAAGGAAGATGCTAAAGCTACAAGCGAAGAAATCATTGATTTTTGTAAAGGCCAAATCACCCATTATAAAATCCCTCGTCATATCGACTTTGTTACTGAATATCCGATGACAATCACCGGGAAAATTCAAAAATTCAAGATGAGAGATCTCAAACAAGAAGAACTTGCTAGCAGTAAATAAACACAAAAACATACGCTAACAACACTACATTTATGAATGATTGCACACTTAAAATAGGTCATTCGTATTGTTTTAGATTACTTTAGACAGAGGGATACATTTTGTTAAAACAAACTCTATTTGGTATTTCATTGATACTGACCACCCCACTACTTTTTGCTGCGTCGTTAGAAAACGATGAATCAGTTGGTGCAAAATTAATACGCACTAACTGTTTAGGCTGCCATATACCAACCGATAAGGGATTGAGCCGTATTAGTTATCAAAGGAAAACCCCTGAAGGATGGGAAATGACCATCAACAGAATGCGTTTAATGCACGGGTTAACACTTAATAAGGGTAAATTAGATATAAAAGGCAGCGGTCTACACGAAATCGTTAAATATTTGGCTGACAACCAGGGTTTATCTCCAAACGAAACACGCGGCGTTAGGTATTTATTAGAACAAGATCTTAATCAAATAGAAACTCAATTTGATGACGATTTTTTGACTATGTGTGCTCGATGTCATTCTGGTGCTCGTATTGCTCTACAACGCCGTGAACCTAAAGAATGGAATTACTTAGTTGATTTTCACTTAGGGCAATTTCCCTCGGTTGAGTATTCAATGTTTGGCCGTGACCGTGATTGGTTAGGTATTGCTCGAAATAAAATGGTGCCATTGGTTTCTAAAAAATATCCATTTACTAGTGAAGATTGGTCATCTTGGTTAGCAGCCAAAAAACCTGAACTTGAAGGAAAATGGATATTAAGTGGGCATATGCCGGGTAAAGGTTACTTCAGCGCAACGATGAAAGTGAACCAAAACAATAAAGACTATTACTCGCTAAATATTGAAGGGATGTATGCAAATGGAGAAGCCATTAAAGGCACGGGTAGCTCTGTAGTTTACACCGGCTATGATTGGCGAGGAAATATTAATTTTGGGGATATAAGCTTACGCCAAACTCTTGCAGCAAGTGCTGATGGTCAAACATTGACAGGTCGATTTTATCAAAAAGGCCAAGAATTGGTTGGCATGAAAATTACCGCTATTAAAGATGCATCTACTACACAACTTTTAAGTGTATTTCCTAGCCATATCAAGAAAGGCGAAACAACCACCTTGACAATCACCGGCTTAGGCTTAGATGTAGGTAGTTCGTTAAGCTTGCCTGCAAATATCGTCGCAAATAAAGTGGTTAGCCAAAGCGCTAACCGTATTGTTGTTAACGTTACTGCCAAAGATAACGCACAGATTGGCTATGTTGATATTCAGGTAGGTGAAGCCAAACTAACAAATCAACTTGCTATTTATAAGCAAATAGATGCTTTAGAAGTTGTTCCTTCTTACGGTGTTGCTCGGGTTGGTAACAATGGTGGCTCAACACCTAAAACTAATGCACTTTTTAGAGCCGTTGGAATTGATTACGGTAAGGATGGAATTGCCAATACAGAAGATGATATTAACCTTGGTTACATTGAAGAAGTTTCTTGGGCAGTAGTCCCTCGCGACGAAATAGCCAAGAAAGATAAAGACGTTAAGTTTGCTGGTCAGATGAATAGTCATACCGGTTTATTCACTCCCGCAGCGGCAGGACCGAATCCTGAGCGTTACCGTAGTACCAATAACGCCGGTAACCTAAATATTGTTGCTAAATTAACTGAAAATGGAAATGAGATCAGTGGCACAGGTCGGCTATTAGTAACCGTACAACGCTGGAATAATCCACCACTTAAATAAGGTGATATCTTATGAATTCAACATTAGAAATCATAGAAAACAATCTTCACCAAGTAACAGTGAAAGATCAATCGTTTATCTTTCATATACCGACGACGAGTTTATTTAAACGCGACGAATTAACGGGCGATATACTTTCTTCAATACAAAGACAAGATGACCCTACAGATTCATCGTTAGTGAAAGAATTAAGTACTCGTTACGCTAAAAGTGACATTACTTCAGCACTAGGTGAATTAAAAAGCCTTTCATTGGTTGGTAAAAAAGGTCTTATAAATACAATAGAGGAACTTGTTCCTCTCGCACTAGACAAGGCCCCGTTAACGACGGTTGTATTAAGTGTTAATACTGGTTGTAATCTAAGCTGCACATACTGCTATAAAGAAGATTTGGATATCCCTTCAGCGGGTAAGAAAATGAATTTTGAAACAGCAAAACAATCTATTGATATGCTGCTCAAAGAATCACCTAATCAAACGCGTTATAACGTGGTATTTTTTGGTGGTGAGCCCTTATCAAACTTTACCTTAATAAAAGATGTCATTGCCTATTCAGAAGACGTGTTCGCATCGAAAGGAAAGTTGGTTGATTTTTCCATGACAACCAATGCCACGTTACTGACTGAAAATCACATTGAATATTTTGACAAACACAATGTCGGTTTATCAATCAGCATTGATGGTCCAAAAGCCTATCATGACCGTAATAGAATCTCTGTTACCGGACAAGGTACCTATGACACAGTAGCTAAGAAAGCAAAAATGCTCTTATCTCGTTACAAGAGCAGACCGATAGGAGCACGCGTTACACTGACAACTGGTATCACTGACATTGATACCATATGGGATCACCTTTTCAATACCTTAGGGTTTAGTGAAGTAGGTTTTGCGCCCGTAACTTCTGGTGATATCTCTGATTACAACCTAAAACCTGAAGAGCTAATTGATATCTTTGCAAACATGAAGAAACTCGGTGAGAAGTACTTATCCGCTGCCCTTGAAAATAAAACTATTGGTTTTTCTAATTTACATCAACTTATCACTGATATTCACGAAGGCACTAAAAAAGCCCTTCCTTGTGGTGCTGGTGTTGGCATGGTAGCCGTAGATCATGAAGGAGGCCTTAACCTTTGCCATCGGTTCATCGGCTCTGATCAACCCTTACTAGGTGATGTTAAACAAGGTTTAGATAAACCCGTACTGAACGACTTTTTAAATAAAAGACTAGAGAAGAACGAGGAAAGTTGTGCCACATGTAATATACGTAATTTATGCGCTGGTGGTTGTTACCATGAAAGTTATGCCCGTTACGGCGACCCTGCAAAAGCAACCCTTCACTACTGCGATTTAATGAGAGACTGGGTTGATTTCGGCATTCATGTGTATACCGAAATTATGGAACACAACCCTGGTTTTTACGAAACCTATATAGCCCCTAGGAAAGCTCAAGCATGAAACACTTAAAAGCAATAAATAGCAAAGCCCATAAAGTTAACGAGGCACTAAAAAATGATGAACTTGATGAAGTTATGGCGATGCAATCTCCTGTGGGTTGTACCGCTACCACGGATCCCGGCTGGGAAGTAGATATGTTTGGTAGTGTATCGGGATTATGTCAACCAATGGAAGCTGACTTATATGGTTGTTCAGATCCCTGTTGGTGGCCAGCACAGGTACCAGACATGATGAACACTTACCCTGACTGGTCTAAAAACGCAGATTCTGCAACTAAAGATTGGCGCAATCTTGATTCTGTATACCCTGAAGAAAAGGAATAAAAATAATGAATAGCAATTTTTATCACACTTTATTCTTGAGCAGTATAGCTTTACTATTAACTGGCTGCCAAAGTTTAAACACTAAAGAACAGACCACAACACCTACCGTGAAGGTGTCAGAAAAAGAGTTTTTAATTACCATTACACGACCAAATACCACACTTCATTTAATTGATTTGCAAACGAATAAAGTGATTCGTCAATGTGATTTAGCTGCAGGCCCAGGCCCTGGTACGTTAGTTATGTCACCAGACAATTCTATTGCATATATCTTAACTAACCACTTTAGTGATATATACGGTGTAAATATTGATAACTGCGATGTTGTTTTTTCAACTCAACAGTCAACTGACAATATTCGCGTAAAATCAATAGCATCAATTGCTATAAGCCCTGATGGAAAAGAAGTTTATACCCATCAGAATCGCGTAAAAATGATGAATGATCATTATGAAATCCTACCTCCTCAAATTGCAGCATTCAATACTTCCGCAGGGTTGAATGTGAAAGCAAGCCGTACATTTGATGCACCAAGACAAGTAGCAACAATGGATACGCTTGAATCTGGCGGACTGATTATGGGCGGGCAAGATATATTTCTAATGGATATGAATTCAGGTAAATATGAGGTTATTTTACCGAGCTTAAATGATGAACAACCTGGTTACTCTGCTAAAGATGTATTAACTGTTTGGCAAATGGGTAAAGTTAATAATGAATATTACCGCATGTATAGCCGAGCGAAATACAATGGTAAAGAAGGTGATTTAACCAACGCTGATTACATCTGGGGTCATGAAATAGTTAACTTAAAAACAGGTAAGGCTGAAGCAAAAGATTTTGGCCCTTTAGAAAGTGTACTGTTTACCTCAATACGTCGTCCAGGCCAACTTAATCGCGTATATGGAACATTGAACGACTTAAAAGAATATGATTCAACTACTCAAAAATTAATACATTCAATAGATTTACCTCATACTTATTACTGTATTAACTTTTCACATGACGGCTCTAAAATTTACCTTTCAGGCGCCTTAGATAGTATAGCGGTTTACGATGCTGACACATTTGATAAATTAGCTCATATTAAACTTACCGGTGATGGTTCTATGTCAACCAGTATTATTTTTAAACGCCAAGGATAATTGGCATAGTGGGCTTATTATCAAAAATAAACTCCTCAAGCCGCCCTTCTTTAACAAGAAGAGCGGCTTTAACCTGGCTATATAGTTTTCTCGCACTCCACAAACGCGAGATACTATTTCTTGCTTTATTTTCTTTAATAACTACCGCCTTAGTCGTTTCTGTCCCCTATTTAAGTAAACTAATAATTGATCAAGGACTGCTACAAAAAGACTTTAATGCCTTACTGTTCTTTTCTTGTGGATTATTTTTTGTTGGTATTTTGAGCACCTTACTGTCAGGTTACAACCGCATCAAACATACCCAATTATCAGGAAAGATTCTTTTCGCTTTACGTGAAGACGTCTTTCAACATTTACAAAAACTCCCTAGCACTTTTTATCATCAACAACGCGTTGGTGATATTTCATCTCGAATGGATCGTGATATAGCTGAAATACAACGCTTTGCAGTCGATACGTTATTTTCAACATTCTCCGCTATTCTAGGTCTTACGGCTGCAACTATAATGATGATTCATTTACATTGGCAATTGTCGCTTATTCTTTTAATTTTGGTGCCATTTGAGCTTTTTTACTTATTCAAAATGCGGCCTAAAGTTGAACGAAAAAATATCAAAGTACGAGAAAGTGCAGCCGATATCTCATCGTTTTTTGCCGAAAAAATACCGGTAATAAAATTCATTCAATCAGCAGGTGCCGAAAAACAAGAACTAGATAAACTTGCACAATTAAACCATCGTTTCTTAGGTAAGCTAGTTTCTTTACAAATAACTGAATTTTGGACATCAGCAATACCAAAAACTTTAGTGTCACTTTCACGTGCCGTTATCTTCTTAATTGGCGGATATTGGGTTATTGAAGGTAGTTTTACTTTAGGTTCACTTATTGCTTTTACCGCCTACGTAGCAATGGCTATAGGTCCACTACAATCTCTGTTAGGGCTCTATTTAGCTTGGCAACGATTAACGGTAAGTTTAGATAGAGTAAGTTATTTACGCCAACAACCGCTGGCGCAAAATGCAGCTCAATTACAAGAACTCCCTGAACAACTGGCAGGTAATATCACCTTAAACGCGTTATGTTTTAGCCATACATCTGAAACAGAAATATTTAACAAGGTTAATTTACACATTCCTGCAGGTAGTAAAGTGGGTATAGTTGGGCAAACTGGTATTGGTAAATCAACCTTGCTTGATTTATTACAATGCCATTTAGTGCCCAGCGCTGGTTCTATTGAAATTGATGGCATAAATTTAGCCGATGTCAATATCCAGAGTTGGCGAAAAAGAATTGCCATTGCGCCACAAGATCCAGTCATATTTAGAGATAGCTTAGCGAACAATATCCGCTACGGACACCCGCAAGCGACAGACAAAGAAGTATATGATGCGGCCATTTCTGCTGGGTTAGATGAACTTATTGGTAAATTTACTCGTGGATTAGATTCCATCGTCAGTGAGCGTGGCACAGCACTTTCTGGCGGTGAAAAACAGCGTATAGGATTAGCAAGGGTACTGCTTAAAGATCCTGTGTTGCTGATATTAGATGAGCCAACATCAGCAACAGATCAAGTAACTGAAAATCAAATCATTGAACAAATCGATCTACTATTTGAGAATACCACCCGCATTATCGTTAGTCATAGTGGTAAACCGATTGCCAATGCAGATATGATAATTCAACTAACACAATCAAGTTTAAAAATTATTAGCGCTGAGGAATACAATGCTTAAAGTAGGTATTATTGATAGTGGTTTACCTGCATCTTATGATTTCTCTGTATTTGCCGCACAGGATTTTACTAGCACGTCAAGCACTACAGACCAATTAGGTCACGGTACTGCCATCACTAATATTATTGGCTGCAACACCTCTGTTGATGTTGTCTGTGCCCGCGTTTTTCACGATAAACTAGTGTGCTCACCAGCTCAAATTGCCAAAGCAATACAATGGCTTATTTCATTGGAGGTTAACATTATTAATATGAGTTTTGGCCTGCGCAACGACAGGAAGGTATTAAGAGAATGCTGTGAACAAGCGTTAGCTAATAACATTATAGTAGTTGCTGCAGCGCCTTCTCAAGGGGAGCCGGTATACCCCTCAAATTATAATGGCATAATAAGAGCGACTGGCGATGCACGGTGTAAACAAGATGAAATTTCTTGGCTCAATTCAAAGCAAGCTGATTTTGGGGGGTATTCTGGCACACCTCATTTAGGCCCTGCTGGTGCAAGTATAGGTTGCGCATCGGTTACCGCTGCAATTTCGCAAGTGAGAGCCCAATACCCATACTATAGTCAAGAGTTGCTTATGCAAACATTGATTCAAAAGTCTAACTACCAGGGAACACAACGAAAGAGCTTAGCTAGGTAGTTATTATGAAAAGTCAATTAGATACAGAAATTGCTGTACTTGGCTGTGGTCCTGCGGGTATTGCCACGGCTTTAGGTTTAGCTAAAATGGGTTATAAAGTATGCGTAATTGCCAATGTGAGATCACATAACGTAACTGAAGGTATTTCAGAGAGAGTTTACCAAGCACTTTCTCATTTAGGCTTAACACACACGTTAAAAGAAATAAGTTCACCTATTCCTCGTAGCGTCAGTTGGAATGGCGTTCATAGTGCGGCAAATACTGAAAGGCTTATTAGAAGGCTGTCTTTTGATACCGCATTATTAAAGGATTTAGCCGATGCTAAAATCCCTTTTTACAATGAAACTATAATAAACGTAGAGGAACGGGAAACTAGCTGCCATATTTTATGCAAATCAGGGAAGAACTTTCGCATTGATTTTGTTGTAGAAGCTCGAGGAAGAGCGGCACCACTCACTAAAAAATCACACATAAGAGGGGTTGACTCGCTTTCTATTTGTCAAAACTGGAAAACGTCAAACACGCAATTAATGTCGCCTGAAGCGATAGCAATAAGTATTGAAAGTGGTTGGCTGTGGTTTGCAAATAATGGCAAAGGTAATATTTTCACTCAAGTATCGGTTAGCGCTAAAAGCAAGACAGGCTCCGCCAAAGAAAAACTCTCAACTTTTATTAATAAGCTGGTATTGTCAAGGCCAGAACTTGGTCACATAACACCTTATATTGAGCCTGAAGGTAAAGTACTCGCAAGATCAAGCACCCCCCTATTCAATAAATACCCAACAAAAAATCGTTACTTATGTGTTGGTGATGCCGCAATGTCAGGCGATCCACTTTCAGGTAGCGGTATTTTCTTGTCCCTTTCAGCTGCACTTATTGCCCCTATAGTCATTAATACCATACTTAACAAACCACAGAGCAAAGTGCTTGCAGAAGAATTCTATTTTGATCGTCTACATCATTTATTTTATCGTTTCTGTAGAGTCGGAAGAGATTTTTATAAGATGGAATCTCGCTGGCAAGAACATCCATTTTGGCAAGCAAGAAGCGCATGGCCAGATCAACAAGTAGCTCATCAAGAAAAAGACCGGATTATTGGCATCGCTAAACGCCCAGTTGTTAATGGTGATTTTA
Source organism: uncultured Colwellia sp. (assembly GCA_913063325.1). Lineage (GTDB taxonomy): Bacteria > Pseudomonadota > Gammaproteobacteria > Enterobacterales > Alteromonadaceae > Colwellia. The sequence continues at coordinate 2,746 of CAJXYE010000101.1, read as the reverse complement.
TTGAAGAAAAAGAAGTCGTTATTACCTCAGAACAACCATTAGGTATTTGGAAGATCAATAATAAAAATGCTACTGATGTACTGAGTGTGCAATTAAAAGAATTAAACTTTATTAAATAACAACAATAAAGGTAAATTACTAAATATTGAGCACAGAAATAACGTTATTGGATTGTTCAATCGATTTATCACTTTTTTTCATTCGTACTTCAGGGTAATAACACATGTACCCTTCCTGACAATGCTCAGGTTGTTCTCGCATGTTTCTCGCTAATTCTTTAGCGCAATTAACACCTGATTTTTCGAATTTTTGACGAACTTGAGCAACCATCTCAACGCTTTTGATTTTACGCGCTGTTGACGCATCTCGACCTGCTATTTTGACGGATGTAACGCCAGCTGAAGCTAACCTTGGCATTGCACATAAACCACAAGGGCCATAAGGAAAACCATTCTGACTCATTGAAAAGCCATTACCAAATCGATACCAAACCCAGCTTTGATAATGCTCATCATTTAGTCTAAAGGCCACTTGCTCCTGTTGGGTCAGCGACTGTCCATCTACACGCTGCTCTATTGACTGATAATTATCTAGACAAATTGCCCCACCTAATTTACCAGGCAAATGTATGGTGTGACATGAGCCCTCTTCAAATACACAGCCGTCATTGAGAACAAATGATTCAAATTCAAGTTCGGGGCATGCAATAGTCATTATTTCCATTTCAAAAATTTTCATATTTCGAGGGAATATAATACGATCAGCGCCCAATTCATGATGAAATTTTGCTGCTTCGCTATTTCGACAACTGGCTATAGAACTCACATGAATCGCGAAATTAAATGAATGACTGCCCAGTAAGGCTAATAAAGTTTCATCGCCTACGATAATGGCATCACCTTTGAGGGAATCAAAAATAGTTGCCAACTCTAATAAGCAAATAAGTTGTTCACCTGTATAATGCTGAGAATTCATCACTAGGTGTAGTTTTTTACCTAATCGATGTGCTTCAACTATCGCGCGTGCTAAATCATCAAAACTAGATAAGTTTCCAAAGGCACGTCGGCTTACCGCTGACGTTCGAAATTTCTTTGTCCATGATTCAGGCACAACGCTGCAATAAAATTCATCCGCGCCAGCATCTGACAGAAGCGATATTTCCTCAACACGACTAATGGGTGCGGTAATCTTCATGCCAATCTCCTTCGAAAATAATTCGATTAACTTTGTCTTGAGATAACGCTTGAGCTAGGGTTTTAGTCATCACTGGCGAATGGCGATAGAACATTGTATTCCCTTGTTGGAAAGCGTTGAGATCTTCACCATCGCTTTGTAGTGCCAATGGTGAGTTACTGGGTGTATTGTCAGTAGAACCATGACGAAAAATTTTTGAAGAATACTGTAAACACTCTTTATTGCAACCATGGCCAGGACCAAATTTTCGCTGAGCATCAAGCGTTAACGCCCCAACTTTACACATTCGCCCCTTTAGCGAGAAACCAAATGGCAAGTGAACAGATAGCTCATGTTCTGGAGAGTTAAAGTCTTGCGATTCAGCAAAGGGTGGCACGTCCATTTCTAAGCGCTCTATTTCAAATTGCGCTAACAATTTATGAAAAGGACCGGATTGAACTCCATGAGGATAGAGTTTCAACCATTGTGCTGAAGGTAAGCGTGGGTCTTTAATCATTTTACATAATTGCCTACCAATAACAGGTATCAACTTAGGGTAATTATTACGTAATAACCTCAGCGTTCCCCAATCATTAACAATAACTTCCGTATCGTTAGGTAAAATAGAAAATAATTGTTCCAATCGTACCAACGCTTGATCTGAAACAACGGGTGTAATTAAACTGAAATTTAAATGATTTTTCTCTACTAAGGACAAAACTCTCAATAAGGTTTTCTTATCTGGCAATAAGCGCTCACAAAACTCCCCACCAAAATAAATGCGATCAATCAACTGGTCGGTAGAATATAAGTTTGACGGAAATTTTTGCCAATTAAATTTGGCGATACAATCAGCTAGCGTCGGTGCTTTTAAAATCGACAACAGCTGTTCTACTGCACATTCTCGTGTCAGCGTCAGGGCTATTTCTACCTTGTGCAATATTTCGCTCGTTTCTATCATATTATTTCTATGGTGATAAAATGCTAAAAGGATCGGATTATTTAATTCAATTTAATAAATAAAAACCTTGTGGTTTAATATAAAACGCACAAGGCGAAGGCACTAACAAGAAAAATAAAATATCAGCTTTATTACTAGGATTAATAAAGCTGAGTGTACATAAGATCTTTATGTCTTATTAATGTTAACAACTTTACATGCTGTAAATTCTTTAACGCCTTCTTTACCCCACTCAGCACCTATACCCGACTCTTTAGCAGGTGCCATATGTATTTGAGGCCCAAAAGCACAATGCTGATTAATCCACACCGTGCCTGTATCTAACTGGGCAGCCACTTGTGATGCTCTATTTAGGTTTGATGACCACACTGAACCTCCTAAGCCCATTTTACTGTTATTAGCACTGGCAATGGCATCGTCTACATCAGAATACTTAACAATGGGAAGTACCGGACCAAATGGTTCTTCATCTACTAAACTACAACCGTCTTTTAAATCTTTTATCACCGTTAATGGAATAACATAACCTGGTTGATTAGGGGCTTCACCTCCGGCAATTACAGTTCCCTGCGCTTTACCTGCTGCGATATAAGACAATACTTTTTCGTACTG
>CAJXYE010000100.1 GCA_913063325.1 uncultured Colwellia sp. | reverse complement strand
CCGTAATAAATATTCCTTGCCATGCCTTTAGTAAAGCTCTCTGACATGGTGTTTCCTTAATGAAATAGTTCATGCGTGATATCAAGTCTAATAAGTTATTCCCCACTCAGTGAGAATTAAAAGGCTTAGAGGCAAGGCGTTGATTGAAGAGAATGGTTGTTCCCTTATCAAGATCGATAACGATGCAAACAAGCCTTTTAAACTCACCCTTCGGGCATTAATGAGCAAACTGATAACATCGCAAAATTAATAAAACATAGATTAACTATGATTAACCAATTTTGCTTGTTTCAAGCTCGCTCATAAAATGCTGAGCTGTGAATGAACTTAATAGAATTGGTATATTTTTATAAAGCCAAATGATAATAACGAGGATGTAAAGCAGGTGACTTGATGGAAATCAAGTTTTCAAGGGGTTGTAATAAATCGTTACATAATTAAGAATAACTTTGCGCTACATCAAAAAGATCGTGTTTACATTTGACTCTTTCACTAAAAAAACGGGCCATAACCCTTTATAGAATAAGGTTATAACCGCTTAATAACAATATTATTTATAAGGTTAATATGCCTGTTCAACTACAATAACCTTGCCCTTCATCTTAGGATGTGGGCCACACTCATAAGCAAAGCTACCCTTTTTATCAAATTGTCTCTGGTAGCTTTCATCAGGAAAAAAATAGTCCGGTTCATCTTCTCCAGAGCTTTTAAACCAAACGTTATGATATTGTCGTTTCTCAATATTTTTCCAAATAACTCTATCTCCAAGCTCAATGGTCACTTCATTGGGAATAAATTTTTTTTTATATATTTCAACAATGATATCTTTTGCAAGTACCTCCCCTGCTGAAAAGAGAAAACTACTCACACTGATTAACATTAACAATATTTTATTCATTGCTTATTCCTTTTAAAATGAAGTACTAGCTAGCTTCAATAGCACCATTACCACTGACCCACTTAATATAGTCTGACCGTAACTATATAGGATTTCGTGCTTTTCCAGCTTATTCTAAATCATCCTCCCTATATAAATCCCTGTGCAATAATTTACACTTTTTATACAGGTATCACCTTGCTATATATTAAGAACAAGATAAGCTACCAAAATGCTGAATATATTATTTAAAACGTCCTCTTACCTCCTGCTAACCATAGTACTAAGCTCGTGTGCAAGCACTTCTTTTAGCGACTTATTTAGTAATTACAATCAACAAATGAGTGCAGTTAAAAAAGCTCAACAACAAGGTGACTTTCAACAAGCGTTATCAGTAATACCTGAACGCAGCGAAGGCAACGGTAGCTTTACTTTAAGTATTCTAGAAAAGGCACGATTAGAGTATCTATTAGGTAACTATTCAGTAAGTCAGCAAGATTTTGAGTTTGTTTATCGGCGTGTTCAAGAAGCGGATCAAGCCGCGAAAGTTCAACTGAGTCGAGGAGTAGAAAAAGCAGCCTCTGTGCTCAGTAATGATAATGCTATACGTTATGAAATCCCCTATTACGAGCAAAGCATGCTCAATAGCTACCAAGCACTAAATTACTTAAATCAGCAAGACTTCACCGGTGCTTTAGTTGAAATTAGACGAGCTAATTTAGTCCAAAACAATGCATTGAAAGCCAACCAGAAAGAACTTACTGAGAGCCAAAATGAGATGGCTAAACAAGGAGTCACTTCAGAAAGCCTATCCAGTAAATATCCTTCGATGAATAACGTTATTGGCAAAGTTAAAAATGGCTTTCAAAATGCGTATACCTTTTATTTGTCCGGCGTATTGTATGAAGCTAACGGTGAACCTAATTCAGCTTATATATATTTTAAAAAAGCACTAGAGATATACCCACACAATATCACCTTGCAAAAAGATGTCTGGCGACTAGCCAATGCGCTAGGCATGGATAACGATATCCCTATGCTTAAAAAACGTTTCTCCTCTGACATAATTCAGATTAATCACCGCTCAAATAAAGAAAAAAAAGGTAAATTGGTTATTATTGTTGAGAATGGCATCATCCCTAACAAAGAAGAGGTTTCGATCCATCTGCCGATTTGGAGTAGTAGCAGTCGTAACTACAAATTCTATAACTTAGCTTTGCCTAGATATCAAAACAAGGTACGTCAATACCGTGGCCTTTCAATGAATTATCAAGGCAAGCAATATCAATCAGAAGAGATTGTTCGCTTACAATCATTAGCTGCCAAACAATTACAAGATCAAATGCCAGGTATAGTGGCGAGACAAGTTGTGCGCCTTATTGCCAAAGAAGAGATAAGACAGCAAATGAGCAGAAAAGGAGGGGATCTTGGCAACATATTCGCTAACCTTTATAACATCGCCTCTGAAAAAGCAGACACGCGCAGCTGGAGTACATTGCCTGATAGTATTCATATACTCAGCACGAACTTTGAACCTGGCGAACATGAAGTTAAATTAACGGTCAATGGCAATCTTCGTACCATTAATTTTCGGGTCAACGAAGATAGACAAACCCTAATTAAATTAACCGCAATCGGTAGTTATACTAACTATCAAAGCTTTAACCTTTAACTATAAATTAAAGTTTAACTTTAAAATAGAGTTTCACTATGAATTTAAGGGTTACCCAAAATATAATACTTGGTTACGCTATGGAGCATTTACAATGAAAATCAAAACACCAATGAATACAACGATATCAAAACGCTCATTTTTATTAATCGCTGCATTATCGACAACGTTATTCATTAGCGCCTGTAAAAATGTGCCGCCAGTAACATCTGGCACAGGTATAGATCAAATTGCGCCGGGTCAAAAATTCAGTAAACACTTACAAGTGCACAATCCTGAGTTAGCTACCAAGTTACATATTAGTGACATAAGATCACGTACGAATAACGACCTATTAGAGGTTAACTTATCTCTTACCAGTACTTATAAAAAAACATTGAAATTGCAATATCAATTTACCTGGTTTGATAAAGACGGTTTTGTGCTTGAAGCAGGTAAAAGCCCATGGCAACCACTTTCTTTACATGGCATGCAAACGGCTACGGTCCCTGGTTTAGCACCCACTAACCAAGTTGCGTCATTCAGTCTTTATGTACGCGAAGTACCTGAAGAGTTTTTTAAGTTTTAATCAATAATTTCTAACTAACAACTTATAAAAAGTTAACCCCGTTTACTCGTAATTTAATACCAAATAATTAAAGGATATCCCGATGAAAAAATTAGTCATGATCACTAGTGTTGTTTTAACGCTAACCTTAGTTGCCGGCTGTACCAATAAATCAGCAGTTCGTTACGGTGATGCAAACGCAGTAGAAACAACCGATATCAGCTTTGGCTCAACTGATTTACAAAAAGTAGCAGGAGAAATGACTGACTCACTATTACTCTCTCCTGTGGTAGGTACCTTAACCGCAAACACTCGTCCTATTATGTTTGTAGAAAGCATCAAAAATAAAACCAGTGAGCATATCGATACTGAATCAATTACCGACTCTATCTCTACAAAGCTACTTCGCTCTGGTAAGTTTAGATTTGTTGATATGGGCCGTGTAGAAGCTGCACGTAAGCAATTAGATTTTCAACAAAACAGCGGTATGGTTGATCAAAACAAAGCTATGCAATTTGGCAAGCAAGTGGGTGCCCAGTACATGCTTTACGGCAACCTAGCCAGCATTGTAAAAACCAACAAAGATCAATCTGACGTTTATTACAAATTCACCCTACGTTTAATGGATTTAGAGAGTGGTTTAGTTGAATGGGCTGACGAAACTGAAATCCGTAAAACAAAAGGCAAAGAATTTGTTAGCTGGTAAGTTACCAATTAAATAGCAATCGCTGGCACTACATTAGGAACCACCATGAAAACATTATTAATAACAGGCCTTACTTTAATTACGTTACTGTTTAGTCAGGGTTCTTCAGCTGATTATGATAGAAACAAGGCAGTACCCGTAGAAAAAGTGCTATTTGGTACTATCGTTTCTGCTAGAAACATTAGCCAAGAAGAACTAATACAGGATAAAAATAGCGGTTGGAAAACATTTGGTGGTGCACTCATCGGTGGGGTTATTGGTAATCAATTTGGCGGTGGCAGTGGCCGCGACATAGCGACGGTATTGGGCGCTGTTATTGGCGGTAAAATGGCTAATAATCGTAGCCAAGGCAAAACCGTCATTGTTCGTTTAGTCGAGTTAATGATAGAAGTTGACTGTACTGAGCGACAATGTCAGCAATTTATGGTGATTCAAGATTACGATCAACGTATGGTTTTTCATCAGCAAGATGCGGTGAGAATGGTTTACCTCGCTAATGGTATCGTCAGAATAGATAAGCAATTTTAAAAGCCTGAAAAATCATTGCCGCTATAGCATATTTCAAACAATATTTAACTTAGCGGTAAATGTACATCTACTTGCAGACCACCATCCGGATGGTTATTCAAGGTGATTCTACCTTGATGACCATCACTAATTTCTCGGCAAATACTTAAACCAATACCACTGCCCTCTGTTTTAGTTGAATAATAAGGTAAGAATGCTTTCTGTAGTACATCGGTTGACATACCAGTACCGAAGTCTCTTACGGTAATAATCAACCTCCCTTGTTGGCTGATAACACTAACAGTACAAGCCTCTTCTGGCATGATGTGATCAGGGCATGCTTGTTGAGCGTTTTTAAGTAGGTTTATTAGCAACTGTTCAATTTGACTTTCATCACCTGACCACATCAAAGTTGTTTGCTGAAATGTGAGCTTAAAATGATATAACTCTTGTAGTTGCTGTAAAGTTTTTATTAAATCAAACAGCTGCTTTTTAGGTTGGGAAAGTCGCGCCAACTGACTGTAACTTTGAATAAATTCTGCTAATTTATTTATCCGCTTAGAGATAGTGGCGAACACTCGTATAAGCTGAGGCTCATCTAAACGTTCGGCCAGAATGTTACCGCTATGGCACATGGAACTAATTGGGGCGATAGAGTTGTTAAGTTCGTGATTAATAACTCGTATTACTTTTTTCCATGTTTGTAACTCTCGCTGATGCATGGCTTGGGTTAACGGTTTAAGTAATGTTAATTGATGTCGACTGCCATGTAATTTCAAATGATGACGAGACAAGTGCCAACTCTGCTCTGTTTTAATACTTACTTCCACCTGACTGCCACTAGTAGCATTGTTAGTCGCTGCAGGGTTCCCATGACTAGAGCCCGCTAACAGTAATTGAATAATTGCATTGTCTTTATCATGGTGTGGAATGAGCTCTGGTAATTTCTCATCTAATAACGTGACCCAAGACATGCCCAACATACTCCTTTGATTAAAAAAGTACTCTGCAGCTCGATTAGCAAAAATAATAGTATCTCTGTGGTTAACAAGCACAGTGACCACATCAGATGCGTTTACCACTTTATCGAGCAACAGCTCACGTTGATAGAGTGATTGCTTTTCCTGCCTTAATTTATCAGTCACTTGATTAAACAACGCTAATATTTCGGACTGGCTCTGACTTCTATTCGTTTGATTATTAGCTAAGCTAATTGAAAAGTCACCATCTTGTAAATTACGTAAACCACCTAATAAAGTCTGTATGGTTTGCTGGTTTTGTTGATAGTTTTTCTGATCATAGTGATAGCGTAGTGCCGCTAACATGATCAACAAAATTGAGGTTAATGAAAATAGCCAAGGTTCGCTAGGCAGTAACAACATGAAACTAGCAATAAAGACAATATTGAGCAGGATTAATTGGATAATTAACATAGCGGTTCAACTAATATAACAAGTTTATTCGTCATTCCCGAAGTGCCTTGTCGGGAATCCAAATAACTTAACAACGTGGATCTTCGATAAGAAAACTCGAAGATGACGGATTTTATTGTAATTGTCTTAAAATTAGATAAGTACTTAAAACTCTCTTACAGCGGTTTACTGACATAACGACTCGACATCTATTTGATATTTTTCAATGCGGCGATATAACGCTTGTCGACTTAAGTCAAGCTCGATTGCACTATGCTTGATTACGCCATGATGTTTAATTAAGACCTGTTCTATGTGCTCTTTTTCATTGGTCGTTGAAGTTACTAGACTTGATGTTAGCTGAAAGTCATTTGGCGCTAGCATACTGCTGTTAGCAAAAACAAGTGCGCGCTTACAGGCGTTTTCTAGTTCACGGACATTACCGGGCCAAGCATAGCTTTTTAGCACCAGCTCCGCTTCATCACTTAGTGAGTGATCACTACCAACAAAGTACTCAGCTAACGGAATAATATCCGCTTGTCGCTGTGTCAATTCGGGTAAATGCAGTTCTATAACGTTTAGTCTATAATATAAATCTTCCCGAAATCTGCCTTGTTGAACAGCTAAAGTTAAATCTACATTGGTGGCACTCAGCACTCTTACATCAACTTTTATTGTTGTGTTAGAGCCTAAGCGTTCAAACTCACCGGTTTGCAATACTCTCAATAATTTCATCTGACCCGATAAGGGTAAGTTGGCAATTTCATCTAAAAATAAAGTACCACTATTAGCAGCTTCGAAGCGGCCAATTCTGGCTTGATTGGCGCCAGTGAAGGCCCCTTTTTCCGCGCCAAATAACTCAGCTTCCATCAATTCATGAGGTAATGCGCCCATATTCACCTTAATGAAGGCATGATGCTGACGGTGAGAATGTTGATGAATATAATCAGCTAGCTTTTCTTTACCTGTGCCATTAGCGCCAGTAATAAGCACGTTAATATCCGCAGTCGCTACTTTGGCTGACTGCGCTATCAGGGCATGCATTTCTTGACTGCTGTAAATAAAGTGACTAGGGGTGGCTTTACTAGGCTGATTAGTGTTGGCTACTGTGTTTTGGCTGTACTTCGCCACTAATTCAAGTAACTTAGTATCATCCCACGGTTTTTGAAGATAATCGGTTGCGCCACCTTTCACCAAGGTAATAGCGGTTTCTAATTGCGTCCATGCGGTAATTAAGATGATAGGCAAGTCATTGTTTAGTTCTTTTAATGCATTAAATAATGACTTACCTTCTTTACCGGATGTGATGCCTTGTGCAAAGTTCATATCTTGAATGACTAAATCAACACGTTGGTGAGATACCGCCAATAATGCTTCTTTCTCATTTTCAGCAGTAAGTACGGTATAACCATGCAAGCTTAATAATAACTCAAGGGCTTCGAGTATATCGGGGTTATCATCAACGACTAATATTTGCGGCATTGTGTTCCTTTAAAGTAGTTTATTTGAAAACATTTTAGTTAAATATGACAAGCGAAAAGTTTATCCAGACCTAAAACTTGCTCTTCGATAAAATAACTCTAGGATTACCACTACTTGTTAGTGCTATAAGTCACATACCAAGCGAACTTATAGCTACCAATTTCTATTTTTTAAACCGTTCTAGTCGCAATCACAGGTGGGATATTACTGGTCTTAACTGCTGGGATCCAAGTTGCCAATGTACCCGCAACAAAAATTACCGCACTTGCTAATAAAAACAACATCATATCTGGTTTACTCAAGCTTATATACTGGCTTAACAAAATATTAAAGCCAAGTGCCATCACTAAACCTAAAGCGCAGCCAATCGTGTATACCAACCAGTTTTCCGTAAGCACATATAACAGAATATCTTGTTTACGTGCACCTAACGCTCGACGAATACCTATGTATTTTTTCTGACGTGAAATATGAAACTGTGAATAGGCATAACTACTAATAGCAGTCACAAATATCATTAAGCCACACAATAATAGGAACAAGTCTGATAGACCTTGGTCATCACGATAAAAGTTTTTTAGGTGTTCCGACATAGTAAATACATCAAAAATATCACGCTCAGCTTGTACTGCTAAAATAGTATCACTCACTTGATTACGCACATTCGCCATTTGACCTGGTTCAACATTAATAACGTAGAACCGACCGATAAAAATATATTTCATTATAGTATTCATAAATAAGCCGTATTGCTTATCACGCGGTAGTGTTGGGTCAAGCATAATATCTTTAATCACGCCAACAATAATACCATTGTTGGTTTCACGTCCAATAGCAGACTCGTCACCATAAAGCCCTTTTTTCAGTGACTCAGTAATGACAATATTATTTTTTGCTTCACTATCGAAATCAAGCTCATCACTTTTGTTTAAAAAGCGCCCTTCTATTATTGTAAAACCCATGGCTTCCGCTAAATGTTCTCCTGCTAAAGTATATTTTACATCTTTCAAATATTTATCGGCTTTCTCCTGTTCAGGGTTATCTATATCATGTGTGTTACTCAACATGCCTCGCCCTCTGATTGGTAATTGGTTTGTTATAGAAACACTATTCACCCCAGGCAATTGATTTAATTTAGATAAATCTTCATTCACAATAGAACGATAATAGTCTAAATCACGATAACTACCTGACGTAGGGTGAGTAGATACGATTAAAATATTTTCATCATCCAATCCCGTTGGCTGCGACATTTTTTCACGCGTATCAAAGGCTAAAATAGCACTATTCACCAATAACCCTAGTGTGATAGCTAGCTGTAGTATCAGCAACCCTGTGGTGAATTTACGTAATAATAAGGACTTAATTAATCCCTTTATATTCAATGTAGCAAAATTCATGCTTATTCCTTATTTTAGTTCGGCTGAAATAGTGTAACGATTCCCACGATATAATGGATATAACGCACTAAAAATCGCAGTAACTAACGCTAATAACACACCTAATAAGAGTAACTTAGGCTCTAAAACCGCTAAGTTTTCTAAGTCAGGTAAAAACTTGGTTGATAGTTTCAAGAATAACCAACTAAGTAATAAAGATAACAGCCCAGCAATAACGCCTAACAATGCACTTTCTGTGATCCCTTGCATCAGTATATTCTTATTACTGGCGCCAATAGCACGGCGTAAACCCACTTCAAATTTTGCCGAATGAAAACGTGATAACAACAAACTACTGGCATTGAATACACATACACAAAGAAATAATACTGACGCTAAAGTGAAAGCTAACACTTTTTGGTCAACTATATTTTGTTCTAACAGCCATGCATTCACATCACGTAATTCATTACGAATAGCTAAAGGATGCTCACCTACATCTTTTAGCGATTGGCTATAATTATCTAAATAGTATTGAAAGGCTTGTTTTTTTACAGAGTTTTCTAACTCGACCCAAGCTTGTAAATAGAAAACATCGCGATCGCGAGTAAACTTTACACCTTTGTAACTCACCGTCGAAGAACTACGTGCATGAATTGACCAACCTAAATCTATAGATGTTTCTAAAGGAGCATAAATATCATCGGTTAAGTTAAAAGCGCGCCCTTCGGTAGCGTGATAAAATAAAGGACGTAACCTCCATGGTTTTAGTACTCCAACAATAGTTAACAATTCACCATCTAGCTCTAGTACTTTACCAACACTGTTTTCACCGGTAAAAATCTTTTGGTTTAATTCATGACCAATCACCACCTCCATGACTGAGCTTTTTATAAAACCGCTACCGTAAGCAAAAGGAGCATTGGTTAAGGAAAAAAATCCAGGGGTGGTAGCACGGACACTTGAATCAAAACGTTTCAAACTTGGTGAAGCAGAATCTCGAGCATAAACACCTGAGGCGTAAAAAACGGCACTATTCTTGGGAATATCAGAAGAGACTATTTTCATCGCCTCACGATAACGTAATATATGAAAAGGCTCAGCTTGGGGATCATCATTAGGCCATGTATTCATACTTACATGAAACAGTTGTTCGCTTTTTTCAGGAATGGGATCACTTGCCATTGAATTTACCAAGGCTAAGTTGGCACAGAGCAACCCAACACCAATCGACAAAGTTAGAACTACTAAAAAATATAACGACGGTGCACGCTTAAAGCTCTGCATCGCTAATGTTAAGTTATAAGCTAACATGCTAACGCTACGCATCGACAACCTCCTCATTAACATTTTTACTAGCAACAGCAGAGGTATTTTTTCCCGTTTGCTCTGCTTGTCTATCTAATGGCGCATACACTCTAAAGTCAGCCAACTGACCATCAATAACCTGTACATTACGACTTACTTCACGGGCTTGGTCTGGATCATGAGTAACCATGATAATAGTAGCGCCACCTTTGTTTAGGTCATGCAATATCTCCATCACTTGCCGCGCCATCAATGAATCTAGGTTACCTGTTGGCTCATCCGCTAATAATATTTTCGGTTCACCCGCTAGTGCTCTAGCAATAGCAACTCGTTGTTGTTGCCCACCTGAAAGCTGGCTTGGTAGATATTTAAGCCTTGAAGCTAGACCTACTTTTTCGAGTGCTTCTTCAACTCGGCGCTTGCGCTCACTGGCACTAAAGCCTCGGTATCGCAGCGGCATATCAACATTGTCAAAAATGCTGTAATCAGGAATAAGGTTATAGTTTTGAAAGATAAAACCAATTTTTTCATTTCTTAAGCGTGAAAGTTCATCATCTTTGAGACCTTGGACACTCACACCATCAAGCTCATATTGACCACGGTCAAAGTTATCTAATAAACCGGCTACATTAAGAAAAGTAGATTTACCCGAACCAGAAGGACCGGTTACGGCAACAAACTCCCCGGCGTTAACATTCAATGAAAAGTCTCGAAGTGCATGGGTTTGAATGGTGTCGCTTTGATAAATTCTAGAAATATTGTTCATTTTAAGCATGGTAGTTTCCTTTTACATTAAGCTTTGAATTTTGTTATGTTAATTTGGTTGTAGTATTTTCTTTGTTCGTTATCTTTTACAGAATAGTAATCAGTTATCTAGATAAATTTGTACAGCTTGGCTAAAATCACCATAGTCTGAAGTAATTACTTGTTGGCCTGCTTCGACGCCAGAAAGAATTTCTATAAAGTCGACGCTACTAGCACCCGTGGTTACTGCAGTTTTATTTGCATAATTGTCTTCCGCCAGTTTAAAAATAAAGTTTCCACCTAGAGATCCCAGAAAAGCGCCACGCCTTACCATCAGCACGTTTTCTTTTTTCTCGAATTCGATACGGGCATTGATACGTTGATTCTGTCTTAACTGAATCGCTGATGAATTGTTGATTCTTGCCCTTACGGTTACTTGGTTAGCTTTGACTTCAGGTGAAATTGCGATGATCTCACCACGCACTGAGACTCCGGAAACCTTCATTGCGACTTCTAAACCTATACCTAAATCATCGGCATAAAATTCAGGTACACCTAACTCAGCTTCATATTCAGATAAATCAACAATGGTCATAATGGCTGTATTGGCAGCTATAGTGTTTCTCTGTGCAACTAACCAATTACCTACAACACCACTAACCGGTGCTTTTATTGCTAGTGCTTCATGGCGGCGTGACAATTCATCTAAAATGAGTTTTTCTTTTTGCACGAGGAATTCTCTGTGCTGTTTTTCAAATTGTAAACGCTCTTTCGTAAAGGCTACTCTTTTCTTAGAGTGTTCGAATAGTCTTGTCGCATCAGTTACAGCATCTTTACTCTTTAACCAATCAACTTCGCTAATGATTTGCTTTCCGTAAGATATTTCTGCACGTTGAAACTCGCGCTTAACGACATTCAACTTTGATTGCGCGGCATTCATGTTGCTTTCAAGATCAAGCTGCGCTTCTTTGTCAGCTAGGACACCACGATTAGCATTAATACTTAATTGCTCTAGTGTTGATTGTTGTTGTTTCATTAAAGCGTCTAATTCAGGACTAACTAAACGTGCAACAATTTGATTTAGCGCTACCGCTTCACCTGGTTTTGCTAACAAAGTAATTTTACCTATCTCAGTGCTATAAAGTTGTGGAGCATTTGCAGCAACCGCTTTACCTGAGACAACGACGTCACGAACTAAGTCCCCTCTTATCACTGTATCGACTTTAATTGTTTTACTATCGACACTGGGTATAGATGAGTACCATTGAGATAACGTAGGGAAAGTAACGTAAGTAAGTGCACATAACAGCACTATGTTAAGCATTATTTTCTTTACTGCTATTGGTTTAGGATTAGTTATCACTTCATCCTGTCCATTGGTTCCTTCAATCATGCATTTCAACTTGGTTATCTAATAATGACCTAGTGCTGCAGATTCAGTGCCAGAAAACACAGATAAGTAACTAGCTGTTATTTATGAATAAAATGCTACAGAGGAATTGAAGGGTGTCCGAACGGACACTGGGTGTGTCCGTGAGTGTCCGCGTTACACAACACGGACACATGTAACAAACATGAAAAGGGATATACTTAAAACATGACTTCGTCGGTTAACTTAATACTTAGCTATGGAATTTTTACTAGCCACTCTAAGTGATAGTGCTAGATAATTACTAATTACCAATGCTTTCTGTCGATAAAGTCTCTTGATTTGTCATCAGGATTTGTTTGATTATAGGTTTTAATCGCTCTGTTTTTACCTAACAATATTTTTATTTGATAATAGGACTCTCTTAAAAGCGCAAAGCCAGGCTTACTCCACCAACTCTTGTTATAGAGCTTTTTAGTTGCAGCAATGGCATCAGGTGATTGCTTACAGATGTTATGCGCAAGTGCTAGTGCTCTTTCTAAAGGCGCGTCATCTACGTGAGTAACCAAGCCATACTTAAGTGCTTGTCTGCCATCTATCATCTCACCTGTCATAGCGAGTTCTTTGGCTTTATCAACATTAACCAGCTCTTTTAAAGCAAGGGTGCCTCCCATATCAGGTATTAGTCCCCATTTTGATTCCATTATAGATATAGATGCATCAGCTGAAGCGATTCTAAAATCTCCACCTAAAGCAATTTGTAAACCTCCGCCCCAACATCTGCCTTTGATCACCATAATTACTGGTGCTGGAACTTCCCTCCAGCCGGTTGATACAAATTGCGCCAAATTAGCCCTCCAAGGAAACCACTTAAAGAGTAATAAAAGTGGTGCATTCGCCGAAGACATTACAGACTTAATATCTAAACCAGAGCAGAAGTCTTCGCCGTTACCAGTTACTATCACAGCTCTTATGCTTCGGTCTACTTTCAAAGATTTAATGATCTTTTTAATAGCGACAAACATATCTATATCGAGTGCATTACATTTTTCGGGTCTATTTAGGCTAACGTAAGCTATTCCAGCCTTAATGATTAGGTTAACTCTTTCTTCTATTTTGATCTTTGTCATGGGAAGTACTCTAGCTAACAAGTGGTATGACCACCAATCTAAAGTATATTAATAAATATGTCGATTATATTTTAATTTACAGACACAAAAAAGCCCGTTACTTTCGTAACGGGCTTCTCGTGTGCCTAAGCACAAATTAGAAGTCTAGCAATGTCCTACTCTCACATGGGAACTCCCACACTACCATCGGC
>CAJXYE010000099.1 GCA_913063325.1 uncultured Colwellia sp. | reverse complement strand
TAATTATCCTCAATACATTATATTGAGATCTGATCGCGACTTAAGTTAAAAGTTCAATTTATAATGATCTTGCCGTGACAGTTGTACAAAAAGTGAACAGATATATTTGGGCGTAAGGTCATATTTCTGCTATAATCTCGCGCCCGCTATTCGCGACACCTTAATATAGTGACGCGTTAGAATACAATGATTGAGCGGCGTAACAATTTAGATTCAGTTAACCCCAACGGGAATGGTGATATGACTTCAGTAAAAAAACAAATAATTTCAAAAACTCAGCAAGGATTATTTGATTATCCAAAATACTGGGCTGAGTGCTACGGCACTGCACCTTTCTTACCTATGTCTCGTAAAGAAATGGACATACTCGGCTGGGATAGCTGCGATATTATTATTGTTACTGGTGACGCTTATGTAGATCATCCAAGTTTTGGTATGGCTATTATTGGCCGTATGCTTGAAGCCCAAGGTTTCAGAGTGGGAATAATCTCACAGCCAGCATGGCACTCAAAAGATGCCTTCATGGAATTAGGTAAACCTAATTTATTTTTTGGTGTTACTGCCGGCAACATGGACTCCATGATTAACCGATATACCGCTGAGCGCAGAATGCGTCATGATGATGCTTATACTCCAAATGATGAGGGAGGAAAACGCCCTGATCGTGCAGTAACCGCTTACACCCAACGCTGTAAAGAAGCTTTTAAAGGTGTTCCGGTTATTATTGGTGGTATTGAAGCAAGCTTACGTAGAATTGCACATTATGATTATTGGTCAGATAAGGTACGTCGTTCAGTATTATTTGATTCAAAAGCAGATTTATTGGTGTTTGGTAATGCCGAACGTCCACTCGTTGAAATTGCCCACCGTATCGCTCGTGGCGAAGATGTTAAAAGTATTACTGATGTACGCGGTAGTGCTTTTTTAACGAACCAAGTACTTCCTGGTTGGCAAGGCATTGATTCACGTGACATCGACAGACCCGGCAAAATAGATCCTATATTTAGCCCTTACGAAGAAATTACCCCTGAGTCTTGTAGTGATAATGAAGCACAAACAGAAGCATCAATTGCCGCAAATGATATCACTAAAACGGCTCAGCCAATTGTAATGGCTGACTACCGTAATAAAACCTGGGATAAAAAAGCTAAACCTTGGGAAACAACCTATATTAATTTGCCTACCTTCGAGCAAGTTAAAGACAATAAAGTTCTTTATGCTCATGCGTCACGAATTTTTCATCAAGAAGTTAACCCTACATCGGCAAAACCGTTAGTACAAAGCCACGGTACCCGTCTTATTTGGTTAAATCCACCCGCTAAACCGCTTTCAACTGAAGAAATGGATGGTGTATTTGGCCTTGAATATAAACGCGTGCCCCATCCTAGTTATGGTAAAGCTAAAATTCCTGCTTACGATATGATAAAAACATCGATTAATATTATGCGCGGCTGTTTTGGTGGCTGTACATTCTGTTCAATAACAGAGCATGAAGGACGTATTATTCAAAGTCGCTCTCATGAATCTATTATCAATGAAATTGAAGATATTAAAGAAAAAGTACCTGGTTTTACTGGCGTTATATCAGATCTTGGTGGTCCAACCGCCAATATGTACCAACTCAACTGTAAAAGCGAAAAAGCGGAAGCAACGTGTAGAAAACCTTCCTGTGTTTGGCCAACCATTTGTGGTCATTTAGATACCGATCATACGCCAACCATCGAGCTATACCGAAAAGCACGTAAAGTTAAAGGCATTAAAAAGGTCTTGATTGCTTCAGGTGTCCGTTACGATTTGGCCATTGAACATCCAGAATATGTACAAGAATTAGCAACTCATCACGTTGGCGGTTATTTAAAAATAGCTCCTGAACATACTGAGCAAGGCCCACTTGATAACATGATGAAACCTGGCATGGGCAGTTATGACAAATTTAAGGAAATGTTTGATCATTACTCAAAACTTGCCGGTAAAAAGCAGTATTTAATCCCTTACTTTATCTCTGCTCACCCAGGTACGACTGATAAAGATATGGTTAATCTAGCGCTTTGGTTAAAAAGTAATAACTTTAAGTTAGATCAAGTACAAAACTTTTACCCTTCGCCTTTAGCCAATGCGACCACCTTGTACCACACAGAGCTGAACTCATTACGTAATGTAACCAGTAAAAACTTAGCTAAGGTCGATGGTAAAATTAACGTGCCTAAAGGTACAATTCAACGACGTTTGCACAAAGCAATCTTACGTTACCATGACCCACTTAACTGGGCACAAATTCGCCAAGCGTTAACTAAGATGGGCTTAACCAAGCTTATTGGCTCATCGCCAAACTGTCTTGTACCGAGAGAAACTCGCGGTGAACAACAATTAGCAAATAAGGGCAGACAGGGTAAGAATAATTCACAAGGCTTTAAAACAAGTCCTGGCCAAAATAAAGGCAATGGCAAAGGTAAGAAAACACCAACGCACAAAAAAGGCTTAACTCGCTTTTCTGATAATCAGTTCTCTGATCGTAAAAAGGGAAAGTAATTCAGACTTGGTAGTGCTCTCAGTAAAAATGGGGGCATTACACTAATTAGCTAACCAAAAGGATATTTTTTCGGCTAATAAGCTAGGGTTAATAGGCTTAGCTAGATAATCATTCATACCCGCAGCTAAACATTTTTCTTGGTCTCCTTTCATGGTATTAGCTGTCATAGCAATAATATTGACTTGACTACTCAGCTGATATTTATCGTCTGAACGGATTGCTATCGTGGTCTGATAACCATCCATTTCAGGCATTTGGCAATCCATTAGCACCAACTGATAAGGCGTAGAAAGTTGACGTTGCTGCAGTAGTTCTAATGCATGTATGCCATTTTTTGCTACATCGGCTCTGTAGCCCATTTTGCGTAATAAACCCAAAGCAACTTCTTGATTAATTCGATTGTCTTCAACTAATAATATTTTCACTTGTTCATTATCACTCTCAACAAGTATTTGAGATTCAAAGAGTTTTGTTGTATTTATCCGCTCTGGCAGCCTACTTTCAGATGAGTAAGTAAGCGATAGTTCTTTATGAAGAGATTTGGTAACAATAGGCTTAGTTAATGTATGTACATTTTCTTTTGTCATTAATGATGTCAATAACGTACGCTTTTTTGCGCTGTCATTATCCATCGTTGTTAACAAAATAATTTGTGTTTTATTTAACTGTGATTTATTGGCATTAGCTAGTGAGGTGAAAAGGTTATCTAGTAAAAATGTATCAATGGTTGCATCAATCAATAATACTGAAAAGTTGTTCTTTTCAATTTTATTATAGAGCGATTTCATCTCAGATTTAGCGTTACACAATTCAACATCGAGCCCCCATAACCGCAGTTGTGCACTAAGCATTTCACCACTATTTAGATTTGAGTCAACCACTAATACTGGCTTTTCGTTAAATGTTTTCAGAGGCGGTATAATGTGCTCACCTTTATCTAAAATGAGATGAAAAATAAACTGACTGCCCAGCCCTTGTTTACTTTTAACTTCAATATCGCCGCCCATAAGTTGACACAACTGCCTAACAATAGTGAGACCAAGGCCAGTTCCGCCATATTCTCTTGTGGTAGATGCGTCAACTTGAGTAAATGCATCAAATAGATCAGCACATTTTTGTGTGGGAATACCTATACCTGTATCAGAAACATTGACCACAAGCTTAAGCTGAGTGGTATCTATTCCTGTCGTCTTAACCTTGATATTTATTTCACCCTTGTCGGTGAACTTAATAGCATTACTTAACAAGTTAGAGATTATTTGTTTCAATCGACTAGGATCACCAATGACAGACTCCTCAATTAAAGCAGTATTATCAACAATGACTTCTATATCTTTCATTTGAGCTTTAATTGCCATGGTTTGCACTGTTTCATCAATACAATCAGCTAAATTAAAGGCTACACTTTCTATATCAAGTTTGCCCGCCTCTATTTTGGAAAAATCTAATATGTCGTTTATTAAATGTAATAAGGTTTCAGCACTTACCGTAGCAAGTTTTGAAAAGTGTTGTTGTGTTTTACTCAGTTGAGTATCACTTAATAGAGTAAGCATGCCTAAAACACCATTAATTGGCGTTCTTATTTCATGGCTCATATTCGCGAGAAATTGAGATTTTGATTTGTTTGCAATTTCTGCCTTTTGCCGTTGGCTTTTATTCTCATCCGCTAACTTTAGTAGAGTTTGCTCCTTCTTCACCATATGTGTCACATTATCAATAACAATCTGGCACAGTGGTGTTGTCGAATCGATAGCAATTTTTTTAACACTGAGCTGTTGTTGAATTAAATGTTTCTCGTCCCCTAAATAATTCTTTTGATATAGCGGCAAAGGAGTAGGATTAAAGGTATTCGATAACCGTGAAGGTAAACCTAATGATAATGCTGATTCACATGCTGAACTTAATCTAGAGCTTAGATATTGTGGAAACACAATACCTAGCGGCTTACCTTCCTGCTGCATTAGATACAAACCTGAATGGTCGCTTAGCCATTGATTAAAAAATACCAGCTGTTGCTGCTCATCAATGATAATAATACCAACAGATAATTCATTTAAAGCAGCATACAAAATATCATTAGATAAATTAGCCATAAATATTTTCCTACCCGCTTGCTTTATTAGTAATTCCAAAAACAAATTTACGCACTGATTCTTGAAATACTTCGAGTGAGGTAATATCCATAATAAACGAGATATGTCCGGCAATTTGCTCGCTAGGTAAAGAAAATTTCACTTTAATGTATAGCGACCAATCATTGTCACTACTATAAGTAAATATTTTATTTACATTGCCTTGAATGAACTCAGGCATTTCTATTGATATAGACGACTGCAGAAAATTAATAACAGTACCAAAACAGGCATTCAAAATAACATTGCCTATTTCAACTAACGAGTCTTGCTCCAACTCAGATAAATCTTCAATCGGTATTTTATTGCCAAGTAATAAACTCACAAGCTGTAGACCATTTTCTTTACTAAACATTAGCAAAGCCTGACCTTGAAAATCACCTGAAAAACGCTGAGTAACCGCACTAATTTCCATTTCCGAATCAAAATCAAGTTTTTGTTTCGCCTCCTTATTTGGCAATATCTCAATTTCTGGAATCGTTAAGTCTACCGTTTGAGACACCATTTGATTCAATGAATTAGCGGCACGGCCAATACCAATATTAAAAATTTCTGTTAAGGCATCAATTTCAAGAGGCGTTAGATTATCTTGCATATAGGATTACTCGTAAGTTAAGAGTGCGACTAATTGTGTAAAAAAGTAGCAATGGCCTCTTCATTGATTGGTTTATTCAAAAAAGTCACTCCAGCAGCTAATGCTTGCTCTTTGATCTCATTTTGAATATTTGCAGTGAGTAATGCTACTTTGGGAATAGTTACCATATCGGATAATGCACTAATTAGCTCAAGTCCCGTCATGCCTGGCATGTTAAAATCGACAAAGGCAATGTCAATAGGAGGGCCTTGCTCAACCTTATCAAGTGCCTGAACACCATCACCAGCCTCAATAATATTCACTCCTTGCACCTGATTTTCAATAATTGCTTTTATCATCATGCGTGAAACTAAGCTGTCATCTACTACTAATATTGTTTTACTCATTGTACCCCCTAAAATTAAACCATTAAATTCATGATTTTGCTAAAAAGTTTATGCAGGGAATGATGTTTTATCAAGCTAATAAAAAAAGAAAATTAAATTCGCCTAGCGATAAGAGTCTTTAGAAAGGCATTCAAACGATAGTAAGCTAACGAACCTTCACTTCTTGTATCTCACAGAAAGCAGTATTGATAAATTGAATTGTTCAATTTTCGGCCCTATCAAGCATTCCTATACAAATATAGGCTAAATTTTATTTGTCTTAAAAGACAAGCCAAAATAGTATATAATCGCGCGCAATATTTATTGGTTGATTTACTCGCTAAATTGACTTCAGTAAACCTCAACATTCGACGGAACACATCATGCTAGCAGCTAATAATATCACTCAGCAATTTGGCGCAAAACCATTGTTTGAAAACATTTCACAAAAATTTGGTGGCGGAAATCGCTACGGCTTAATTGGCGCAAATGGTTGTGGTAAATCCACTTTTATGAAGATTCTAGGTGGTGATTTAGAGCAGACTTCTGGTAATGTTAATCTTGATACGGGCGAGCGCTTGGGTAAATTAAGCCAAGACCAGTTCGCTTTTGAAGCCAACAGTGTTATTGATACTGTGATCATGGGTCATACCGAATTATGGACAGTAAAAGAAGAACGTGACCGTATTTATGCTTTGCCTGAAATGAGCGAAGCTGATGGTATGAAAGTAGGTGATTTAGAGTCTGAATATGCTGAAATGGATGGTTACAGCGCTGAAAGTCGTGCTGGTGAATTATTGATCGGTGTTGGTATTCCTATTGAACAACATTACGGTTTAATGAGCGAAATCGCTCCTGGTTTCAAGTTACGTATATTACTTGCTCAGGCACTATTCTCAGACCCTGATATATTATTACTTGATGAGCCTACCAATAACTTGGATATTCACACTATCCAATGGTTAGAAGAAACGTTAAATGAACGTAATTCCACCATGATCATCATTTCACATGATAGACATTTTTTAAACAGCGTCTGTACTCACATGGCCGATTTAGATTATGGCGAACTGTGCGTTTTTCCGGGTAACTATGACGAATACATGTTGGCAGCTACGCAAGCAAGAGCGCGTTTATTGTCAGACAACGCTAAGAAAAAAGCACAAATTGGTGAACTGCAAGCTTTCGTTGCACGTTTCTCAGCTAACGCATCAAAAGCAAAACAAGCCACTTCTCGTGCTAAGCGAATTGATAAAATTCAACTTGATGAAGTAAAACCATCAAGTCGTAGTAACCCGTTCATTCGTTTTGAGCAAGAGAAAAAATTATTCCGTAATGCGTTAGTTATTGAAAATTTGAATAAAAGTTTTGATGATAACCATGTTCTAAAAGACATTTCAGCGTTAATTGAAGTAGGTGAACGTATCGCTATTATCGGTGAAAACGGTATTGGTAAAACCACCCTTTTACGTACCTTAATGAACGAAGTAGCATACCAGCAAGAATCAGGGGAATTTACTTGGTCTGAAAATGTCAATATCGGTTATTACGCACAGGATCATGAATTTGAATTCGAAACGGACATGACCTTATTTGACTGGATGAGCCAATGGCGTCAACCTACCGATGATGAACAAGCTGTTCGTGGTTACTTAGGACGCTTACTTTTCTCTGCCGATGATATTAAAAAGTCTATAAAAGTACTCTCTGGTGGTGAAAAAGGTCGTATGCTGTTTGGTAAACTAATGATGCACAATCCTAATATATTGCTGCTTGATGAGCCAACCAACCACATGGATATGGAATCGATTGAATCATTAAATATGGCGTTAGAGCAATACGAGGGCACCTTGTTATTCGTTAGTCACGACAGAGAGTTTGTTTCAACTATCGCTACCCGTATTATTGAAATAACTAAAGACGGTTATATTGACTTTGCTGGTACTTACGATGAGTACTTAGCAAGCCAAGTTTAAGTTTAAGTTTAAAATAATTTACGGCTATCAAGATACCTTTTGCTAGCCGTTTTTCATTGTTTACCACTACACCCTCTTAAGGAATTACCTTGCTTAGTTATCGTCACGCTTTTCATGCTGGCAATTTTGCCGATGTACTAAAGCATAGTGTTTTATCACTTGTTTTAGATTATATGACTCGTAAAGAAAAAGGCTTTCATTATATCGATAGTCACTCAGGGGCTGGCATGTATCAATTAGCCGAAGAATATGCCCAAAAAACTGGTGAATATAAGGATGGTATTGCCAAAATTATTAATGATGAAGATGCGCCTGAGTCATTAGAGCCTTATTTATCACTGATTAAGAGTCTTAATCTTAACAGTGAACTAGAGGTTTATCCGGGCTCCCCTGGCATAGCTAAAGCCTTTGTACGTCGCCAAGATAGTAGTCATTTATTTGAATTACATCCGACAGATATTCAACACTTAGAAGATTTTTGTCAGCGCTGGCGTAAGGTGTTTGTTAAGCAGTCGGATGGCTATAAAGGTGTACTGGGCTTAGTACCACCACCAAGCCGCCGAGGTGTAGTGTTAATTGATCCACCTTACGAGCTTAAAGAAGATTATCAAAAAGCTGTAAAAACCATTATTAAAGCTTATGCTAAGTTTTCAACAGGAACTTATATCGTTTGGTACCCTGTGGTTAAGCGTAACTTCATTGAGCAAATGCAGAAAGACTTTACTAATAGTGAAGTTAAAAACCTACTGCAAGTAGAGTTTTGCTTAGAGAAGGATACCGATGAATACGGTATGACAGGTACTGGTTTATTTATTGTTAACCCACCTTGGCAACTAGCAGCTCAACTTGAAGAAATACTACCTTATATGAAAACTAAATTAGGTAGTACTAATACCAGTTATACCCTAAAGCAACTTATTGCCGAATAAAACAGCTCATAACCTGCCTTTAAATAGCCAAACATGACGAAACCTTAATAACATCCTTATTAAGGTTTCTACTCATTAAGCTCTTTTCACCTTTGTTTGATGAAATTCAGGTGCTTTTAGAATAAAAAAATCATCAACATAAAACTGCTCAGCGCTACTTGTCTGCCACCAGTGCTGCCACGACTCATCAAGTTCGTTACCATTAGCTGCCTGGTCTAGAAGTGCATTGGCTGATAGTGGCTCGACCAAGCTTCCCATCGACATTTGCATGCCATAGGGCGAGCGTCTTTTTATCATTTGAGGCACAAGTTTAGCTGGATCGTCCAACCCCATACTACCAACCAGTTCAAAGAAACTAGCGAGAGTATTATCATGGAAATTTTTAACACGATCACTCTTTGATTCAACATCAATCGCTTTTGCTCTAGCGGGATCTTGTGTAGCAACCCCCGTTGGACAGTTATTGGTATTACAATGTCTGGATTGAATACAACCAATTGCCATCATCATAGTTCTTGCTGCATTCACCACATCTGCACCGGCAGCTATTTTTGCCAACAGATCAAAGCTTGATGCTGTTTTCCCTGAAGCAATAATGGTTATTTTGTCTCTTAAACCAACGCCAACCAAAGCATTATTGACTATACTTATGCCCTCTAAACAGATTAAACCTAAACGGTTAGTAAATTCAACAGGCGCAGCACCTGTGCCACCTTCAGCGCCATCAACTGTAATAAAATCAGGGGTAATGCCAGTCTCTAACATCGCCTTACAAATACTTAAAAATTCTGCAGGATTACCAATACATAATTTAAAACCAACAGGTTTACCGCCACTTAAGCTGCGTAACTGTTCAATAAATGCCAACAAGTCTTTAGGAGAAGTACACTCAGGGTTAACCGCTGGGGAAATACAGTCTTTGTCATTTGATATATGTCTAATTCGGGCTATTTCATCGGTGATTTTGGCTTTGGGTAATACGCCACCATGTCCTGGTTTTGCGCCCTGACTTAATTTTATTTCTATCATTTTTACTTGTGGTAGTTTAGCTGTTTTCTCAAAACTATCAGGGTTAAAACGCCCTTGTTCATCACGGCATCCAAAAAGCCCGGTACCCAATTGCCAAACAATATCGCCGCCATGTTTTAAATGATAAGGACTCGCCGCTCCCTCCCCCGTATTGTGATAACACCCCGCTTTTTTAGCGCCTAAATTAAGCGCCTCAATGGCATTGGTACTTAATGAACCAAAGCTCATCGCTGAAATGTTTAAGTAAGATGCTGAATAAGGCTTTGAACAAGTTTCCCCGCCAATAATTACGCGCTTAGCACTCTCTTTTATGTGTGTCGGCGATAACGAATGCCATAAACTTAAATAGTTATCTTCGACCAAATTACGCTGAGTACCAAAGGCAATGGTATCACGCACATTTTTAGCACGTTGATACACTAACGTGCGCTGCTCTCTGTTAAAAGGTCGTTCCTCAGTGTCATTGGCAATGAAGTATTGCTGAATTTCAACACGGTAAGATTCAAGGAAATAACGAAGATAAGCAACAACTGGATAAAGGCGATTTAAGCTATGCCGACTATAAAAAACATCATAAATACCGATGAGGCTATAAAGCAATGTGGTAAGCAAAATGGCGAGACTTATAGCACTTGGGCTGTGCATAAAGAAGTAACCTGCGATAAAGTTACCTAGGCTGGCAATGAGCCAGAGAATTTTTTGCATTATAGTCATGAAATGTCCTTATAAAGTTATAATTATTATATAAATCAAACGCATTATTCAAATAGCTCGTTATTACTAATCTACCATTATACATACTTCTTTGAATACGATATTTTGGTGAGCTTGTTTATTAAGTTTATTTTTTCCATAAAAAAAGACAACAAAGTTGTCTTTTTATCTAAATATTAACTTAAGATACTAGCTAAAAGTATTAACTAGACAGTGTTAATCCTGCTCTTTTTTAGTTGAATCTTCAATTTGATCTGGTGTTAGCTTCTTACGTTTAATAATTTTCATTGCGCCAGCATCTTCTATATCAAGGAAAGTTTTCTTAATCACTTTTCTTGGTTTGTTCGAAACTGCTTTATTATCTTTAACGACAGTAACTTTTGCTTTGACTACTTTCTCTTTCTTCGGTTTTAAGCCCTTAAACTTGACCTTAATTCCGTCAACTTTTGCAAAGCTGATTTTTTGTTGTAAAAACGCTTCTACGTTTTTAAAACTTAGCCAGTCATTTGGGCCAACCAGTGAAATTGCATCACCTTTTGTTCCTGCGCGTCCTGTACGGCCAATACGATGAACAAATTCTTCAGTATGTTTTGGCATGTCAAAATTAATAACGTGGGATACATTAATTAAATCAAGACCGCGTGAGGCTAAATCTGTGGTGACCAATATTTTGTGCTGACCTTTAGCAAAACTGTCCATGATCTGATTACGTTGACTTTGGTTTAACTCACCACTTAACGCTACCGCATTAAGTTCTTGTTCAGTAAGTAACTTAGCTAAACGGTCAGTATCACTACGCGTAGCAGTAAAGATAATGATTTGTCGCGATGTTTCTGTCGTTAAGAAGTGCTGTAACAATACTTCTTTTTGACTGAGGTTATCAGCTAAAAAGAACCGCTTAGTAATATCCTCATGTTCGGTATGTGCCGATTCTATTGCAACACGTTTAGGTTTTTTCAGTAGCTCTTTGGCAAAGTCATTAACTTGCGCGTGATCTAAAGTTGCTGAAAACAATAACGTTTGACGTTTACGATGATCGGCAGCATTATTTATCTGAGTAAGCTCTTTACTAAAACCTAAATCAAGCATGCGGTCTGCTTCATCTAAAATAAGTAACTCTAAGCCATTTAAATAAAAGTGACCTTGCTTTAAATGATCGGCTAAACGCCCTGGTGTCGCAACAATAAACTCAGGCTCTTTTTCTAAGACTTTTACTTGGTCGTTAAAATTTTCACCACCTAAAATCAATACCGCTTTAAACTGCGTATTAGCGGTAAATAAGCGTAACTGGCTAAAAACTTGTTTAGCCAGTTCACGTGTTGGCGTTAAAATTACCACACGAGGATCACGTTTTGACAACGCACGGTTTTTAGTTAACCTTTGTATCGCAGGAAGAATAAAAGCTAAAGTCTTACCTGAACCGGTCTTAGACGAAGCAATTAAATCATGCCCCGCCATTGCCGCAGGAATAGCTTGTTGCTGAATTTGTGTTGGCGCGCTAAAGCCAAGATGCTCAACAGTACTCATTAAGGAGTTATCTAAACCAAAATCACTAAACTGCACTCGACACTCTCCTAAACTTATTTAAAGTGGTAAAACTAATCATTAAAAATGTCATTAACCGGCTGCAATTCTTGCTTCGACGACTTTGATAGCTTGATCAATTCTTTCTATTACTTTGTTTTGATCTAATAAAGCTAATGTAATATCAAGTGAAGGTGAGTTACCGCCGCCTGTTGCTGCAACACGTAGTGGCATACCAACTTTGCCCATACCTAACTCAAGTTCTACCGCAGTATCGTTAATTGCTGCGTGAATTGGCTCAGGTGACCAATCAGTTAGTGCTGCGAGCTTTTCTTTAACTAATAACATTGGCTCTTTTACTACTGGACGTAAATGCTTTTTAACGGATTTTGCATCAAGTTCAGTAAAATCTTCATAGAAATAACGAGAAATATCAGCCATTTCTTTCAACGTTTTTACGCGATCGGCTTGAATCTTAACAACATCAGCTAACGCAGGACCATTTTCAGTGTTTATGCCTTGGTCAGCCATGTGCCATGCTAAATGCTCTGCAACGTATTCAGGGTCCATGGTTTTCATGTAATGCTGGTTTACCCAAATTAACTTATCGGTATTAAAACCTGATGGAGCACGGTTACAGTCTTTTAAGTCAAATAATTCAATCATTTCTTCACGAGAAAAAATCTCTTGATCACCATGTGACCAACCTAAACGTACTAAGTAGTTTAGAAGTGCTTCTGGTAAATAACCATCATCGCGATATTGCATAACACCCACAGCGCCATGACGTTTAGATAAACGTTTACCATCATCACCTAAAATCATAGGGATATGTGCGTATACTGGGATATCTGCACCTAAAGCAGTAAGAATATTAATTTGCTTAGGTGTATTGCTCACATGATCATCGCCACGCACAACATGAGAAACTTTCATATCCCAGTCATCAACCACAACGGTTAAGTTATAAGTAGGAGTACCATCAGAGCGAGCGATGATTAAATCATCTAATTGCTCATTGCTAATAGTAATGTCGCCCTTAACCATATCTTTGATAACTACGTTGCCATCAAGTGGGTTTTTAAAACGAATAACAAAAGGTTTATCTGCAGGGTGATCTGTACGGTCGCGCCATAGGCCATTGTATTTTTCAATGCCACCGTTTGCTTTGGCTTCTTCACGCATAACATCAACTTCTTCCGCTGTACTGTAACAACGGTAAGCATTGCCAGATTCAAGTAATTGCTCAATCACTTCTTTATAACGATCAAAACACTTTGTTTGAAAGTAAGGACCATGAGTCCACTCAAGATTTAACCAATTCATACCATCCATGATGGCATCAACTGACGCTTGAGTAGAGCGCTCTAAATCGGTATCTTCGATACGAAGAATAAAGTTACCGCCATTTTTCTTGGCATATAACCAGCTATATAAGGCAGTACGGGCACCACCAACATGTAAATAACCTGTTGGGCTTGGAGCAAAACGTGTCGTTAAAGTCATAAAAGTCTCTATGTAGTATCACTAACATCGTACTTTCATCAATGAAAGAACACGGCATTAGGAGTGTAGATCTAAAAAATTGGCGGTATTTTAACATTGCCCTTAAGTTAATTCATTACTTTGATGTAATTAAATAATTTATCCTGGAAAACATCATAAATACTAAAATTACTATTGATTTTTCTAGCGAATATTTAAGATTTGGTAATTATTAAAGGCAAGGATAGGTGAAAAATAAGGAAAATATTTTTAAAATAGCTTTAGCTATTTATTTTACAGAATAATAGGTGATTATATCTTGTAGAAATGTCTTTGATGAAGGAAGTAGATAATAAATATGGTGGACGATACTGGGCTTGAACCAGTGACCCCCGCCTTGTAAGGGCGGTGCTCTCCCAACTGAGCTAATCGTCCA
>CAJXYE010000098.1 GCA_913063325.1 uncultured Colwellia sp. | reverse complement strand
CTACAGCTACAATTTTCAATTTGATTCATTGATAATGCCCAAGAATGTTGATTACTCATAATATAGCTCCTCTTTTTGGGTGGTTAAATTATAGGCTAAACCTCGTTGTTTTTCCTTTTTGAGAGCAAAACATATTTCTATTTGAGTTATGACATTGTTGTGTTTATCTTAATTCAATTATTTATTTTCGGTGGTTGAAATAATTATAAGTGTTTTTCATTTATAACTGCGTTTTCAAGGACAATATCAGAAAATTGGTGACTGATCCCATGTCCGTTGTAGATAAAAACGACAATGATTTTCAAATGCTAATGTCTACAGTGTGTATTAGAAAATATTAACTAAAGTGTCTCAATCTCATTTTCTGTCGCTGCTCCCATTATTTATGACGTTCCAAAATTAATCAAAAATTCGGTAAAAATGATCTATATCAAAGAAAAGAGTAACTACTCTATAAATAACTTTACTTATATAGAGTTCTTGCTCTATAGTAGACTTGTTCTTAAGCGAACAACTTATTGTAATAATTTTTTATAGCTTCCCCATAAGCTTACGCCGATGTAATTCTTAACTTTTATTAGTTTTGAAAATATCATCGGCTTTTTTATGTCTGAAAATCAATAAGGACCCCATTTTGTTTGGACCTTGAACATAACAAGAGCCTTAAATAGTTACTTTTCCATACCCTATTTCATTCAATCTGTCTTGTTCAGGTAATTTCCTCTTACATCTTTGATACTTTTTTTGCGCTAAAAAATCTCTATTTAGATAATGTCATCTAGTTCAACGCTGATGAAAAGCGTAAACTATTGGTAATAATTCATGCGTTAATCGCTACATTCATAATATTACTAGCAATAGATAAAGGACTTTTATGTCGGAAGAACCCTCCGCTGACCCACTTAGCAACTCAATGTCAGACAATAGTGATCAAACAAAAAAAGTCGCCATTCTCTTTGAACTTATTCAGTTTATTCGCCCATATAAAGGACACGTATTTACCGCTTTTATTGCGCTTATTTTTACCGCTGCGGTAATGCTGTCTGTAGGCCAAGGGGTACGGATGCTCATTGATGAGGGCTTTGCTCAACAATCCATTGAGCAGTTACAACACGCGGTGTTATTTATATTAGCGATTACCGTGTTAATTGCTGGAGGAACATTTGCCCGCTTTTATTTAGTATCTTGGTTGGGCGAGCGCGTCAGTGCAGATATACGTTTGGCCGTTTTTAATCATGTTATCACTTTGCATCCTAGTTACTTTGAAACCAATGGCAGTGGCGATATTATGTCACGCATCACCACCGATACTACCTTGCTGCAGAGTATTATTGGCTCTTCATTTTCTATGGCGATCCGCAGCGTATTAATGCTGTTAGGTGCTTTAGTTATGCTATTTGCCACCAATATTAAGTTAACCTTTATTGTTTTATTATCAGTGCCTTTTATTCTTATACCGATACTATTCTATGGTCGTAAAGTTAGAAAATTATCACGTAAAAGCCAAGATTCAATGGCCGATGTAGGCAGTTATGCTGGTGAGGCAATTGAACATATAAAAACAGTGCAAAGTTATACTCACGAGCCATATGAAAGGCGCTCCTTTGGTAAGGAGGTTGAAAAGTCATTTGATATAGGTCGCCGTCGTATAAAACAACGCGCAACGTTAATTGCTGGCGTTATTATTATTGTTTTTGGCGCGATTACTGGCATGTTATGGGTCGGTGGTAGCGATGTCATTCAAGGTAAAATGAGTGGCGGTGATTTAGGCGCTTTTGTGTTTTATGCCATTTTAGTTGCCTCCTCTTTAGCGACTATTTCAGAAGTATTAGGCGAGTTACAACGAGCTGCCGGTGCAACCGAACGCTTAATTGAAATTCTCCAGGTTGAAAGTCATATTTTACCTCCTGTAGAAAATACCATTTCAGCCAAGGATCTCAATGCACAAATTGCCTTTGAAGCGGTGAGTTTTAATTACCCTTCTCGACCAGATCAATCAGCAACAAAAATGCTCAACTTAATAGCTGAGCCAGGAAAGGTATTAGCTTTAGTGGGTCCATCAGGCGCAGGAAAAACAACGCTGTTTGAACTACTACAACGTTTTTATGATCCACAGTCTGGCCGTATTACTTTAGGCGGCACAGACATACGTCAGCTTGACCCGAAAGATCTCCGCAACCAAATGGCCTTAGTGCCACAACAGCCAGCGTTATTTAGCAGTGATGTTTTTCATAATATACGCTACGGCAAGCCAGAGGCAACGGATGAAGAAGTGATCTCAGCGGCTAAAAAGGCCCATGCTCATGAGTTTATAAGTCAATTACCCGAAGGTTATCATAGCTTTTTAGGTGAGCGAGGCGTGCGTCTTTCTGGCGGTCAACGCCAACGTATTGCTATTGCTCGAGCAATATTAAAAGACCCGCATATTTTATTATTAGATGAAGCGACTAGTGCCCTTGATAGTGAGAGTGAGCACCATGTACAACAAGCATTGGAAGAATTAATGCGTGACCGTACGACTATTATCATCGCTCACCGCTTATCTACCATACAACATGCGGATAAAATTGCTGTGCTTGATGGCGGCAGCTTAGTTGAAATGGGCGATCACCACTCACTATTACAAAGCTGTGACTTGTATAAAAGACTGGTTGAACTGCAGTTTAAAAAACTGAGCTAGTTTAACTAAATTTACATTAGTGTCTTTTATAATTTTACCAATCACCCAAAAATTAGGCACAAAAAAGGGAGAATCGCGTAATGCTATCTCCCGTTTTAACTGTACGGTGTTACCACTGTCCGTATCGCTTATTACTCATCTTCAAAAGGTATGTCTAAATCACCTTCTGCAGGTAGTTCATAATCTTCAGCTTCTTGTTCAAGCCATCCGCAAATAACCGCATCGGCTTGTTCTTTTCCGGTATATTTGAGTGATGAAAAAGCCTGAACTTGAATATCAGCATTTAATGATGATAATGCTTTTTTCACAGCCAATACTTCAGCACTACGTTTACCTTGCGAGAGTTTGTCACACTTAGTTAATAATGCAAGAACAGGTAAATCACTGTCTACTGCCCAATGAATTAAATCCATATCTAAGTCTTTTAACGGATGGCGAATATCCATTAAAACAACTAAACCTTTCAAACACTGGCGTTTTTCAAGATATTCACCCAATGCTTTTTGCCATTTTTTCTTCATTGCTAATGGCACTTGGGCAAAACCATAACCGGGTAAATCGATAAGGCGTCGGTCTTCTGCTACTTCAAATACATTGATAAGCTGAGTTCGACCTGGAGTTTTACTAATGCGCGCCAAACCACGTTGATTGGTTAGCGTATTTAAAGCACTTGATTTACCTGCATTAGAGCGCCCTGCAAAAGCAACTTCAATACCAGAATCAGCTGGTAAACGGCGGATATCTGGCGCGCTTAAGGTAAAGGCGGCTTTAGTTAAATGTATCTTTGTAGAAGACAAGGGCTTCACTCGTTTAAAATTTTCGCCATTATAGCGTTTTTCTTCAACGAATATTATTAAAAAAATGCGGAATATAGTGAAATTACGGTTTTTTTTGCCCAATTTTTACTTATCCACTGTTACACGACGCAGATATTCGTGTAAAATGCCGACACATCCATCATACTTTTTTATCATTTTTTAATTAGATAGCTATATAGTTTATTAAAACAGCTACGTAATTAATGACAAGCAGAGAGCAACTCAATGAAAAAAATTATCTTTTCGCTATTTGTAGCTTTAAGTTCAGTAACTACTGTACAAGCCGCAGATGCAAATGCAGGCAAAGAAAAATCAGGTGCTTGTAGCGCTTGTCACGGTCCTACCGGTGTTAGTGCAAGCCCTATGTTTCCTAACATTGCCGGCCAAAATGACGCTTACATCATTAAGCAATTAAAAGATTTTAAATCAGGCTCTCGTACCGATGCCATGATGGCACCAATGGCGGCTAACTTGACTGATGCTGATATGGCAGATTTAGCGGCTCATTTCTCAAGTTTACCAAGTGCAAACGAACAAGCTGCTGCGGCAGGAAGTTCTGATGAAAGTACAGGTTCAGCGCCAACAACTGCACCAGCAGCTGGCAATGTTGAAATCGTTTCTTCGACTCCAGCAGCTGCAATTTATGCAGGTAATGTTGCCGCAGGAAAAAACAAAGCTGTAGCATGTGCCGCTTGTCACGGCGCCGACGGTAACAGTTTAATAGCTATGTACCCAAGCCTTGCGGGTCAAAGTGCTAACTATATTGCTAAGCAATTAGCTGATTTTAAATCAGGTAATCGTAAAGACCCAGTAATGGCTGGCATGGTTGCAGCGTTAACGCCAGAAGATATGAATGACTTAGCCGCTTACTTTGCAGTGCAAAGCACTAACGCTGGTACTGGTGAGTCAAATGAAACTGGCCATAAATTATACCTAGGTGGCGATGCAGCTAAAGATGTTGCAGCTTGTGTTGCTTGTCATGGTGTAGCGGGTAAAGGCATGAAACAAGCTGGTTTCCCAAGCATTACTGGTCAAAGCAAAGATTACTTGAAAAAACAACTTACTAGTTTCCGTGACGGAAGCCGTGGTAATGACAACAACGGTATTATGCGTAATATCGCAATCAAATTATCAGATGCTGATATTGAAGCGATTGCTCAATATATCACGTCATTAAAATAATAATGGCTTGGTTGCTTCATTAACAAGTTTTTAAAAAGCAGCGTTTATCGCTGCTTTTTTTTCATTGTACTTTCTAACAAGTAAATGGATGACGACAGCTAAAATGAACACTTCATTATTTATCGCTTGTCAGCAATGTGACGCATTATATGACAAGCCACAATTAAAGCAGGGACAGCTTGCTAAATGTCACCGTTGTGGCAGCACGTTAATAGAGCGAAAAGTCGATTCAATTGAACGTAGCTTTAACTGGTCACTTGCTGGCTTACTGTTAATGTTACCGGCTATTTTATTACCTATTATGGGTGTTACCTTGGCAGGTCAATTCCATCAAGCTTCATTATTTGACTGTATTTTAGTCTTGATTGACCGCGGTTTTTTTATGATTGCCTTATTGGTCTTTCTATTCGCTATCGCTGTGCCCATTGTCCGCCTTTCTGGCGCACTCTATATTTCCTACAGTTTTAAATTCAATAAGTTAAAACCATCCCTGTTAAATTTTTTCCGTGCTTATCATCACCTTGATAACTGGGCTATGCTCAATGTTTTCATGCTGGGCATTGTTGTTTCTATGTATAAATTAATTGATGATACTGAGCTTTCGGTTAACCTTGGCTTACTGGCTTTTATTTTTTGGTTAATCTGCTCCACTATGTCAGCTGTCGCACTAGATCAAGATTATATTTGGGATAAGTTAGAAAAGGCTTTTGCAAAAAATGAGGCTGACAATGAAAACAGCTAAGCAATGTGGGGTAGCTTTATGCCCTAAATGCCATAAACTCAATAACGCCACAGCAGAGAAAATTCAATGTAGCCGTTGTCATGGTCTTTATTATCAACGTAAACGTAACAGTTTACAGTATACTTTGGCGTGGAACCTTGCTGCTTTGATCGCTTTCATTCCTGCGAACCTTTACCCAATAATGATTGTTTATCAGTTAGGTATTGGTAGTGAAGCAACCATATTATCGGGTATCGGCGAATTTATTGACCATGGTTTGTACCCTATCGCAGTTATTATTTTTACTGCCAGTATCATAGTGCCTTTAATAAAAATTATTGGCTTGTTTGTGTTAGTTTATAAGGCACATACTGGCATACGTTTGAAGCCAGATAAGCATAGTAAGATTTACCATATACTTGAATTTTTAGGTCCATGGTCAATGCTTGATGTTTTCGTGGTAGCTTTAATGGTTACCGTCGTTGAATTAGGCTTTGTTACCTCAGTAGCTGCAGGGCCAGCGATCAATTACTTTACCATAACAGTAATTTTCACTATGTTTGCAGCCAACAGTTTCGACCCACGTTTGTTATGGGATAAAAAAGCGGAATAGTAAAACGGCAATACAAGCACTGTTATTATCTGAATAATTTGACCGACAATTTACCTGGCACTTTTACCAGAAGAAAGGGATATAAATGACCAACAACAAAAACATTGCTGCCTCTGAGCATAGTCAAAACGCCGGTAATCATGCTGAAGTTGTGCCCAGGCAGGGCATCTCTATTATTTGGTTTGTGCCTTTTATCGCGTTAATTTTTGGCTTGTGGTTAACAGCAAAAGTTGTTGCTGAACAAGGTACCATTATCACCATAGAATTTGATAATGGCTCTGGTATAGTGCCCAATAAAACAGAAGTTCGTTACAAAGGTTTAATTACCGGTTTAGTGAAAAATGTTGTCCCCTCTGAAGATTTACAGCGAGTGATTGCTGAAGTCGAAATATCTAAAAACTTTACCGACTACCTGACTAATAAAACACGATTTTGGTTAGTTAGTGCGGATATCTCACTTCAAGGTGTATCTGGCTTAGACACCCTTATTTCAGGTAGTTATATCACGATTATGCCTGATACTAATGAAGAGGCTGAAAGCCAAGATCATTTTATCGCTTTAACTGAAGCACCGACGTTAGATATGTCGACTCCCGGCTTGCACCTGACCTTACATACCGACGTATTAGGTTCAATTAGTGAAAATTCTCCCATTAATTTTAAGCAAATTCCCATTGGTTATGTTACGGGTTATCACTACATAGAAAGCAGCAAAAAAATAGCCATTAACATTTTTATCAAACCTGAATTCGCCCACTTAGTCAAAGAGAACTCTCTGTTTTACAATACTAGTGGCGTACAAGTGACAGCATCACTCTCTGGCGGGGTAAAAATTAATACTGATTCATTGGCTTCGATTATGGCCGGTGGTATTTCTGTTGATACCCTAAGCTATCAAACAGAGTTATCCCCCGCTAAAAATGGTCAAAGCTATCCTTTGCATGCAGACTTTCAATCAGCAGAAATGGGCCATGAGGTTGAATTAACATTAGATTGGAACTCTGGTATAGATCACAACGCAGCGATTTTGTTTCAAGGCTTGACCATAGGTGTTATTGAATCATTCAGTAAAATTGATCCCGTGACTAGAAAAATTACTGCTACGGCGAAAGTGAACCCACGGGTAGTGCCTTACTTAACAGATCAGTCACAATTTTATATTGTTGCCCCACAAATTAGCCTCTCAGGGTTATCAAACGCTAAAACCTTGTTAACCGGTAGCTACATAAGTATTAGACCTTCTTTAGCAGGAAAGGCTAGTAACAAATTTAACGTATTTAGTAGTAAGCCACCTTACAAATACGCCGAGCCTGGCTTGCATTTAATGTTAACAAGTAGTGATCGGAGTTCATTACAAGTAGGGAGTAATATTTATTATAAACAACAAGTTGTCGGTAATATCCAAGCCATTGAAACCACTGCACCAGAACGTCATTTAATTCATATTCATGTACAACCCGAATTTAGTCATTATGTTAACAACAGTAGCCGATTTTATAATAATTCAGGCATTACTATTTCAGCAAATTTATTGGGTGTGGACATTCAAGCTCAGTCATTACAAAGTATTTTAACCGGTGGCATTACTTTTATCAGCCAAGGTAACAAGCAGGATTCACAAAAGAAATTGATTCAAAATGGTGACAGCTTCTCACTTTATGCGAATAAAAAACTCGCTAAGCAGAAAGTAAGTTTCACGCTAAGTATCGCTGCTAATGAACAAGTAAGTAACGATACCCGTATATTATATCGCGGTGTTGAAATTGGTGCGATTCATCAAGTAAATATTCAAGGCGACCACCAACAACTGCAATTAGGATTATTACCTAAATATCAGCATATATTAAAAGCCAACACACAATTTTATTTGGTTAAACCAAGCTTAAGCCTTTCTGGGACAAGTGATACTGATGCCTTATTCGGTGGTACCTATATCACCTTTAACCTTGGCGAAGGAGACACTAAAACTCACTTTAACTTGTTCAGTCAGCCACCAGTAAAACTTGCTAGTGCACCTGGGTTACAACTGACCTTAACCACTGACAACGCTAATGTCGCCCCCCCAGGCAGTGCCATTAGTTACCGTGGCATTACCATTGGCCAAGTGGACAATGTTAGCCTAAATAAAATAGATGATAATATAAAAGTCAGTATCACCATTGATGAAGAGCACCAAGACTTATTAAAAAGTAGTAGCCGTTTTTACAATGCTGGCGGCATTAGTATCTCAGGTGGTATAACTGATTTTGTAGTAAAAACAGAGTCACTTGATGCTATTTTACGCGGCGCCATCAGCTTTTATAATCCCAAAATGTCATTTTCAACCAATACAGTCGTTGATGAATTATCTAGCTTTACCTTATTTAAACATGCCGATCATGCCAAAAATGCTGGGCAAACTATCAGCATTCAATTTAATGATGTCAGCGGATTAAAAGCCAACACTAAAGTAGTTTATCAAGATCAAACCATGGGCTCTGTTCAACGTTTAATTTTTAGTGACGATAAAGTTGGCGTAACCGCTTTAGTTCTATTAAATGATGCGGGTAGTCAATATGCTCGTTCAGGCACCAAGTTTTGGAAAATCGAACCTGAAATTGGTTTAGTGGGCTCTAAAAATCTTGCCGCGTTACTTGATGGTGCCTTCATTGGTTTACTGCCTGCACATAATGCAGAAGCTAAGCAGAAGAGTGAGTTTTATGCGCTTGAGTTAACTCCCACTGTTGAAAAGTTAGCTTACGGTTTAAATATCAAGCTAACCACAGCGCGCCTCGGCTCTGTACGAGTAGGAAATCCTATTTTGTATCGTCAAATTAAGGTCGGTAAAGTAATTGGTATCGATTTAGCTCCTACTGCCGACCAAGTAAATATTTTTATTAATATTGCCAAACGATACGCTCCCCTTGTTAACGAAGAAAGTAAGTTTTGGAATACCAGTGGTATTAATATAGAAGCGGGTATTTTCTCTGGCGTTAATATTGATTCTGAATCGATAGAAACCTTAATTGCTGGTGGTATTGCCTTTGCAACACCTGAGTTAGATGGTGAATCTATCGGTTTGCCTTTAGACTTTATTTTACATCAAGATATAAATAAAGACTGGCTTGAATGGCAGCCTAAAATAGCTCTCAATAGTCCCAACGAAGCTGTTGAGTAAAAGCGCTAATTAATTACTTACATTTTAATTAGCTACAATAGTTTAATTTGGCGACTTTCTCATTTATGTTAGCTTAATATTTATTTAAGTGAACTAATCATAAATGAGTAATCGCCTTACTGCATTATTAGCTAACTGGTTTCCCGAAAAAGATTCATACCAATGGGTGCTTGCTAGCATCATTGAAACGCAAAGATCTTCTTACCGTAAAACTGGCGCCATGATGCTCATTAATAGCCAAGGGCAAAGCTACGGTTTATTAAGCGGTGGCTGTCTTGAAGCTGACTTAAAGCGCCAAGCACAAAAATGCTGGCATAATAATACTAGCATAACTGTTTGCTACGATATGCAAGATGATAGTGATATAGCTTGGCAGCTCGGCATAGGCTGTGGCGGTTTAGTAAAAGTGTTATTGCAACCCATCAATCACGATAATAATTACCTCGATTTACTCACCTTAAAAAGCCAACTTGATAACCGTAATGCCTGTTTTTATTATATTGATACCTTCAATAACCAAAGCGCTTGTGCAAGTAACAATCAAGTTTTATTAAAAGCCGTTAGTTCCCTTGAGCCCTTAGTAGCCATAAAACCAGCGCCAGCTCTAGTGATATTTGGCGGCGGTATAGATGCACAGCCCCTCGTTAAGATAGCGCATACCTTAGGATGGTTTATTTGTTTAGTTGATAGCAGAACAGCCTATGCCAGACCTGCCTATTTCAAAGAAGCGGATCTAGTTATCAATCAAGATTATGATGACGTGAAACAGAGCTTACTTTTGCCTAAAGCGGACGCCGTCGTGATCATGCACCACAACGTATCGCTTGACGCACTCGCGCTACAATTAGTTAAAAGCCAACCTAGGTTAGCATCAGCAAGCTATTTAGGTTTATTAGGCCCACAACATCGTACAGAGCAAGTACTGGAAAAAGCACAATTACTTTCAACAGACTTGCCCAGTAAGCTAGCAAACCCCATTGGTTTTGACCTTGGTGGCGAGTTACCGGAATCAATTGCCTTAGCTATTTTATCTCAAGCGCATGCTGCAATAGAACAAACATCTGGAGAGTCATTAGGCTACTTCACTAGTAATATAAGCCCCAATGTAAATATAAGCATTGCTAACCCTATCAAGCAAGTAGTTAACCATGCAGGTTAATATTATTTTACTCGGGGCAGGAAAAGGTCAACGATTTCAATCATCATCTCCAAACAAAATAGGCCATGCTGCCATTAAGCAATTAGCGCAGATCAATGGCAGACCCTTGATTAGCCATTGCATTGATAAATTACATCAACTGCTTGAACAACCACAGGTTAAAACCTTATATGTGGCGCTAGGCGCCAATAAAAACACCATTCAGGCATGCTTACCGCAAAATGTATCCGTGATTGCAAGTCAGCATTGGCCTGATGGCATGGGCCATACACTAGCTGAATCAGTCCAGTGTATCAAAGCACAAAGTAGTCATGTACTTATTGCCTTAGCTGATCATGCATTAATTACCACCGAGCATTACCAAAATTTACTCGATGCCAGTAAAAAGCAACCTAATAAAATAATCGCTACCTTATGTGAAAATAAATTAATGGCTCCCGCTATTTTCCCTGAAAAATACTTTCCACAACTAGCAAAAATCCAAGGTGATACTGGCGCGGGTAAGTTACTAAATCAGTATGCTTCACCCATAGATGCCATAGCCTGCATAGACGCAAAATTCGATATTGATACCTGGTCTGATTTAGAGCAAGTCAGACTGCATTTAACAAACTTACAACAAAATTCTCTGCACAATTGTGTACAAGAGAATAACTAATACCGATAAACATATTCACACTGACAAAACCTGGAGCCAGTATGATCAAAATAACCTTAAACAATAAGCCGATTACGCTTGATGTCGATCCACAAATGCCCTTACTTTACGCCTTGCGTGATGAGTTACAACTCACTGGCACTAAGTTTGGCTGTGGTGCTGGACAATGTGGTGCTTGTACTGTGCATTTAAATGGTAAGGCAATACGCTCTTGTATAACGCCTGTATCCGCTATTGCCGAACAAGCTATTACCACCATCGAAGGTTTAGCTGATACTAATGGCACGTTAGGTGAAAGTGCTGTGCAAGTCGCTTGGCGAGAATTTAAGGTACCCCAATGTGGTTATTGTCAAAGTGGTCAAATGATGAGTGCTGCTGCATTACTGAAGGAAATACCTTTGCCAACCGACGAACAAATTATTGAACACATGCAAGGTAACATCTGTCGTTGTGGCACTTATAAGCGTATTAAAGCCGCGATAAAATCAGCGTCTACTAATGCAACAGTAACTAAAAACGGTGTAGAAATATTTGATGCCCGTCAATTAGCTAATGAAAAGCAAGGAGCATAAGTGATGAGATCAATTGAAAATGTTAGTCGTCGTGGTTTCTTGAAGGTTGCAGGCATTGCCAGTGGCAGCTTTGTTTTAGGTATGAACTTACCCTTTGCTACTGCGCAGGCTAAATCAAGCACTTCAGCACTGAGTCATGAACTAAATTTCTTTGTTAGTATTGCCAGCGACTCTATGGTGACTTTAGTTTGCCATCGTAGTGAAATGGGACAAGGCATTCGTACCAGTGTGCCACAAATAATCGCTGAAGAGCTAGAAGCTGACTGGCAAAAAGTATCCGTTGTTCAAGCAAAAGCCGATAAAAAATATGGCTCTCAAGGTACTGCGGGCTCAGCTTCTATTCGTAATCACTTTACCAGTATTCGCCAAATAGGCGCGGTAGCAAGAGACATGTTAGAGCAAGCCGCCGCTAATATATGGCAAGTCGAGCGCAGCGCCGTCAAAGCACAAAAGCATTTTGTTGTTCATACCACCACGGGTGAAAAAATTAGCTTTGGTGAACTCGCCAGTCACGCCGCTAAGCTTACTCCCCCTGATAGCAAAACTGTCACTTTGAAGAATAATGCAGATTTCTCACTTATAGGTAAAGATGTAAAACTTGTTGATTTAGACGATATTGTTGCAGGTAAAGCCCAATACGCACAAGACATTCAACTAGCTGATATGTTAATTGCCACCATTGTCAGACCACCCGTTGTCGGCGGAAAAGTTATTTCTTTCGATGCGAGTGATGCATTAAAAATAAAAGGCGTTGTTGATGTAATAGCATTAAAGCCTCGTAGTATTCCTGTCACAACTAACCCTTTATCTGGTATCGCTGTGTTGGCCAACAATACTTGGGCTGCATTAGAGGGCAGAAAAAAGTTGAAGGTAAAATGGGATCATGGTGACAAACAGCATCATGATAGTAGCCTATTTAGTAAACAGCTTGCTAAACAAGTCAATCAACAAGGTGAGAAGGTCGCAAGCAAAGGCGATGTTTATGCACACACATATAATGAAAATAATACGGTAGAAGCTACCTACACCCTGCCTTACATTAACCATTCCCCCATGGAAACACCCGCAGCTACCGCTGTTGTGAACGGTAAAAAATGTACCATATGGGCAGGCACACAAAATCCTCAATGGGCTAAAGGAAACGTTGCGCAAGAATTAGGTTTAGGCAAAGACGAACACGATAACATTGAGCTTAATGTCACGTTAATGGGTGGCGCTTTTGGTCGAAAATCTAAAGCTGACTTTATTATTGAAGCAGTAGAATTGGCCAAGGCAAGTAAACGTCCGGTTAAAGTCATTTGGAGTCGTGAAGATGACATTCAACACGGTTTCTATCATTCAATTTCAGCAAACTACTGTAAAGCTGAGCTCACCACTAAAGGCAGTGCCGACCATTGGATCAGTCGTAATGCATACCCACCTATTGGCTGGTTATGGAATCCCGATGCAAAAGTACCAGATGACTTTCAACTTGCCTTAGGTTTTGGTGATATTCCATTCGCGTTAAATAATTTAAGCATTGAAAAGCATGC
Source organism: uncultured Colwellia sp. (assembly GCA_913063325.1). Classification (GTDB taxonomy): domain Bacteria; phylum Pseudomonadota; class Gammaproteobacteria; order Enterobacterales; family Alteromonadaceae; genus Colwellia. The sequence continues at coordinate 826 of CAJXYE010000098.1, read as the reverse complement.
GGTCGACTCTTTTGTTCGACCGGGCTGGGTTAGATCTGTTGCCTGTATTAATAATGGCTTTGCGCTTGGTTCATTTGTGGATGAACTTGCCGTTAAAGCAAAGTTATCAACACGACAAATGTGGATGAATCTTCTTGGGGATAATCGACATGTTGATCCTAATGATAATGGCTTTAAATACTCAAACTACAACCTAGATTTGAAAGAACACCCTATTGATACCAAGCGTATGAAAGATCTTATCAATCTCATTAGCGATAAAGCGAAGGTAGAAGAAGTATTACCTGAGAACCAAGGCTGGGGCATTAGTTTTTTACGTAGTTTTGGCTCATTTGTTGCCGCCGCCACTAAGGTCGAAGTGGTCAATAATAAGGTTACCGTACTAGAAATGCATACCGCTGTTGATTGTGGCATTGTTGTTACCCCAGATAGAGTTAAAGCACAAATGGAGGGGGCTATGATCTTTGGTTTGTCTATCGCTCTAATGGGTGAAATATCAGTAAAAGAGGGTAAAGTTCAACAAAGTAATTTTCATGACTCTCCTGTAACACGTATTAATCAAGTACCTGAACTTTACGTACATATTGTTGAGTCCAATGCGCCTCCTGGCGGTATAGGAGAGCCTGGCGTACCACCGGTAGCACCGAGTATTACTAATGCGATTTTCCACGCAAGCAAAACCCGTATTCGTGATTTACCGGTAAATAAAGTCTTTACTGTCTAAACTACACAATTAAAAGCTGCCTATAGGCTAATGCCGATCAGTTAAGAAAAAGGATTTTTCAAATAGATAAAACGATCCATTGACCGATCTAGCCGATAGTGC
>CAJXYE010000097.1 GCA_913063325.1 uncultured Colwellia sp. | reverse complement strand
ATTGTAGATAATGGTTATTCCCTTATCAAAATCAATAACGCAGCATGTAAGCCTTTTAAACTCGCCCTTCGGGAGCTCATCAGCAAACTAATAACATCACCAAATGAATGAAATATAGAATGACTATGTTTAATTCATTTGGCTTGTTATAAGCTCGCTCCTGCAGCTCTAAGTTGAGCGATGCATTATTTCAATTGGTATAAACTTTTATGCTTTTTTTTAAAAAAAGTTTACGGCTATTTAACGGTTTATTTCCTAACAACTGGTTAATAACCTGTCGCATTAACAACTTAAAGGTATAACTAACGTCTCCAGTCACTTTATCCTGGTATAGAAACTCTCGCTGGGCAATTTTTTGTAAATGAGTTTTATCAAAATATTGAGTACTATTTTTCGGGGCTGCGCAATATACCGGAACAAAGCCTTGTTCATGTATATATTGAAAATAACTAACATCGTGCTCAAATACGGGGCTGAAGTCAAATGACAAACCTAACTCTTCAAGTAACGCTAGTTCAAATAGGCGTAATTGCGGTGCAATTTCTTCACCTTGGGCCAAGGCCGTTAATGTTGTTTGGTATTGAATGAATAATTGCTGACATGCTATATGCTCTGTTAATAAACGAATGAGTAATTCGTTTATATAAAAAGAGCTAAACAGGCTATTTTTGATTAATGAAAAAGATTTGCTAATTGAGTCAACTTGGGTTATTTGCTTAAAAGCCCCCTGACCTTTCAACGTTAACTTTAGTGGTAAAAAAGGCTGGATTAAGCCTTTTTTTATAGAGCGTTTAGATTGACCTACATAGACTAAGGCGGTCACCTTTCCATCCTGTTCAGTTAATAGGTCAACTAATTGTTGATTTTCACGATAGGGACGACTATGTAAAACAAAGGCTTTTTGTTCAATCATCTACCATATCCCAATTATCCAGAGTAATCATCACCATAACCTAAGCTGCGTAGAGCACGTTCATCATCTGCCCAACCTGATTTTACTTTAACCCAGGTTTCAAGGAAAACTTTACTTTCAAATAAATTTTCCATATCGCGGCGTGCTTCTTGGCCAATAGTTTTTAAACGCTCACCTTTGTTACCAATAACCATACGTTTTTGGCTATCACGCTCAACAAGTATTAAAGCATTGATATGGATAATTCCTTTCTCATCCATTTTAAATTGCTCTATTTCTACAGTGATTGAATAAGGCAGTTCATCACCAGTAAAACGAATTAGCTTTTCTCGAATAATTTCCGAAGCCATAAAACGACTAGAGCGATCGGTAACCTGATCTTCATCAAACCAAAAACCACCTTGTGGAAGTGATGCCATACAAAGTTTATGAATGGTATCAACACCATGACCTTTACTTGCCGAAATTGGCACAATATCTCGGAATTCGTGCATTTCACCTAATTTTTGAAGGTGAGGTAATAACTCATCTTTGTCCGAGATGTTATCTGTTTTATTCACAACTAAAATACACGGTGCACCGCTTTGTTTGACCTTAGACAACACTAGCTCATCATCTTGAGTCCAATGTGTACCTTCAACCAAAAACATGATCAATTCAACCTCGGCAATAGAACTACTTGCAGCACGGTTCATTAATCTATTTATAGCGCGTTTCTCTTCTGTATGTAGACCAGGAGTATCAACCAATATTGCTTGTCTATTTTCTTCAGTCAAAATACCTAAAATACGGTGACGTGTTGTTTGGGGTTTTTTAGACGTTATACTAATTTTCTGCCCTAACAAGGCATTTAATAATGTTGACTTACCAACATTTGGGCGTCCGACAATAGCAATTAAGCCTGCATAGGTATTTGAGGTATCGTTGTTCATAATTTATTTTCTCGTGCTGCTTTTTTTACTTGAGCTGCTTGGGTTACTTTTAGTATGTCGGGGAATTGCTAATTTTGCTTGTTTTGATGGTTTTATTTTTACTTCTTTTTCTTTCTCAATTAAAGCAAGTATTTGTTGGGCTGCTTCTTGCTCAGCTTTACGTCGGCTAGTTCCTTTGGCGACAACAATTTCATTTATCACAGAAGTTTGACAGCGAACAGTAAACTCTTGGTTATGAGATTGTCCAGTGGTATCAATTACTTCATAAGTAGGAAGGGGTATTTTCCTTCCTTGCAGGAACTCTTGCAAACGTGTTTTAGGATCTTTTTGTTCATTACCTGGTTTAATTACGGCTAAACGTTTCTCAAACCAACTTAAGATGAGTGCTTTACAACGTTCAATACTAGAGTCTAGGTACACTGCACCAATAATAGCCTCAATTGCATCTTCTAAAATTGATTCTCGACGATGGCCACCACTTTTAAGCTCTCCTGGCCCTAAAATCAAGCATTCCCCTAAGTCAAAGTCCCGAGCGACTTCAGCTAAAGTGACGCCTTTAACTAAGCTAGAACGCATACGGGTTAGATCACCCTCATCATGTTTTGGAAACTTATCATAGAGCGCTTCAGCAATCACAAAACCTAAAATAGAGTCTCCTAAAAACTCCAGTCTTTCGTTATGAGCACCTTTGGCACTACGGTGAGTAAGTGCTTGAACTAATAATGATGCATCATTAAATTCATAACCAAGTTTTTTGGTTAATCTAGCAAGATTATGAGGATTAATTTTCACGATAAAACTCTTTATGCCATGTAAAAAAAATAGCCATATTAAATAATTGCGCCTATACGATTAAAACGAACACCCGTTGGTAACCAATGAGGTAAAAAGCTATCTTCGCTTCTATCAAAATCAAAACTCATCCAAATGGCTACGGCTTCCCCGACTAGATTATCTTCAGGTACAAAGCCCCAAAAACGGCCATCTAATGAGTTATCTCTATTATCGCCCATAACAAAGTAATGCTTTGCTGGTACCAGAAACTCATCAGTTGCGGTTCCTGATTGTTGAAAATAATGTGAAACTCGAGGTGATGTGTGGCTATCGTTCAAAAGCTGATGACTTTTATTCAACATTTTTGATTCAAATTCATTCATGCCAAATTCAGCATCAGGACCTTCATACTTACCAACAAGGTTTTGCTGTATTTGTTCAAATTCAGGGCACTTATCGTCTGCTTCTGTACAAGCACGCTTAATATAAAGCGATTTATTACGGTAAATAATACGGTCACCGGGTAAGCCAATCACACGTTTAATGTAATCAACTCGAGGGTCTTGTGGATACTTAAAAACAACAACGTCACCATGTTCTGGCAAGCCGTTTTCAATGAACTTGTGCCTGACAACGGGATCTCTTAAGCCGTAATTAAATTTATTTACCAAAATAAAATCACCATCAAGTAATGTTGGCATCATCGAACCTGATGGTATTTGAAATGGTTCATAGATAAAAGAACGTAATATCAATACAAAAGCAATCACTGGAAAAATTTGTACTGCTGTATCTACTAAAGGTGACGGCTCTGTTAATGTTGCTATTGCTTGTGGCGTTAATTCTGCTGCACAAGACTCTTTAGCTGACAATTGTGCCGCGACAGCTTTCAATTTACGCTGTGGTGCTAAATAAAACTTATCAGCAAACCAAACGATCCCTGTTAAAACGGTGATCATCACTAAGATAATCGAAAAATAAACGGCCATACTATACCTATTACTAAATCCTATTAAGCTAAATCCTATTAGGCTAAATCCTATTAGGGAAGTTTTAGCGACAAGCGTTTACTTACTGTCGCTACTTTATAAGTTACCTGAATAGCTTAACTATCAAGTTTAAGAACAGCTAAGAACGCTTCTTGAGGCACTTCAACATTACCGACTTGCTTCATACGTTTTTTACCATCTTTTTGCTTTTGAAGAAGTTTCTTCTTACGGCTAATATCACCACCGTAACATTTAGCGGTTACGTTTTTACGCAATTGTTTTACTGTGGTGCGCGCAATAACATTACTACCAATAGCCGCTTGAATAGCGATATCAAACATTTGACGATGTATTAACTCTTTAAGCTTATCAACCAACAAGCGTCCACGGGCTACCGAGTTTGCTCTATGAGTGATCATAGCTAAAGCATCAACGCGATCGCCATTTATCATCACATCGACACGAACCATGTCGGCAGCTTCAAAACGGATGAAGCTATAATCTAACGAAGCATAACCGCGACTTGTTGACTTAAGCTTATCGAAGAAGTCCATTACCACCTCAGCCATAGGTAATTCATAAGTAACAGCAACTTGATTGCCATGATAAATCAAATCTTTTTGCACGCCACGTTTTTCAATACAAAGTGTAATAACACTGCCCAAATATTCTTGTGGTACTAGAATATTTGCTTGAACAATTGGCTCTCTAATTTCATCAATATTATTAATTGCGGGTAAATCAGAAGGGTTATCTATCGAGATAACTTCACCGCTATTACAAGCTATTTCATAGTTTACTGTCGGCGCGGTAGTGATTAGATCTAAATCATATTCACGTGCTAAACGTTCTTGTATGATTTCCATATGCAACATGCCAAGGAAACCAATACGGAAACCAAAACCTAACGCTGATGAGTTTTCTGGTTCAAAAAATAATGAAGCATCATTTAGGCTTAACTTGTTAAGTGCATCTCTAAAGTTTTCATAATCATCTGAACTAATTGGAAAAATACCAGCATAAACTTGTGGTTGCGCTTTTTTAAAACCAGGTAAAGCCGTTGCGGTTTCTTTCTTACTAATAGTTATCGTGTCACCTACTGGTGCACCGTGAATCTCTTTAATACCAGCAATAATAAAGCCTACTTCGCCAGCTTTCAAAATTCCTGTCTCAGTTTGTTTAGGGGTAAATATACCCACTTTATCAATCTGGTGAACTTGACCCGTTGACATGACTAACATCTTGTCACCCTTTTTCACTTGACCATTTATAATACGGACAAGTGAAACAACCCCTTGATAATTATCAAACCAAGAATCAACTATTAGCGCCTGCAGTGGCTCATCTATATCACCTTCAGGCGAAGGGATATTTTTAACGATGGTTTCTAACACATCTTCAATACCAAGGCCTGTTTTGGCTGAACAAGTAACCGCATCAGTAGCATCGATACCGATAATATGTTCTATTTCTTCACTAACACGCTCAGGGTCTGCTTGGGGTAAATCAATTTTATTTAAAATTGGTATAACTTCTAAATCCATTTCTATGGCGGTATAACAGTTTGCTACTGTTTGTGCTTCAACACCTTGCCCTGCATCTACAACAAGTAATGCACCTTCACAAGAGGCTAAAGAACGCGATACTTCATAAGAAAAATCAACATGGCCTGGAGTGTCGATAAAGTTTAACTGGTAAACCTCACCATCGTTTGCTGTATAATCCAAGGTAACACTTTGTGCTTTGATGGTAATACCACGCTCTCGCTCAATATCCATTGAATCGAGAACCTGTGCTTCCATCTCACGTTCTTGTAAACCACCACAATGTTGAATTAGACGGTCAGACAGTGTTGATTTACCATGATCGATGTGGGCAATAATTGAGAAGTTTCGAATATTTTTCATAAAAGGCAGTCAAATAAAGGGCGTTAAAATAATATAATGGCGTGATTTTAACGAATTTACTGCCTTGGGGCTATCTTTTGTTCAGATATCTTTTGTTTCAAGCCGTAACAGGCTCAATGATTATTTAACTATATTTATCGAAGGAATAACTTCGATTATTTTAGGTTGTAATTTTTCACTGTGCTTACCTTGTTTTTGCTGAAACTTAGCAAGTCTATAACCTAAATAGCCTCCGGTAATTCCAAGGCCTAAAGCATATAATTCATGAGGAAGTATTTGCTGTTTTAACAACCATTGGCCTAATGCAGAAAAAGTAATCAAGCCAAGTAATGGTAATAAATACACTTGCCCTGCACTCGATAAAATGTGTTTTTCTGGTAAAGCTAAAACTACGCAGTCCCCCGGTTTTAACATTTCTCCAGAGTTTTTATCGTAGGGTAAAGTAAGGGTAAGTTTTGCTTGTGGTAATGCTTTAGCAATTTGTCCACTGCCACAGGTATCAACTTGCGCACAACCACTGCAAGTTGATTTTATTTGACTGGTCACGGTAACCTGCCCAGCTTCAATAGCAATAACATTAGCCAATTCTTTAATCATATTACTGCTCCTTATCAGGCGCTGAGCTATCTTTTAGCTTACCGACGACTGCTGGACCTATTGACTCGGCAATTCGCTTTGCCGTTTCTAGAGGAATATCTCCAACAACTCCAACTTCAATGCCTTGTAGTACGTGATTAAAAACGATTGTTGCGCCATCACTTGCATATTCAGCAGCTCTATAACTTTCTTCGCTTGGATTAACATAAACTGAGACTTGAGCTAGACCGTCTGAAAACAACATAAACTCCACAGCTTTATCATCACCTCGGTTATAACTGTTTAAATTATGTTGGTTTGACTTGATCACAGAAAAACCTTGCGGTAGCCAATCAACTTGCCATGAAAGATCTTTATTTTGTTGTTGATTATTCACTGTTATCACAGCAGGTAATTCGGTTAACTGAAATTTAGCTAAACTTTCTGATAGTTGCTCACTCACTTCAATATGGGTAAATTGAATTTGCTCTAATAACTGTCCCTGACGAGTTAAAACTGCCATTTTTAAAAGCAAACCTGATTGCTGGTCAAGCCATAGCCAGTAACTAAATCGGTATTTATCTTTTGCAACAATACGAACAAGTTGAGCTACTCGCCCTAAAACACGACTACGCCCAACAGCAATAAAACGATAACTCTCTTCAAGTTCAGAAATATTACCACGAAATATACTAGGAATTGGTGATTGAGCATTATTAGAGGTGAGCGAATAAGCTTCTTGTTCTGGTTCAATATAACTAACAACCTCACCTTGACGTAAAACATCACGACGGGGTCCGTTAAGCCGAGTGAAAACTTCTAATTCTTGCCCATTAGCCCCAACACCATGTAACCAATGATAAGGCTCGGCTTGATTGTTCTTAACCACAACAAAAGAGGTTGTGAAATTAAGCTGTCTTAAAGATTGGGAAAGTCGCTCTAACGAAAGTTTCGCGGATTCTGTATCTGTAGTTATAGCTGATACATTAATGCTTAACAGCAAGAAAATAAGTGCCGATAATTTCATAAGTTCTCAAAAGTGATGGCTGAAAGTATAATTATCAACTAATTCAGCCAATCAAGCTATTTTATATTGCTTCCTAACTTCACTTGTTGATTATGATCTTTTAATAGTGCTTGTAAACGGCGTTGCTGTGCAACTCTTTCAACAAGTCTCTGCTCATCCATTGCCTGTTGTGTTTGTTGCTTACTGTGTTGGCTTTGAGCTGGTTGGCTCGATTGAACACTAAAGCTAACAGGGTTAGCATACCCTGATAAAGGCACAGTTTGAACTACTTGGTTCGGTGTAACAGATGAGTTTTCAGCAACGTTATGCTGAACACCAACTATCATTAAAGCTGCTGCAGAAGCGGCTATGGCAACCTGTCCCATCGGCTTAACAAAAGCAGCTATTTTTGCTTTAAAACGATTTGATGCATCGATAACTTTATTCGTCTCTGTTATCAACTCTTCACCTTGATCAGTAACATCTTCAGTTACCGATGATTCACTCTTTTTAGAGGATGAATATATTGATGAATTGGGCGATAGAATTGTTGCTTCTTGAGCAATTGCAGCTGAGATAGTTTTACTTAGATCAAGCTGTAACGCCTGAGGCACTTCATCACGTAATACATCACCAATTAAGTGATAGTTTTGCCAAGTACTCGATAAGTGTTCATCCTTGAGCATATTATCAAGTAAATGCGCACTGATATTATCGTCTGTTGATGGAGAGTAATTATCCACTAATGAAGATACTGACTCTGATTTAATTTCACTCATACTTTACCTTAAAAAAACTTAGTTAAATTCTACGTTGACAAATGACTTAATTATTTCTTTCTAACAAGGGCCGAATTTTCTTATCGATTGCATCACGTGCTCTGAAAATACGTGATCTCACGGTCCCTACAGGACACTCCATTATCGTCGCAATTTCTTCATAACTTAAACCTTCAATTTCTCGAAAATTAATGGCTAAGCGAAGATCCTCAGGTAGTGATTCCATGGTACTAAAAATAACTTTTTTAATTTCCGCTGTAAGTAATATCTTTTCAGGAGAAGCACTCTCCCGTAAAGCACCACCACCATCATAAAGTTCCGCATCATCAATTTCGACATCGTTACTTGGAGGTTTACGAGCCAATGCCACACTATGATTTTTTGCACAATTTACCGCTATACGATAAAGCCAAGTATAAAAAGCACTATCACCTCTAAAATTTGGTAATGCTCTATACGCTTTAATAAAAGCCTCTTGAACTATATCTGGTACGTCACTATGATTTTTAACATAGCGACTCACTAAATTAGCAACTTTGTGCTGATATTTAGTGACTAACAGGTTAAACGCATTTTTATCACCACGCTGAACCCGCTCAACTAATTGTTGATCTATATTAGGTTCGCTCTTTTGAACCGTATCCTTTAACACTGACAATTGATTTGTACTCATATTTTTTTCATTGGCTCATAACAAACGCATAAAATAAGACTAACGTTTTTAGAAAAAGTTCTTTTTATTTTTAATCTTTTTAAAAAATAGACTTATTTTGTTATCAAGCAATGATATTACTAATTACCAGAGTATAGGGGCTGTTGATCTTCCGAGATTACTTTTGCAGCTAATTGTTGCGTATTTATACAAGGCAGAGGCTTTGTAATGTGGTTATTCCACATAAAAAGACGATAACGCTGTAAAAATTCCCAACAAACGCTGTCCGAAGGATTCGGCTAAAAGCCTTTTATTCTTTGTTAAGTAGTATTTGCTTAGAATAACTAGGCTACACACTACTCGCCGCAACTAAAAGGCTTTGCTCCCTTTAAGGAAGCCGAACAAAATTTAACCCTGAAAGATCAAGAGCCCCTAATCTAACGTTAATTAAACGCTATTATCTGGCGGCTTATATCTATGTATTATAGAATACCTGAAACTCCTTTACTTATACATTCGCTTAAACAGCAGAATTTAATCAATACAATATGACTCAACAAAACAATTGTGATGTTTTAATCATAGGCAGTGGTGCATCGGGCTTAACCTTGGCTTTACATTTAGCTAAAAATGCCGACGTTGTTATTTTAAGCAAAGGTCCATTAAACGAAGGTTCTACCTTTTATGCTCAAGGTGGCATTGCCGCTGTATTTGATGAAAATGATAGTGTGGCTTCTCACGTTGAGGACACCCTCATTGCCGGTGCAGGGCTTTGTGACGAAGATACTGTACGATTTACTGCTGACAATGCTAAGTCTTGTTTAGAGTGGTTAATAGACCAAGGGGTTGAATTTGATAAAGAAAATAATAATGGTGAGTCTCGATATCACCTAACCCGCGAAGGCGGTCACAGCCATCGCCGGATTTTGCACTCTGCTGACGCAACAGGTCAAGCGATTCAAACCACGTTAGCAGATCAAGTAAAACAACATTCTCGTATTCGAATATTTGAGCGTTTTAATGCTATTGACCTTATTTGTCAGTCTAGCACTACAGGTGAGCAGGGAAAACAATGTATAGGTGCCTATATTTGGAATAGAAATACTGAGAAAGTTGAAAGTATATACGCACAAAAAACTATTTTGGCTACCGGCGGCGCAAGTAAAGTTTATCAATACACCTCTAATCCCGATGTAGCCAGTGGTGATGGTATTGCCATGGCATGGCGTGCTGGTTGTCGCGTTGCTAATATGGAGTTTAATCAATTTCATCCTACCTGCTTATTTCATCCCTCCGCTGGAACTTTTTTACTGACGGAAGCGCTTCGTGGTGAAGGGGCTAAATTAAGACGCCCAGATGGTAGTCGTTTTATGCCCGCTTTTGATGAGCGCGCAGAACTCGCACCTCGTGATATTGTTGCTCGTGCTATTGATTATGAAATGAAGCGCTTAGGTGCAGACTGTATGTACCTTGATATTAGTCATAAGCCCAGTGACTTTATTAAACAACATTTCCCCACTATTTATGAAAAAACGATGTCGTTAGGCATAGATATAACTAAGCAACCTATCCCTATAGTCCCTGCTGCACATTATACCTGTGGCGGTGTGATGGTTAATACACAGGGTAAAACAGATATTAGCCAGCTTTATGCTATTGGCGAAATGTCTTATACCGGCTTACATGGTGCAAATCGCTTAGCAAGTAACTCCTTGCTCGAATGCCTTGTTTTTGCGCGTGCTGCCGCTATAGAGATCAGTGAAAGCTTAGTACAAGATAATCGTAATTTAACCCTACCTCTTTGGGATGAAAGTCGAGTAACTGATTCAGATGAAGAAGTTGTGATCCAACATAACTGGCATGAACTTAGATTATTTATGTGGGATTATGTTGGTATTGTTCGGACAACAAAACGGCTTGAGCGCGCACTACATCGAGTAGAATTACTGCAACAAGAAATTGAAGATTATTATCAAAATTTTAAAGTCAGTAACAACTTACTTGAGTTAAGAAATCTAGTGCAAGTAGCCGAGCTTATAATCAAGTGTGCTATGGAACGAAAAGAAAGCCGAGGTTTGCATTACACCTTAGATTACCCTGATTTGTTGACAACTGCTGAGCCAACAATACTTTCTCCAATCTAATAAGTATGAGCATGAGTATGAGTATATAAATATGTGATTATTCTAATTCACTTAACACTCTTCCTATACGGGAATAATCTTGCTTAGTGAAACTATCCCTAAATATGAATAACTGTTTAGGGGTTGTCTTACTACTCATGTCATGTTGAGAGTGTGTTGTATGGTTAGGTATCATAACAAACCAACAGCCGATAAAACTGTGTCGACTACCCACTAATAGTTGATAACTTCTTTGCTCTTTATTAAGAAATATCTCTCCGACACTCGTTAAAATAAAAGAGTTAGTAATGGGTTTATTATTGTTAATCGATACGAATAAACTAAGAGAAATAACGCTAATTATCGCTAGACTCAGCGCTAGAATATACTGGAAAGTAAAACTAACCAGAATAACTAAGCTAGCTATTACCGCTAAAAATCCATAAAACGCTAGCTTATATCGAGAGTCTTTTACATTAACATTATACTTTGACGCGTTTGAGTATATGTTGGACCACTGCGTTGAGTTCTTTATCTTCACAAACTTCATGTCCCATAAACCATGCAAACAATTCTGGATCTTGGCAAGTAAGTAGACGTTCAAAAGTAAACTGGTCTTTTGTTGACAACTCATCGTATGCCTCATCAACAAAAGGAATAAATAATACATCTAACTCAAGCATACCGCGACGACATGCCCACTTTAAGCGAGCTTTATTAACTTTTAAAACATTAGTCGAGTTTTCATTGTTTGTCACTGTATTGCTTAACGCTTCGTTGCCTGACATAAGTACCCCTTTGTTCATTAACACTGATGATAAAATAAATAATTAATCCCCCTCATTGTAACAATAACTCGTTAGACACAGCCATTAAAAATACCAATTATCACCAATAAAAGCCACTAGCTAGTTGTTTTTGTTATTTTAGCCCCTATTCTATAGTTATCGTTTAATAGACCAACTTAGCTAACTTCATAGAGTTCATTATGACCATTACTACCAGCACACAATTACCTTCTCTCACGCAGCTTCCAGAGACTTACCTTATTGAACTTAATGATTTTGGGGCAATTTCATTATCAGGTGAAGAACAAAGTAAGTATTTACAGGGGCAAGTTACTTGTGATGTTAACAGTAGCTCAGAGTCAAATTTACTTGTCGGGGCTCACTGCGATGCCAAAGGAAAAGTATTCTCTGTTTTTCGTCTGATTAATCGCGCTTCGGCTCATTTATTACTTCAACCTAAAGCCAGTATTGAAAGTTCACTAAAAGAACTGAAAAAATTTGGTGTTTTCGCCAAAGTAGAGATTGAAGAAACTCAGAACTTAAGCTTTATTGCTTTAGTTGGCAGCCAAGCAAGTATCCTGTTGCAGCAAGAATTTTCACAAATCCCAGATAGCTTAACTCCTGTAGTACAAGTTGGTTCTACTAGCTTAGTCTATTTATCTGGTGAACAACCTCGTTATATTATTATTGATGAACAAGTTGTCATTTCCTCCTTCAGCCAGAAGTTAGCCCTACCAAGCTATTCACAATCAGTTTGGAATTTATTAGAAATAACCCAAGGTTTTCCTATCCTTAACGCAGGTACGAGTGGTCATTACGTGCCTCAAATGCTTAATTTACAAGCGCTTAATGGTATTAGTTTCACTAAGGGTTGTTACCTAGGGCAAGAGACTGTCGCGAGAATGCAATATTTAGGAAAAAACAAACGTGCGCTGTTTTGTTTGAAAACCCAACTTGAACAAGCTTTTCAAGCTGATGATGTTATTGAAAAGCAGCTAGGCGAAAACTGGCGTAAAGCTGGCGATATAATTGCTTATTATCAAGCAGATGATGGTAGTTGTGTCATGCAAGCTATATTAGCTAATGATGGTGACTTACCGTCAATGCGCATAGCGTCTCAAAGTAACTGTGTAGTAACAAATCAAACATTACCTTATACTCTTGCAGCTGAATAAGCTCAATACATTTAATCATTAGGATAAAACATGAAAATAGCTAAAAATAATGTCGTTGTTATGCACTATGCAGTATCTGACAGCGAAGGCACTTTAATTGATAGCTCATACGAAGATAAGCCAATGGCAATAATTCAAGGTACAGGTTACTTAATTCCTGGCTTAGATGATGCGCTTATCGATCACGAAGCTGGTGATAAATTTGAAGTTGCCGTCGCTTGTGAAGATGCTTACGGCGAACGACATGATGATTATGTTCAAACAGTTCCTAGAGAAGTACTTGCCGGTGTTGAAGATCTTGCTCTTGGTACTCAATTGCGTGCAACAACTGATGATGGCGAGCAAACGGTTATTGTTATTGATGTACAAGACGACGAGATTACCGTTGACGGTAACCACCCGCTTTCAGGTTTAGACTTAAGTTTTGATGTTGAAGTTATCGAAGTACGTGAAGCCACAGCGGATGAACTTGAGCATGGCCATGTACATAGTGAAGGCGGGTGTGGTCACGACCACTAGTCAGCTTTCTGATTGGCCTGTAACATTGACTTAAACCATCAGACATAAAAAAACGTAACCTTACGTCTAAGATTACGTTTTTTTCATTAGTTTTTACTAAAAAAACTAATACTAATTATTCAGTTACTGATTCTTCTTTTTCTTTTTTATCTTCAGTCACAACATCTTTTGATAAAAACATATCGCGAAGTTTAGTATCAACATCTTTAGCCATGTCTGGATGTTCATCTAAGTATTTAGCCGCATTTGCTTTACCTTGACCAATTCTTTCGCCATTACAGCTATACCAAGCACCCGCTTTTTCTACAAAACCATGCTTAACACCCAATTCAATTAATTCACCTAGGTTATTAATACCTAAACCATATAATATTTGAAATTCAGCTTGCTTAAACGGTGGAGCAATTTTGTTTTTAACCACTTTCACGCGTGTTTCATTACCAACAATTTCATCACCGTTTTTCACTGCGCCAATACGACGGATATCCAAACGTACAGAAGCATAGAATTTTAACGCATTACCACCAGTAGTCGTCTCTGGGCTACCAAACATAACACCTATTTTCATACGAATTTGGTTGATGAAAATAAGCATTGTATTCGACTTTTTCAAATTACCAGTAAGCTTACGCATTGCTTGTGACAACATACGAGCTTGTAAGCCCATATGTGAGTCACCCATATCGCCTTCAATCTCGGCTTTAGGCGTAAGCGCGGCAACAGAGTCAACTACAATAACGTCGATAGCACCAGAGCGCGTTAACATATCAACAATTTCTAATGCTTGCTCACCGGTATCAGGTTGCGAAATTAATAATTCATTAATGTTAACGCCTAGCTTTTCAGCATATACAGGGTCTAGGGCATGCTCAGCATCGATAAATGCACAAACTTTACCATTACGTTGTGCTTCAGCAATAACTTCTAGTGTTAACGTTGTTTTACCGCTAGATTCTGGCCCGTATATTTCAACAACACGACCCATTGGTAAGCCACCAGCACCTAAGGCGATATCTAAGCCTAATGAACCGGTAGAAATAGTTTCTACATCCATGGTGTTATTATCACCAAGTTTCATTATCGAGCCTTTACCAAATTGACGTTCTATTTGACCTAAGGCTGCTGCTAGTGCTTTTTCTTTATCGTCTTTCATAGTTGCTCCGCTATTCTTATCGGTTATTTCGTTTTGATGAGACAAGTATACTGTATGGTCGTACAGTATCAAGCTTTTTATCAGTTTTTTATTTTTATTTTTAAAAAACCAACTGCAGGTACTTTTAATGCACTGATATAAAAGACTTATTTATCACTTTATAACTTTTCAACTTTTCACTTTAAAAAGTTACTATTCTATAAATTATATTTATTAAATTGCAATATTCACTGTTAACATTTGCAACTCTAATAAAGTTTAACTATCACACTAGCGTGCTCTATTATTGCTAAAATAAGACTTATACCAAGTCCATTAAGTTAGTTCCCACTCAGAGCTTGCCAATGGTTTGAGAACAAGTAGAATTTTTTTTACATAGTCACTCTATATGAAAGGAATTCTGTGCGGTTATCGAATCATTGGAAAGCTCCCGAAGGGCGAGTTTAAAAGGCTTACATGCTGCGTTATTGATTTTGATAAGGGAATAACCATTATCTACAAT
>CAJXYE010000096.1 GCA_913063325.1 uncultured Colwellia sp. | reverse complement strand
GTTTTTTGAAAATCACGACAATCCAAATGAAAACAGTATGTTGGCGATGCAGACACAGTTAAGGTGAACATAGCCAATCAGATTAATTAATGGTTCAAATTTTAATGGGAATAAATTTTCAAGAACAAGGCGCTTGATTGAGCAATAGCTGGCTATTGGGATTGAAAGCTACGATGTTATTGGAGATTTAGGTCATTTAAAAAGATCACTTAGTTAGTTTGATTGGTATAATATTGGCTTAGTTGGTGTTTTTTTATGCCCTGCTCTGTTTGAATTATCACCATAAGTAGTAGCATAACATTTACGACATTCCCTGAGAGAATGGGCAGTAGACTAAAGCATCAACCATGCATGTCTATTTTATTCGATTAATCACTGATAACTGACTGAAGTAATGCCACATGCTCTTTATAGCCCTCCTCATTGAAGTTAGTAGAATGATAATTCATAAAGCCATGTAAGTACTCAACTTGTGAAATACTAACATTAGGCTTATTTTTAAGTTTATAAATTAACTCAGCTACATCAAAGTGCAACTCACTTTGAGGGAACACTAGATTAGTTTGATAACAAGGTACAATTTCAGTGAGATTTCTAATTTGTGAGCCATAAAAGCAAAAAGCTTGCTTAACAAGATTACGCTCATCACTTGCAGATAAACTCCAAACTGCGGAAGCGCCAACACTAAAGCCAACTAAGGTTGTTGGGCTTTCAAACGTTTCTAATGCTTTCAATAAAATTGAAACGTAACATTCAAGTCCTACCGTGCTGACAAAATAAGAGTATGCATCCGCTTCATTATTAAACGCCATGCTTTGCCCATTGTATGGATCTACAATAGTTGTAGCCCCGAGCTCATCTTTCAATCTTAATAATCCAGGTGTAATACCAAAAACATCTGAAACTAGCGTTATACTCATAATTTTCCTGCTAAGACCCAGTTAATGCGGCATGTTCAACTGACAGCGCTAATTTTTCAATGCCATGAGAAGGGATCCACCTTTTAAATTCAACAAAACCGTGTTTTTTATATAAATTAATGGCCGGAATATTCACAACCGCAGTTTCGACAATTCCTTCTGTATAATTCATGTTTTCTAGCACATAGTTTATTAACTTCTTCGCTATGCCTTTTCTAAAGTAACTAGGATCGACAGTTAAACTATTAATATGTAATTGCCTCCCCTCCATGGCAATCTCAATAACGGCAGCGAGACATTCATTTTCGCTAAAACCATAAAATTGTGTTGTTGAATTTTCTATATTGTTTATGCTTCGAAAAAGTGGCGGAAAATCAAGAGTACCTATAAGTTGAGCTTCAACTTTATAAGAGTTTTGAAAAATAGTGAATATATCGTTAGCCACTGCTTCATTCGAATTATCAAGTTTTGTTATCATCAGACCTTACCTTAAAATTTTTCATTGTTCTCTAACATCGCTTTATATACCCGTCACCATTCAAGATGCATGTTTCAGAGCGCTTGAGCGATTTCAATTCAAGGCGCTGTGATGCAATAATGGTTGTTCCATTATAAATCACTGCAACGAAGAAGTGGTATTGCTCAAACGCTTATATGATGGGTTTAAAATGACTTTATGCTGCGGTAAATAATCAAAACATAGAGTGACTATGTTTGAATTATTCTCCTTCCCTAAAGGCATTTTAATTCCCACTGAAATCGAGCACTTTGAATGGTAACGGGTATATACTCATCCCACTTGGAGGTGCTTATTAAGTTAAATAATTTAGCTTTTATCACGATTACCAATCTTCTACTGACAGCTTTGGCCATTGCTCTTTCCATTTAAAGGCTTTATTTTTATAAATTGATTCGTTTACTAATACTTTATTCGGCCTAACACGAAGAGAAAGCATATCTTGAAAGCCATAAGGTGCTATAAACTCTAATGCCCCATCTTTCAAACGCATTGCCATACAAGCCCCAATAACAGGCCAGGTAGATATTGACTCTTGAACACTTAAATATTCACTTTTGGGGATACCAAAGCGCTCTTCGTACCATAAATGTATTCTAGCAATATTTTTAACATCAAAAGGAATGGTAGTATTTGAACATGCTTGAGTGAGTGACTGCAGATAGTTGTTTTCTGACTGCCAACTTAAGTCTTTGTCATCCCAATATAAGATATCAATATCCTTAATGTAGGTATTAAAATCATAGTCATGCATTATATTCCATACATTTTGGAATATTGCGCCTGCACCGAGCCATGCATTAGGGATCTTGTCGATTTCTGCCAATATTTGTGGCATGTCATCAATGGTCATTACAAACTCAGACAATAGCTTAATTTGCTCATTAAGCGATAAGTGCTGTCCATTAAGTAATTTACTTTTCATGTTGAAGTTCATCAGTTGAATTATTCGTTATGCGCTAAAATAAAAGGCTATAAGTTGCTATTGTCAAAGGGATTTTGAAGGTTAAACACCTATTACATCATGCTATTTATACGATTATAAAAAATCGTTTTTTCATTTTGGTAAGCATCTTTATCCCTAGGATATTTTGCTTGCAACTGCTTTTTAAGTTGATTTAATTGAAAAATGAGTTCTCTGTTACCTTGCATTACCTTAACAAAATTTAAATGCTTTCTTATTTCCATATCACCACATTGAAAAATATGTAAATGCACTTTCCGCTGACTTTTAGAAAAGTACTCTCTGCCAGAGATACCATATTCGCCTTTATGGATATAACCAAGTTTGGTAATACTATGTTTTAATTTTGAAACCTCTGAAATATCATCAACAACGCCTAACAGATCAATACAATCTTTCGCATACAAACCAGTTATTGCAGTAGAGCCGATATGAAAAATTTCAATTATCCCTTCATAGCTTGAAACAATAGCGTTTTTCTCATGTTGAAAGTCTGATTGCCAATCTTCATTGTGTGGGTGTAAATACATAAATTAATCGTGCTCCGGCGCTATGTTATGCGCTTACATTTTATTAGCTATAATTGTGAATAGAGTTAAATACTCACCTAGATTATCGCTATCCGATTCCAATTATTTAAAGTAAACCCCTTTATTGAAAACTAATGGAAGCATGTCTAATCCTTTTTGGGTATTAATCATTTTAGCGGTTATGACAACTTGCTCGTTTACCTCTACAACACTGCTAACACAACAAATGCTAGATGAAGCGCAATTTAACATGATTGGTAAATTATGTTCAGTTGGCTCAATGTCGGCTATGCTCGACATTACCTGCTTATCGCAGTTCTTGCCACCAAACTGCCGAGCTAAATCTTCTTGTCCTACCCCAAGTTCATTAACGGAGAACATTTCTCGTTTGAGTAATAAATTAGTCGCTTGTGCACTCTTTGGAGCTGAAATAATCAAATGATCTTTTTCAATTTGGGAAACCCAAGCAATTGACATGCCTTGATAATCATCATTCGTTCCGGTAAGAATGATATAAACGCCATTGGTGAACATAAAAGACCTATATATTAAGCGCCCAAAGAACAGGCTTTAATGAGAAAAATGGAACCTAGCCAATAGCTACTATCCCAACATTTGTCTCATCTTACGACCGCCAACAGGATTTAAACCATTTTGTTGATAAAAGTTTAAGGTACGCTCAAACTCGGGCAAAGGCGGAGTACATAACTCAATGCATGACCAATTACATCTTTTTCCATAACCCTTAACTTGCTCAATTAACATTGAGCCTACACCCGAGGCCCTAAATTGAGGAGCTACATAAAACTCCTGCACGACACCAATCTTACCACTTACATATAATGCATATGTTTCGGTCATAGTAACAACAGCAATAGGGTTATTTTCATACTCGCCAATAATTGCACAATAGTGACCGTCTTGAATTAGCTCGTTACACCGTTGGATGGTTTCATTGAGATCATTGTCAAAATGCTTGGCATTGGTTAATGAAGAGATTTCATTGGTAAGCGCTACAACCAAGTTCCCTATTATTTCAGAATCCTTGGCTGTAGCTCGTCTAAAGTTGATTTCCATAGTTACTCTTGATTGTTGTTAACGACTAATTAATAGGATACAAAGAGTAGCTTATGCATCTTTTATGCTTTCGTTTATCTTGTCTTGTTCCATTTTCGCAACTTTATCGTTTAACTCTGCGAGAGACATTTTATTAGTAGTTTAGCGATGAACGTACATCGTCCATAACTACCAATAACAGTGTCGCAATAGGTCCTAGTAATAACGAAATCAGGAACCAATTTAATCCTTTACGACCTTTACCTTGAGCCAAGCCAGCGTTTATTAAAGCTAAGGTGCCCCAGCCAACAAAATACGAACCTGAACTTGCAATAGTTTCCATAACTTGAAATACCTTTTATAAAGACTAATGCCTCATTGAGAGGCATAAATTTGTTTGTTTGTTTGTTTGTTAATTGTGGTACTAAGCAGAACAAAGAATTTGCCTTCCTGCTTTAAACACTTCTTGTATTAAATTGTGCCAAAGTATCAATGATCTTTTGTGCGCATTGCTCGGGAGAGTTAACTAAGGTATTGACCTTTATATCGTATATTACTCCCTCATGAATACTTTCATACTGAAGCTTAGCTAATCCAATGTCACGATCCCCGCGAGCAATTTCTCTGTTTTCTAACTCGGGTAAAGGACACTCTACTTTAACGATTTTGAAATTCAACCCATCGAGTTCTTTTGTCAATTCAAGGTATGTTTTTTTACCACAAAATACACTATCTACTATGACATTATGTCCTGTTTCAGACAACGCCTTTACGGATTTAGCAAGAGCAAGCTTCATCTTTGGAAAATTATTTGAACCCGCAG
The DNA here is from genome assembly GCA_913063325.1 of uncultured Colwellia sp. GTDB lineage: Bacteria > Pseudomonadota > Gammaproteobacteria > Enterobacterales > Alteromonadaceae > Colwellia. The sequence continues at coordinate 10,779 of CAJXYE010000096.1, read as the reverse complement.
GGATACCATGAGGGGTCATGTCCCAAAATGCATCTAAAGAACAAAGTAAGTAAACCTCAGTGAGCTGATATTGAAGTTCTCTAGCTAAAGTTGTTTTGCCTGAGCTTGAAGTGCCATTTAGCACGATTACATTTCCATTCATTACTTTATTAACCCAGGGCAGATTATATTTATACAGAATTATCACTCACATCTATCATAGTGTTAACAATGCAGTTTGAAATTTTTGTTATATTTCATTACTCGAATATATGCTGAGTATTGGGAATTTATGCACGCCAAATGATACCGTAATTGACTGCGTTTCGTGTCCCTCAAAGTTTAATTTATATTCAAGGGGGCTTAGTCGACTGCCATCAGCAAATAAACCTATTAAATGATCATGGCTAAAATCGCGATTACCGGCTGATAAATTACTCAGCGTTAGAACACTCCATCTTTCACCCACTTCATTGCTCATGAGTACATAGTTGATTATTTTAAAATCACCTTTTTTAGGCTTAATGTTTTTATCATTCGGAAAAGAAAGCTGAATACTCTTTGATACTGTGCGATCAACCGTTAAAACGTCGACAGCTTCTGCTTGAGTTAACCAGGGCATTAATAGTAGCGCTGGCAATAGATATTTAAACATACGGATTGACCCTGAAATATTATCCCATAAAGGAGACATTTATTGTTAATAAAATGTTGAACGCAGTGAAAAAACCAACTGTTTCTGTCCTGATTTATGCCTTGTGTATACGATTTAGCTGAAACCTTAAAACTTCAGCATTTTTTTCTGGTGAATAAATTTGATTAATATACTTCCCATTGCAACGCTCTATAACTTTTTTTGAAGCTACATTATTGATTTCACAAGTCACAATAATACTTGTGCTTAGTATATTCCCCTGTATCCAATTGAGCATCAGTTGAGCAACACCTCTGCCCCGCGCAGATGGTTTTGTTTCATAACCGACGTGTCCGATAACTCTTTCAACATATTCATTTGTGCCATGACGATATCTAATAGCCCCAATAATTTCATTGTTATGAACACAAAAATATGTCGAGGTTCGCGGTGAACCTTCCGGTAATTCTTCACCTTTAGCATTTAGAATTAATAGATATAAATAGGATTTTACATCGGTTAATGCAGACTCATACTTATTAATGCCGTTATTAAAACAATCAAACAAGAAATCTGTATATGAATCTAAATGCTTCATGTCGGCTAAGACAATATCCATAATTCACCTCAATATATATCGCCGCGTAATAGTAGTAATAATGTGAAGTTAAAACTTAACACATTGTTTAAGTTATGTTTAAAAGCTAGTTCAACATCACTTGGCACTATCTAGCTTAGCAAGTTCATTGCCTACAATAGCTTCAAGGTTTAAGGTGATTTTTTCTGCTGACCAATTCCACCATGCTAGTTGTAGTAATTTATCAATAATGGCTTGTTCAAATCGTTTTTTTATTAATTTTGCAGGATTACCGCCGACAACACTATATGCAGAAACATCCTTAGTAACAACAGATTTACTGGCTATTACAGCACCGTGTCCAATGTTAACCCCTGGCATTATTGTTGCCTCATAACCAATCCAAACATCACTACCTATTACAGTGTCACCTTTAAATGGTAATTCACCTTCACTAGGCATGGTTTTTTCCCAACCATTACCAAAGATATAAAAGGGATAAGTCGAGAAGCCTGAAGCTTTATGATTAGCACCATTCATTATAAATTTTACATCTTTTGCAATAGCACAAAATTTTCCAATGATTAATTTGTCACCAATAAAAGGAAAGTGATACAAGACGTTATTTTCGAAATTCTCAGGACCGTCGGGATCATCATAATAGGTATAATCGCCAACGAGTATATTTTCACTTTTGATATAATTTTTAAGGTATCCAACTTGTGGAAACCCTTTCATGGGCTCTTTATTACTCGGATTTGGGCCAATCAAATTATCCTCCTTATTTTTGCAACGTTTTACTCTAATTTCCCTGTTATATACCGTAATCTCGTTCTACTTTTGATATTCGAACTTTAAAAGAATCGTACCAAGATTTACGTCCTGTTTTTTGAGCATTTAAATGCTCAGCGTTCGCTTTCCAATGCTTAATAGAATCAAGATCTCTCCAGTAAGAAACCGTTATACCAACATCTTCTCTGGCTGATTCTATACCTAAAAAGCCAGGTTGTTGTTGAGCAAGTTCAACCATTCTATCTGCCGTTCCTCCATAGCCATGATCACCCTCAGTTCTTGTCGAGGTAAAAATCACAGCAAAATAGGGAGGTTTTGGTGTATTGGCAATAACTGACATTGATATTCCTAGATATATAATGCCCGATAAAGGGCGATGAGTGGTTGAGACACAAAGTGCTACGAACTGTATTTTATCTTGTTTAAACGGCTTGTTATAAGTCTAATCAATGACACACGAACAAGCTATTTCTCCGTCTTGAATCCATTCTCTGTAGCGTGAGCCACATTTCTTTTTATATTGACTACACATTGCCTGGTTACCGTAAGAAGTACTATTGCCCGTAACCGCTGTAGTTATACTGCCATTGACAATATCGTCTGTCGACCAAGGTTTAGTAGCCGTTGCTGCACAACCTGAGAGTAAGGTCATGTAAAACCCTAGTAAGATTAAATAAGTTTTATTACTATTAATCATTTTTATACTCCAATCCTTATAAACTCAGTTGCGTTAAGTGCCTTATTTCATTACTTTATTGGTAAATAAATATCGGTGATCACTTCATTTTCTGGCACTTATGGGAATAAGATAACTCTTTCTAAGAAGATAGGAAAGTCTCTCAATTAATAATACGCCCCTGGATATTCCATCGTCGCGACAATGGGGCAAGTATTATTGACTTAAATACGTGAACGTTGTGAAAAAATGCTAATGATTTTGTATTATTTCGAATGACTTTAAAGCTATTGCCTTTATGATTCGAGTAACATTAAATGATAAACGATACCCTTTGTATTTTGATGCGTAGTCTCTAGACGAAAACCAAAGCTTTCATACACTGGAATCGCCATAGTCGAAGACTTCACCCAGTAGTTGCCATTACCTCCTTGCTCGATACAAAACACATTCGCTGCTAACCACAATTGTCTAGCGATATTTAACTTTCTCGCTGTAGGGTCAACGAAAAGCTGGCTTAACTTCTCATTTTTGTACATTGCTATTATGCCAACAATTTTGTCTTGCTTGATAAAGCATAACATCAAATAATCCTGATTCTGGATACGATCTTTTATTGCTTTCAATTCGAGAGTTGCTTTAAAGTGTGCAATACCTTCTTTAGTAAAATCAGTGTTAGTTTCTGGCTGAACGGCCTTTAATATTAAAGACTGAATGCCTTCTGCATCGTTAATTTTCGCTTCGCGTATACTCATTTTAACCCTAGGAAGTTATGCTTTAATGGCAACCAATGCACCAGTAGATACCATGATAGTGCCGGCAGTTTTGTTTATAATTGATGATGCATTAGGACTTTTTAACATTTTCTTAGCTCTAAGTGCCAATAGTGCATAGCAAATATTGACACTACCAAAGGCTACCGATGCAACAAACATGATAGAAAACACATCATAGGTAGTTACTTGGCTTACATTGATAAAGGCAGGAAACAAACCAACATAAAAAATAATAGCTTTGGGGTTACCTAAATTTATCATTAGCCCAGTTAATAAATTTGTAAATAAAGAAGACTCTTTAGATTCTTGAATGTCTTCAGCAGTAACTTTTGTTTTAAGTAAATTAATACCAAGCCAGATAAGGTAAGCAGCACTTATATATTTGATGAATAAAAATGCTGTGCCCATTATTTCTGAGATGACTGATAAACCAAATAACGCAAGAAGAATAAATAGAAAATCACCCAGAGTAATACCAACAATCATCATTAAACCTCGACTAAATCCTGAAGAAAAAGTTCGAGCGATGACTGAAAAAACAGCTGGACCAGGTACAATAGCTACTATTAACATAGCGCCAAACAGGGTAAGAAGATCTGAAAATGACAATGTAATTTCCTTGAGGTATACGCCGCATTAAGAGACGAACCATGGTTAATTAAGATTTAAAGTGGATCCAGTGAGCTGTAACATTTACGTTGAAAAACTTATTAACGCTCTTTAATTTCAGTTTCAACAATCACTATTACTGTATTGCCAATATTTTTAACATTGTGAGTTGTTGTTGGCAAATATAATGTTTTACCATCAGAAACATTAATCACTTTTGATTTCTGATTTTTATCTTTAGGGACTAACTCTAATATTCCACCTTTTACAAAGTATACGACTCTATTCGGGTGTATATGCGTATGCATGCCTGATTCGGCGCCCGCAGGGTAAGTCAAACGAACGACTTCAACATCCGCGTTGTCGAGCAAGACTTCTCTCTTTCCACCTTTGTCATCTGCCAGACTAAGAGTAGAAAAGCCAAGTAAAAAGATGGGGATAAATATAAACTTCATAAAACCTCTTAATGATAAGCTCTTAAGTTACAACTAGTTGTTGTTACGACCTGCTTAATTGCCTTATTAGTTTAGAATTACATCAGTACTAATGAGAAAATACTAAGCCACATTAGTTGAAATCCATAAGAAATACGCTGATGAATACCAGGGTTACTTTGAGATTTTATAGCGTTAGCCATAGTAAATAGATAATAAACAGCAGCGATGACTGATACAACCGAAATAATACGAAAATATAGCGGAATAATTTCAGTCGTTGGGCTTATTGCGACTAATATTGGTGCAACAACTAGTGACAGTAACATTATAAAACCAGCCCAAGAATGCACTTTACAATTAAAGGTTGGATTTTTAGTAAAGGGATCTGCGTCCATTGGAAAGTAACCAGCTACCCAAGTACCAAGCCCATGAGCTATAACTAGCCAACCTGCAACATTAACTAAACTGGAAACATTTGAGAGCTCAGACAAATACCAACCAAAAAAGCAAAAGAAAAAACCTAGAGGGTAATTATTAATTAAGGGAGAGAGTTTTTCAGTTGGGCTGCCTGTTGCACCTAGTTCACTACAAAATTGTGTAGAGTGATTAAAACCCGCATAAAATCTACCTGCGACATAAACACCAATGAAAATCCAAAGAGTAGCAATGAGTCCTGAAGAGACCGCAATACTTTCAAACATGACCAAATTCCTTTTGTATAATAACGCCCACGTTAATCGGGCTATAAGAGTTTATTATAATGAGCCGTGTCGCTAATTAAAACCTAAACAACTGTTTAAGCTGAGAAGCTCTATTGTATTATTTAGGTACCTGACACCATTCTAATTCTTTCTGCAGGCACCCTTAGCTGCTCTATCAAATAGATTTTAAAAGCTGCTTCGTACGGTTGCTTATCTATGGATTTTTGCATACATAAAAGCCATGTTTCGCTTTCTTCAACACCTACTGACAAATGTTTATGTGCCTGAGGGATATTAATACTGCCGTAATTGTCCGCATATAATTTAGGTCCGCCAAGCCAACCAGACAAAAAATAAGCGAGCTTTTGGCTAGACTCTGATAAATCACTAGAGTGCATATCCCTAATCTTTTTTGCTTCAGTAAAAACATTCATATTATGGTAAAACTCATCGACGAGTTTAGTAATACCAGATAACTCTCCAGCCATCCTATAAGAGTTATCTCCTACCCCATACTCACAACTTCTATTAACCATAAATAAACCAAACCTCATTTTGGGCCTACCGCCCTAATATTGAAAAACGGTTAGCAAACACAGTAACGCGTAACTTAAAATAGACCTTGTTCTATCCTTGTTTTAACTTTTTGGCATCACCGCCAAACAACCAAATGATAGATGATTCAAGCAGTTCAGCACCATGCACCAAGTTATGCCCTTGTGAACCAAACGCAAACTTGAAGTCGTAACCCTTAAACGTCAATGCAGACTCCATCTGTTTGTTGCCTAATGCCCAATTGCCATATTTGGTATCAAGATCATTAGAGCCACTTTGGAAAAACATTCTAATAGGTTTTGGGTATTCATTTCTTATTAGGTATGGAAATTTACCACCTCCCCTAATATCAACAAAACTGCCACAATGACTTAATACATTGCCAAATAAGTCAGGACGAAACCAGGCTACTGACCAAGCACATAGTCCACCTGAGCTGAAACCAACGGTTGCTCGTTTATTTGGGTCTAGTGAAACATTCAAGTCTTTTAATGCTTGAGGAAGTAGCTCGTTAACAAGAAATCGCGTGTATTGGTCGTTAACAGAATCGTACTCAATGCTTCGCTGTGTATCTGGATGATGTTCCGGTTTTGTCGGATCTAATACAATACCTGGGTTAATAAATACACATATCGTAGGTGGGATTTTTTTCTCTACAATGAGCTTTTCAATAACATGGTTCACCTTCATTGGTTTTGCTTCATCAATGTAATAGTAACCGTCTTGAAAAACCATTAAATTAGCGGGAATGTTAGCTTTATATTGCTTGGGAACAAACACCCAGTAGTATCTACTAGTTCCCGGATAAATCTTACTATGAAATGTGGCTTTATTCATTTGCTTAGTTATACCTTTCTAAATAATTCTTGATATCTAACAGCACATTAACAGCGAGGTCTGCCCTGCTTACTTACCTAAAGACAATATATGTTTTCTAGTGCTAGTATCCATTTTCTCAATAGCATACCTGATGGTTATTCTGGGCATTACTTGATAATTCATTTCGATATAGTTAATCACGTCATGCTGATGATGCACAGAGGTAGCTTTAAGTAACCAACCAATACTTTTTTGAACAAACTCATCTTTGTCGTTAATGAGTAAAGTACAATTTTCAAAGACCAATTCTTTCTTTAGGTAATAGTTAGATTTACCAATTTTTCGTTTAACAAACTTTACCCAAGCGACATTACTCGCCCGTCGACACCAAGATACCTTAGAATGAGCCCAATGATTTGTTTTTTCAATTAAATGAGGGCGCGATAGAAAAAATTGATAAATCGTTTTTATACATAAATCATCAACATGAGACCAATTGCTGGCATAGTTCTCTAACCAAAATTCAAAGCGTAGTAATAAATCGTCATCATAATTATTCTTTATAAATTTATTGATTAGGCCAAAAGCAATTAATATTTCCTCGCTAAATTCCGCATTTCGAAGAATATACTCAGTGATGGCAAGCATTTCTATTGCCTTGATATTTTCATTATCAGTCTGAAAATTAAGAATTATCAACTTAATATCTGAAGCTGTAGCACCAATGCAGTTAATGCCATGAGGAAAGTAACGACGACTTGATTCCGCTTTTTCTGCGGTACTAACGCTTTCTAAATCAGTTTTTAGTCGTTGCCAATGTAGTTTACAGCGATTCATTTTATCATGTGACCATTGAAGATAACTTTAATCTCACAATACTTCCTTAAGTTAACTAGCATAATGAAAGCTTACTCGAATAGCGCAAATATTCTTTTGTCTGAATGTTGCAAATATGCGTATTTTAACGCTAATAAATGACTAGCTAAATCTGATGCGTTAACGCTTGTTTGTGCCCATGAGGATTCGTCTGACCAATGCTGCGCAATCCCTTTAAGGCTCTCATCATCAAGTATTGCCACTTCTTCGGAGAAGCTTAATGGAAACAACCATAGGCTATCACTTAAAGCAGAACTCGTGCATTTGAAGCAACTGAGTAAATCCCCTATTTGATCTTTGGTAAAATTACCACCACCCAATATTGAAGACTCAGGTACTTCTTTAAAATTGCTATAATCGCAGTCACTTTTTGCTGCAAAGAATATTACGTCCACACTCAATCCTTTAGGTCTTTTAACGCCTCACAAAGAGGCAAATAGTTTTTGAAAAAATGTTTTAGCCACGAAAAACAGCAAAGCTTTTTTGTGCTGTTTGATCAGTTTGTTATGCTGATATCACTTACTTAGGCTTTTCTTCATGAACAAGCATGTTCATGAATTTTGTAAAACGCCTTAGTCTGGTTTCGGGTTTCTTCGCACTGCTTAATCCGTACGCGATGGCATACCGACTCGATTTATTGAGTGTTTTATAAAACTCTTTAACATTCGGCTTGCCCTCCAGCGCCGCTAGGAAATCCGCAGGCACTTCCATTTCACTTACTACATAGGCGTTATCCCAACGTCCGTCGGCTTTTGCACAGCGAATATGCACAAGCCCTGATTCCATCATCCGACCCTCACTAATCAAACGTTCACTATGCTCAGTGTTCCTTTTAGACCAGTTGCTTCGCACTTTTCTGGGAGTAATGCGCTGAAGATAGGCTTGATCATCGATTGACTTCTTAATACCATCGATCCAACCCCAGCAGAGAGACTCATTCACGACATCATTCCAAGTTACACTTTCAATCCCAGTGTTTTTCTTATATATCTTCACCCATAGTTCACTTTCAGAAACGTGATTAACCTTGAGCCACTGGGAAAGATCTTTCGGTGTGGTAAATGTCTTGATTCTTGTTGGATCTGGTTCAGGCATAAAATGAGGCTCGCTTCGGCATAACGCCCTTGTTAATGATTTATCAATAGCTTATTAAAGGTTTGTTGACTCTAATTGCCATTGTGTCATTTCTTCATTGATAAAGTGATTAACTAAATCACGATACATTTTCTCAATTGCATCAGGGCTTAACCCTTCAGATGAAGCCCAAATCCTACGTTGTTCCAACATAGCTTTAAAGCGCTCTGGTGCACGTACAGAAGTTTCTGACGTCTTAAACTTTGAGGCCGCTTTCACATACTCGAAGCGTTTACCTAAAATGGCGATAATATCTCGATCCATATTATCTATTTCAACGCGAATATCTTCCATGCCCGTACAATTTTCAGGCTCTATATTATTTTGATATTTCATGGTGTTTAATCTCCTTATAAAACGAAAAATGCCAGGTAAATAGAAAATTCATCACTTAAAACAGTTAGTTAAAATAAACAACAAAAAGAAACTACCATCTATTCTGATCAACTTTTATTGTTACCAATTAGATTAACCAAGTGGCTTAGCAATAGGTAGTTTGCTAATATGCTTTTGATTCATAATGCTCAAAAGCGACTGAATATACGTTGAAACTGCTTTGTTTATAACTTCATCTCTACTCGCGGTATTTAGGAACAATACCATGCCCTTACTTGTTTGAGGATCAAAGTATGTGTAAGTACGAATACCGGGATCTCCGCCATTATGCCCAATAATTGTATCACCTGACTTTCGCTTTATAACGTTCCAGGTAATTGCCTGTTTATAAGAATCTATTTCTTTTACCTTAGATAAAACACTCCCCTGTGAGAACTGAGGTCTAAATATAGACTGTACTGTCTTAGGCTCAAGAATGTGAATTTCGTTATGTCGGCCTTCATTTATCATAGTTACAATGAATTTTGATAAATCAGTTACGCTGGTTCTTAAACCACCATCAGGCCATGTTACCAAACCGTACCATTCTATTTTTTTTAATTCTTCATCCTCAAATTTATAGAGCTGCGCATGATCACTTTGCTTGATATCAGAAAGCATCCACCCAGTAGATGTCATCCCTAAAGGAGTAAATATATGCTTTTTAGTAAAATCATTAAAAGGCATATCAGAAATGCTTTCAACTACAAGAGCAACTAAGCCATAAGCAATATTGCTGTATTTTCTTTCTGTACCTGGTGCGTATGTAGCAAAATTATCGACACTGTAAATGGCTTCTTTAGGAGTGAAATAGTCTTTCAAAAAATTGCCTAACGGTATTGGATTATCACCTCCATAGTGATAACTCAAATCGCCGTCATATATAGCGCTTCTGTCTACTATTGCCGATGTGTGAGTTAATAGCTGGCGCGCCGTTATAGGTGTGTTAGGAAAATCGGGATGTAACACTGAAAAAGGTAAATAAGTATTTATGTTTTCATCTAAATCAAGCTTACCTTGCTCTACCAATTGCATCGCGGCAGCACCCGTTATGGTTTTACTTATAGAACCAATGTTTTGGATAGTCTTGTCAGTCATTGCTATCTTATTCTTCACATCGGCATAGCCATACCCCTTAGACAGTATTAATCCATTATGATCTAATATGGCTATCGAAAAACCGGAAACACCACTATTAAGTAGCGCTTTGGACTCGCTTTCAATATCTAATTCAGTTGCCCTCGCTGTAAACGAACTGATTAACAGGCAACACATGAGAATCTTAGTAAATAGGTTGAACTTAACAAACATTATTTTATTCCTTTGGCTTATAAGCCGATAACATAAATGGACAAGGCTGCTAAGGCCTACTTAACCGGAAGAGATAAATCACTTCCCCACTCACTCCATGACCCATCATATAGTGATATATTCGTATAATTAGCTAATAATGCTGCGACTAAGCCAATACAAGCTGTAATACCTGAGCCACAAGAGAATACTAACCGCCTAGCATCATCCTGTCCCATACTTGAGAATAACTTGTGTAGTTCCGCTGGACTTTTATATTTATTGTCATTAAGTAAAAGCTCAAAAGGCAGATTAATAGAATTAGGAATATGTCCACGTCGAACACCTTTCCTTGGCTCTTGAGCAACACCACCAAACCTATCTACAGCGCGAACATCAATAACACTAAACTCATTAGTCGATAGGTTTTCAATTACTTGGTGTTTGAGAACGACTGAATCAGCGTTAAAAACGTAAGCGTCCGGCAAAGAGCATCTAAACAATAAGTAGTTATCAAGTTAAGTTACTTCAAACAATTATTTGGAGTAA
>CAJXYE010000095.1 GCA_913063325.1 uncultured Colwellia sp. | reverse complement strand
AAGGTGGCTTCGTAACACATGCTTAAAATAATTCATTAGAAAATATATAGCAAAATATTTGAGGATAATGTCAGGAATGCGCACCAACTTGTCGTTAGGATATTTTTGAAATATTGAATTTCTCAAGTAAAAATAAAAATTCATACACCGGACTGCTCAAAGGGCAGTAGCTGCCACAAAAAAGACGTTATATACTAATATATATACTTTCCTTGTCGCTTTATAACCATTTAGCTGTCATATGAGGATTGACAACAGTATTTATTTTTTCGTTTCCTTTTTTTGAACCTCATTTCTTATGTATTTAGCAACATTTTGAAAATCATCTTCATTAATAGCTTTGGGCTTTAGCTCAACTAATTTTTGCAACACTTTTAGTGAGTGCTCAAACTTCCCTAATGAACTATACGAAAGAGCTGTTGCTAACATAAAATCCGTATCTCCAAATATGTCCTTATTTAGAGAAAAAGCTTTCTTCATAGACGTAATAGCTGACATGTATTGGTTAAGCTTTTGGTAAGAAATAGTCAGATTGCGGTATGAAAATTCATACTCTCCTCCTTCCAATGCTAATTTACCATACTGAATTACTTGTTCATATTTCCCTAAAACCAACAATAACCCTGTAAATTTATTATATGCATCATAAAAATTTGGTATGTTTTCAATTAACTTTTTATATTCAGCTTCCGATTTTATTAAGTAAATTTTCTGTTGTTCTCCTTCTTGTTTTGCTCCTAATTGAAAATAATAATCAGCCTTAGCCAACTTAAGCTGTTTAACATAGCCACTTTTTAATGCGATACCTTGGTCAAAGCTATTTAAGCCAAGCTCAAAATCTGAATTTAGAACCGCCAACCAGCCTAATTTTAGAAAATAAAAACCAGTACTTTTACACTTTTCATCAGCTCCAACTCTAAATATTTCTATAACTTCATCATAAGAATTATTTTCGAAATAAACGTCATTGACTCTATCCCAAATATCAATACATACTTCAGGTGATTTCACGTTAGACGCTATTACGTATGATGGGATAAAAAAAACAAAAAACATTATTGATTTGTATAACATATTTATATTCTGTAACTATCTAAATTTTCAATGATATATATTTAACATGTAATATTGTTACATTCAAATAATCACAAGGAAATTAATACTTTAATGCTCACTTAGAAAATGTATAGTTGACATTATAAATGTTAAAAACAATCAGAACATTGATGTCCGTTTAGCGCACCAAGTTGCCATAAAATCTAAGACGCTAATCGAGGTTAGTCGAATGTCCGCTTTCAGTATTTTCAATTAAACCTGAATATTAATCCCCCAAGTTTCAGGGTGAACATTTTGAATGATTTGATTATCTGATGCAGATCCGGTTTGTTGGATCTCTTGTCGTTAGATAAGCCAAGGCTAACGTCCGGTTTCGTATCTTTGCTGACCTTATTGGATCATTGACGAGTTACAAAAATAAACTGAGGTGTAACTTAAATGTTAAATTATCTCATCGTGTGACGCATTTCTTATTATTTGTGACGATCCACACCTCTTCCAGATAGTGCTAACTTGTCTGCCATAACATTTTAGAGTAATAACTTTAAGGTCACTCTATATAACAAATAGTAATAAAAAAAACCTATTTATTACTTGCAGCTATCTTAATTAACCAGTAGTGTAAATAGCAATTAAACAAATTACTTTTTTAATGTTGTTCAGTTCCATTTACAGCGACATTAAATTTACAGAATAAAGCTAATACAGCTTACAAATATAGCAGAGAATTTAACCATGATTATTAACCTGAATCGCCGACATCACCATCATCACAACAATTAGCCCATTCAGCGTTAGTAACAAAAACACTGAAGGGCAAAGGCCTTTCAGTGGACTTAAGTAAACATTTATACAAGCAATATAATAAGCTTTTATAACAAAAAATGTCATTACTAAACCCCCGAAAGAGTCTTCACTCTCTCGGGGGTTTTTCGCATTTTAGCGCACTATAAATTGTATATACATGCCGAATTTTAAAGATTAAGACAATAGGAATTACCAATATGAGCACATCAGAACCACGTTTACGCATTGCCATGCAAAAGTCAGGTCGCCTTAGCGACGACACCCAAAAACTACTTAAGCTTTGTGGACTGAAATTAAACCTGAGCGATAGAAGATTATTGGCGCATGTGAGTAATATGCCTATTGATATCATGCGTGTTCGCAGTAGTGATATTCCAGGTTTAGTTATGGACGGTGTATGCGACTTAGGCATTGTTGGTGATAATACCCTCGAAGAAGAAGAGTTAGATCGTCAATTGAAAGGCAATAAGTCTGACTATATTCGCACAACCGCATTAGATTTTGGTGGCTGTCGTTTTTCAATTGCCATGCCTGAAGAATTTGAATACACAGGCTTAGATTGTTTAAACGGCTTACGATTTGCGACAACTTACCCACAACTATTAAACCGTTTTGCTAAAGCTAATGGTATTAATGTTGAGTTTTGCTTGTTAAAAGGCTCAGTTGAAGTAGCGCCTCGTGTAGGTTTAGCTGATGGTATTTGTGATTTAGTTTCAACTGGCGCAACGCTTGAAGCCAATGGTTTAAAAGAAGTTGCTGAAGTGTTCCGCTCAAAAGCGTCACTGATCCAACGAGCAGACTCCTTAGGTGAAGAGAAACAAGCTATTTTAGATACCTTAATACCGCGTATTCACGGCGTTATAAAAGCTAAAGAAAGCAAATACATTATGCTACACGCACCTAAAGATAAAATAACTGAAGTCAGCAAGTTAATGCCGGGTACTGAAACACCTACTGTTTTACCACTGGCTGGACGTGATGACATGGTTGCTGTTCATGTCGTTGCAACAGAAACATTCTTTTGGGAAACCATGGAGCAATTGAAAGCCCTAGGCTGCCACTCCATCCTAGTTATGCCTATTGAGAAGATGATGGGCTAAATTCATTTACCTCATGGCGAGTAAATGCAATATCTGCATTGGCAGTACTCACTGACTAACGTCAGCTCCGTGCTACCGCTTTGATCTTGCATCTTCTCGCGTCGAGGTAAAAGAATTATGACAAAGAAAAATAAAATTGAGTAAACACAAAGTAATTACTAAGTATCGACATATTTATACTGAGACAGAATTATGATTAATCAACTAATCAATTGGCAAGAGTTATCAGAGCAGCAGCAAAAGTTCGCACTTGCTCGACCTGCAATAGCAGATAGCGCGTTATTATCAACGCAAGTTGCTAATATTATTTCGCAAGTTAAAAACCAAGGCGATAAAGCTATTTATGCATTAACTGAGCAGTTTGATGGTATTGCACTAACCACCTTATCTGTGACGCCTGAGCAGATTAGCAAAGCTAAATTAGCATTGACCGATAAACGCTTAAAAGCAATAAATACCGCTTACCAACAAATCAGAGCATTTCATAGCGCACAACAGCCAACTGATATAACGGTTGAATCTACACCCGGTGTTAAGTGCACGCTAAAAACTGAAGCGATTGAAAGTGTTGGTTTATATATTCCTGCAGGCTCAGCACCATTGCCATCAACGGTATTGATGTTAGGTATTCCTGCTCAACTTACCGGCTGTAAACGCGTGGCACTGGTTTGTCCACCTGATAAAAATGGCCAGCTGGCCAATGAAGTATTAGTGGCTGCTGATCTTTGTGGTATTAGTGAAATATATACCGTAGGTGGTGCGCAAGCTATCGCTGCACTTGCTTATGGTACACAGAGCATACCAGCAGTAAATAAAGTATTTGGTCCGGGTAATAAGTATGTAACTGAAGCGAAAACTCAGTTATCACAGCAAGTTCCTGGTTTTGCTATTGATATGCCAGCCGGTCCTTCTGAAGTATTAGTCATAGCAGATGAGCAAGCTAATCCTGCTTTTATCGCTGCTGACTTATTATCACAAGCAGAACACGGGGTTGATAGCCAAGTGATACTGCTTAGTGATAGCGAATTGTTAATCACACAAGTATCTAAAGAATTAGAAAAGCAATTAGCTACCTTGTCTCGACGTGAAATTGCCAAACAAGCGTTAACTCAGTCTCGCTTGATTTTAACTAAAGATTTATCTCAAGCCGTTGCTGTATCAAATGAATACGGACCAGAGCACTTAATTATTCAAACTGAAGATGCACCAACATTACTAAAAAGTTTACGTAACGCTGGTTCAATTTTTGTTGGTGCTTATACGCCTGAATCTGCTGGTGATTATGCTAGCGGTACCAACCACGTATTGCCAACTTATGGCTATTCAAAAGTGATATCAAGTTTATCATTAGCAGATTTCTCTCGTCGTTATACTGTGCAAGAAATTACTAAAACAGGTTTAGCCAGTTTAGCTGAGTGCATTATTGAGTTAACTGATGCTGAAGGTTTGGATGCACATCAACGCGCCGTGACGATTCGCTTAGAAGAAGGCGCATAGTCATGACCTTATCAGCAAATAATAGCTTAATCGCTAGCACCTTAATAGAAAGGTTAGCAAGAGAAGAACTAGTAGATATGGTACCGTATCAATCAGCAAGACGTCTATTTGCCAGCGGTGATAATGAGCAAGCGAATAACAAAACCTGGCTTAATGCTAATGAGGCACCTGGACAAGGTAAATATCAATTAGATAGTGAAAATATTAATCGATACCCTGACTTCCAACCACAGTCGCTATTAAATGCTTACAGTAATTATTGTGGCTTACCTACAGATAATATACTTGCTACACGTGGCGCTGATGAAGGTATCGAATTAATCATTCGCAGCTTTTGTCGAGCTTATCAAGACAGTATTCTGATTTGCCCGCCGACCTACGGTATGTATGCTATTAGCGCTGAAAACCATGGTGCAGGCATTGTTAGCGTGCCTTTGGTTAATACCCCACAAGCAAAGTGTCAACTTGACCTTGAAGGATTAAAGACACAAGTTGGTAAAGTTAAAGTCGTTTTTTTATGCTCGCCAGGAAACCCAACGGGTAATACCTTACCGCAAGCACAGATTCAAGCGGCAATAGAGCTGTTTAAAGATAGCGCTATCGTTGTTGTTGATGAAGCCTACTATGAATATACCAATGCTATATTAGATGCAGATCAGGTTAATACTAAGCTAATAACTCAATGTGATAACGTGATTGTTCTGAGAACGTTATCAAAGGCATTTGCCTTAGCCGGTTTACGTTGTGGTTTTACCTTGGCAAACAAAGAAATAATAACCTTGTTAAGTAAGGTTATTGCACCCTACCCAATTGCGGCACCTGTTGCAGAAATTGCCAGCCAAGCATTAAGTAATGACTTAGCTATTATGCA
Organism: uncultured Colwellia sp.; assembly: GCA_913063325.1. Classification (GTDB taxonomy): domain Bacteria; phylum Pseudomonadota; class Gammaproteobacteria; order Enterobacterales; family Alteromonadaceae; genus Colwellia. The sequence continues at coordinate 10,371 of CAJXYE010000095.1, read as the reverse complement.
AGCGAGAGTAAATAGCACTAATACATTACGAGAACAGCTAAATGATTGGCTGAAGCAGCAACACTGGTGTAACGATGTTTTCCCTAGTGATGCGAATTTTGTTTTATTTCGCTGTAATAGTACTGATGAGAAAAATAAAATCTTTAATCACTTAGTAGATAACAACATCTTAATTCGCGATCAATCTAAACAGCAACAGCTTGAAAATTGTCTTCGCATTAGCATTGGCAGTGCAGAAGAACTCGAGCAGTTGAAAATTGTCTTCGCATTAGCATTGGCAGTGCAGAAGAACTCGAGCAGTTGAAAAAGCTATTAATAACCTTGTAATTAAAAAAGTAGCGTTGCACGAAAGGCAGCGAAACACAGATAATGAAGAGCATTTTATGAGTAATACCCAAGAGAAAATATTATTTATCGACCGTGACGGCACCTTAGTTGAAGAGCCAATTAGTGACAAGCAACTTGATACTTTAGAAAAATTAGTTTTTGAGCCTAATGTCATTGCAGAGCTTTTAAAGCTTCAAAGCAAAGGCTTTAAGCTTGTTATGGTTTCAAATCAGGATGGTCTTGGCACTAAAAGTTTCCCACAAGCTGATTTTGATTTACCTCATGACAAAATGATGGAGATATTTAGTTCTCAAGGGGTAGTATTTCAAGACGTATTGCTTTGCCCTCACTTTGATGAAGACAACTGTAACTGTCGTAAACCAAAACTTGGCTTAGTGAGTGATTACCTTCAGCAAGGTCGCGTAGATTTTGCTAACTCTTTCGTCATTGGTGACAGAGAAACTGATATGGGACTTGCTGCTAACATGGGTATTGTTGGCATCAAATATAATCGCGAAACATTAAACTGGGCTCAGGTTAGCGAGCAAATTATTACCCAGTTAGAACAACCAAGAATAGCCACAGTTACTCGTACTACGAAAGAAACAGATATAACGGTGACGGTTAACCTAGATAAAGCCGGTGATAGTAAAATAGACACAGGTTTAGGTTTTTTTGACCACATGTTAGATCAAATAGCAACGCACGGCGGTTTTAGCTTAACTTGTAATGTTAGTGGTGATTACCACATTGATGAGCACCACAGTGTTGAAGATACCGCACTAGCTTTAGGGCAAGCGCTAAAACAGGCATTAGGCAATAAACGCGGTATTAATCGTTTTGGTTTTACAATACCTATGGATGAATGTCGTGCTGAATGTGCTATCGACCTATCTGGTCGTCCGTGGTTAGAGTTTGATGCAGACTTTACCAGTGACAATGTTGGCACTATGTCGACACAAATGGTGCCACACTTTTTCCGTTCATTGGCTGACTCTATGTTAATTACTTTACATTTATCAACCAGTAAAGGTAACTGTCATCACCAAGTAGAAAGCTTATTTAAAGTATTTGGCCGAGCATTAGGTCAAGCAATTAAAGTTGATGGTGATGCGATGCCTAGCTCTAAGGGAAGTCTCTAATGTCGAAAGTAATGACAAAGGTCATGTCTACAGGACTGAATGTCATTGTAGATACTGGTTGTGCGAACTTAGCATCAGTAAGGTTTGCTGTTGAGCGCTTGGGTTATCAAGTAACGATTACTGATGATATCGCCTTAATACAAAGCGCTGATAAGGTAATATTGCCCGGTGTAGGCTCTGCTAAACATGCCATGGCTAATATCAAGGCTAAAAACTTAGTCGATGTATTACAAAACTTGAGTCAACCTGTACTTGGCTTTTGCTTAGGTATGCAGTTAATGACAGAGTCTTCAACTGAAGGTGGTAACTCAGAAGAAGTCCCTTGTTTGAAGCTAATACACACCAAAGTAGAGCCATTAGAAGCACAAGGAAGTCGCTTACCTCATATGGGTTGGAATACATTAACCCAAATAAGTGCCCATCCAATATTTAACGGTATCACTGTTGGTGATTATTTTTATTTTGTGCACAGTTTTGCTGCGCCGTTAAGTGAATATACGATAGCAAGTTGTGAATACGGTAGTACTTTCTCCGCTGCTATTGCCAAAGACAACTTTATTGGCTGTCAATTTCATCCTGAGCGTTCAAGTGCTTTAGGCAGTAAAATAATTAAAAATTTTTTAGAGTTATAGCGATTCATTGATGCTTCAGATAGAAGATATTTGGAGCAAGTACAATGAAAAAGCACGGAGTTTATGAATATAAATGAGTACTTTTAAAGAAGTAATTGATTCAAATAACAATATATTGAGTATCAAATTATGATGATCCCAGCAATAGACTTAATCAATGGTGAAGTAGTACGTTTATATCAAGGCGATTACGCTCAAAAAACGAATTACAAATATACAGTACAAGAGCGTCAACAAGCTTATGCAAAATCCGGTGCTACGGTTATGCACTTTGTTGATTTAGATGGCGCTAAAGATAGCACTAGACGTCAACTTGAAACTTTAAAAACAGTCGTTAAACATCCATCAATGATCATTCAAGTGGGTGGTGGTATTCGCTGTGAAGACGATGTCAAACAGTTACTCGATTTAGGTGCTGATCGTGTTGTTATTGGTAGCTTAGCAATTAAACAACCTGAGCTTGTAACTCAATGGCTAAAAATATATGGCTGCGAAAAGATTGTACTAGCACTTGATATTAAAATTGATGCTCAAGGAAATAAGACACTTCCTACCCATGGTTGGATTGAAGATAGCGGTGTAAACCTAGAAGACTTACTAGCACAATATCAAGATGCTGGCATCAAGCACGTATTATGTACTGATATTAGTAAAGATGGCACGTTAACAGGTACCAACGTCGATTTATATTCTGAAGTATGTGCTAAATATCCTGAGATAGATTGGCAAGCATCAGGCGGTATCGGCTCTCTTGATGATATAAAAGCCTTAATCCCTACAGGTATTAGTGGTGTTATTTTAGGTCGCTCTCTACTGGAAGGGAAGTTTACCTTAGAAGAAGCAATTGCCTGCTGGCCTCAAGTGGAGAAAAGTTCATGCTAGCGAGAAGAATTATTCCCTGTCTCGATGTAAGAGATGGCAAAGTAGTGAAAGGTATTCAGTTTCGTAATCATGAAATTATTGGTGATATTGTGCCATTAGCTAAGCAATATGCAGAAGCTGGCGCAGATGAATTAGTTTTTTATGATATTACCGCAAGCTCTGATGGTCGTGTTGTTGACAAGAGTTGGGTTAGTCGTATTGCAGAAGTCATTGATATACCTTTTTGCGTTGCTGGCGGCATAAAAAGCGAAGCTGATGCTAAAGAAATATTAATGATGGGGGCTGACAAAATATCCATTAACTCTCCAGCCTTAAGAGATCCTGAACTAATCACGCGTTTAGCTGATGTATTTGGTCAGCAGTGCATTGTGGTTGGGATTGACAGTTTTTACAACAAAGATGCAAATAATGGACAGGGTGAGTACCAAGTTTACCAGTTCACTGGTGATGAAAAGCGCACCCAACAGACTGGCTGGACTACCTTTGACTGGATAGAAAAAGTTGTCAGTCTTGGGGCTGGTGAAATAGTGCTAAACTGCATGAACCAAGACGGTGTTCGTCAAGGTTATGATATTGAACAATTAAAACAAGCAAGAGCCGTTTGTACCGTACCTTTAATAGCCTCAGGTGGTGCCGGCACTATTGAGCATTTTAGTGACGTATACCAACAAGCTGATGTTGATGGCGCACTAGCCGCATCAGTATTTCATAAAGGTGTTATTGCTATTAGCGACTTAAAAAATTTTTTGAAAGAACAAAATATTGAGGTGAGACCATGTTAGTAAACCAAGATAATATCGATGCGTTAGCATGGGAAAAAATGGACAACTTAGTCCCTGCTATTATTCAACACGCTGCAACAGGAGCAGTATTGATGCAAGGTTATATGAACCAAGCCTCATTAGCCGCCACCCTTGAAACAGGTAAAGCAACATTCTTTAGCCGCTCAAAGCAAGCATTATGGGTTAAAGGCGAAACATCAGGGAACTATCTAGAAGTTAAACAAGTATTAACTGATTGTGATAACGATAGTTTACTTATTGCTTGTGAGCCTATTGGTCCAAGTTGTCACTTAGGCACTGAATCATGTTTCCCAGAGCAAAAACTTACTCAACAAAACTTTCTCAGTCAACTTGAGCAGGTTATCCAGCAACGTAAAGGTGATGATCCTAAAGAAAGTTATACAGCTCACTTATTTTCTCGTGGCACTACTAAGATGGCTCAAAAAGTAGGTGAAGAAGGCGTAGAAGTGGCCTTAGCCGCCGTTGCAGAAACCAAAGAGGACTTGCTAGGTGAATGTGCTGACTTGTTTTACCACACTTTAGTATTACTGGCTGATCAAGAAATTGAACTCAGTGAAGTGATGGCAGTATTGCAAGAACGCCATAATAAATAGTCCCCCCCTGAAAAATTAATAACCGTTTAAGCTACTTTGCTAAATATCTGCATCCTTGTTATCTTTAATATAACAAGGATGCTTTTATTTAACACCAGTAATGTAGTTTCAATTAAACGGCGTTCTTTATGGCAAATTCATCTACTGGCTTTTTTCGAGAGCCATTCTCTAAAGCACTACTTATCGTTACACTCTTTTGTATCACCCAATATTCATATGCCCGAAAAAACAGTGTTCTTATCTATATTCGTGATGATGTTTACATTGATTACCTACAATTTGTCGCTGATAGAGATATTAGCTTAATAGATAATTTTTCAGGAAAAAATATCCGCCGCGATGTGGTTGACATGATTATTGCTCAGCAAGCACTAAAACTTGGTGGCTTTAACCATAGATTCAGTTATGCCCCAGGTAAAGTTAACTTCCGTAACACTAAGATGTTACAAAATGGCAAGTTACTCATTAGCTTTGATTCCTACTGGAAACAAGATGCACTCCCCCTTTCCGAACAGGTCTACATCTCTGACGAAGTGATCCGAAATGGCGAGTACATCGCAGGTATCTACACCAGCCCTAAGAATAAAAAGACACTCGCTGTAAAAGAGCTAAGTGATTTAAAAGGACTAACATCAGTATCTACACCCAAATGGAAAACTGACTGGCATACACTCCAACAGTTACAGTTAAAGAAATTAACTAGGGATGACTCTTGGCTTTCTATGGTACGCATGGTTGATATTCAATGGGTAGACTTTATCTTGATGCCATTTAACTCAACACCTGATAGAAGCTTCACTATGAATAAAGTTCATCTTATTCCCGTTAAAAATATTGGCGTGGTACTTAAAGATTCTCGTCATTTTGTGATTAGTAAGTCACACCCTAAGGGACGAGAGGCTTTTATAGCAATTAATAAAGGGCTGAAAATACTTCGTCAACGGGGGGATATCGTAAAAGCATATCAGCAAGCAGGTTTTTTCATCGATAGTAATATAGTCAAAATTATAAACCCTTGATAAATTGTTATATCCTATACACTTCTAATCCTTCATAAGCTGTCGAATTTGTTAATAAGATGTAGTAATATGCTTGAAAATAAAAATAATTAACTCAAACAGAGTACTTTTAATAATAATAGTCTCATTTGTAGGTAACCTACATCAGACATCATAATAAGTACCTGCTAAGGAGTAACTATGTTTAAGCGTAGAGCAATAAAAAGATACGGAAATAAACTTTTACCAAAGTTACAAAAGCGTTATGGGGAGAATACTTTCTATAATGCCAGTCAAGTTAGATCAACCGTTTATCAGTGTAATTTTAACCCAAGTTACTTGCCGTTGGGTTATATACTTTTTCTTGATGCTTGTGAGCTAAATACTGTAATCACCACTGAATTCCCTGAATTGTGTATTCGAAAGTATAAAGAAGAAATTAAAGATTATCTTGATGAACGCAAGTATTATGGTTACTTAAAACTATTAAGTATTTAATCAAAGCTATTAATTATGATGACAAGAACCATTTGGCAAACTAGACACTTTTCAGATCTATCGCTTAATCAGCTATATGATGTACTAAAGCTACGCGTTGATGTTTTTGTAGTGGAGCAAACTTGCTTTTATCCCGATTTAGATGGGGAGAAAGATTTGTTAGATAGACATCCTCAAACGTTACACCTTTTAGGATATCAAGCAGAGCAACTTGTAGCTTACCTACGTATTTTACCAAAGGGGCAAAATTACCCTAACAATGTCAGCATTGGCCGAGTAGTAACAGCACCTCAAGCAAGAGGTGGTGGTCTAGGTCATGAATTAATGACTCAAGGGCTAGCCTTATGCCAGCAAGACTTTCCTAACGAAATTATTAAGATTTCAGCACAACAACATTTAAAAGCCTATTATCAAAAACATGGCTTCACTCAGGTATCAGAAATGTACCTAGAAGATGATATTCCCCACATTGCTATGATTCGTGAATAATACCAGGTGACTAAATAATTACTCATTTTCAAATGGTACAAATGAAGAATCTGGCTGTTATAGGAACAAAAAAACTCGCCTTAGCGAGTTTTTTTATAAACTGAATTATTATAATCTAAGCTAGTTGAGCTGATAATAATTGGTTAACTTTTTCAACAGCTTGAGTACCATCGATAGTTAAATAGCTACAGTTACCTGATTTGGCTTCTGCTTGATAAAAGTCAACTAAAGGCTTAGTTTGCTCATGGTATATAGTTAAGCGCTTACGTACCGTTGCTTCTTCATCATCTGGACGAATTGATAAGTCATCACCTGAAACATCATCTTTGCCTTCAACTTTTGGCGGGTTGTAAACAAGATGATAAACACGACCAGAGCCTGAATGAACACGACGACCAGCCATACGTTCAACGATCACTTCATCTGGAACATCAAATTCGAGTACATGGTCAACAGAGATGCCATTTTCTTTCATTGCATCTGCTTGTGGAATAGTACGTGGGAAGCCATCAAGTAAAAAACCACCTTTACAATCATCTTGAGCTACACGCTCCTTGACTAAACCGATGATCAAATCATCAGAGACTAACTGTCCAGCATCCATTACCGCTTTAGCTTTATTGCCTAGCTCAGAGCCTGCTTTGATCGCAGCACGTAGCATATCGCCCGTTGAAATTTGCGGAATACCAAATTTAGCCATTAAAAACTGGGCTTGTGTGCCTTTACCGGCGCCTGGAGCACCTAATAAAACAATGCGCATATTATGTAACCTTAATTGATAGTTGAAGTGTTAAAAGTAAATATTACCTTTGCTCGATAGCATAATTTATCGTTTGATCGAACAAAGGTAATATTTCTTAGCTTTGCAATTAGGTCGGCAGACACTATACAAGTTAGCCTATCTGCAAACAAGTGGTGAAAGGCGGATTGATCAAAAAAGGAGGTGATTCATGCATGAAAACCTCCTTTTTAAGACTAAAGTATTATCAAAAATATAGATTGATAATGAATAATTACTTAGTAAGACTAAGCATTAGTTTATTCAAACGTGAAACGAAGCTTGCCGGATCTTTCAAGCTACCACGTTCAGCTAACATAGCTTGTTCAAATAACACTTCAACCCACTGGTTAAACATATCATCATCTTGTTCGTCAGCTACATGCTTAACTAGGGCATGTTCACCATTGATTTCAAATATAGGTAAGGTGTCAGGTACTTCTTGACCAACAGATGCCATTAGCTTGGCCATTTGGCTACTCATATCATCATCATCAGCAACAATACATGCAGGAGAATCAGTTAAACGTTGAGAAAGTTTAACGTCTTTCACTTTACCTTCTAAACTAGCTTTAATGCGCTTAACAACAGAATCGAATTCTTTTTCAAGTTTCTCTTGCGCTTCTTTTGTTTCTGCATCATCCATGTCGCCTAGATCAAGACCACCACGGGTAACCGACTGTAACTGCTTACCATCAAACTCTGTTAGGTGGCTAACTAACCACTCATCAATGCGATCTGACATTAATAAAACTTCAATGCCCTTCTTACGGAAAACTTCTAGATGAGGACTATTTTTAGCTGCTTCAAAACTATCAGCAACAACAAAATAAACTTTATCCTGTCCTTCTTTCATGCGTTCGATATATGAAGCTAAAGAAACATTTTGAACTGTAGAATCTTCATGAGTCGAAGCAAAACGAAGTAAACCTGCTACTTGTTCTTTATTAGATTGATCTTCAGCCGGTCCTTCTTTTAAGACTTGACCGAATTCATCCCAAAAACCTTGGTACTTCTCAGCATCCTTCTCACCCAGTTTTTCAAGCATTTTAAGTACGCGTTTTGTACAGCCTTTACGGATAGCTTGACTAACTTTATTATCTTGCAAAATTTCACGAGAAACATTTAATGGTAGGTCATTTGAGTCTAACAAACCCTTCACAAAGCGTAGGTAGGTTGGCATGAATTGCTCGGCATCATCCATAATAAATACACGTTGTACGAACAATTTTAAACCATGTTGTTTTTCACGGTTATACATATCAAATGGTGCTTTAGTCGGTACATATAAAAGTGAAGTATATTCTGTTTTACCTTCTACTTTATTGTGCTCCCATAAAAGAGGGTCACCAAAATCATGAGATACATGTTTGTAAAACTCTTTGTATTCTTCATCTGTTATATCTGATTTTTCACGTGTCCACAAAGCTGTAGCTTTGTTAACTGCTTCCCATAATGCAGGGATTGCATCAACAGCCTCAACTGCAGGTCTTGTTACGTTATCTTTCTCATCAGTTACTTCAGGCACAGCTTCAACTGCAGGTACTTCTGGTGTTAACATTTCAACTGATACAGAAATATGATCTGAGTATTTAGTCACAATAGACTTTAAACGCCAATCATCAGCGTATTCAGACTCATCTTCTTTTAAATGAAGGATAATATCTGTACCACGATTTGACTTTTCAATTTTAGCGGTAGTAAATTCACCTTCACCTGCACTTACCCATTCAACACCTTCACTCGCACTATCACCAGCTTTACGTGTACGAACAGTTACTTTATCAGCAACGATGAAAGCAGAATAAAACCCAACACCAAATTGGCCAATAAGCTGAGAGTCAGACGCTTGATCACCAGATAGCTGCGAGAAGAATTCAGAAGTACCTGACTTAGCAATAGTACCTAAATGTTCAATAACATTTTCTTCGTTCATGCCAATGCCATTATCTGAAATGGTCAAAGTATTATTTTCTTTATCACAGCTAACACGAACACGTAGGTCACCATCATTTTCATATAAAGCATTATCTGATAAGGCTTTAAAACGAAGTTTATCCGCAGCATCCGCTGCATTTGAAACTAATTCGCGTAAAAATATTTCTTTATTTGAATAAAGTGAGTGGATCATTAATTGAAGAATTTTTGCATTATCTGATGCGAACTGATGGTTTTCTACTTTATTTGCTTCAGTCATCGAAGGTATTTCCTATAAAATTATAAAATAAACTTTTAAAAGTTGTTAGGAACTATGTGGGGTTTAGGATAAATATTTCAAGGGAGATCACAATAAATTTAGGATGCCGGAGTAGGCAAGCCTACTCCGGCCAAATATACTTGCGAGAGACGATTGACAGATCAGATCAAACACAATATTTGTTGTTATTAATTAATAACCCAGGGAGAGTTACAATTAATAACAAGTTAACAGTACCTTATAGCGTACGTAATAAAAACGGCTTATTTCTAATATAATATCACCTTTTAGAATAACTAAGCACTAAGCATGCATAACTATACAACTCAAAAGTAAGAAAAATAAAAATTAGACAATTAAAAACAGTCACTTAAAGCATTAACACAAATAAAATGACTAAAATGTAACTTTATATTTATTTAAAAAGAAAGGAAGGTTAATACTACTAGAGCTATGGCATTGCAAAAAAGGACACTATTAAAATTCTAGTCTCACACTGGTTTAATTAATATAGGGCAATACCCACTGCCCAACTACATATCTAGTTAAAGATACTTAGCCACTTTTGGTGGATAATGGCTTCCTATTACTTATTCAAGTAATAGGCTCTTGCAATATCCTACTCTGCTGATAAAGACAACACCACAGTCACTCCTCCGACGAAAAGACATTTACTTGACAAGCGAATCGGAAAATTAGCGTAAAGGGACGAGTTGACAACACTATATAGCAGGCGTTCATTTACACTTCTTTGTGATTTTTACAACGGTAGAAAGCAAAAAACCCGTAACGTTAGCTACGGGTTTCTTATTCTTTATTAGAGAATGAAGTTTAGCAATGTCCCGATACGCTCTCACATGGGCTTACCTTCAACATAGTCACACCACACTCGGCACAACTACGTTTACAAATCTCAGAAAGCAAAAAACCCGTAGCGCTAGCTACGGGTTTCTTTAATTAGAAGTTTAGCAATGTCCTACTCTCACATGGGAACTCCCACACTACCATCGGCGCAACTGCGTTTCACTTCTG
>CAJXYE010000094.1 GCA_913063325.1 uncultured Colwellia sp. | reverse complement strand
TAACCAAGGTTTAAAGTCTTACCGTGATTTACCACTGCGTATTGCTGAATTTGGTTGTTGTCACCGTAATGAACCTTCAGGTTCTTTACACGGATTAATGCGTGTTCGTGGTTTTACTCAAGATGATGCTCATATTTTCTGTATGGAATCACAAGTTCAAGCTGAAGTAACCAAATGTATTGAAATGGTCTATGATGTTTATGGCTCTTTTGGTTTTGAAGATGTCATTGTCAAATTGTCTACGCGTCCAGATAATCGTATTGGCAGTGACGAAATTTGGGATAAAGCTGAAGCCGGTTTAGCGCAAGCATTAACCGATAGTGATATTCAGTTCGAATATTTACCAGGTGAAGGGGCTTTTTATGGTCCTAAGATTGAATTTACCTTAATGGACTGTTTAGGTCGTGCTTGGCAATGTGGCACAGTGCAACTTGATTTTGCCTTACCAGAACGTTTAGGGGCAACTTATGTTGGTGAAGATAACGAACGTTATATTCCGGTGATGATTCACAGAGCAATTTTAGGATCACTTGAGCGTTTTATCGGTATTTTGATCGAAGAGTTCACGGGGAAATTTCCAACCTGGTTATCACCGATTCAAGCAACTGTGATGAATATTACCGACAAACATGGTCAATATTGTGAAAAAGTTGCAAAAAAATTGAAAGAAAGTGGATTTAGAGCAAAACTAGACTTGAGAAATGAGAAGATAGGCTTTAAAATCCGCGAGCACACTTTGAAGCGTGTTCCGTATTTGTTAGTTGTTGGTGATAAAGAAATGGAAACCGGCGAAATAGCAGTACGAACTCGAAGTGGTGAAGATTTAGGAACAATGTCGGTTGAAGACTTTATTACTAAGTTAGGCGCAGAAGTAAAATCTCGCAGCTAAATATAAAGTACAACGGACATAACAAACAATAAAATAAGTTCTTTGGAGGAACATGGCTATTAAAGGTGGACAACGAGGTGGGCAAAAAGAGCCTGCACATCGTTTAAATGAGTTAATCACAGGTATCCCAGGCAATGAAGTACGTTTAATTAGATTTGACGGCGAGCCAGGTGGCATAGTTTCATTAGATGAAGCCATGGACCAAGCGGATGAAGCAGGTGTAGATCTTGTTGAAATTAGCCCAACAGCTAAACCTCCTGTTCTGAGGGTGATGGATTACGGTAAGTTCCTTTACGAAAAAGCCAAGGAACAAAAAGAACAGCGTAAAAAGCAGAAACAAATACAGGTTAAGGAAATAAAATTCCGTCCTGGTACAGATGAAGGCGATTATCAGGTGAAATTACGTAACCTGAAGCGCTTTTTAGAAGGGGGCGATAAAGTGAAAGTTACTTTACGTTTCCGTGGTCGTGAAATGGCCCACCAAGAACTAGGCTTAGAGTTGTTGAATCGCGTTAAAGCTGATTTAGCAGAACTAACAGTAGTTGAGTTTTTCCCTCGTAGAGCGGAAGGACGACAAATGGTGATGGTTTTAGCGCCAAAAAAATAATCAATAGTTTGGTATAGCAAGTAGTTAATACTTTTGTATTGGCTCACCACTATTGTTTTTAACGGGTAACTTTAGGCTTGAAAGTAAGATCTGATTATTTTAATAATTCAGAGCTTCGCCTAGATTACTAAATTTCAATGGCAATACTCGAGGATTTATCCTCTTGTATGAATGTGGAGTAATATTCAATGCCTAAAATGAAAACAAACAAAGGCGCTGCGAAGCGTTTTAAAAAGACGGCTTCTGGCTACAAATTTAAACAAGCGGGACTACGTCATATTTTGACTAAGCGCCGTACTAAAGTTAAGCGTCATCTTCGTGCTAAATGCATGATCGCCGCAGCTGACATTAAGTCAGTTAAAAAACTTTTACGTCACGGTTAATTAGGAGATATAGAAAATGGCTAGAGTAAAACGTGGTGTACAAGCTCGTGCACGTCACAAAAAAGTTCTAAAGCAAGCTAAAGGTTATTACGGAGCACGTAGCCGTGTTTATCGTGTTGCTTTCCAAGCAGTAACTAAAGCAGCGCAATACGCTTACCGCGATCGTCGTCAACGTAAACGTCAATTCCGTCAACTTTGGATCGCTCGTATTAACGCAGCAGCTCGTGTAAACGGTTTGTCATACAGCAAATTCATTAACGGTCTTAAAAAGGCTTCTATTGAAATCGATCGTAAGATCTTAGCTGACATCGCAGTATACGACAAAGCAGCATTCACTTTCTTAGTTGAAAAAGCGCAAGCTTCTTTAGCTGCTTAAGAATATAGAATGTAAGCCTGACTAAATATTAGTTAAGCTTGAAAAGAAGGACGCTTTATAGCGTCCTTTTTATTTTGTTTTTTTTGAGTTTATTAGTCTTTAGTTAACATACCTATGCACTTGGCTCAGGATCGTCATCCCCGTGGTATTTTAATCGGGGATCCAGTGTATAAAGAGCAATGGATCTTCGATCAGAGACTTCGAAGATGACGTTTACAAAGAGTTTCGGAGTAAACTACATAGGCATGTTAGTTAATCTAATTTTGGTGTTTGTAAAGGATTGTTACCTTGTGCTATCTCGTGTGTTATTTGTGATGCATCTTAGGTATAGTAGCGCCCTATAAATACTGTAGTTATATTAATTAAATATTAATATCATAATCCCTTTTAAAGTTAATAGTTGAGAATAAATAATCATGAACCTAGCTGATAAAGTTTTAGCCGTAAATAATGATCTTCCTATTAGAACTGATGCCCCTGTGCATAGCGGTAAAGTCCGTTCAGTTTATTGGTTAACCGAAGCCGACAGTAAGCGTCTAATCGCTGAGAAAGGCTATAATGTAGCGAGTGATACACCACTTGCTATCATGGTTATTAGTGACAGAATTTCAGCCTTTGATTGCATCTGGCGCGGTGAAGGAAATATGAAAGGTGTTCCTGGTAAAGGGGCTGCACTTAATGCCATTTCAAATCACTGGTTCAAATTATTTAATGAGCAAGGTCTTGCTGAAAGTCATATTTTAGATATTCCGCATCCATTTGTTTGGATTGTGCAAAAAGCTAAACCTGTGATGATTGAAGCGATTTGTCGTCAATACATTACTGGCTCAATGTGGCGTAGCTATGTAAAAGGCGAACGCGATTTTTGTGGTATTGAATTATCTGAAGGTTTAGAAAAAGACAGCAAGTTAACCGAGTTACTTCAAACACCTTCAACTAAAGGTATTTTGACAGGTATCCCAGGTGTTCCAGCAGTTGACGATGTTAATATTACTCGTAAAAACATTGAAGATAACTATGAAGCATTTAACTTTAAATCGCTTGATGATATTACTTTATATGAAAAGCTACTAACTGAAGGTTTTGACCTTATTTCAGCTTCATTAGCTAAACTTGATCAAATCTTTGTTGATACTAAATTTGAATTTGGCTATGTAAAAGATAAAGAAGGTAACGATAAGCTAATTTATATGGATGAAGTGGGTACACCCGATTCATCACGTATATGGGATGGCGAGCAGTACCGCGGCGGTAAAGTAGTAGAAAACTCTAAAGAAGGTTTCCGTCAATTATTACTTAAGCATTTCCCTGATCCAGATATCTTATTAAACAAGGATCGTATGGAAGAGCGTTTAGCACTTGCTGTTGATAATGAATTACCAACAGAAGTGTTAATGCAAGTATCTAAAACATATACAGATATTGCAGAGAAAATTACTGGTGAGAAAATAGTACTTTCTGACAATCCTAAAGCAGAAATTATTGCTATTTTGCGTGAGCAATACCAATTAGTTGATTAAATTTTCTTTAATTAATCTTTAAAAAACATGCCTATGTAGTTAACTCAGGTGCTCGCTATAAACGTCATCTTCGAGGTCTCTGATCGAAGATCCATCACTTTTTAGACACTGGATCCCCGATGAATACACCACGGGGATGACATCCCTGAGTCATGTGCATAGGCACGTTAAAAAAACCAGCTCTTAGCTGGTTTTTTTGTTTTGGTATTAGCTGTTAGCCATTTGGCCAACGTAAACTGAATTTTTCTAAGTCAGTTTTTGTATTTCCAGGGTTTTTAAGTTTGATTATTCTTGAACTTTTAAACTTAGTTAGCGGAAAAGCTCCCTTAGTTAACGTGTGCTGTTTCATGTACTGATCGTATTCACCTGAGTCATATAGGCGTTCTAAGCCTAGTTTTAGTCGTGCGGCAAGTTGAGCGTTATTACTATTAACAAAAAAATGCATGCTAAGTGGGTATTGAATAATAAGATCTTGGTAAAATATTAAATTTGGAAAACTTCCCTTAACAAGAGCAAGCTCGGCCTGACCTTCAAATATACTCAAGGGTAAATAGTCACAACGGTTTAGTTCAACCATTTGTAACATGGCGTCAAAGAAACCAACACGTGCTACCGAAAGGCCTGCGTGCTCTAATACGTCGGCATCTGGCCAGTGCAATCCTTGACAGGCGACTAAGCTATTAAAATCTATGACTGAGTGAATGGCTGAGAATTTATTGCTATCTTTATCTCGAATGACCATGCCGCGCCAACCAAGTCCGCCACGAAAGAGAGGAAATGAGACTTTTAGCAGTTTAGTATCACGAACGTCTGAATTAGCGGTCCAAATAACATCGTAGAAGGCGCCTAAGGCTAAGAACTTTAACGTTCTTTCTTGTCCAGGGTAAGGCACAGTATGTATAACTGCGTAGCCATATTCGTCCGCCGTTTTTATTAAGGCAAGACGCAGTAAACCGATGAAATAATCGTGACTTGCATCATCAGGCTTTTGTTTACCTATGGTTGTAATGGTCGTTATTGTTTTTTCTGCGAAGGATTGGACAGAAAAAAAGATCAACAAGATGATTATTACTTTCATTACTATTCCCTAGGTTGGGGGGTATTAGCAATTATAGCTTAACAGTAATAAAAATCTTGTTGATGACTTGAGTTTAACTAGGCGTTTTTACCACCATTTTTAATTATTTCACGGGCCATTTCATCAGCAATGATGCCGGTCGGTCTACCTTGAGCATCCGCTTTAGCGTAAATATCTAAAAGTGTGTGATAAATTTCGCCGACTTTTTCCGTTGATTTATCACAATCGTAATCACTTTCAAATGAAACATTGATGATACCACCGGCATTAATAACATAATCGGGTGCATATAATATACCTTGGTCAACTAAGGCTTGATCATGGCGAGGCTCAGCTAATTGGTTATTTGCACAACCGGCAATAATTATTGCTTTTATACGACTTAAGGTTTCATCATTGATAGTGGCACCGAGAGCACAAGGTGCATAGATATCCACATCTTGATCGTATATCTCATCTAAGCCAACAATCTTAGCATTAAACTCAGTAGCAGCACGATCTAACGCTATTTGGTTGATGTCAGTGATAATCAGCTCAGCGCCTGCTTTATGTAGATGTCCACATAAGGCATAACCTACACTACCTAAGCCTTGAACCGCCACTTTGAGGCCAGTTAAGTCATCACGATTTAACTTATGCTTTACCGAGGCTTTAATACCAAGAAATGTGCCTAAGGCAGTAAAAGGTGCAGGGTTACCACTTTTACCTTCTGTGCCCGTTACGAAAGGAGTTACTGTATTTGCGATAGCAATATCACTGGTAGTGATATTGACATCTTCTGCACTTAAGTAACGTCCATTTAGCCGATTTAATGCTTCACCAAAAGCCTTGAACAATGCTTCTGATTTAAGTTTTTTTGCATCACCAATAATGACAGATTTACCGCCACCCATGCTAAGACCTGCCATAGCATTTTTATAGGTCATACCTTTAGATAAGCGTAATACGTCAACGAGTGCTTCTTCATCACTCGCATAATCCCACATTCTACAGCCACCAACGGCTGCACCAAGTTTGGTGCTATGTATGGCAATAATAGCCTTTAGTCCGCTGGCATCATCACTGCAATAGACTACTTGCTCATGGTCATCAAAATCGGGTAAATCAAATAAAGCCATTTTTTATCTCCATTTTTTCTTGCTAGAAAAGGCAATTTAAATGTGTTGTAATGTTGTTTATGGACGATAGCACCTACAAAATTGTCAAGCTAGTCACGAATAAAATTAACAAATTAATATTAGCTTGCAAGCTGTAAGCGAAAAGGTACAACTTGCCAGTTAATCGTGACAAACCCTAGCTATAAAAATAAATAACCCAGATCAATTCGAATAATTAGAGAGTTAAAATGACCGAAGCCGTACCTATGACAGAAGAGCAACAGCAGCAGTGGATAAGAGAGCAATATCAGCTTGCGACTAAATATTTAGCCGAAAAAGGAATTGTGACCAATAGTGTTAATGCAGAGGACAGTCGCTATTTAGTGCCACTGTTAGCGTTATGGAAATTAACATCACTCGACGGTAAGAAGTTCTGGGTTTTATGTGGTGACTTACCCAGTGATCATAGTAGTTTTGATGTGGCTCCCAATGCCAGAGAAGCATTACGACACTTTTCGTTAAAATGGCAAATGCAAGCAGAAAACTTATTGCAAGCCAATACTGATGAACAAAATGACTTTGCTAACCTATTAATTGGCCGTGCTGATGGTTTGTATAAGCTTTATGACGATGAGTCATTGTGGAAATAAAAACTTAGTGACTTAGGTAATACTTAGCCTTTTCAACATGTTGAACGGCTTTGGAAATTGAGCATGCCATACGTTGTTTTGGCATGCCGGCTTCCATATACACAGACCCAATGGGATAAAATTCATGCTGAGTAAAGTATTCTACTTTTTCTAATGGACTTGAAATAAAAACCTCTTTTAGGGTTAATCTATCGGCTATACGAAATAACCCCTGCATTATAAATCTATCAATTCTTTCACTTCTATAACCCATAACGACAGCTATACGACTTATTTCCCCTTGTGGAGATATACGACCTGTAGCAATTGGCTCTTGATTTTTATCATCACATACTAGCATGTGGTAAGCGGTTCTATCACCTTGGTCAAACTCAATCTTTTTGGGGATACGTCTTTCACAGACAAATACTTTTTCACGGATGTTTTTAAGTAAAGGCGCGGCTTGTTGCCATTTTACTTGGCTAATACTGTAAGACATTTTAAAACCCAACGTTAAGTAATATAGGGGAGACCAGAAGTACATTCAGACTAGTTAAAAACTACCGTTATTGCCAATAGATAAGTGTGTTTATTTGTTGTTTTATTATTGATTTGGTTAATCAGAAAAAGTGGAGTTTTTTTTAGCTTGTAAATTAAGTAGATGGACAAAAAAAAAGAAGGCAAAGCCTTCTTTTTATATATTCAATAAATGAAAGAAAATATTATTTTAGTTCATCAATGAACGCTACTGCGCGGCCAATGTAGCTAGCAGGTGTCATTTCACATAACTGAGCTTTAGCATGGTCAGGTAATTCAAGTGTCATGATGAAAGCACGCATAGAGTCGCCATTAACACGTTTACCGCGCGTTAATTCTTTTAGTTTCTCATAAGGCTTTTCAATACCGTAACGACGCATAACCGTTTGTACTGGCTCTGC
Source organism: uncultured Colwellia sp. (assembly GCA_913063325.1). Lineage (GTDB taxonomy): Bacteria > Pseudomonadota > Gammaproteobacteria > Enterobacterales > Alteromonadaceae > Colwellia. Next base: position 8,297 of record CAJXYE010000094.1, on the reverse strand, counting down.
TAATACTTCCCAATTACTGTCTAATTCTGCGGCTAGGTTAGCTTCATTTACTTCTAACTTGCTAATACCTTTTAATGTAGCGCCGTAAGCGATCATTGTATGAGCAAAACCAACACCTAAGTTACGTAACACTGTTGAGTCAGTTAAGTCACGCTGCCAGCGAGAGATAGGCAATTTTTGAGATAGGTGAGTGAATAAAGCATTAGCAATGCCTAAGTTACCTTCTGAGTTTTCGAAATCAATAGGGTTAACTTTATGTGGCATAGTTGATGAACCAATTTCACCAGCAATAGTCTTTTGCTTGAAGTGACCCATAGCGATGTAACCCCAAATATCACGATCAAAATCGATTAAGATGGTATTAAAACGTGCTACCGCATCAAATAACTCAGCAATGTAGTCATGTGGTTCAATTTGAGTGGTAAATGCGTTAAATGATAAACCTAATGAAGTAACAAATTCATTAGCAAATTCATGCCAGTCAACTTCAGGGTAAGCACTAAGGTGAGCATTATAGTTACCTACAGCACCGTTAATTTTACCTAACATTTCAACGTTAGCAATTTGCTCACGTTGACGTTGAAGACGTACATAAACGTTAGCCATCTCTTTACCTAGCGTACTAGGAGAAGCTGGTTGACCATGAGTACGACACATCATTGGGATCGTTTTGTATTCAATCGCTAGCGCTTTCATTGCAGCTAAAATATTATCCATTTCTGGTAATAATACATTTTCACGACAATCAGTTAGCATTAAAGCGTGTGATAAGTTGTTGATGTCTTCTGAAGTACAGGCAAAGTGAATAAATTCAGTTACTGCGTTTAATTCAGCGTTATCAGCAATTTTCTCTTTTAAGAAGTACTCAACTGCTTTTACATCATGGTTAGTTGTTGCTTCAATTTTTTTGATTGATAAAGCATCTTCTTCACTAAAGTTAGCAACAATGTTATCTAAAACATCATTTGCTTGTGCTGTAAATGCAGGAACTTCTGCTATTGCGCTTGTTGCTGCAAGTTTTTGTAACCAACGTACTTCAACAGTAACACGGTATTTAATTAGGCCAAACTCACTAAAAATAGGGCGCAATGATTTTACTTTGCTGCCATAACGACCATCTACAGGTGATATAGCACTTAATGCTGAAAGTTCCATAATTTTTCCTAGGTTATATTAATATTCTCTTTAATTAATATGCTTAATTTAAGAGCTAAATAGTGTTTAATTTTTTTAAATGCTTTTGAGTAATGTTTTAGCGGTATCGACTATTTTTTTACGACTGAATAATATGTGACGTCTTTTCCCGCCCACCTGTCGCCATAAAACGGCCGCACGTATTCCTGCTAATAATAATGCTCTAATTTTATATTGGTTTACGTTTTGCTTTAAAATACTGGGTTCGCCAGTCACTTGAATCTTATGGCCTAAGGGACTGATAATGTCGCTATAAATGCTAGCGAAGCTCGCCGTTAAGGTGTCACTTGTTAGTGCGTAATGTTCAAGTTGGCGCTGTGTTGCATCTATACGTTCACCAAGAGCATTAAGCTGTTGAGGTTGCTTAGCAAGACGCCTTTCTAAATTTATTAAGCTAATGATGTAGCGAGTTAGTTCGGGATCTTTGTGCTTTTTTGAGCTCTTAGAACTATCATCATTGCCTAAATGGCTAATTAATAGCTCAAGACCTTTTTTAATATTATCAAGGTCACCACCATAAACCGCTAGGGTGTTGTCTGGAGAGGTTTCAATGATACTTTGCAATAACACACCAAAATCTTCATCGGTGATTTGGCCCGTACGTGATACTTGCTGTACTTGGTAGGCTACTTGGCAAATAGCCGCAAAGGTAATTGTTTGATCTTTCATTTTTTCTCTAGTTGTTAGTTTATTCTTGTCTAGTTCAGTTGTCTTAGGCGAAACGTAAACGTTAGCGAATAAGGGTATCAATGATACCACCACCTAAACAGACATCATCTTGATAAAATACAACAGACTGTCCGGGTGTTACTGAACTTTGCTGCTCGTTGAAATCGATTTGATATTCCCCTGTAGCAGAGTCAACTATAGGAGTGACAGTGCATGACACATCGTCTTGACGATAGCGTGTCTTAACCGTACATTTAATACTTGTTGTCAGTGCTTTTCTATCAACCCAATGTAGCTGATTAGCAATTAAGCCCTTAGAAAAAAGGCGAGGGTGATTGTGGCCTTGACCAACAATAAGCACATTACGTAATAAATCTTTTTCCACAACATACCAAGGCTCTTCACCTGCATTCGCTAATCCACCAATGCGTAAACCTTTTCGTTGTCCTAAAGTATGATACATCAAACCATCATGATGACCGACAGCATCACCTTCAGCCGATTCAATAATGCCTGGTTTCGCGGGTAAATATTGACCAAGAAAATCTTTGAATTTACGTTCACCAATAAAGCAAATGCCTGTGCTGTCTTTTTTGTTATGGGTAACTAATCCTGCTTTTTCTGCAATAGCACGCACTTCTGGCTTTTCAATATGCCCGACAGGAAATAATGTTTGTGATAATTGTTTTTCGTCAAGCGTATAAAGGAAGTAACTTTGGTCTTTGTTATTATCAAGACCTCGTACCATTTTCCATGCGTTATCGCGTATCTCTCGTTGAACGTAATGACCCGTGGCAATGTAGTCGGCGCCTAAGTCTTCACAAGCAAACTCTAAAAAAGCTTTGAACTTTATTTCTTTATTACACATGATATCAGGATTGGGAGTACGTCCTGCTTTATATTCTTCAAGGAAATATTCGAAAACATTATCCCAATATTCAGTCGCAAAGTTGATAGTATGTAATTTAATGTCAAGTTTGTCACAAATAGCCTGTGCGTCTTCTAAGTCCTGAGATGCAGCACAATACTCATCAGTATCATCCTCTTCCCAGTTCTTCATAAATAAGCCCTCTACCTGGTAACCTTGCTCTTGAAGTAAATAAGCAGAGACAGAAGAATCGACACCTCCAGACATACCAACGATTACTTTGGTTTGCTCTGGGGTTTTATTGTTTGAGGCTGTTAACATGTTATTTGACCAATAGACTTTAAGAAATAAATGTACTAACTAAGCGTACCTAATTAAGTATGCCGAAATAAGAGGCGCAAAATTATAACATGCACAACTTGCAGGATATAGATTAAAGATTAGATTTTAGTTGTGATAAAGGAATTTTATTACCAGCTAAGTAATCTTCAATGCATTCTAGCACCATAGAACTGCGTAATTCCTGCCGCTTTTCCTTTATTTGTTCGAGTGTAAACCAGTGGGTATCTATTATTTCGCTGTCTTGCGGTTGACCGGTTAACCACTGTGTTAATTCGATGACAAAACAAAAACGTAGAAAATATAGTTTAAGATCTGGTCGGTGGAAGTAATAAATACCACACAGGTAATCGGGCTCTAAGGCTAATCCCGTTTCTTCGAGTACTTCTCGCTTTATTGCAGCGATAAGGCTTTCATTTTCTTCTAAGTGCCCAGCAGGTTGATTAAATACTACTTTGCTCTTTTCTTGTTCTTCAACAAATAAAAACTTGCCTTGGTGATGAATAACAGCTGCAACCGTTGTATTAGGCTTAAATTGCTCAGTCCCATGGTCGTTTGTCTCATCATTAGTAGCCGATAAAGTACTGTCGTTATTCTTCAACTTTATACTCTCCATTTTTTATATCGTCTAAGGTCCAGTTACCGATACGGTACCTAATGAGTCGAAGAGTAGGGAAGCCTATATTTGCTGTCATGCGTCTTACTTGTCGATTACGACCTTCAGTAATGGTAATTTCAAGCCAAGTAGTAGGGATACTGGCGCGCTTTCGTATGGGTGGTTCTCGAGTCCAAACAGCAGGTTCAAGCATGATTGATACTTTAGCTGGTTTAGTCATGCCGTCCTTTAATTTAACCCCTTGGCGTAATTTAGCTAAATCTACCTCTAAAGGTGCTCCTTCAATTTGTACCCAGTAGGTTTTCTCAGTTTTTTTCACTGGATTGGCAATTTGATGTTGTAACTTACCGTCATTGGTGAGTAATAATAGGCCTTCACTGTCTCTGTCAAGTCGACCTGCCGCATACACACCAGGTATGTTAATAAAGTCTTTTAAAGTACGGCGATTATTTTCATCGGTAAACTGGCATAAAACATCAAAGGGTTTATTGAAAAGTACTACTTTTCGCTTTTCGCCAACTGGTCGTACCTTTGGCAGGGTTTTAGCCTTATGTCTTGTATAGCCTTTGCTCTGATTCATTTTTAGATTTATTTTCCTTAAAAATAATTAATGGCTTTTCGCTCGGCTATATTAATACGCTTTGAATTACTATACTATGCGCGCGAAAAATAAATTTTAGCTTGGGTGAATAATAATTAATTTCTTGTGAATTTTTATGTAATCACCGGAGCGTTTAGCTAATTAAAGTAGGAATCTCAATGAGCACTGATAACTCAAAAATTATTTATACTATTACCGACGAAGCGCCTGCCTTAGCAACGTATTCTTTATTGCCAATTATTCAAGCATATACGGCTTCTTCAGGCATTAATGTTGAAACACGTGATATTTCTTTAGCGGCTCGTATCTTAGCTAACTTTCCAAAATACTTAACACAAGAGCAACGCGTTGATGATGCATTGGCTGAATTAGGTGAATTAGCGAAAACGCCAGAAGCAAATATTATCAAATTGCCAAATGTTTCAGCGTCAATTCCACAATTAGAAGCGGCTATTAAAGAGTTACAAGCAAAAGGTTATGACTTACCTAATTACCCTGCTGAGCCACAAAACGAAGCAGAACAATCTATTAAGCTAACTTACGCTAAAGTATTAGGCTCAGCGGTTAACCCAGTATTACGTGAAGGTAACTCTGACAGACGCGCTCCTGCTTCTGTTAAGCAATACGTACGTAATAACCCTCACTCAATGGGTGCTTGGTCTAAAGATACTAAATCTCATGTTGCTCATATGGCATCTGGTGATTTTTACGGTAGTGAAAAATCGGTAACTATCGATGGTGCAACTAGCGTAAATATTGAATATGTAGCTGAAAATGGTGATGTAACGTTATTAAAATCAAAGTTACCTTTACTTGATAAAGAGATTATTGATACTGCAGTGATGAGTAAATCTGCCTTGGTAGAATTCTTTGAAACTGAAATCAATAAAGCTAAAGAAGAAGATGTTTTATTATCATTGCACTTAAAAGCAACCATGATGAAAGTTTCAGACCCAATCATGTTTGGTCATGCAGTTAAAGTTTTCTACAAAGATGTATTTGCTAAACATGCTGCTACTTTTGAACAACTTGGTGTAGACGCTGACAACGGTATCGGTGATGTTTACGCTAAAATCGCTCGTTTACCTGCTGAGAAAAAAGCAGAAATTGAAGCTGACTTACAAGCTGTTTATGCAACTCGTCCAGAAATGGCAATGGTTGATTCAGATAAAGGTATTACCAATTTACACGTACCTAGCGATGTTATCATCGATGCATCTATGCCAGCGGCACTTCGTGCTTCAGGTATGATGTGGGGACCTGATGGAAAGCAAAAAGATACTAAGTTTATGATCCCTGATCGTAACTATGCGGGTGTATTCTCAGCGGTAGTAGATTTTTGTCGTGAAAACGGCGCTTTTAATCCAACGACAATGGGTACCGTACCTAATGTTGGTTTAATGGCGCAAAAAGCTGAGGAATATGGCTCACACGATAAAACTTTCACTATGTCTGGTGCCGGTGTTGTTCGTGTTGTTAATGATAAGGGTGAAACACTGATCGAACAAAATGTTGCCCAAGGCGATATTTTCAGAATGTGTCAGGTTAAAGATGCACCGATTCAAGATTGGGTTAAGTTAGCGGTAACTCGTGCTAAAGCAACGGGAATGCCTACTATATTTTGGTTAGATGAAAATCGTGGCCATGATGCACAAATGATCAAAAAAGTTAATACTTATTTAGCTGATCACGATACTAGCGGTTTAGAGATCCAAATCCTTGAACCAGTGAAAGCGTGTGAGTACACTCTTGCTCGTGTTGCTAAAGGTGAAGATGCAATCTCTGTTACTGGTAATGTATTACGTGATTACCTAACTGATTTATTTCCAATATTAGAGTTGGGCACAAGTGCTAAGATGCTTTCAATCGTACCTCTAATGAATGGTGGTGGTTTATTTGAAACTGGCGCTGGTGGCTCTGCACCTAAGCACGTTCAACAATTCGAAAAAGAAAATCACTTACGTTGGGATTCTTTAGGTGAGTTTTTAGCGCTTGCTGCTTCACTTGAGCATGTTTCAGTAACTACGGGTAATGCTAAAGCACAAATTTTAGCTGATACCTTAGATGCAGCTACAGGCAAGTTCTTGGATACTAACAAATCACCTTCACGTAGAGTGGGTGAATTAGATAACCGTGGTAGCCACTTCTACCTTGCAATGTATTGGGCACAAGCAATTGCTGAACAAACAACAGATACAGAGCTTCAAACAAGCTTTACTGGTGTTGCACAAGCGCTAACTAAGCAAGAAGAAAAAATTGTTGCTGAGTTAAATGCTGCTCAAGGGCCAGCTATTGACCTTAATGGTTATTACTTTGCTGAGACTCAGTTAGTAGAAAAAGCTATGCGTCCGAGTGAAACATTAAATACTATTTTATCTGCACTTTTATAATATTATTAAAGTGTTAAGAGTAAGATAAATTTACTGGAAAAATAAAGCGGTAAATAATAAAGCTAAGTAGCAATACTTAGCTTTTTTTTGCGCTGTATTTCTTGTTAGACTTTAGTCTAAGTGTTATTTATTGATTTTAGTGATATTGAGTATCACTAAATGGTGATTAGTGCCCTGTGCTTTTTTGAATTAGTTTAGTAGAGTAATCTTTCTAAACTTGTTTAATTTGGAGTTCGTCCTATGACTAATCAAATCACCATTCCCACTACTGGAGATAAAATTACTTTTATTGACGGTAAATTATCAGTACCAAATAATCCAATAATCCCTTTTATTGAAGGTGATGGTATTGGCGTTGATGTAACCCCTCCAATGCTAAAAGTTGTCAATGCAGCCGTTGCTAAAGCTTATTCGGGCGATAGAAAAATAGTATGGCTGGAAGTCTATGCGGGTGAGAAAGCGACGAAAATGTATGATAGTGAAACCTGGCTGCCTGATGAAACACTTGAAATATTACAAGAATATAAGGTGTCGATTAAAGGGCCTTTGACCACACCTGTAGGTGGAGGTATGAGTTCTTTAAATGTTGCCATAAGACAAATGCTTGACCTTTATGTTTGCCAACGTCCAGTGCAATGGTTTACCGGCGTACCAAGCCCTGTTAAAAGGCCTGCGGAAGTGGACATGGTAATATTTAGAGAAAATACCGAAGATATTTATGCCGGTATAGAATACCAAGCGGGTAGTGACAAAGCGAAAGCTGTGATTGAGTTTCTAACTGAAGAAATGGGAGCAAGCAATATTCGCTTTACTGATAATTGTGGTATTGGCATAAAACCCGTATCAAAAGAAGGCAGTCAACGCTTAGTTAGACAAGCAATTCAATACGCCATTGATAATGATAAAGACTCGGTAACTTTGGTTCATAAAGGTAATATTATGAAATTTACCGAGGGTGCTTTTAAAGATTGGGGTTATGAACTTGCTCGTGATGAATTTGGTGCAAGTTTGATGGATGGTGGACCTTGGTGCACATTAATTAATCCTAATACAGGTAAAGAAATTATCATTAAGGATGTTATTGCCGATGCTATGTTACAGCAAGTTTTATTACGCCCAGCTGAATATAGTGTTATTGCTACCTTAAACTTAAATGGTGACTATTTATCTGATGCGCTAGCTGCACAAGTGGGTGGTATAGGTATCGCGCCGGGCGCAAATTTAGGCGATGAAGTTGCTGTGTTTGAAGCGACTCACGGCACAGCCCCAAAATACGCAGGTAAAAACAAGGTAAACCCAGGCTCTGTAATTCTTTCTGCAGAAATGATGTTAAGACATATGGGCTGGTTTGAAGCGGCTGACTTATTACTTAAAGGAATGTCGGGAGCGATTAAAGCCAAAACAGTAACTTATGATTTTGAACGATTGATGGATGATGCAACCTTGGTTTCTTGCTCAGCGTTTGGGGATTGTATTATTGAGCATATGTAGTTATTGAGCATACATAGTTACTAGAAAAAGATTAATAAAAAACACAGCTTAAAGGCTAATGCCGTTCACTTAAGGTGAACGGCATTTTTTTGTACTGCTTTTTTGATCGGGTATCTATTTTTAGAGCAC
>CAJXYE010000093.1 GCA_913063325.1 uncultured Colwellia sp. | reverse complement strand
CAACTACTTATTAAAGAGAAGAGAGCGCATAAACATGAAACACTAAGGGAATAACATAACTGTTAAGTAAGAGTGCTATTTTGAAGTTTAGTTCAAATTATTTCAAAGTTTATTAAATTAGGGCAAAAAAAATCGCCCTACTATAAAGAGGGTGCGTAAACATGAGACAGACCTAATAAGAGCGGAATAACATGGGTGTTATTATAAATGTAGGATCCATCAAATCTCAGATAAAAAAAACGCACCCGACTATAAAGAGGATGCGTAAAACATGAAACATACCTAATAAGAGCGGAATAACATGGTTGTTATTCCAAACGTAGGGTTTATTAAATTGCAGGCAAAAAAAAGCGCCCAACTACTTATTAAAGAGAAGAGAGCGCATAAACATGAAACACTAAGGGAATAACATAACTGTTAAGTAAGAGTGCTGTTATCAAGATTAGTTCAAATTATTTTAAAGTTTATTATATTTATTTTAAAATAGACTAAACATGATACATCACTAAGAAGAGTGGAATAACATGATTGTTATTCTAACTGTAGTTTTATCAAATCTTAGACAAAAAAACGCACCCTACTATAAAGAGGATGCGTAAAGCATGAAACATACCTAAATAAGAGCGGAATAACATAAGTGTTATTCTAAATGTAGGATCCATCAAATCTCAGATAAAAAAAACGCACCCTACTATAAAGAGGATGCGTAAAACATGAAACACTAAGGGAATAACATAACTGTTAAGTAAGAGTGTTGCTTTGAAGTTTAGTTCAAATTATTTCATATTAATGTATAGATTCTCATTATTTAATTAAAAATAATAATTCCTAGCAAAAACTGCCATTAATTAGGGCTTTCTGGCATTATAAATATCAAATCATAATAACCGTTATATGTTTATGCCTTCATGTAAAACAGCATTATTAACCGCAGCAAGTGTTTTATTACTTGTGAGTTGCGCAACCCCGCCACCGAAAAACCCTGAGAATATATGTGAAATATTTCGAGAGCATCGTGATTGGTACTTTGCTGCCAAAGATGTACGCGAGCGTTGGGGTGTGCCTATCCATGTTCCGATGAGTATGATGTATCAAGAAAGCTCTTTTCGTCATGATGCTATCCCGCCAATGGATTATCTATTTGGTTTTATTCCTTGGGGTCGGGTGAGTAGTGCCTATGGCTATGCTCAGGCTAAAACCATGACATGGAAAGACTATGTTCGGGAAACAGGTAATTCAGGCGCTGACCGCGATGATTTTGATGATGCTATAGATTTTATGGGATGGTTTATTTTTAAGACCCAAAAAGTTAATGGTGTCTCCAAGTGGGACGCTTATAGCCAGTATTTAAATTATCATGAGGGCTGGGGGGGATTTAAGAATAAAAGCTATAAGAAGAAGCCTTGGTTAGTCAAGGTTTCCAGAAAAGTAGATAATCGTGCGAGACGTTACAGTAGCCAATTAAAGAGTTGTGAAAAAGATCTAGATCACGGCTGGCTGTGGCGATTATTCTTTGGCTAGAGCTGTCTTTAACAAAAATATATTAAGGTAATATTTAGGCAGTTAGCTTACGTGTTTAATAATAAGACAACCGCATAAAGCCTACCAATATGTTCATTTTACAATAAAAAACCGCTAAAGCTAGCTGTGAACATAGCTGCAGGAATAGCTAGTATTTTAATGAAAAAATGTGAAAATAAAGTACGTCTTTTTAGTAAATAAATGTTGAAATAGCAAAAGGCTGCTGCTGATAGGGTTGGCTATTGTTATCCACAGAAATTGTGGAAAGTTGAATGAGGATCGTTGAAATCCTTATTCTGTGGATAACTTTGTGGTTAACTTTTATTTATTCTTCTTCGGTATTTTCATCGATAAAATGTTCAGGCATAACCCTAACAGTTTTTATCTTATTGCCTGCAACGTCAATGATTTCGACAGGGTAGCCAGAGATACGCAAGCTAATATTACTTTGTGGTATCTCTTCTAAATACTCGATGATCAAGCCATTAAGGGTTTTAGGACCATCTGTAGGCAGTTTCCATGACATCTCTTTGTTAATATCACGAATACTCGCGCTACCATCGACTAAATAGCTGCCATCGGGCTGTAAAGTTACTTCATCACTGGTTGTTGGGGTCATAGTCGTAGTAAAGTCACCAACAATCTCTTCAAGAATGTCTTCTAAGGTAACTAAACCTTGAATATCGCCGTATTCATCAACAACTAAACCTAAGCGTTCTTTAGCATGCTGAAACTTTAATAATTGGATGTTTAACGGCGTACCTTCAGGAATAAAATATAATTCACGTACCGCTCTCAGTAATGTTGTCTTACTGAACTGATTTTTTGATAACAGTTTTAACGCATCACGAGCATGAATATAACCAACAACATCATCGATACTGTCACGGTAAAGTAATACCCGAGTATGGTTAGCTTGAGTCAGTTGTTTCTGGATCTTTTTCCAATCATCATTAACATCTATCCCGACCAACTCACTACGAGGGATCATTATGTCTTCAACAGACACTTTTTCTAAGTCTAGAATACTGACAAGCATATCTTGGTCACGTTGATGCAATAAGGCGCCAGATTCATTAACCACAGTTCTTAACTCCTCACTACTGAGACTGTGTTGCTCTCTTTGTTCAGAATTAATACCTAAAATCATCAAGAAACCATTGGTTATCCAATTTACGACAACCACAAGTGGGAAAAGTAACTTTAAAAGGATTGATAAAAGAATGGAGCTAGGGAAAGCTATTTTCTCCGGATATAGAGCCGCCAATGTTTTAGGGGTAACCTCTGCAAAAATCAGAATGACCAAGGTTAAGGCTATCGTCGCAATTAAGATGCCCATATCACCGAATAAGCGCAAGCCTATTACGGTAGCAATGGCTGATGCTGCGATATTAACAAGGTTATTACCAATAAGAATCAAACCGATAAGGCGGTCAGGACGCTCAAGTAACTTACTGACTCGCTTAGCACCTTTATGTTTTTGTTTTTCGAGATGACGTAATCGATATCTATTTAATGACATCATGCCGGTTTCAGAACCTGAGAAATAGGCTGAAATAAGTATTAAGACGCCAAGAATGGTAAAGAGCATCTGGGTGGATATACTGTCCAAAAAGGGTGTTCCTGTTTTATAGTTAAATTAATGAAAAAACACTGCTTGTTTATAGCAGTGTTAGAGTTATATGTTTTTTATAAGATAAATTCTTTAACGAATCTACTACCAAAGTAGGCGAGGGTAAGTAAAGCACTGGCACTAACCATAAGTACTAAAACTCGGTGTCCACGCCAACCTTTTTCAAAATGGCCCCAAAGAATAAGACAATAAAGAGCAAAAGACAGCAGTGATAATAGTGTTTTATGAGCATTTTCTTTTGCTAAAAAACCGTCTAAAAAGGCAAAACCAATAATTTGACTGATAAATAAAATGGCAGTACCTATGGTTAAAATACTAAAAAGCTGTTTTTCAACCTGCATAAGTGGCGGTAAATGTGCCACAGCGGTCAAATTTTTATTTTTAAGTTTTAAATTAATATAGGTAACTTGAAAGGCATATAAAGTAGCTATTATTAGTACACAATAAGCAATTAATGCAAAACTGATATGGCTAAGTAAAATAACCTTTTCAACCACCAAAGGGATTGAATCTATTGGCGGAATAAAAATAATGACCAATTGCCATAAACCGGTGAAGCCGTAGATCACAGGAAGTAATAAATTTACTTTAGAGCGGATCGCTACTAGGGTTACTACCACAGTGATGATTAAGCTGACTAAAGAAATTACATTAGGTAAATTAAAGTTGATAGTTTCTTGTGAGAAAAATAATAAGGCGTCATTAAAACCATGCACAACAATAGCTGTGGCAGCTAAACTTAGCACTAAGGTAATATTCGGTCCTTTAGGATGAAATAATCGTGTCACGATTGCCAACGTAGCAAGTATATAAAGCAAAAATGCTAAACTTGAACCTATAACCAAAAAATCCACTTAAAACCCCTAAAACAACTGAAAATACGCATTAAAAAATTGATTCTATCAGATAAAATCTTCAACGCCATGTGATTAGCGCAAACTATTGATTTAAACTTAAAGAAAGCTAAAGGTTATTTTATCAACAAACGTCTAAGAGGTTTAATTGATAAAAACGCAATCAAGCCAGCACAGCTTAGTCCAAACCATTGAGGTAAAAGTTCATGGCTATGTTTCATTTGGTCGCTAATGTTAATGTCATAAAAATTAAGCGCGAAATCTAAAATTAATGCAAAGCCAAGAGCACAAAGTGCAACACCCAGCAAGTATCGAATTAATACCGCGCTACCCATTTCATTTCGAATAACGCCTAACGTCGAAATATTTGTTGCTGGCCCTGCCATCATAAAGACCAACGCGGTACCCGGTGATAAGCCAGCCATAATAAAACCTGCGGCAATAGGTGTTGAGGCCGTTGCACATATATACATTGGAATGGATATGACTATCATTAACAGCATAGCGGGCAGACCGCTGCCATAACTTAAGAGGAACTCCTCAGGTAAAAAAGTCCGCACTAGAGAAGCAAAAACCAAACCGATGAAAAGCCAAATAATTATATCGTCTATAAGCTTGGTTGAGGCGTAATAAACCCCTTGCTTAGTTTTACTGATAAAAATATTTTCTTTTTTAATAGGTGCAACTTCTTTATTAGCGCAACATGAGCTTGTTTCTTTAGGTGCTTCTTTGATTTTTATTGCTTCTTTATTACCACAACAGTTACTTTTTTCATCGGCATTATCTTGATGAGGAGACTTTATATCTTCCTCTTTAATCGTTGAGACTAATAAGCCGGTAATAATCGCTGACATAATTGCGGCAAACGGACGATAAACAGCAAAAACAGGGCCGAGTAAGGCGTATGATACCGATACCGAGTCAATTCCTGTTTCTGGGGTTGCAACGAGAAAAGAAGATGTTGCTGAAGCTGAAGCACCACTGCGTCTAAGCTCTGTTGCCACAGGGATAACGCCACAAGAACATAATGGTAGAGGGGCACCAATAAGGGCGGCTTTAATTATGGCCGACTTCCCTTGGCCTAAATGCTTACTTAATACTTTGCTCGGCACCCAAGCTTTCATTAAGCCTGCGATTAACAAACCTAATAATAACCAAGGGCTAGCTTCTGCGCTCAAATCTAAAAAATTTATCGCTAAAGCGGTTAACTGTTCCATAAATACCTACGTTTATTGTTTACGCTATACATAAGTTACAAAAATTAAATCATGGCTACTATATCACGCCAACCTTTCGCTCAGCACGATAACTTAGCCCTATTTTGTTAACTTTTATTACCACTAAATCTTCTGTCTAAGTATCTGCTGTCGCATCTTAGAGATATTTGGGTATAATAGCAGCATTAGTCTTATCAATTTTTCTGTTAGAGTATTTTCAATGTTTGACAATCTTTCCGATCGCTTAAGTAAAACGCTTAAAAATATTAGTGGCCGTGGCCGTTTAACCGAAGACAATATTAAAGAAACCTTGCGCGAAGTGCGTATGGCATTACTTGAAGCCGATGTCGCTTTACCCGTTATTCGTGAATTTGTAGCCAAAGTTAAAGAGAAGGCTGTTGGTACTGACGTGTCTAAAAGCCTCACGCCAGGGCAGATTTTTGTTAAAATAGTTCAAAAAGAACTTGAAGCAGCCATGGGTGAAGTCAACGAAGGTCTTGACTTAAGAGCTGCGCCACCAGCGGTTGTGTTAATGGCAGGTTTGCAAGGTGCAGGTAAAACTACCTCGGTCGCCAAGCTAGCCAAATTTTTAACTGAACGTGAAAAGAAAAAAGTATTAGTAGTAAGTGCTGATGTTTATCGTCCTGCGGCTATTAAGCAGCTTGAAACATTAGCGACTGAAATTAATGTTGGTTTCTTCCCAAGTGACATTAAGCAAAAACCGATTGATATCGCCAATGCTGCCATTGATCATGCTAAGAAAAACTTTTTTGATGTACTTATTGTCGATACTGCCGGTCGTTTGCATATTGATGAAGACATGATGGGTGAGATCCAGCAACTTCATGCAGCTATTAATCCTGTAGAAACTTTATTCACTGTTGATGCTATGACAGGGCAAGATGCAGCTAATACTGCTAAAGCTTTTAATGATGCTCTGCCACTAACCGGTATTATCTTAACCAAAACCGATGGTGATGCTCGCGGTGGTGCTGCGTTATCAATCCGTCATATTACTGGCAAGCCTATTAAATTTATGGGTGTTGGTGAAAAAATTGAAGCACTTGAACCTTTTCACCCTGATCGAATTGCTTCACGTATTTTGGGAATGGGTGATGTACTGTCACTTGTTGAAGAAATAGAGCAAAAGGTAGATAGAAAACAAGCTGAGAAACTAGCTAAAAAAGTAAAAAGTGGTAAAGGTTTTAGTTTAGAAGACTTCCGTGACCAGCTTGTGCAAATGAAAAGTATGGGTGGCATGATGGGCATGATGGATAAATTACCTGGTATGGGTAATATGTCTGATAAGATTAAAGACGGAATGGACGATAAAATTACCATTCAAATGGAAGCTATTATTAACTCTATGACGCCGGGTGAGCGTGAACGTCCTGATATAATCAAAGGCTCGCGTAAACGTCGTATTGCAGCAGGCTCAGGTACTCAAATTCAAGATGTAAATAAGCTGCTTAAACAATTTACTCAAATGCAAAAAATGATGAAGAAAATGTCAGGTAAAGGCGGCATGAAAAAAATGATGCGTAGCATGCAAGGTATGATGCCACCAGGTGGTGGTGGAATGGGTGGCATGGGCGGTGGCGGCGGTATGTTCGGTCGTTAACGTTATTTGTTAAATATTCCCCTATTATAAAGGTCGCATTTGCGGCCTTTTTTATTTTCAGCTTCCTTATTTTAAACTTTCTTTGCTATACATCAATAAAGGTAACATTAACTTACATCTTTATGAGATTTATTCGCATTTGTGTTTAGACTTGTGTATTATGCGGTCAACTAAAAATAATACACAGCAGCTCTCGCCCAAATATTACCCTGTCTCTTAGTTTTATATATTGAGATAACTAATTCTGGTGGTAATGAGCTCAATTGGAGTAATAAATGAGATTTCAAAGAAAAGCATTGGCAATTGCCGTAATGGTAGCAACATCTACACTAAGCGCTTGTGGTTCAAGTAGCAGTGATCCAGAAGTAGTAGTGCTAAGTAATACAGCGCCAACGTCTGTTGAATTATCAACCAATACAGTTGATGAAAATGCAATGGGTACTGAAGTTGGTACATTAACTGCTACTGATGCAAATACCGGTGATACTTTTACCTTTACTACAGATAGTGCTGATTTTGTGATTACTGGCGATAAACTTGCTCTTGCTGCTGAATCTTCATTCGACTTCGAAAAAATAAACAATGTTACATTAAACGTTACTGTTACCGATAACGGTGGTTTAGCTCACACACAAGAAATAAGCATCGAAGTAAATGACTTGCTTGATTATTACGATTTTGTAAGTGAATTTGATGCAGATAAATCAAGTGTTTCATACGGTGGTCAAGCTGCCCGTCATGCACTAATTGCTGAGCTTAAGCATTACATTGGCAAGGGTGGCTTAGAAGCTGATTTAGAAAATGGCACTTTAACTACTAAAGACCAAGTTATCGCTAAATTAAATAGCTTATACAATGCCGATGAAAACTCATGGGATGGGCTTAATATTTCTTTTACTACAGCTAAACAAACAAAGTTCTCTGAACTTTCAAGTAGCTACAAAAGCTTAAAAGATAAAGTTGCTGGTCAAGATGTTAGTGGTCAGCATAAAGATTGGTCAACTGAATTTGCAGGTTGGGGCGCTAAAGGCTCAACAACTCCTATTGCTTTAATTGATACTTACTTTCAGCAAATTGCAGATATTGCTATTGATAACTTAGGTAGCAAGCGTTATGCACCGGGTACTGAAGCTATTGTAGCTAATGAAATTCCAGTATATGTTACTGACAACGGTTTAGATTTAAACCAGCTAATTCAAAAGTTCTTATTAATGTCGGTTGCTTACTCGCAAGCTGCTGATGATTATTTAGATGAAGATAAAGGTTTAGCGACTGACAATATTGGTCAAGATAAAGGTACTAAAGATTACACTAAACTAGAACATCAGTTTGATGAAGGTTTTGGTTATTTTGGCGCTGCTCGCGATTATTTAGCGTATAGCGATCATGAAATTGCTGGAAAAGTTAAAGATGATGAATCAAATGGTCGTCTTACTTGGAATGGTCAGCATGATACAAATGGTGACGACGTAATTGACTTAATGTCAGAGAAAAACTTCGGTAACTCAGTAAATGCAGCTAAACGTGATAGAGGCTCAGAGTTTTTAGCTGATGACGTTACACCAAACCCAGCTGCAACAGATTACACTAAGCAAGCTATGGATGCGTTCTTAATGGGCCGTAAGCTTATTAATGATAATGCTGGCGCAGATTTAACTTCAGATCAAATGACTGAGTTACTTACTTACCGTACTGCAGCATTAGACGCTTGGGAACGTGGCGTAGTAGCAACAGTTATTCATTATATCAATGATTTAGATGGTGATTTAGCAGAAGTTGGCACTGATGCGTTTGACTATGCAACAACAGCAAAACACTTCTCAGAGCTTAAAGGTTTTGCTTTAGGTCTACAATTTAACCCTTACTCGCCAATTGCTGGTGAAGAAGAGGCTAAATTTGCCAAGTTTGTTAAATTACATGAGTTATTGAAAGATGCACCAGTATTAGTAGAAGCTGATGTGGCAGCCTATAGAACTGACTTAGCTGAAGCTCGTCAACTATTACAAGATGCATTTGAGTTTGATGCTGCAACTGTAGCTGAATGGTAAGCGTTTATTGTTAGTCTTGAAGAGTAAAACTTAGGGCTAACAAGTTAAAATTTTAAACAAAGCTTGAACAGGGATGTTGTTCGAGCTTTGTTGCGTTTAAAGCTTAGCGAATAAGCTGTAAACGCAACAAAGGTTTATTGTCGTTAAAACATTAGACAAGGTATTAGATAGGTAAGGTAATGATGAAGTATTCGAAGACACTTTCTGTTAATAAAAAACTTATTTCCGTGGCGATAACCGCAGCTCTCTTGATTAGCGCTTGTGGAGACGAAGCTACCAGCACACATGGCGAAGGCTTTAATCAGACTAAAGACACCACTACTGATTTTGATCAAGGTAAGTTAATCGCCAGTATCGTTGATAATGTTATTACCCCAACCTATCAACAATTTTCTTCACTAGCGTCAGCTCAACAACAAGCAATAAATAACTATTGTGCACAAGAGTCGGCACTGGTAACAGGCAGTGTCAGTGAAACGTTAGTCGATGATAGTAAAATATTGGCAAAAGAAAGCTGGCGTAATGCCATGAACACATGGCAGCAAGCGGATATGATGCAATTATCTCCTTTGTTAATTGGGGACGGTGCTTTAAGAGATAATATTTACTCATGGCCGACTCAAAATACCTGTGGTGTAGACCTTGATATCACTTACTTTAAAGACGGTAATGTTAATGGTCAGCCTTATAATATAGCTAACCGTACTGCATCACGAAAAAGCATGGTTGCTTTAGAATATTTACTCTTTAATGATAACCTCGCTCATAGTTGTACTGGCTCAACGACTCCAACCCAATGGAATAATCAAACAGAGCAATACCGTAAAATTGCCCGTTGTGAATTTGCAGGGGAAGTAGCTAAAGACATAGTGAAAAATAGTGAAACCTTACTTTCTGAGTGGGCTGTTTATGGCGAAAAATTAAAATCTGCTGGTGAAGCTGGCAGTGAATTTGAAACTGAGCACCATGCGGTAAATAAGTTGAGTGACGCGTTATTTTATATGGATATATTCACTAAAAGCGCGAAGTTAGCAGAGCCTGTCGGTATCGAATTAAATAAATGTGGTTCACAGCCTTGTCCAGAAGTAGTTGAGTCGCGTTACAGTCATCACTCCTTAGAAAATATTATTAATAATATTAAAGCGTTTAAGTTATTCATCCAAGGTGGCGGCGATGAAGGTATTGGTTTTAGAGATTACTTAATTGATGTGGGTGACAAAGTAACCGCAGATAGTTTAGATGCTGACATTGAACAAGTACTGACCTCGACAGCAGCGTATCAAAGCTCGTTAGCTGAAACGCTAGTAAGTAATCCTGATCAGGTTATACAAACTCACACTGAGGTTAAAAATATTACCGATAAGTTAAAAAGTGATTTTATTACTAGCTTAGCGTTAGAGCTACCGAAAACGGCAGCTGGAGATAATGACTAATCATGAAATACTTTCCTTTATCGAAAACTGCAAAAGCTTTGTCAGTAGCGTTTATTGCTAGTGTATTACCTATTAATAGCGTGTTAGCGGCTGAAAACAATGAAGAGGCTATTAACAGTGTCGACATAGTCGATGCAGCTATTGAAAAGTTTGATTACCTTGAGCGTATTCAAATTATTGGTCGCGGAGATAAGCTTAGAACAGAAGCTGGCTCTGCAACATTAATTGGTGAAGCGCAATTAGAAAAATTTAAATTTGATGATATCAACCGTGTTTTATATAACGTGCCGGGCGTTAACATTCGTGAAGAAGACGGCTACGGGTTAAGACCTAATATTGGCTTTCGTGGTGCAACACCTGAACGTAGTAAAAAAATTACCGTTATGGAAGATGGCATTTTAATTGGTCCTGCACCTTATTCAGCTCCGGCTGCCTATTACTTTCCAATGATGTCAAAAATGACCTCACTCGAAGTTTTTAAAGGTCCGGCAGCCACTAAGTATGGCCCTAATACTGTCTACGGTGCGCTGAACATGACTACTCGTGCTGTACCTGAGGCACAAGAGGGCATGATTGATGTTTCCTTAGGCACTGACAGTTATAGCAAAGTACATGGTTATTATGGTGATACCATAGGTGATTTAGGTGTATTGATTGAAGCGGTAAATATGCGTGCAGATGGCTTTAAAGAGCTTGATGGTGGCGGTGATACGGGCTTTAACAAAAGCGATGTTATGGCGAAGTTTCGTTATGATCTCAACACAGGTAAAGTTAACCATACCTTTGGGCTGAAAGTTTCATGGGCAGAAGAGCATTCAGATGAAACCTACTTAGGTTTAACGGATGTTGATTTTTACCAACAGCCTGAACGCCGTTATGTCGCTAGCCAAAAAGATAATATGGATTGGCAGCATCAGCAAATTCAATTTACTCATTTTATGCAAGCCGAAGGTTTTGATATCACCACACGTGTTTATCGAAATGAATTTGAGCGCTCTTGGGACAAAATTAATGGCTTTAAGGGCGGCGCTTGTGATGCTGATCTACAAGTGGTTTTAGCCAATCCTGAAGATAACGAACTGTTTTATAATTTATTAACTGGGCAAGCCGATACGAGTAGAGATTGTGAGAAAATAATCCTAGGTGATAATGCTCGCGAATATTATTCTCAAGGCATTCAAAGTGAACTTTACTTTGAGCAAACATTGTTTGGTTTAACCCATAAATTTAATATTGGTGCACGTTTTCATCAAGATCAAATAGAAAGAAACCATACTACAGATGCCTTTTTGATGAGCTCTGCAAACTTAGTTACTGACGGTAGTGCGCAAGTAGCTACAACCACAGATCGTGAGAAAACACAGGCTATCGCGGTGTTTTTTAAAGATACTATTAGTTATAACGCATTAGATATCACCTTAGGCTTACGTGGTGAGTTTATTGATTCAACTTATCAAAACCGTAAAGCAGGTGAAGAAGATGATTGGCAAAAGAAAAGTACCAGCATTTGGTTACCGAGTTTAAGCTTGTTTTATACTTTAACTGAAAATGCGGGCTTACTTTTTGGTATTCATGAAGGTTTTGTACCAACCAGTCCAAAAGAAGGTCCTGAGGTTGATATTGAAAACAGTATCAACTATGAGTTTGGTGGTCGTTATAGCGAAGGCGAAGCTAAAGTTGAAGCAGTGTTCTTTTATAATGACATGAGCAACCTAAAAGAAAGCTGTTCTTTTTCTACCGCTTCTCAGTGTAATGATGATTTAGGTAAAGAGTTTGATGGCGGTGAAGTTGATGTTTACGGCTTAGAGTTTAGCTCAAGCTATCAGTTTGCTTTAACTGAAGGATTAGATGTACCCGTTTCCTTAGTCTATACCTATAGTGATTCTGAGTTTAAAAATACCTTTGAATCAAGCTTTCCAATGTGGGGAGATATTACTGCAGGCGATTCAGTACCCTATTTACCAGAGCACCAATTCTCTATTAATATGGGCTTAA
Organism: uncultured Colwellia sp.; assembly: GCA_913063325.1. Taxonomy (GTDB): domain Bacteria; phylum Pseudomonadota; class Gammaproteobacteria; order Enterobacterales; family Alteromonadaceae; genus Colwellia. Next base: position 3,560 of record CAJXYE010000093.1, on the reverse strand, counting down.
CAGCAGAGCAATGGGATGTTAACTTTATTGCACGTTATGTTGGCGAGATGCTTGAAGCTTCCGGTGATAATGTTACTTTGTCAGGTGTTAGTACTGAAGCTTATACAGTGGTTGATTTTTCAGCCAGCTATTATTTAGGTCAGTACGGCAAGGTTTACCTTAAAGCAGACAATATACTTGATAATCAAGAAATTGTTAGTCGTAGGCCAAATGGAGCCAGACCAAGTAAACCACAGCAATTATTTGTTGGTTATCAATACAATTTCTAATTGCGGTAACTGTTACGTTTATTCAATTGAATAAGCGTTCGTTGTGCTAAATCAAGGTGGATTATTTCATTTTGATTTAGTATGTCACCGTTATTAGTTTATGATCGTCAATATGTTATTGAGCTAATAAAACTAGTTTATCTCTATTCTTAACTTATTTTCACTAAAGGTGTTCTGTGCTTGATTTTTTGTCGATAAATATGACTGAACTCAGTCAATATTTTTTTGATGCCAATAAGCGTATATATTTTATCTACTTACTTTCAGCACTTGCACTCGCTGTTCCCGTTTATTGGCTAAAGCATAGTCGATTGTCACTACTGCCTTTTTTACGTTTTGTCTTTCCTAAGTCTATATATACCCATAAATCAGCGCAGCATGATTATGCCTTGTTAGTGATTAATAAATTGATTAAAGCAGCACTCTTTCCGCTTATTGTTATTACTATGGCTCCGGTCGCTATCGGCGTTTCATCAGCAATAGAGTCTATTTTTGGTTACATAGATCCTATCGTATTATCATCAATGACTATTATTGCAATATTCACCACCTTGCTCTTTATTTTTGATGACTTTACACGATTTTTTTTACATTATATTTTACATAAAATACCAGCCTTATGGGAGTTCCATAAGGTGCACCATTCCGCCTTAGTACTAACACCGTTTACCATATATCGCAGTCACCCTGTTGAAAGTTTGCTTTATGCCTTTAGAATGGCATTAACACAAGGTTTTGTTGTGGGCGTTTGTTATTACCTATTTGGTCCTACGTTGAAGATGTATGATATTTTGGGCGCCAATGCTTTTGTATTCTTATTTAACTTTTTGGGCTCAAACCTACGCCATAGTCATATCTGGTTAAGTTGGGGAGATAGAGTTGAAAGCTACCTTATTAGTCCAGCACAACATCAGATCCATCATAGTGATAACCCTCAACATTTTGACACTAATTTTGGTGCTGCTCTTGCGTTATGGGATAGATTATTTTCTTGTCATATTAAAGCATCACAAGTTGATAAAATAACTTTTGGCATAAGTGTTAATCACCAAGGGCATAACAGCTTAATGCAAATTTATTTTGAACCCTTTAAAAAAGCGGCACAAACCCTTATGTCTATGAAAGCGGGTAATAAGTAACGATTTGCATCTGCCTGTATACGTTTCCTCATCGGCTAGCTATACTTGTTAATTAATAAGGGTCTGTTGAACTTTCGAGATTACTTTAAAAGCATTAACCGTGAAATAGTAAAGACCCTAGTATGATTAACCTCTTTGTTTGTCTATTTAATTCAACGCTCTACTTTATTGAGGTACCCAACTAGCATGGCTAAAAACAAAACTAACAATTCTATTGCTCGCGCTCAAAATGATACGAAAGCAAAACCTATTTTTTTTAGGCGCTTTGTTTTTGAAAGCATTTTTATTGTATTTATTACCATTGTTTTACTTTGGTTGACGAGTTTTGTTGATGTACCAGGGGTTGCTATGAATTTATCTAGTGACCAAGGGGGTTGGCAATTAGATAAAGTTATTACCTTTGTCATGATTATAAGTCTTGGTTTGTTAGTGCTTCTAACACGCTACAGTTTATATTTACGTAAAAAAATAAAGCAACAAATTCTCGCAGCAGAAGAAATTAAGAAACTGGCTTTTTTTGATAGCTTAACTAATTTACCAAACCTAGATCTTTGTCATAACCGTTTAGAGCATGCTGTGGCACGTGCGGGCAGGAACAGCAGTACAATTGCCGTGCTATTCATTGGTATTGAAAACTTTAAGTCAGTTAATGACCATCAAGGCCATGATGGTGGGGATAAGCTACTTAAACAAGTCGCTAAACGGTTATCCGGTGAATTACGTTCTGGTGATACGTTAGCAAGAATTACTGGGGTGGAGTTCATCGTTGTGCTTGAGTCATTAACCCCTAACGATAATGTAAATGTTATCGCCGATAAGTTGCTGGCTAAACTGGTGAAGTGTTATAGAATTTCGATGCAAGAAGTTTACATAACAGCTAATGTTGGCATTGCGGTATACCCCAATGATGGTGAGCACAGTAAAGAGTTAATTAAAAATGCAGATACAGCAATGTGTTTTGCTAAAGAGCGAGGCAGAAATGGCTGGGCTTTTTTCTCTAAAGAGCTACAAGAACAGGTTAATACCAAGAAAAAAATTGCTGAGCAATTACGTGGTGCCATGGAAAAACAGGAATTTATTCTCCACTATCAACCAATAGTTTCAACGCAATCAAGTGAAATTATCGGAGTTGAAGCTTTATTACGTTGGCATAATGAGTTACTTGGCGATTTAGCACCCGATATATTTATTCCGATCGCAGAAGAGATTGGTATCATTAACAATATTGGTGATTGGGTACTTTCCCAAGCTTGTCAGCAAAATAAAGTGTGGCAGCAGCAAGGCTATCCAGGCTTAGTGATGTCAATTAACTTATCTATTATGCAACTAGGCATAAACAATTTCGCATCGACAGTTTCTTCCTCCTTATCAGACTCTCAGTTAGAACCGAAATATCTTGAATTGGAGTTCACTGAAAATACGCTGATGAAAGATGCAAAACAATCTATGGTACAGCTAAGGCAGCTAAATACTTTAGGTGTATCATTAGCACTTGATGACTTTGGTACTGGCTATTCATCAATAAAGTACTTATCTAAGTTTAAACTCAATAAATTAAAAATTGATAGCAGCTTTATAAAAAAACTCCCAGACAGTGCAGTTGATATTATGACAACCCGTGCGATAGTCGCCTTAGCAAAGCAATTAAAGTTACAGGTAATCGCAGAAGGGGTGGAAACTGCAGGGCAGCGTGAATTTATTGAAGACTGTCACATTGAGGCTATGCAAGGTTATCACTTTAGTCGACCGGTAGATGCAGAGGCTTTCACCCAGCTATTACAAGCCCCCCCATGGCAAAAAATAGCAATAAATTAACCCTGTAGTGAGTCATACCAATTTGATTAAATTTCTCGCTGAGTGGGAAAGAACTTAATCAACTTGGTATAAGTTATACTTAGGTGTTTTCCTCCATCTGTAAGCGGTAGGCGCCATTTTTTCTAAAGTATTTTTGCAATCACTTTACCAGATAGTTAAAAAAAGCTTGTAAAAATCTACTGAAAGCGTAGAATACGCGAGCTTTTCTGTCGCTTGTCGGTGGAAAGTGTCTGGAAAATCCGTTTTAACACTTAACATAAATAGAGGACGATATGGTTACCATTCGTTTAGCTCGTGGCGGCGCTAAAAAGCGTCCATTCTATCAGGTTGTTGTTGC
>CAJXYE010000092.1 GCA_913063325.1 uncultured Colwellia sp. | reverse complement strand
AAGTGCTCAAATCAAATAAGAATTTAATAGAAATATCCGACACACTTTCTTCTGTAGTTAAGAAATTTAAAGTGTAATGAAAAATGAGCATACCAATTAGTGATTATATGGGGTATTTTGAATCGATGATGGTATATAAATGGGAAAACTATGAATTTTCAGCTAAAGGAAGGGAAAATTTTGCAACGCACAATGGGGCAATTGAAATAGGTATAACGTTTCCTCTAAGCGGAAAATTAAAAGGATATTTTCAATACTTTAACGGCTACGGTGAAAGCTTAATTGATTATAACCATCTGCAAGAAAGGTTTGGTCTAGGGATCGCATTAAATGATTATTTTTAAAGAGTTAAGAGAGAAATAATGAAATCTGTAAAAATAGTAGAATCAATTGCTGACACACCTTACGGTGGTTTATACATAAAAGAGTGGCTGCCAAATGATCTGATATCTGAAATTCCAATTATTATGCTACATGACTCACTAGGTTGTGTAAGTCTTTGGAAAGATTTTCCTAAAATGTTGGCGATTACATTATCTAGGCGCATCATTGCTTATGATCGATTAGGATTTGGACAATCAGGTGTTCGTGTTGAACCACCAACGATTGATTTTATAAAAGAAGAAGCTTCAATGTTTTTTCCAAAAATTAAAAAGCACTTATCAATAGATAAGTATATTCTTCTTGGACATAGCGTTGGTGGCGGTATGTCACTTAATATTGCTGCTAATGATAAAGGTTGTACTGCGGTAATATCTATATCAGCGCAAGCTTTTGTTGAAGATATTACCTTGCAAGGTATTAAAACAGCTCGGAAAATGTTTGAAAAGCCAGGGCAAATTGAGCGATTGGAAAAGTGGCATGGTAATAAAGCTACATGGGTGTTAAAAGCATGGATTGATACTTGGTTATCACCTGATTTTTCAAGGTGGAATTTAAATTATTGTTTATATAATATTACATGCCCTGTTTTAGTTATTCATGGTGATAATGATGAGTATGGCTCCAATGCCTTTCCTGAACATATTGTAGCTAATGTTTTGGGTGAGTCAACGAAATTAATCATTCACAAATGCGGACATTTTCCCCATAAAGAAAAAACTACAGAAGTATCTGAAGCAATTGTAAGTTTTATGAGCTAACGTTAATTTTTTGTTTGTTAGATGTTTGATTATATCAAACTCCGCTGCAATCAGCAAACCTCATAATCTCTATTAAAACCTAACTATTGTTAGGTTTTTTACGGGAATATTTCAGGCATAGTCTTAAACTGAGAATAACAAGCTGACTTGAAAATACGTAACGAAAATATTTTGACACTCCCTTTGTTCCGTACCTAAATAATCACTAAGTTGTGAAGGTAGATTACTTTGTTGCAATGATTTTATGTACAAATTAATAATCATTTATAAAGTACTCACAAGGCCAGCTAACAAAATTAATTTATTCAGCTCATCCAAACTGGTTTTTAAAATCAGCCGCGTGTATTTTAATTTATTTTATTTAAATTTGAGGAAAATTTATGATTGGCAGTATGATGAATTATCAATTGACGTTAACGTCAATTATGCAGCATGGTAAACAAATAAACCCAAATAAAGAAGTGGTATCTATAACCAGTGATCATGATCACCACCGTTGCACATTAAGTGATATTTTTGAACGTTCAGCGCAAGTTGCTAACTTGTTAAAGTCTCATAATATTGAAAAAGGTGATCGAATTGCTACCCTAGCCTGGAATGATTTTAGACACATGGAATTGTATTATGGTATAAGCTGTTCAGGTGCTGTTTGTCATACTATTAATCCAAGATTACATCCTGATCAAGTTAATTTTATTATCAATGATGCTAGCGATAAAATAGTTTTTCTTGACGTTATGTTTATTGATTTAGTCAAAGCAGTTGAAGCTGAGTTAACGAGTGTTAAACGGTTTATTGTTTTAACGTCTGATGTTTCAGTAGTAGAGCATTTAGGAGAGAAGTGGTCCACTTATGAAGATGATATCAGTATTTATTCTAAAGAGCATGATTGGCCCGAACTTAATGAGAACGATCCTTGCCAACTTTGTTACACATCAGGAACGACAGGTAATCCTAAAGGAGTGCAATATAGCCATAGATCTCTAGTATTACATACCATGGCCGCTATTGCTCCTGATGCATTTTCAATCGGTAAAAACGATTGTATTTTACCCGTAGTGCCAATGTTTCATGTTAATGCTTGGGGAATACCATACATGGCTGCTATGGCCGGCTGTAAATTGGTGCTGGCAGGATCAAAAGTTGCTGACCCAACGGTGCTAAGTCGTCTTATTCAAAATGAGGGCGTTACGTTAGCCGCAGGCGTGCCAACTGTTTGGAATTTATTAGCTCAACATCTTCAAGAAAATGATATTTCATTAACTGGCCTTAAAAAGCTCGTTGTTGGTGGCACGGCGATGCCTCCTCATTTATATCGTTATTTTCAAAATGATCAAAACATGGCCATTATTCATGCTTGGGGCATGACTGAAATGAGCCCGTTAGGTACCATTAATCATATTCAAGCTGATGAAATGCAAGCGTGGGATGATGAGGTTCTGTTTGAGCAAAAATTAAAACAAGGGATGCCTGTATATGGCATCGAACTTAAATTGGTCAACGATGATGGTCAAGAGGTTCCGTGGGACGGTAAAGAATCAGGGAATCTCTTAGTGAGAGGCCCTTGGGTTGTCGATAAATATTTTAATAGACCTGATGTAGAAAACAAAAATGGCTGGTTCGATACTGGCGACGTATCAGTTATTGATCAATATGGCTATATGAAAATAACGGATAGAAGTAAAGATGTTATTAAATCAGGGGGTGAGTGGATCTCTTCTGTTGACATTGAAAATGCTATGATGTCACATCCTGACGTATCTCTAGCCGCTGTTATAGGTATTGAACACCATAAATGGGATGAACGCCCTTTATTAATTATAGAAAATCACAGGGGTGAAGCATTATCACACGAAGACATAGTCACCTTTTTAACCGGAAAAATAGCTAAGTGGTGGATGCCTGATGCTATTGAGTATGTTGAACATATTCCTATGACGGCAACAGGAAAAATGCATAAATTAAAATTAAGAGAAAAATTTGAACAATATTCTTTCTAATTTATTAGATTAAAATTCTAAATATGGGTAATAAGCACTTTGAATCATACTAAAAAGTAAGTAGTCCCTACTTACTTTTTATTTTGAACAAGTCAATTTATGCACCAGTTTGTTGGTAATATTTTATACCATTCTCATCGGGCGTAGCAATTATTCTACCTTGTGCACATAGATAATTGAGGCTTGCTAAAGCTTCACCAAAAGCTAGCATTAAATTATTTTCATCTATATTTGCTTTAAACAGTATCGGAAATGTTTCTGAAACGGTTCTGGGTTGTAGGCAAAAATCATATAAACAAGCCATATCTTGTTTCGCATCTTCAGACAGCGTATTCAAACGATTTTCACCACCATAAAAAGGTAAACCATGAGAAGGTAGTACCAAGGTTTGGTTATTAATTACTTTACTAATATCCTGACAAGAAAGAAAAAAGTCAGCCATAGGGTTAGCATTTGGCTGGGTTGGCCATACACTTATATTTGATGAAATGGTTGGCAGCAATTGATCGCCAGAAATAAACAGGTTTAGCTCTTCACAAAACAAACAAATATGTTCTGGTGAGTGACCTCTGCCAATATGTACCTGCCATTGATATTTACCCAATGTAATACCGTCATTATGCTGTAATTGTTGATAGGAGCTGGGCATTAGGGAGATTAGATTGCTAAAAATCTTTATATGCTTAAAGTAGCTTTTTATTTGATCGTCACTTGCTCCAGCTTGTTGGTAAAATGTCTGAGCTTGAGCAATAGATGTGGGTTTATTATTAGCAAAAATCTGATGATAAAATTCAAATTCTCCCTTTGATATCAGTAGCTTTGCACTTTGATTTTCACATATCCAGCCGGCAAGGCCAACATGATCAGGGTGAGAATGAGTACAAATAATTTGTTTTATCGGTTTATTCTGCAACTGAGTTGAAAAAATTTCCTGCCAAGCGGTTTTTGACGTTGAAGTATTTGGTCCAGTATCTACTAATGTCCAATAATTATCTTCTTCTATTAGCCATAAGTTGATGTGATCTAGGCTAAAAGGCATGCCTAAACGTAACCAGTAGACACGAGGAGCAATCTCTTTAAATGTGTTATTTTTTGGTTTTCTTTTATAGGGATAAGTGATGTTTTTCACTTGTTGCTCCATAGTACTCTAATACTTTATTAATATACTGCTCGGTAACAGAAGAGGTCCCTCCTCAGCACAGACGTATTAACATAATAGTCTGTGCTGAGAAGTGGGTTAATTTGTGCTACATTTAAAATTCAAACTGAAAATTTCAGCAACAAAAACAAGACCAAACTACCAATGAATCTGAAAAGTGTACAGTCCTGTTATACTTGACGATCTACATTTTCCCAGAATGTTTTGCGTACATCACGTTTAAGTACTTTTCCCACAGGAGATAGCGGTATTTTATCCCAGAATAATACTTCTTTAGGGGCCTTAATACTTCCTAGAGCGTCTTTGCAAATAGCTTTCACTCTTTCTGGATCAATAGTTTGTCCGGTTTTCAACTCTATTACCGCAGTAATTTGTTCTCCACATTTAGCATGTGGCGTACCTATAACCGTTGAAACCATGACTTCATCTATGCCATTGATGATATTCTCAATTTCTACAGGGTAAACGTTAAAACCGCCCGAAATAATCATATCTTTCAATCGATCGACAATGGTAACAAAGCCCTGCTCGTCTATAATTCCTACATCAGTGGTGTGATGCCAACCAAACTTAGAAACCTCTTCTGTTGCTTCTGGGTTTTTATAGTAACATTTCATTACCGAGCTACTGCGAACCACTATTTCCCCTTTCTCGCCAGCAGGTAAAATATTTCCTTCAGGGTCCATTATTTCAATATGCGCATATTTAGTAGGTCGACCAGCTGAAGCCAATACCTTCATGTTTAATGTTCCGTCTTCATTTATGTAATCTTTTGCTTCTTTAACTATGACAGGAAATAGGCTTTCTGTTTGACCATATATTTCGTACATTGCAGAGCCAAAAACTCTTGTTGCTTCTGCATAGCGTTCAGGTGCTACGGGCGCAGAGCCAATGACTAAAGCTTTTAGTGATGAGGTATCTATGTCGTTAATGTTTGGTTGTGCCAATAGCCCGTATAGTGCTGCGGGAGGTAAAAACATAGATTGTATTTTATTTACGTTAATGGCATCAATTACACGTTCTGGGATAAAACCGGATAACATACGTAAACAACCACCAGCGGCTATACAGCTCAAACCAAACATACCTGCAGCATGTGTCATGGGAGCAACCACTAAGTTAGTATCGCCTTCTTCAATAGGTAGTGAAATTAAAATACCTAATAGGAAATTATCAAAGCTTTGATGGGTATGTTCAACACCTTTAGAAGGGCCTGTTGTTCCACCTGTGGCCACCACAACAGCAGTTGCCATTGGATCAACTTTTTCTGATGCATATTCACCTGTTACATCGACGGTCAGGTCATCTAATGAGACTGATTCATTGGTAGATTTGTCAAGACAAATGAAGTGTTTGATAGATGGGCACTGCTCACGAACTAAAGCGACGTTCTGGCCTAAACTACTGTCAAATATCAAACAGTCTATCTCGAAAAAATTAAACAGTTCAATATTCGTTTCTATAGCATTACCCGCATTAACAGGGAACCAAACCAAGTCAGCTCGGTTAGTACCTAACACTGATAAAAAAGCTTTAGCTTTATTTGGGCTATATACGGCAACCTTTTGTCCCGCTTGTAACCGACACTTATTGCGGAGTACTTTGGCAATCTTATGGACACAAGACTTAGCTTCTTTGTAGGTAAAGCTGTCATTATCATCAATTAATACTAAGTTATTTGGACAACGCGATGCCGAAGCATCGAAGTAATCTGAAAATCTCATGGTAATCATTCCTTTAGTTATTAGTTTATAATGTCTTTTGTTGTGCGGACATTGTTTTCATCTCTAATTAATTAAATCACGCCTATTTTTTTTAGATTGATATATTGTTTTTCTGATAATTTCAGTTTAGCTAAAATGTGATTTGTATGTTCACCAAAAGCTGGGATCTTCCCTACCTTAGAGGGGGTTTTACTTAATTTTGGTGCCGGTGCGGGCTGTATTAAGTCATTGTTGGTGACAAAATTACCTCTAGCGATATTATGAGGGTGGTGAACGGCGTCTTTAAGAGATAATACCGGTGCATAACATGAGTCAGTACCCTCAAAAATTTCATTCCAATAAGATTGGGGTTGCGTTTTGAAAAACGCTGTTAGCTTACCCTTTGCTGCCGGCCATAATGCTTTGTCGTATTGGCGTGAAAAATCAGTGTCATTAGACAAACCAGCAAGAGCGATAAATTTCTGGTAAAAGTTAGGCTCTAAAGCTTCAACTGTTATATATTTACCGTCAGCGCATAGGTAGGTATTAGCCCAATGAGAAGCACCGGTAAAAAATTCTTCACCACGCTCATTACCAACTACCCCACTGGCATAAAGCGAAGCTAACAGGGTTTGCATATAAACATTACCATCACATATGGCGGCATCGACCACTTGCCCTTCTCCGGTACGTTGTGAATATATAAGTGCTGCTAGCATTCCCATCACTAAATGTAACGACCCACCACCAATATCACCAATAATTGTGGCGGGAGGAAAGGGCGTGTCGCCAGCAACACCGCTATAGGCCAATATTCCGGAAATAGCAGTATAATTCATGTCATGGCCAGCCGATTGCGCTAAAGGACCATATTGCCCCCAACCCGTTATACGACCATAAACAAGTTTTTTATTGCATGCTAAACAGTCCTCAGGGCCTAAACCTAAACGCTCTATTACGCCAGGACGAAAACCTTCGATAAACATATCGGCTTGTGCCACTAGCGAAAGCACTAACTCTATTGCTTCTGGCTGCTTTAAATCTAAAGCAATAGACTGTTTTCCTCGTTTAAAAAATTCAGCATTGTTAGGCTGAGATAGCTTAGCAGCGTTTGGGTTGATAGTTTTTCGTTCGATTAAAATCACTTCTGCACCTAAATCTGCTAGCATCATGCTGGCAACGGGGCCAGGACCTATACCTGCTATTTCAACGATTTTAATACCTTCTAATGCTCTCATCTATATTAACCTGCTGTGTTAAGTGTGACCTTTGCTATTTGCCTACAGTATTTACCTGTATTATTTGCTTAGGCTATTTACCTATAAATATAGGCTTTCGTTTTTCAGAAAATGCGGCTAAACCTTCATGAATATCAGCCGATAGAAAATGTTCACGTAACTCTAATAGCTCAGAATCAAGTGCCGATTGACGACTTTGATCTTGCGATTGGTTGGCAATTTTTTTCATACGACGAAGCACTAAGGGGCTTTTTTCTGCAAGTTCATCGCAAAGCTCTTGCACGCGGTCATGTAGTTTTTCAGGAGCCACAACTTCATTAACTAAGCCGTATTGTTTCATTTCTGCTGCAGGTAGTAACTTTCCTGTAAATAATAAGTATTTAGCGACGTTAAGTGGAATCAGTTTAGGTAGTATGGAAGCGCCACCAGCACCCGGAAACACACCAAAATTAGAGTGAGCATCACCTAATGTTGCTTTCTCTGATGCGATGATTATGTCACAACACATAATGAGCTCTAACCCACCAGCCATTGTCATGCCGTTTATTGCCGATATCACCGGCATAGTACAGTTACGCAATGCAGCAAAACTGACTCGACATTGCATTAGAAAATCATTTTCACCTTGCTTTGTTTTTCTAAGTACTTGTTTTAAATCAGCACCTGCACAAAAAGCAGGGCAGTCGGCGGCGGCTAATACTATCACTCGAATATTGTCGTCTTGTTCAAAGTCGACGATAGCAACTTCTAATTCATTTAAAATATTATGGGTTAATGCGTTAAATGCTTTAGGTCTATTTAGTGTTAACCAACCGGTCATTCCTCTTTTTTCTACCAATAATTCAGACATGTTATTTCCCTCTACCGTGCTTGCATAACTGTTGCAGCATCAAGACGTAAACAACGACCGTTTACGTAAGAATTTTCAACAAGGTAAATACAGGTGTGTGAAAATTCAACCATTTCACCCATACGCTTTGGCGCTTCACACATACTAATGAGAATTTTTTGTACTTTTTCATCTAAAGATTTAACCATGGGTGTTCCAAATAATCCTGGAGCGATAGAATTAACACGAATACCATACTTAGCTAGTTCTCGTGCTGCGGGCATGTTCATACTATTTACACCGCCTTTAGATCCAGAATAAGCAGATTGACCTATTTGACCTTCGTATGCGGCACCAGAAGATATATTGATTACCACACCGCGTTCGCCTTTTTCATCGGGTTGATTTTTCGCCATTTGTTCAGCACATTTTGCCATGACATTAAACACCCCGTTTAAATTGACTTTAATGACGGTTGCATATTTTTCAAGACTAGTTGCCTTACCCTCTTTATCCAAAATTTTACAAGGTAGTGGGATGCCCGCTGCGTTGATATCAACATGGATGGCTCCGAATTTAGCCATAATAGCTGAAATAGAGGTATCGATACTTTCTTCGCTGGTTACGTCCGTTTGACAAAATATCGCTTTATCTTCACCAAGGGCAGCAACCGTTTCAGCACCTGCCTTGGCATTTAAGTCAAGTAATGCGACTTTTGCCCCTTTTTTTGTTGCTAGGTACTCTGCTGCAGCACGACCTAAGCCCGATGCGCCACCAGTGATCACTACAATTTTATCTTGTAAATTCATTTTATATTCTCTGCTCGGTATGTTGGTACTAAATTTTAAATGGCTAACATCATTAACCACAGTCAGTTATCGCGTTGCTAGGTAATGACTAACGAAAGGCTTGCACACCTGTTAGGATTCGACTAATGAGTAGTTTTTGAATTTCTGTTGTGCCATCAGGTATTGGGCCAATCATGGCTTCGCGCGCTAAGCGTTCAACGATGAATTCTTTAGATACGCCATTGCCACCGTGTAATTGTACCGCTTGACGGGTAGCACTTACGCCAATTTCTGTGCCATACCATTTCGCCATCGATGCCTCTTTATCACAACGAATGCCTTTATCGATCATATCGGCGGCATGTAAAGTCAATAATCTCGCGGCATCTATTTCAGTTGCCATAGTGGCAATTTTATCGGCAATTAATTGGTGCCCTGCAATTGGTTTTCCATGCTGGGTTCGGTCTTGAGAATATTTAATTGATTCTTCTAAAGCTCGACGACCTAAAGAGTAGCCCCAAGCTGCCATATGACAACGCGCTCGTTCAAAGATGACTAAAGTGTTCATTAACGCTTTACCAATTTTGCCAACAGTATCGGCGACAGGTACACGTACATCAGTTAAGAATATTTGGCTAGTTGATTGTCCGTTTAATGCCATTTTGGGAATGTGGCGAACTTCTAGACCTGGGTGATTGCCATCAATAGCAATATGGGTTAACTCTCCATCACCTGTTTTACAGGTACAAACAAATAAATCCATATATTCACCATTAGAAATCCAAGTTTTTTCGCCATTAATCACCCAGTCGTCGCCATCACGTATTGCTTGGGTTTTAACCGCTGCAACATCAGAGCCGACATCGGGCTCTGATATGCCGACACCGATGAACATTTCGCCGTTAAGTAAACCAGAAAGGTACTTATCTTGAATGTGTTTTGGCGCGTTTTGCACTAATAAGTCAGCTCCAGCTACATTAATTAGAAGTGGTGCGGCAATATCCAAAGAGGTAACAGCAACCTCTTCCCATAAACGTAAATGCGTTACCCAGTCCATCCCCATACCACCAAACTCTTCTGGTATTGGCGCATTAACCAAGCCAAAGCTAGCAAGTCTTTTAGACCACTTAGTCATTTGTTCTTTATAAATTCGTCCTTCGCCGTGGGCAATAAATTCTGGTTCAATTTCTTTATCTAAAAATTTACGTAGGCTATCTGTAGCCATTTTTTGCTCTTCGGTCATTTGAAAGCTCATTGCTCTCTCCTTATTTTGTTTTTAGTTTACTCGGTCTAATTTACTATTTTGAAAGAATATTTACGGCTACTGCAGCTTCTTCTATACCAACTAAGCCACCACTGTTTTCATGTACGGCATGTCGAGCATTTTCGACTTGGCGAGCACCGGCTTCACCACGCAGTTGCGTAACTAGTTCGTGAATTTGTCCTAAACCGGTAGCACCAATAGGATGCCCTTTAGATTCAAGCCCGCCCGATGTATTAATAGGGATTTTACCTCCGATGGAAAAATCTCCCCGTTCAGCCGCAGGACCCCCTTCACCAAAGCCAACTAAACCTAAATTTTCAGCGTGTAATATTTCACCCATTGCTGTTGCGTCGTGTACTTCGGATACATCCATATCCTCTGGGCCAAGACCTGCTTGTTCGTATGCTTGTAATGCACATAAGTGAGCACAATGTAACTCTGGTTTTGAATAAGGACGATCTGTTGTGCTACGCACCACACTAGCTGATACTTTGATAGATCGATATTTGTCTGCGCCAATACGTTTTAAACCCTCTTCGTTACATACAATCACCGCAGCAGCACCGTCTGAAATTGGCGCACACATAGGTAAGGTTAGTGGATAGGTAATTGGTGGGGCGTTCAATACTTCATCAATAGAGTAAGCCTGCTGGAACTGAGATAGAGGGTTATGTACTGAATGAGTGTGGTTTTTTGCGGATACTGACGCGATTTGACGATGAGTAGTACCGTATTTATCCATGTGTGCTCGACAAAATGCAGCATAAATAGACATGAAAACACTGTAAGGTCGGTCAGACTCATGTCCTTCTGGAACAATAAAGTCTTTTGCTGGAGCTAATAACTTTGCTAAATTTTCCTCTGGCGATGATACATCCCACCCCCCATCGAACACAGAGAACATTCTAGTTTTATCAGCAATGTTCATTTTTTCAGCACCAATCGCTAATGCAACATCGCAACTACCTGACTTAAGCATTTGTACCGCAAGGTGAAAACCTGAGCTTCCTGCAGCACAACCATTCTCAATGTTAAAGACAGGGATCCCTTGAATGCCTATCTTGCTTAAATAAACTTGTCCCGGAATAAGCCCTTGGCCTTGTAAATGCCCTTGAGTTGTACCGGTATAAAATACGGTACCAATTTCTGATTTTTCACAACCAGCATCTTTTAATGCTGCATCTAATGCTTCACCACACATGTGTTCAATACTACGCTGAATATGGCGGCCAAATGGCGTCATTCCCACACCGACTATATATATATATATTTGACATTCCTACTGACTCTTTAATTTTGATTTACATACAAACTAACATCACAGTTGGGCTTGTGTTGTGGGTAAATGTGCCAGAGATTTACGTAGTTTGACTCAAATGCACAATTTTATAGATTATGCCTTTCATATATATATATCGACCTTAGGCCACTACTAGGTATTACAAGTAAAATCACAGTTAAAAAACAGAATTATCGATTAATGCTTTCTGTGAATTTAGGCCTTCAACATCTTCATTTTGGCCTATTCAAACACAAGCATGTTGATTGGTATTTGCTAAGTTCTAATAAGTTCTAATTTAATAATAAAAAATTGTAACGAGTTGCTTGGTGCAATCTAATAAATAAAGGTAGGCATAAATTATGAATATTAAAAAACTCCCTAAAACACAATTAGCCAATATTATTGGTCTAATATTAAGTTCCTCAACATTCGCTACTTTAGCTCAGGACGAAGCAACTAAAGATGTTAAGGCAAAAAACTCTGTTCTTGAAATTATAGAGGTAACAGCGCGTAAGCGTATTGAGTCAGTACAATCAATACCTAGTAGTATAAATGCAGTTACAGGTGACTTTATCAAAGATATGGGGGTACATAATATTGAAGATTTATCTAAATACGTACCGGGCTTGGAACAGCCAAATCTAGCTAATCATAGCCGTTTATCACTGCGTGGCGTATCTTCTGGTGATAACCAGTCATTTGATCAATCGGTCGGTACTTACGTAGATGGCGTATATCGTGGTCGAATGAATCAACAACGTTCAGGTTTTTTCGATATGCAACGTGTTGAAGTACTCAAAGGTCCACAAGTAACATTGTATGGAAACAGTTCAGTTGGTGGGGCGTTAAGCATGGTTACTAACCGACCTGATACTGACGATGACGTAAATGGTGAGTTTGTAGTAAAATATGAACTTGAGTATGAAGAAGCTCAGATTTTTGGTGGGGTTAACATACCTGTTACTGACAACTTTGCGCTGCGTATTGCAGGGAAATGGCGAGATCAGAGCAAAGGTGCTGAATTAAACAATTACTCAGGGCAATACGAAACCTATTATAATGACAATGCTTTTCGTATTGGTGCTGTTTGGGAGGCAAGCGATGAACTCAGTTTTTATCTACGACACGAACAGGCTTCGTTTGAAAAATCGGGTGAGACAATAGCACTTTACACACATGTTAACCCTGATTTTACTGAATATGAAAATTCGCCGCTGGCGCCATTTGGTATTGGCAGTTTGAATACCGGTAACGATGACTCTATTTTTGAAAATGGTCCCTCTGGCAATAAAAATGAAAGTAATGAAACCATGTTAGAAATTATCTGGCAAATTAACGATGATATATCACTAACCTCTATTACTGCAGATAGTCGCTACGATTATTTTCATACGCTTGACATAGATGCCGCGCCATACAATTTTCTTGCATCGTCTGTACCTGAAGACTATGAACAACTTTCTCAAGAATTGCGCCTTGATATCAACGTCAATGATCAGATTAAGCTGCTAACCGGGGTTTACTATCAAGATGCTGACTTTAATACTGGGTTTGATGTTGATTTTAACATGCCCTTTATCAGTACAGCATTAGGATTACCCTTTGAGCTTGCCAGTTATTCTCGTTCTAACTATTTAGAACAAAATGCGAAGCAACATGCTATTTTTGGTCAACTTGATTATCAAGCAAGTGAAAAACTGTCTCTAACATTAGGGATCCGTTATACAGAGATAGAAAAAACCGCCACTCAGGGACTTGAGTTACAGACAATTGAAGGCGAGTTTGATACCCGAGAGCCTTTACCTTTCACTAAAGGGCTAAGCCCCGCATTATTTAGTTACTGGGCTATCTTAAAAGCAACAGGTGCTCCGCACGAGTTTAAAGATATGAAGCGTGAAGAGGAACACACAATGATTTCAGCGAGTGCCCGCTACTTCTTTACGAAAGATTTTATGGGGTATTTCACCTTTGCTAATGGGGCAAAAGCAGGTGGCTTTGATACTCTATATGAAGGTCCAAGCACGGCTTCGTTTATCGGAACGGTGCCAGGTCCAAGTGCTGGTACTCCTCAGGATACTGAATTTGAAGATGAGCAAGTTACCGCCTATGAAGTTGGTTTTAAATCTGACTGGGACAATATGCGTCTGAATGTTGCTGCATTTTATGGAACTTATGAAGATTTACAGACCTCTGTTTTTAGCGGAGGTACTGGATTCAATGTAGCGAATGCGGGCCAGACTGTACAAAAAGGTGTCGATGTTGAGTTCATATGGCAAGTGACAGATGAGCTAAGTTTTTCTGCCAATGCTGAGTATTTAGATTTCTATTATGATGAGTTTACGCAAGCGGCCTGTAGCTTAACCGAAATGCATAATGGCGAACAAAATGCAGATGGCAAGTGTGACTGGTCGGGTGACAGTTTGGCTTGGGTTCCTAAACTAGCTGCTTTTGTGAAAACTGAGCACATAACCGAAATATTCAATAATTATGAAATGTCTAACATGCTCAGTATAAACTACAAGTCTGAGCACACTATTGATTCTAGTAACGAGCAAGGTCTAGTTCAAGACGGCTATGCTTTGGTTGATTACCGCTTTAAGTTGACTCCAATTAATAGTGATTGGTACGCAGCTATTACGGTCAGTAATTTATTCGATGAAGATTATGAGATATATCTTGCTAAAATCCCTCTGAATATTGGGGCGTATGGTAGCGGTGTACATCAAAAGGCTCGTAAGATTAATCTTGAATTTGGTATGAGCTTTTAATTAGCCAAATACTTGCTTGTATAAAAACAAGCAAGTATTTTCATCTGTATTATTTTAAAAGTTAATATTTGAAGCGCTAAAAATAACGACTATAATATGCCTTTTGATTCATGATAACGAACACCTTTACGCGAAGTTTTTATCACGACAATGCTTGCACTATTAATATTTAAATTTTATACCATCCTATTTCATTATCTCTTCAGCTGGAATTGTGTGCATAATGAGCATTAAATTAATTGATAACTCTGGTTTGTTTATGGATAAAGAGATAACTATGCCTTTTCAAGCTTATACCGAGCTTGAAAAAATAGCATGCCATCTCGGAGTATCTATTCAAGCACCACTTAGCCATTTAGCTTTGATGGGAATGAATCTAGAACAACACTCAAGGTTGCCTTTACAGCTTCTAGCAGATGCATTTTCTTTATTATATGAGCACACTAATGATGAGTTATTAGACACTGCAACATCCCCATTAGCTCGAGGCACAACGCTATTCACATGCAAGCTGGGCTGTAATGCGAAAAACTTAATCAGTGCATTAAAAACTATTGAAGAATTTTATAATCTGACGCTCGGACCATTAAAACTACAATTAAAGCGAAAAAGTGGCAAGGCAAAATTATGCATTTATATCGATTTTGATCCAAATATAAAGCAAGTAGTAATGGCTGAGATTTTTATCATGGTATTTTATCGCTTGATCTGTATGCTCATTAATAAACGCATTCATATATATAAAATGTTTGTGCCTCACCCTAAGCCGTCCTATGGTGAAGAGTATAAATTACTTTATAATAATGAAGTGATTTTTGATTCTGATTTTTTGGGGTTTGAGTTTGATGAACAACACTTACAAACATCAATAAATGCGAAATATGATCAAATTTCGCAATATTTTAAAAATCCAGTGGAACTTATCAAACTGCATTTAGCAGACAGCGTCACCTATGCTGGCAAGGTTCAACACCTATTTATGGCGATGTCAATTAATGAACTCCCAAGTAAAGAGACAATAGCCAAAGTACTTAACATTTCAACACGTATACTACATAGAAGGTTAACGTTTGAAGGTACAAACTTTCAGCAACTCAAAGATGAACACCGCTATAAACTTGCGGCTCATTACCTGACTACTTCCAAGTTAACAGTAGAAGAAATAGCCTACAAACTTAACCTTTGTGATGCGTCGTCTTTTATTCATAGTTTTAATAAGTGGTCTGGGATGAATCCACAGAGTTATCGGCAGAAAAACAGTAAATAACCTCAAAATGTTTTAGGAGAATAAAACCGGTATCCATAAGTGAAATACCGGCTGTTTTTTAGCTGATTTAAATGCTTATCTCTCAAGTTAGTAAAACGGAATATACCATTATAATCCTTATTTGTTTTCTATCTTTGACTGGTATTTAGAGGGAGTACAACCTTGCCAACGTATAAAAGCGCGCGTGAACGAAGCAACTTCACTAAAGCCACAGCGTTCTGTAATGTACTCAAGATTTTTATCGGTATGATCTAAATAGAAAATAGCTTTTTTATGTCGAAATTTATCTTTAATAGCCATGTAATTAGAATTTTCTGAATCTAATTTTCGTTGCATGGTTCTTACCGACATTCCAAGCTTTGAGGCAAGTTCATTTTGAGTAGGAAACTGACTTTTTGGTGATAAGGCAATAATCCCTTTGATTTGCTTGATTAACCCTAATGAATTAAAAGTATAGTTTGTAATTGATAAAGGTACTTTTAAATGTGACTTAACTTCTTTGTATTTACATATAACTGGCTTTGTTAACCAGGTTTTATCAAAAACGAGTTCGTTATAATCTTGATTGAATTTAACCGGACAAGAATATAAAAACTGATAATCACAAACATTAATTGGTGTACTGTCTACAAATGAGGCATAAAGCAAAGGAACATCTTTTTTTAATAACATACTTAATGTTTTATTTGCAATACAAGTTAGCATCGTAAGGGCAAATAAAGAAAGGGTTGGCTCTTTAGTTTTAAGAGAAAATTGCCAACGTACAATATCTTTCTCAATGATTAAATTTGTTTTTATTGGACTTTGACATACCCGATTAACATGAAAGATGGCTGTTAATGCGGATGATAATACTCTTTCTGAAGATGC
>CAJXYE010000091.1 GCA_913063325.1 uncultured Colwellia sp. | reverse complement strand
CGTACCGGGTTTAAATCAACATAAGCCATACATGACAATAAAGCACCTTCATCAAGCAGTGCTTGAGATTTAAAGCGCCCTTCCCAAAAGTGTCCTGTGCAATTATCTTCTCGGTTGGCTTGTCGGGCTATTGGCTCGTTCAGTGAGCGCATAAACCAACTGATATCCTGTAAACGCTGTTTATAAATGTCTGCTGTGCTTTCTACCATCGCCAGTTGAAATTTGTCAAGCGATTGACCCTTTTCGTTCTTTGAATACTTTTGAGTAAGGAGTGTGCCTTTAAATAACTGATGCCAACGTTTAAGTACTTCCCCCGTTGACCAGTTTTTAACTTGCTCTACATCTACGTGCAATACGAGATGTAAGTGATTATGCATCACAGCATGGGCACATATGTCGATAGAAAACACGGTGGATAATTGGAAAATACGCTTTTCAATCCATGTGCGCCTATGCTCAAAACTAACACCAGTTTCTTCATCTACGCCACACAAGAAAGCCTTTCGTACCGTGCGACTGCAAATGTGATAATAAGGCGTATCAAGTAAACTAATTTGTTGTGAACGAGGCTTCGGCATAACAATCACCAAACTTAACAAAGGTAAATTAAGCTTAGTGTATTGATTGAATTATGTACAACTTATCATGGGTGGCCTGATAAGTTAGTGAATTAAGCTTAGTTTAGTGATTTAATTATGTACAACTTATCATGGGTGGCCTGATAAGTTTAATACTGACCTGGTCAAACGCCCTTTTCTCGAAATAATTTGCCTGGCGGTGTATTAAAAATATGACTTAACTTATCTATAATACCTTTTATTTTAAAAAATCTAATAAACGTTTAGCACTGCTATTTTGAAAGACATTACTCGGCCAAACAGCGTATAGAGGAATAGGTTCAACTTGCCAGTTTGGAAACAATTCTACTAAAACATTATTTTTAATTTCTCTTTCGATTAAAAAATCAGGAGGAGTCGCTATACCTGCGCCATTTATGCATAGCTGAGTCATAGCTTCAACACTATTTACGCTGATATTACTTTTAAAGCCTATCTCACATTTCTCACCCTCAGAGTTTATTAAAGTTCTGTAATTTGGAAGCATATCTAATTTTATCCAATTCCATTTTGTTAAATCGGGAGGATAGATAGGTTTTGTATTTTCTTTCCAATAATCATAAGAACAAACTAGTTTTCTATTAATCTCTCCAATCCGTTTAGACATGAGGCTACTATCACCCATTTCCCCCGCCCTAAATGCTAAATCAATGCCTTTAAGAATAAGGTCTTGTCTATTGTCGGTATAAAACAGTTTAAAATTCAAATGAGGGTGCAATTTGCTAAATTGAGATGTTTTTTTACTTATCTCTGACTTGATTAATGCTGAAGGTAGGGTGAGGGTTAAAGTACCTCTTAGCTCTTGTTTATCTGAAGTTACTTGGCTTAATCCTTGATGTGCTGCTTGGATCATAGTTAAAGCATACTGATATAACACAGTCCCTTCAGACGTTAACGACAAATTTCTAGTCGACCTGTAAATTAAAGCCGTACCTACCGATTTTTCTAATTGAGTAACCTGATAGCTAACGACTGAAGGTGAAAGTTTTAGCTCTTTTGCAGCAGCTCGAAAAGAGCCTTGTTTTATCGTTTCAGCAAAAATAGCGATTGATCGTAATTCATCTATCATTTGTTTTTATTGTTAAAGTATTTAGAACAGTGATACTTGATTGTAGCACCTTATCTAAATAATAAAGTAGATATATAGTCTATAAAAAACAGAGGAAAAGTTATGTCATTATTTATCGCAATGTTTTCATTCTCATTAGCTATGTCAATATCTCCAGGGCCAGTTAATATGGTGATTGTATCTTCAGGAGCAAACTATGGGGTACGAAAAACATTTTTATTCGTTTCAGGTGGAACGATTGGCTTCACATCATTGTTGTTATTCATTGGCTTAGGCTTTTCTAAAGTTATTGATTTATATCCATACTTTTTAAAATATTTAGCTGTTTTTGGATCATTATTTATTGCGTATATGGGCTATTTAATCACCCTATCAAAACCTGAAGAATTAGATATAAAAGAGCAGAAACAACCAACATTTATGCAAGGTTTTCTATTGCAGTGGTTAAATCCTAAGGCGTGGATAGCCTGTATGGTTGGTGTTTCCTTGTTTTCCGTACCGAACAGTCATCAAGAGTTTTTAACCTTTTCATTGATCTATTTTGTAGTGTGTTATTTCTCTCTTTTTTCTTGGTCTGTATTAGGGGATAAAGCAGCAATACTTTTAAATAGTGAGTTCAGGTTAAAGGTTTTTAACCAATTTATGGGGGGCTTATTAATTTTAACCGCTTGTTTTTTACTTTACTCGCAATTAAGTTAACTCTAGAAAAACTTCAGACATATTAATTAAAGGTAAGACAACCGGAGCTTGAGTTATAAACGTATGTGTATCAACTAACGTCAAAATATGTGACAGCAGGCCTAAGCCTGCTAAGTCACGTTGAGTAGCAATAATTTACTGAGATTGGTATAAGTCTCGCACATAACGGGCAACACTTTCGTCCCAACTAAAGCGGCTTTGTTTGGCACAAGTCACTAACTGTTGCCAAGTGCTGTTATCTTGTTGGAATAAATCAATTGCTTGGCTGAACACCATTGATAATTGTTCTTGTTGCTCTGCAATGGAATTACCGGTAAAACAAAAACCATTCTCCAAGTGTTGAACAGTATCCTTTAAACCGCCTACCGCGTGAACGAGACATGGCTGCCCGGCCCGCAATGCTAACATTTGACTTATACCGCAAGGTTCAAACGAACTTGGCATTAAAAATAAATCACCACTTTGATAGATAACATCGCTTAGTGCTTGCCCATAACCATTTAGAAATAAAAAATTATCATGCTGAGCCATAAGTTGAGTGAGCTCCAACGCAATTTGTCGATCTCCTGAACTTAAGATAATCAAACGGCCATTGGCCTGGGCTAATGTCACTAATAAACGTGATAGTAGGCTGACATTACCAGCTACCGTTTGGTCTTTACGCAATAACAACATTTTTTGATCCGTTAGCCGACCAACACTTGTCACTAGAGGTCCTGTATTAATAACAGAGGTATCATTTGTTATCTTATTTTGCTCTAACCAAGAAATAACGCGTTGACTGGCAATATAATGGCTGCTGCTCAATTGTTCACTTCTGGCTATCCATGTTAATAGTTCATGTTTGGCGGTAGTCAACAATTGCTCTGGGCTCACCACGTTATCATTCCCTAGAGAATCGTATTGACAACCATTTAAAATACCAACCAATCGTTGCTCATTACAGGCGTTCTGTAAATCTTGCTCTAAGCCCTCGCCACCGTAAATCCCTTGACTATGCTCACTAGCTAATAGCACCTCTTGGGCATAAGTCGGCGAAACCAAATGCACTTTATCAGCCAAGTTAATCGCTGCACGCATGGGGTTAATACAATGGGGGTAACGCGGATCACAAATAACTTGGCCATCATAACTTAATGAACCAAACCAAGCTTCAAGGCTAGACTCATCTCCTTGAAGAGGTCGTATTCCCTGTAATGCTAAATTGTGCACGGTAAAGACACTAGTGATTGATCTTAAAGCCTGATAGCGGCTCGCGTATTCAATCAGTACCGTAATTAAAGCGCTATGCCAGTCATGTAAATGCAGCACATCGGGGCGAGCAATATGGTTTTGTGTTATCGCCTCAAGTACCGCGGCATTAAACAATGCATATTTACTGGCATCACTGGCAAATGGCCGACTGCTCTCATCATCAAAATACACCCGTCCTATACCCTGCTCGGTAAACATGTTGTGACTTATCACCATTTGCCGTACGCAACCTTGCTGATTTTTTGTCGATTTTTTATCAGATTTAAGCTGAGGAAGTTCCAGTTCTGTTAAGGTGACATGTTCTATGTTGCCAGCAAACGACAGCGAAAAACAAGCAATCTGTCGAGCTGGGTAGTATTGAGCATAGTCGCCATAATCCGGAATAATCACACTAACTTGGTGACCTTGCTCAGCTAAAGCCAATGGCGCATCACGAATTACGTCAGCCATACCGCCAACTTTCGCGCCTTCAATAGCATCATTTTCTGCTGCTACCATTAATACTTTCATTCACTCATCCTTTAGTTAGGTCAGGTTAGCTAAGCTAATTCCAAATCTTTCTTGTTTTTATTTTGTAACGCCTGTTTTTCTGCTAAAGCTGTTAGCATGCTGGGGGTCACTAGTACTATCCCTTTAGCCGATATTCGAAAACCATTGGCAATGTCTTGCTGCTTATCATAGCCTATCGACAGGTTATCAGGGATTTTACAACCTCGGTCAATAATGGCGCGCTTTATTTTACTATATTGACCAATATCAACTTGCGGTAAAATCACACTTTCTTCGATAACAGAATGCGAATGCGCATGCACACTAGAAAAAAGTAACGAATTACGTACCTGTGAACCGGAAATAATACACCCTCCTGAGATAGTAGAATCGACAGCTATTCCTCGCCTATGTTCATCATTAAAAATGAATTTTGCTGGTGCTAATTGCTCTTGGTAAGTCCATATAGGCCAAGTATCATCATAAAGATCAAGCTTAGGTTCAGGGGAAACTAACTCCATATTTGCTTGCCAAAAAGAATCCAAACTACCAACATCTCGCCAATATGCTTGCTCTGTACCCGTGGGATTAGTAAATGGGAAGGCAAAAACATTATGCTGCTTAATAATTGCTGGGATAATGTCGTGACCAAAATCTCGCCCGGAACCTTCTCGCTCAGCATCTTTTCTTAACTGTTCAAAGAGAAACTCGGTATTAAAAACATAATTCCCCATAGATGCCAAACATAGATCGGGTTTACCGGGTATTGCATTGGGACTAGCGGGTTTTTCATCAAATCGAATGACTCTTTTGTCATTATCAACAGTCATCACACCAAAGGTATTGGCGGCTTCTTCTCGGCTAGTTTCAATACAACATACCGTCATGTCAGCACCCGTTTCCGCGTGTTTGGCGATTAACGCACCATAATCCATACGATAAACATGATCACCCGAAAGTATCATCACGTATTTAGGCAATTCATCGCGGATAATATCGATATTTTGAAAAACAGCATCGGCGGTGCCACAATACCAACCGTCACCACAACGCTGTGAAGCGGGTAATATTTCTACGGATTCACCCAGCTCTCTTTTAAAATGTCCCCAAGCACGGTTAACATGACGAATGAGTGAGTGTGATTTATACTGCGTGGCAATACCTACACGTCGGATCCCTGAATTAATACAATTAGATAATGGAAAGTCAATAATCCTAAACTTACCACCAAAATACACCGCCGGCTTTGCCCGCCAATCGGTTAATTCATGTAAACGTGAGCCTCGACCTCCTGCTAAAATTAGTGCATAGGTGTCCTTGGTTAAGTTACTAATATAACGATTTTCATAATTTGGCATGTACTCTTCTCCCTAAGTTACTAAAATATGAGTTATACCCAAGATACTCTGCATATTGAGGTTGTTTGGGTATATTTATAAATTACTTTACGAACAACTTTTTAAACTATTATTTGTCTCGTTTTCACTCGCTGCTAATTGCCAAATATCTTGGCTGTATTCACTGATTGTTCTATCACTTGAAAAACTGCCACTCGCTGCGGTATTTAAAATACTCAACCGTGTCCAATAATCTTGGTCTTGATAGGCAAGTGATACTTGCCGTTGTGTTTGCACATAACTCGCAAAGTCATGGGCGACTAGCCACTCATCTTTAGGATTTTTAATGGCGTCAATAATGGGCTGAAATAATTGCGCTTCAAATAAGTTAAAGTGCCCTGACTCCAGTAAGTCCATGACGTTCTTAAAGTCCTGATCTTCGTTGATAAGTTTAACCGGATCGTAGTGTTGGCGAATTTGCGACAATTGTTCACTGCTGGCACCAAATAAGAAGAAGTTCTCCTCACCTACCGCTTCTCTAATTTCAATATTGGCGCCATCCAAGGTACCAATGGTGATAGCGCCATTCATCATGAATTTCATGTTACCCGTGCCAGAAGCTTCTTTACCTGTAGTCGATATTTGTTCAGATAAATCTGTCGCGGGACAAATAGTTTCCATCGCGGTGACATTATAATTAGGTAAGAAAGCAACCCGTAGAAAGGGCTTTGCCTGAGGATCGTTATTAATGGTGTCGGCGACATTATTAATCAATTTAATAATCAACTTTGCCATAAAATAGCCAGGTGCGGCCTTGCCGCCAAATAGAATGCAGCGAGGCGTAAAGTCTTGCGTATCACCACAGCGAATACGGTCATAGAGATGAATAACATGCAATATATTAAGTAATTGTCGCTTGTACTCATGGACACGCTTTACATGCACATCAAAAAGCATTGTTACGTCAAACTCAACACCACATTGTGTTTGCACCATAGCAACTAACTTGTCTTTATTTTGTTGCTTAACCTGTCGCCACTGCTGACAAAAAACCTCATCGTCATAAAAATTTCTAATGGTCCTTATTAGAGCAAAGTCAGTTATCCAATCGTCATTTATTTTATCATTGAGCAGTTGCGCTAAGGCCGGATTACAATGTGATAACCAGCGTCTTGGCGTAACACCATTCGTTTTATTGTTGAACTTCTCAGGCCACAGTTGATAGAAATCTTTGAATAAGCCATCAATTAATAATTGCGTATGTAAAGCCGCAACACCGTTAACAGAGAAGCAGCCAACAATAGCTAAATAAGCCATACGTACCTGTGGCACATCACCTTCTTCGATTAATGACATTGCTCTCTGTTTAGCCACGTCACCTGGCCACTTACACGCGACCATGACCAAAAAGTGGGCATTAATTTCGTAGATTATTTCTAATAAACGCGGTAATAAATGTTCAAATAAGGCGACTGACCATTTCTCTAGCGCTTCTGGTAACAAAGTATGGTTAGTGTAAGCCATCGTTTGGCTGGTAATCTGCCATGCTTGTTGCCAGCTGAGATCATGTTCATCGAGTAATAGACGCATTAACTCTGCCACGGCAATGCTTGGGTGAGTATCGTTTAACTGAAAAACATTACATTGTGAAAAATCACTAAAATCATCTCCATGGGTGTCAGTCCAAGTCGCCAAAATGTCTTGTAGCGTGGCAGAGGTTAAAAAATACTGTTGTCTTAATCTAAGTGCTTTACCATTCTCGCTGCTGTCATTTGGATAGAGCACCATAGTGATTTGCTCTGCTAGGTTTTTATGCGCAACCGCTTCACTATAACTACCGGCATTAAATTCAGATAAATTAAATTCATCGGTTGCCTCTGCTTTCCATAACCTTAAGGTATTAACCACTTCATTTTTATAACCCGGCACAGGTACATCATAAGGAACCGCCAAAACATCTTGTGTTTCTAACCATTGATGATGTGTTTTACCCTGATTATCTTGATAAACACTCGCCTTGCCAAAAAATTTTACTCGGCGGCTATGCTCTGGTGCAGCTATTTCCCATGGGTGCCCTTCTCTGAGCCAGTTGTCTGGATGCTCTACTTGATAACCATTTTCGATACTTTGGTTAAACATTCCGTATTCGTAACGAATACCATAGCCTGTTACAGGCAGGCCTAAACTAGCACAGCTATCCAAAAAGCATGCCGCTAAGCGGCCTAAACCGCCATTACCTAAACCAGCATCATGCTCAGCTTCACTGACCTCTTCTATATTGGAACAATATTGTTGCAATGCATCTTTTACACTAGCATCGAGGTCTAAATTAAGTACGGCATTACTAAGCGCTCGGCCCATTAAAAACTCTAGCGATAAATAGGCCACTTGTTTGCGTGGTGATGCTAGCCGCGCTTCTCGGGTGGCACGACACAGAGCAACAAGCCGATCTCGAATAGTTAAGGCTAATGCGTTGTAAAGATACAAATGCGATTGAGTCTCTTGGTCTCGCCCTAGTGTGTAATAGACATGGCGCGTTAAATCATCATATAGCGTTTTTTCATCAATCACTGGCGCTTCTCGCCAGTCCCTGACCTTACATTGATTTATTGGTGATTTTTCCATTATTATTCCTTCAAAAACTCGCTTAACAGGGTTGAAAACAAATGAGGTTTTCTGACTCTTTACTGTTATTTAGTACTCGCTTTAGATACTGAAACTATTGCCTCGATTTGGGCACATCAACCACACACTTTGAGCCGGAATAATCATATTGGTGCCAGCACGGTATGCTTCATCAACAGGTACATTAGCCAAACTATGCAGACTCACTTGCCAAAAAGTAACATTGTTAATAAGCGGAAGATTGATGACCATATCCTCACTACCGGCATTAAGCACCATCAGTAAAGCATCATTATTATCTTGCGGTTTACTGGGGTCATTGTTGTTAACTTTAGCGTTAGTATTATTGAGAGTTTTATTGACACTTTTATTGACAATAAGGCAAATCAGCAACTGCTTACTGGTATCTTGCCAATCATCTGCTGTCATTGAGTCACTGCTCGGTGTTAACCATAACCAGTCAAACTCTTCATCATTGGGGTGAATGTAGCGACTTTGTTGAAAAATGCTAAATTGCTTGCGCAACTTGATAGCTTCTCGAATAAAAACAAACAAAGCATATTCTGTCGGCTTTTGTCGACTGTCATTTTTATCTACAGAACAGGATAGGAAGCTCAGGTAGTTCATCTCGTTATCTTGGCAATAGGCATTGTTATTACCTTGTTGGCTATGCCCTTGCTCCATACCAGCACTGAGCATTGGCACGCCTTGAGAAAAGAGCAAAGTAAATAACATGTTTTTCTGCTGCTTTAGCCTTAAAGCATTGATGTCAACATTGTCGGTTTCGCCCTCAATACCATTATTTTGTGAGTAGTTGTCATTATGACCATCACGATTTTTTTCACCGTTGGCATCATTGTGCTTATCTTCAAAGCTCACTAAGTCAGCTAAGGTAAAGCCATCATGAGCAGTAATGAAATTTATGCTTGCGCTAGCATCACGACCATTATGAGCAAATAAATCATGAGAGCCATGTAAACGCTGCGCTAAATCGGCTATTTGTCCCTGCTCTCCACGCCAAAAACGGCGCACAGTATCACGATATTTGTCATTCCACTCACGCCAGGCAATAGGAAACGCGCCTAACTGATATCCGCCAGGCCCTATATCCCACGGCTCAGCAATAAGTTTGACTTGGTTTAATATCGGGTCTTGGGCAATGCTTTGAAGAAAGCTGTGTTGGTAATTAAAACCTTGGGGATCACGGGCTAAAATAGGCGCGAGATCAAAGCGAAAACCATCTACGCCCATGACTTCTACCCAATACCTTAGACTGTCCATGATTAATTGTAAGGTTCTGGGGTGAGATAAATTTAAGGTATTACCACAGCCAGTATCATTAATATAAGTACTTGGGTCTTGCCCATCTAAACGATAATAATCACTGTTTGCTAAGCCGCGTAGGTTAAGGATTTGGCCCTGTTCATTACCTTCTGCCGTATGATTGAAAACAACATCAATAATTACTTCAATATTATGTTGATGCAGTCGATAGACCATGTCTTGAAATTCGCTGATATTTCCATGGCATAGAAAGTCATGCTGAGGGGTAAAAAAGTTCAGGCTGTTGTAGCCCCAATAGTTAGTCAGCTTTTTATCTATTAAAAAACGTTCACTGATAAAACTATGCACAGGCAATAGCTCTAAGGTAGTCACACCTAGGCTCTTAAGGTCTTCGATAAAGCTAGCCTCTGCCAAGCCTAAAAACTTGCCTCGATATTGCTCATCAATAGCGAGGTTATTAATGGTTGCACCTTTGACATGACACTCATAAATAACGGTTTCATGCCAAGGAATATTAGGTCGGTTTTTTTGATGGTTGTTTTGATAAGTGCTTGTTGTTTGACTAGCGTATTTAGTTTGAAAATCGCTTAATGCCACCACTCTAGATTTAGGTATTAAGACCGCATTATCGGTGTCAACTTCTGTGCCTGTTTTAGTGTTAGTGATACTGTCAGTGTCAGTGTACGAAAACTGGCCTTGTAAATCTTTAGCGTAGGGGTCAATCAATAGGTTGTTAGGGTTAAAATACAATCCTAGTTCAGGTTTATATTCACCGTAGGCGCGAAAACCATAAAGTTGCCCAAGTCCAATGCCCATTACCTTGCCATGCCAAACGTGCTCAGCTCCTTGGTGAAGCGGCAAGCGCGCTAATTCAATCTTTCCCGTGCTATCAAACAAGCACAGTTCTACTTGACTCGCTTGAGGGGAGTAAACAGCAAAGTTTACTGCTTGTTTTTCTTTAGTAAGCGCCAGCACAACACTTGCACCAAGGGGCTGAGGTTGCCCTTGACTGAATTGTTGCATGAGTTGCACTTGCCTAGTGAGTACTGCTCGAGAGTCTATAGGTGTTAACTCTGCCACTTTTGCCTCTGCATCGACTCCTAAAGAAAATTCACTCATTGTTCAACCTTTGCCAAATAAACAGTAGCAAGCGGAGGTAACTGTAAACAAACGCTGTGCTCTACGCCTTGCCAAGCAATGTCTTGATTGGTTAAAACTTGCTGTTGATTAAAATCAGATCCTGAAAAATTTTCGGCATCACTATTAAAAATCACCCGATAATCATGATGACTCGGTACGCCCACTCTAAATTCTTGAACGGGGTTTGGGGTCATATTAC
The DNA here is from genome assembly GCA_913063325.1 of uncultured Colwellia sp. Taxonomy (GTDB): domain Bacteria; phylum Pseudomonadota; class Gammaproteobacteria; order Enterobacterales; family Alteromonadaceae; genus Colwellia. Next base: position 5,640 of record CAJXYE010000091.1, on the reverse strand, counting down.
TCACCACCACGATATGATCGGTTAAATCTTTAGCAAAACGTATAAAACTAAAAATACTTTGCTGTGCATTATTTTCATCAAGCCATTGAAAACCAGTGGGTTTATTATCTAACTCATACAAGGCAGGTGATTGGCAATATAATCCATTAAGTTGCTTGATCAATTCCTGCATGCCCTGATGGGCACCATGTTCAAGTAAATGCCAGTCTAACGAACAATCATGATTCCATTCATTACGCTGGGCAAACTCACCGCCCATAAAGAGTAATTTTTTGCCCGGATGCGCCCACATCAAGGTAAAATAAGCACGTAAATTGGCAAATTTCTGCCAATCATCTCCCGGCATTTTATTGAGTAAGGAGCCTTTTCCATGGACAACTTCATCATGTGAAAGTGGCAGGATAAAGTTTTCGCTGTAGGCATACATGAGTGAGAAGGTCATTTCATGGTGGTGATGGCTGCGATACAAGGGATCACGTGTCATATAACTTAAGCTGTCATTCATCCAGCCCATATTCCATTTATAGCCAAAGCCTAAACCGCCATGTTCGGTATATTGAGTTACGCCAGGCCAAGCTGTAGACTCTTCAGCTGTCATCATGATGCCAGGGTTTTCTTGATAACAACGTAAATTAACTTGTTTTAGCAATTCAATTGCGGCTAAATTTTCTCTCCCGCCATATTCATTGGCTAACCATTGGCCATCTTCGCGACTGTAGTCTAAATACAACATGGAAGCGACGGCATCGACTCGTAGACCATCAATTTTAAAAAGGTCAAACCAATACATAGCATTGGAAATTAAAAAGCTTTTCACTTCTCCGCGATCATAGTTGTAAATATGAGTTTGCCAATCAGGATGAAAGCCTTGCCTTTTATCTGCATGTTCAAAGAGATGAGTACCATCAAATTTAGCTAGACCATGCTCATCACTGGGAAAATGTCCGGGCACCCAATCAATCAACAAACCGATATTTTGCTGATGACAAGCATCAACTAGGTGCTGAAAATCGGCGATACTGCCAAAGCGACAAGTCGGCGCAAACATTCCTACTGGTTGATAGCCCCATGAGCCATCAAATGGGAATTCACTTATCGGCATCAACTGAATATGAGTAAAGCCCATATTCTTTACGTAAGGCACAAGTCTTTCGGCCAACTCTTGATAACTTAAATAGCCGCTTTCACCCTTAGCTACTTGCTCAGCATTACGCTGCCAAGAACCAGTATGTACTTCATAAATACTGATAGGCCTTTCTATTGAATTACGTATTAATCTATCTTGAGCTTGTGTGGCCGTTAGACCTTTATGTTGACTGTTTAATTGCGTGGCAAAGTCTTGCTCAGCAATTATTGATGCCGTTGCTGGCGCCATTTGCATAACAAAGGCAAAGGGATCTGCTTTTTCTGACCGTTGTCCGTCTTGACTTAGTAGACTAAATTTATAACCTTGACCTGCCTGTGCGTTGCAAATAAAAATTTCCCAAACACCACTACTTGGGTGTTTACGCATTAAATGGCGTGTTGCATTCCAATGATTAAAATCGCCAATGACGCTAACACATTGGGCGTTAGGCGCCCATAAGGTAAACCGTACGCCGCAAGTATTATTCTGCCTTTGCCATTGCGCCCCCAAATGCTGATAAGCATGTGCTAATGCCCCCTCACAAAATAGGTACATCGCTTGCTCATCTAAGGTACTCGCTAGCGAGTAACTATCGGTTTCTTGCACGGTTATTAATGGGTAAACAATACTAAGTTGGTAGTTTTTCTGTAAATTACTTTTCTTTAAGATTAAGGTAAATAGCGCTGTCTTTTGATATCGTTGATAAGCAATTTTTTGCTGCTCACTTTGATAGAAAACTTGCTCTGCGCCCGGAATATAAACCCTAAGGATCACCGATAGTTCGTTATAATAATGTACACCAAGAAAAGCAAAAGGATCGGAGAATTCGGCTTGTTCAAAAGCAGCAACTTGTGCTGAATAATCGCCAATTTGCGCTTGTGTGTTATGCTCGCTTTGCTTGCTCTTGTCAGCCATCAACAGAGTGTCCGTCATGATATTATTAACCTTGTTATATTGTTCATTTCGCTTGTTGTCGGTTTTTAACTAACTGCTTTAAAAACGTATTATCTGCCAGAATCTGCTTACTACTTTTATTCAAACGTCGACGCCAATTAGGATACTCACGGTCGGTACCAGGAATATTTACTGGCAAATACTCCTCTGCTAAGTCATCGAGTTGTAGTGTTAACAAGGCAACTGTGCTGTTTGCTAACACTAAAGCGAGTGCTTGATAAATCAGCTTAGCGTCACTATCAGCATGCAAAGCTGTTTTATTGGCGGAATAATTTCCTAACCAAATAAGTAAATTAACTTTGTCTTGTTTACGCTGACTTTTCGCCTGAGCAAACTGCTCATTGTCGCTAAAAAGCTGTAATTGTTGACGTTGCTCTAAATCACTTTCAAGCCACCAAGCATTAAAGGTGGCAACATCGTGATTAGCGATCATCATTAGGGTATGCTCGGGCAAGTATTCCGGTGCGGTAAACTGTCCGTCTTGGTTTTTGCAAAAATACAAAAGACTATTACTGAAAACTCCCGCATTTCCCAAAGCAGATTTAATTTGCTCTGGAACAACACCTAAATCTTCACCAATAACCGCACACTGATTTAATTGACTTTCCAAAGTTAATATCGATAACATTTGCTCAAAAGGGTAATAGACATAACAAGCGTTTTGCTCAGACCTGCTATGGGTAAAGTGCCACCATAAACGCATTAGCGCCATAACATGATCGAGTCGTAATGCTCCGCAATCACGCATGTTTGCCTTGAGTAATTGCCGGAAATGGGTAAAGCCATTTTGCTTGAGTTTAATAGGATCCATTGGCGGAAATCCCCAGCTTTGTCCTAAAGGTGCCCAAGGGTCTGGTGGTGCCCCGATACTGACATCATTAACAAACAAATCTTCATGGCTAGAAAATTCATGACCATCGGCACTACAGCCCACGGCGAGATCATTAATCAAGCCTATTTTCATCCCGCTGCTTTTGGTATGAGATTGACATTGAGCCAGTTGTTCGTGTGCTAGCCACTGTAAATAGCAAATAAAATTCACATCAGTATATTGTTCCGCTAAGTTGTTTCTTGCTATAAGCCAATCACTATAACGTTGTACCCGATCATTATGTTTTGTTTTAAAACACAAGAATTTTTGATAGCGAGCACTATTTTGCCCCAATTCGTATTGTAGGAAGCTATTAAAAAGTACTAAAAAAACCGGGTACTTGAACTCAACAACCCTTTGGTAATCAATATAGGTATTAGACTTTTCGCTTTGCATAGCGGTTAATTTATCCGCATTAGCACTTAGCTGCTGTTTAACCAATTGTTGAGCAAGCTTACTGTTCGGATAATCGGGACAATCTTGTAGATGGATATAAATTGGGTTTAAGCAAAATCGATCGCTTGGGCTATAAGGACTAGCCCGTTCAGCTTGGTCTTCAAATAAAGCATGTAATGGGTTTAATAAAATATAATCAGCACCTGCAGTAGCGCTATGGGAGATAAGCTCTGTTAGGTCATTAAAATCACCTATGCCAAAGTTCTCATCGCTCACTAAGGTATAAAGTTGTGCAGATATTCCCCAACACCTCTGAGTGTTCGGTTGATAAACTTGTTTGGGGTAAACGATTAGTTCACTTTTAACTGAATGGCTTGTTATTTCGGTTGTTGCTAATACATCATCTGTAGGCAGGTAAGTTCTGACTACAAGCTGATAATACCCTATGGGTAAACCTTTAAGCTTCGCTCGTTTATCCTCATTTATTACAACTCGACGTTCGCTATAGCGTTTACCCTGATGGTGGTAATTACCAACCTCAACTAAGGAATTAATAACGGCAGAGCCATTGAGTATTAATTTGTCATCTTGATATATGTTCCAGTGCAGCCATGCCTCAGAAAATTCAGGGGCAATACGCACAGTAAAATGATCATCGTCTTGACCACTAAAACATTGCTGAGGTAGCAGCTGTAGCCAAGGTTTGACATCAAGAGTAAAATTAGCTTGTGCCACCTCAACTTCATCATCAATGTTATAGCCACAAGCGCTCAACACAGAGCAGCGCGCTTGATTGCTAAAGTAGACGTTTTCACCTTGATAGCTAGTATATTCTAGGCTAACACCTTGTAAATATAATAACTGTTCGAGACCATCCATAGTCGACCTTTCTACTTTACTTAATTAGATTACGGCGGTATCAACAACACTATTATCACTACCAAAATCATTGGCTATATAAGCATCAGCTTGATGATCGTTTTCCCAAACATTGTCATTAATTAAATAACGAAAATGAAACTTCTTATCTTTCGGTAGCCTTACTTTAGTCCGGTAAACTTTATCCTTTTTCACATATTTCATATCAAGTGGTTGCCAATTATTAAATTCTGCTACCAGCTGCACTTTATCTGTCTGACTAACATTAAATTCAAAAGTAACTTCTGCTTCTTGCTTAGATTTAAAAAACTTCTTCGTTAGCATTTTCTCACTACTCCTTAGTTTGAATACTTAATTTGAATACTTCTTTTAAATAATAGTTTTATCATAACGTCACTCATCATCGAATTTATGAACGTTTTATGATTCTTTTATGACCTTCTCGTTGACCAGTAAAGATAACTGACTAATCAATAGTAGACAAATATCTAAACTACGCAAATAACCATTACGAATAAGAATCATTACTATCGATATATATAAGCAAAACGTGCAGATAATAAACAGGCAGAAAACAATTTCACTCACCTATAGGCCACAGAATTAAGGCATGGCTTACTTGAGTTCATCAAAGATTGTTTAATCGTTTCTTATGAGGATAAATATAAATTAATATTAAAAATATGAAAAATTCCGAGAGTATCACTGTTTAACTATGCAACTGTTTAACTATGCCACCCATGATAATTATAAGTAATTATTGCGAATCACTTGTGGTTTTCATAGTTCAAAAAAGAACCCTTTATCACGTTAATCCGACCGAACTAGACTTCAATCGCATTCGTTATATCAAACCTTCGAATTTTAGCCGAATTAAACCCGTTATAATAAAATAACTTCAAATCATTGGTTAATGCCAGTGGCGTTATACGCTATTCAAGCAGGCATGAGCATTAGCTATTCCATGTGCCCGTTTCAAGCCAACATGCTCAGTAAATTCACATAAATGCTCTGCTGTCCCTACAGCGCCTGTGAATATATATTCAAAATCAGTGGTAAGTCTTAACCAGTTTTCATCACTTATGTGTAACCTAGTTAAAATATTTGCAGTTTTACTCTTGATGACGCCACGTTTGTCTTCACGCAGGATGCGGCCGGTTTCATCGACCAGTGTTAAGTAGTCTTGTAAACTAAAGCGAATACCGCTTTTTTTGTGTTGGTGATCATTACCAATAAAGGGTAATAACGAGGTTGGTTGCTCACATTTAATCGCGGCTTTGATGCGTAATTGAATACTGGTGAAGTCAGACTGCGCTGGCGTTGGAGCAATAGCAGCACGTACCGGGTTTAAATCAACATAAGCCATACATGACAATAAAGCACCTTCATCAAGCAGTGCTTGAGATTTAAAGCG
>CAJXYE010000090.1 GCA_913063325.1 uncultured Colwellia sp. | reverse complement strand
ATTCAGCGAATAATTGTTTCGCTTGATACTCATGCAAATTCATGGTGTTTTATCCATTTATCTGTAAATGAAAGCTAGCGTTTTCCTTATCTTTAATAGAAAATATTTAGCGAAATATATTCTCAAAAAAATAAAAATAAACAAGAGCCAATGAAAAGTTGACAAATTATAGTACAAAAGCTCTAGTGACGGTAGTCAAAAGAGCTAATACTATAGTCTACTTAGTAATTATTTTTCATCCTTTAAAATCTAAAGGTATAAATCTAAGAGCTATACATCTAAAAGTAGGCGTGTTGGATCTTCTAATAACTCTTTAATTGTTACTAGGAAGCCAACAGATTCTTTACCATCGATTAAACGATGATCATAAGAAAGCGCTAAATACATCATAGGCAATATTTCAACTTTACCATCAACAGCCATAGGTCTGTCTTGTATTTTATGCATACCTAAAATAGCTGCTTGAGGTAAGTTTAAAATTGGTGTTGATAATAACGAGCCAAATACACCACCGTTAGTGATAGTAAAATTACCACCCGTCATATCGGCCATTGAAAGCTTGCCATCACGACCTTTAATTGCGAGTTCACGAATGCCATTTTCAATACCAGCCATGCTTAACTGGTCTGATTCACGTAATACAGGAGTAACTAAGCCGCGTGGTGTAGATACAGCAATAGAGATATCGAAGAAGTTATGATAAACAATATCATCGCCATCAATTGATGCATTTACCGCTGGGTAGCGCTTAAGCGCTTCAGTTACTGCTTTTACGTAGAAAGACATAAAGCCTAAACGGGTATCATGAGTTTTCTCAAAAAGGTCTTTATATTGCTTACGTAAATCCATAATTGGTTTCATGTTAACTTCGTTAAAAGTAGTTAACATCGCCGTTGAATTTTTTGCTTCTAATAAACGCGTTGCAATAGTTTTACGTAAACGAGTCATTGGCACACGTTTTTGACTACGTTCGCCCAAATCTTGAGAAACAGGTGCAGGTGTCGCTTTTTCGGAAGCTACCGGAGTAGCCTTAGCTGCAACAGCTGCTTCAACATCTTCTTTAGAGATACGTCCGCCTTTACCTGAGCCAGTTACATCACCTGCTGATAGACCTTTTTCAGTCATTAAGCGACGAACAGATGGGCTAGCTAGTTCATCAGAGCTTACTGCTTCGTCAGATGATGCTGTAGCTGTAGTGTTAGCTGTAGCGCCTGCATTCAATTCACCAATTTTTTGTGCGCCTAGAACAGTATCGCCTTCAACGTGGATAATTTTTCCAATCACACCATTGTCTTGAGCTACAACTTCTAAAACGACTTTATCAGTTTCAATATCAACTAGGTTTTGATCAACTGATACACTGTCACCTTCTGCAACATGCCAAGTTGCTACCGTTGCATCGGCAACAGACTCAGGTAATACAGGCACAATGATATCGATAATTTTGCTTGCGCCACCGCTTGCTGCTGGAGCTGAAGCGGCTTGAGGAGCTGCTGACACATCGCTACCCTCAGAGAAGGTACCAATAACTTGATCGCCCAGTACCGTAGCGCCTTCTACTTGGCTGATATCAGTTAGAACGCCATCAGATGTTGCTGGTACTTCTAATACGACTTTATCAGTTTCAATATCAACTAATACTTGATCACGGCTAAACGTTTCACCAACTTGAACATGCCAAGTTGCCACTGTTGCATCTGCAACTGATTCAGGTAATACCGGAACTTTGATTTCGGTTGTCATTATATTTTATTCCTTACAAACTTTTGCACTTTGTTTCTTATCTCTTTCAGAAGCTGGTGCACTCAATAGTTAATCTAATCTTATCTAACATTAGCGCTTGAGTAACAAGCGCTTGTCGTTCTTTGATGTTAGTCCAATGTTAACGCTTGAGTGACAAGCGCTTGTTGTTCTTTCACATGCATAGCCATATAACCACACGCAGGTGCGGCAGAGGCGTTACGGCCGGCATAAGTCAAATACGTACCTTCAGGGATAGCTGCTCTAAAATGATGCTGAGAACAATACCAAGCACCTTGGTTTTGCGGCTCTTCCTGACACCAAACAAATTGCTTCACATGCTGATAATCTTTAATCGCAGCTTGCAGCTCTTTCTCTGGAAATGGATATAATTGCTCAATACGAATAATGGCAACATTATCAAGCTCATTCTTACGGCGTTGCTCAAGTAGTTCGTAATAAACTTTACCACTACAGAACACTACGCGTTTAATGTCTTTTGCCGGTAAGTCATCAATTTCACCAATAACATTTTTAAAATCGCCTATTGCTAATTCTTCTAATGAAGAAACCGCTAATGGGTGACGTAATAATGACTTAGGTGACATTACTACTAATGGACGACGCATAGGACGTACAACTTGACGACGAAGCATGTTGAACACTTGTGCCGGCGTAGAAGGAACACATACTTGCATATTGTGATCAGCACAAAGTTGCAAGAAACGCTCTAAACGACCCGATGAATGCTCTGGTCCTTGACCTTCATAACCATGAGGTAACAGCATAGTTAAGCCACATAAACGGCCCCACTTTTGCTCACCTGAACTGATGAATTGATCGAATACTACTTGTGCACAGTTGGCAAAATCACCAAATTGCGCTTCCCAGATAGTTAAACCAGCAGGCTCTGCTGTGGTATAACCATATTCAAAAGCCAACACTGACACTTCTGATAATACCGAATCATGAATATCAAAAGGCCCTTGCCCTTCACGGATGTTTTTCAATGGTAAATAAGTGCTAGCATCATCTTGGTTATGAAGTACAGCATGACGATGAGAGAAAGTACCGCGACCTGCATCTTGACCGGTAATACGAACCCTTTCTCCGGCATCTACAATTGAAGCATAAGCTAAACTTTCAGCCATCCCCCAATCAAGAAACTTCTCACCTTTTGCCATTTTCATGCGATCATCATAGACTTTTTTCACACGAGAATGAATGGGATGACTTTCGGGGTATGTTGATACTTTAGCGGCTAATTCTTTTAGCTTATCAATACTAATTTCTTTATCGTAATCATCATCCCAGTCATGACCTAAATAAGGAGTCCAATCAACAGAATGTTCTGTCATAGGTCGCCATTGATTTACGGTACATTGGCCTTCATCAAGTAATTTACGATAATAAGCGGTTAGTTCATCAATATTGTTTTTAGTTAAACTACCTTCACTGATTAATTTATCCGCATATAATTGACGAGGAGTCGCATGCTTTTTAATGATTTTATACATTAAAGGCTGCGTGGTACTTGGCTCATCCGCTTCATTATGACCATGACGACGATAACAAACTAAATCAATCACAACATCACGCTTAAATTCGTTACGGTAATCTAAAGCTATTTGTGTTGCTAAAATCACTGCTTCAGGATCATCACCATTAACATGTAGTATTGGTGCCTGAACCATTTTGGCTATTTCAGTACAATATTCGCCGGAGCGAGTATCTTCGGCTTTTGAGGTAGTAAAGCCGACTTGGTTGTTTATTACAATACGTACTGTACCACCCACTTTAAATGCACGCGCTTGCGACATATTAAAAGTTTCTTGTACAACGCCCTGCCCAGCAATAGCCGAGTCACCATGAATAGTAATAGGTAAAACCAAATCACCTTGACTACAGTCACGTCTATCTAAACGTGCACGTACAGAGCCAATGACAACAGGATTTACAATTTCAAGATGTGAAGGGTTAAATGCTAAGGCTAAATGGACATTGCCACCAGGGGTAACAAAATCAGACGAATAACCTTGATGGTATTTAACATCACCAGAACCTAAAGCTTCATCATGCTTTCCGCCAAATTCATCAAATAACTTCGATGAATTTTTGCCCATTACATTAACTAAAACATTTAAGCGACCACGGTGAGCCATGCCCATTACCACTTCTTTAGTGCCAGCAGCACCAGCGCGGGTAATCAGCTCTTTTAGCATAGGAACAAGTGCATCACCGCCTTCTAATGAAAAGCGTTTCGCACCAGGAAATTTTGCACCAAGATATTTTTCTAAGCCATCTGCTGCAATTAAACCTTTTAGAATTTCAGTTTTCTCATCAACACTTGGAGTTAATTGAGACTGAATTGATTCAATACGATTTTGCAACCAACGTTTTTCATCCGTTGAAGTGATATGCATATATTCTGCGCCAAGAGAACTACAGTAAGTTTTTCTTAACGCTTTATATAATTCACCAAGCTTCATCGAATCTTGACCAATGGCTAATGAGCCGACATTATATTCTTTGTCGAAATCATTTTCTGATAGGTCATGATGTGATAGCTGTAAATCGCGAACTTTATCTCGCTGCCATAAACCCAATGGATCTAAATTGGCATTTTGATGGCCGCGAACCCTAAAGGCATTGATAAGCTGTAAAACCTTAACTTGTTTGGCGTCACCACCACTCGTAACAACTTGTTTTTTTTGTTGTTTAGCTAAAACTTTAAATTCATCGCGTATAGTGCTGTGGCGATATTCCACCTCACTGCCTTCAACTTTAGGGAGTTCTGAAAAGATTTCACGCCATTCTGCAGACACAGAGGCCGAATTATCTAGGTATGATTCGTACAATTCTTCAATATAAACGATGTTGCCACCGTTTAAGTGGGAAGACTCTAGCCAAGCCTTCATTACACCTTCTGGCATTGCCTTTTCCTTTGGTATGGGGGTAAAGCAATTAAAAAAATGTAATTGTGATATTTATAAAAAATAAAACAATTACCTGAATACAATTTTTTAAAATATCAGCATGTCTAAAAGTAGAACACGCTGATATTTGATTTTGGTAATAACTAAACAGTTAGCCTAGGTATTTCCTCTATACATTTAACTCGAACAATTAAACAGCTCGGCTTAATAACATAGATTTAATATGACCAATCGCTTTGGTTGGGTTCAATCCTTTTGGACAAACATCAACACAGTTCATGATACCATGACAACGAAATACGCTGTAAGCATCTTGTAAGTCATCTAAACGCTCTTCTGTTGCTGTATCACGGCTATCAATTAAGAAACGATAAGCATGTAATAAACCAGCAGGCCCGATAAATTTATCAGGGTTCCACCAGAAAGACGGACAAGATGTTGAACAACAAGCACATAAAATACACTCATAAAGACCGTCTAATTTATCACGCTCTTCAATTGATTGTATGTTTTCACGTGCAGGCTGTTGAGCATCGTTGATCAAGTATGGCTTAATTTTTTCATATTGCTGATAAAATTGAGTCATATCAATAATCAAATCACGCACAACAGGTAAACCAGGTAAAGGACGTAATACAATAGTACTCGCTTTTAACTCTGATAATGGCGTGATACAAGCCAAGCCATTTTTGCCATTCATGTTTAAGCCGTCAGAGCCACACACACCTTCACGACATGAACGACGGAATGATAAGCTTGCATCATTTTCTTTTAACAGAATAAGTGCATCAAGGATCATTAAATCAGAGCCATCTGGAATTTCTAGCTCATAATCTTTCATGTATGGTTTAGCGTCTACGTCTGGATTATATCGGTAAATCGAAAAATTTTGTTTCATCGTTACTTTCCTAAAATAAGTCCTTAGTAAACACGTGCTTTCGGTGGGAAAGCTTCGCGGTGAACAGGTTTCATATTAACGTCACGTTTACTCATTTCTTCAGTTTCTGGCGTGTAAACAGAATGACATAACCAGTTCTCATCATCACGTTCAGTGAAATCTTGTCTTGCATGAGCACCACGAGATTCAGTACGGAAGTTGGCAGCTTTAGCTGAACAAAATGCTGTTTCCATTAAGTTGTCTAACTCTAAGCACTCAATACGCTGGGTATTAAATTCAGATGACTTGTCGTCTAACTTAGCATTTTTAAGGCGTTCACGAATTTCAGTTAATTCTTTCATGCCTTGAGCCATTGCTTCACCTTCACGGAATACTGAGAAGTTCATTTGCATACACTGTTGCAAGTCTTTACGAATTTGTACTGGATCTTCACCTGATGTTGATGATTCCCAACGATTAGTACGGGCTAATGAGGCTTCTAAATCAGACTCTGAAGCATCTTTACCGCTTTGTGTGTCGTTTAAGTAAGACCCTAAGAAATTACCTGCTGCACGACCAAACACTACTAAGTCAAGTAATGAGTTACCACCTAAGCGGTTTGCACCGTGTACAGATACACAAGCAATTTCACCTACGGCAAATAAACCTTCAACAATCGTTTCTTTACCATCGCTGCCAATATTAAGGGCTTGACCATTAACATTACAAGGTACACCACCCATTTGGTAGTGACAGGTAGGTATTACTGGAATTGGCTCTTCTGCTGGATCAACGTGAGCGAAAGTTTTCGATAAATCACAAACACCCGGTAAACGTTTGTATAACGTTTCGCGACCTAAATGATCAAGTTTAAGCTTGATATGTGGACCCCAAGGACCATCACAACCGCGACCTTCGCGAATCTCTGTCATCATTGAACGAGCAACAACATCTCGACCAGCTAAATCTTTAGCATTTGGAGCGTAACGTTCCATAAAACGTTCGCCGTCTTTATTTAGAAGGTAACCACCTTCACCACGACAACCTTCAGTAACGAGTACTCCAGCACCTGCGATACCTGTTGGGTGGAATTGCCACATCTCCATGTCTTGCATTTGAATGCCAGCACGAAGCGACATTCCAACACCATCACCTGTATTAATGTGAGCGTTAGTTGTAGAAGCGAAGATACGACCTGCACCACCAGTAGCGAGTACTGTTGCACGCGCTTTAAAATAAACAACTTCACCAGTTTCAATACAGATAGCGGTAGTACCAACTACTGCCCCATCACTGTTTTTAACTAAATCTAGTGCATACCATTCTGAATATACGTTAGTTTTGTTTTTAACATTTTGTTGGTATAAACAATGTAATAATGCATGACCAGTACGGTCAGCTGCTGCCGCTGTACGGGCTGCTTGTTCACCACCAAAGTTCTTAGATTGACCACCAAATGGACGTTGATAAATTTTACCTTCTTCCGTACGAGAGAAAGGTAAACCCATTTTCTCTAGCTCAATCACAGATTCAGGACCCACTTTACACATGTATTCAATTGCGTCTTGGTCACCGATATAATCAGAGCCTTTAACGGTATCGTACATATGTTGTTCCCAGTGATCTTCATGGGCATTACCTAAAGCAACGGTAATACCACCTTGAGCAGATACTGTATGAGAACGAGTTGGAAATACTTTAGAAATCAAGGCACAAGATTTGCCTGATTCTGAAATTGCTAATGCGGCGCGCATACCTGCACCACCGGCGCCAATAACAATGGCGTCAAATTCACGAATTGGAACGCTCACTTATACACCCCACACAGTTAAAGAGCCAAACACTAGGTAGGCTAATAAAGTAACAGAAAAGAAGAATTGTAATGCACCGCGTAAAAACGCAGGTTTTACATAATCAGAAAGAACTTGCCAAACGCCAATTTTGGCGTGAACAAGTAATGCTAATAACGCCATTACTGTTGCTACCTTTACAGCCATACAAGCAAAAAAACCTTGCCATACATCATAAGTAACACTTGGTGTTACTAAGAAGAAGCCTGCAAGGAGTATAGTGTATAGCACAAGAATAATTGCACTTGCTCTTAAAAGAATAAAATCATGCACGCCATTTCGGCCTGCTGATGCGACGACGTTTACCATAACCAAACTCCTATAACTGCTGATATTGCTAACCAAAGAATCATGATTACTTTGGCAGTTGCATTACCTGAGGCTAACTCTTCAAAATGACCTAAATCCATGAACAAGTGACGAACACCTGCTAGCACATGAAAAGTTAGGGCAGATAAACAGCCAAAAATAATGAATTTAAAGAAGATGCCATCAAGGTAACCTTGAATTTGGGCAAATCCTTCAGCAGAAGAAAGTGAGGTTGAGAGGGTCAACAATAAAATACCAATAGCAAATACCATAATAACACCAGAGACACGGTGTAAAATGGAAGCATTAGCAGCGGGGTGCATTTTTATTGTAGTTAAATCTAGATTTACAGGACGTTGTTTTTTCACAATTGTTGCCTAAATAGCTCGAAAGCCTTCAACTTTTATTATTGTTACTCATGAACTACCTTTACTTACTTGACTTAAAAGCTTAATTGAATCTTAAAATCAACATAACCAAAAGCAATTCCCGAAAGTGAACGGTAACTTCTTATACTTTATAAACAAGTTAAGTATACCAACTCGAACGCAATTCTAACCAAGTTCACTAAGTGATTCTAGTCAGATTTTGTAAATAAGATTTAAAAGCCTTAAGAGTAATTAAATCTACAAATTGTAAGAAAAAGCTACAGGACGCCGTGATTATATAGCCCATAAGAAGGAATTACAATTCTCGTTCGCGCTAAGTTATCTATAGGTTGTTTTTTTGAGCTAAAAATTGCGTTGTATTAAACTTTAGTATAATTACTCTTACATTTTAAATTCATTTCGGGGTAGAATGTCGACAGTTTAAAAAACCCAAGAAAAGTCACAATAACTGACTATTTATTCACTAAGCTTAGTATGAGAATTAAGCAATATAGTTGAATGTCAGTACATGTACATACATTATAATTTAATAGGGGAAAAAACATTATGGCTGAATCAAAAGCCTCTCTGAGTATTGATGGCAAAGAAATTGGAGAGTTTCCAGTTTTAAAAGGTACTGCTGGTACTGACGTAATTGATATTAGAACTTTAGGTAGCCATGGCTATTTCACCCACGATCCAGGCTTCTTAGCTACGTCTTCTTGTGAATCATCAATCACCTTCATTGATGGCGGAAAAGGTGTTTTACAGCATCGCGGTTATGCGATTGATAGCCTTGCTAAGCAAGCAGATTACCTTGAAGTTTGCTATATTTTATTGAATGGCGATGCGCCAACTCAATCGCAATATGAAGCTTTTAAGTCGGTTATTACTAATCATACTATGGTGCATGAAAAATTAGCGCACTTTTTCCAAGGCTTCTTACCTGACGCACATCCTATGGCAATGTTATGTGGTGTGGTTGGCGCTATGTCTTCTTTCTATCACAGTGACTTAGATATCACTGATGCTGAACAACGTAAGCGCAGCGCTCATAGATTGATTGCTAAAATGCCTACCATCGCTGCAATGGCTTATAAATATAGCGTTGGTCAACCATTTGTTTACCCACGCAACGACCTTTCATACGCTGAAAACTTCCTTCACATGATGTTCTCAGTACCTGCTGAAGAATATAAAGTAAGTCCTACTGTAGCTAACGCTATGGATAGAATATTTACCTTACATGCTGATCATGAACAAAATGCATCAACTTCTACAGTTCGTCTAGCTGGCTCTTCTGGTGCTAACCCGTACGCTTGTATAGCAGCAGGTATTGCATCTTTATGGGGCCCTGCACACGGCGGCGCTAACGAAGCTTGTTTAACAATGCTTGAAGAGATTGGTGATATATCTCGTGTTGATGAGTATGTATTAAAAGCGAAAGACAAAAACGACTCTTTCCGTTTAATGGGTTTTGGTCATCGTGTTTATAAAAACTTCGATCCTCGTGCAACAGTAATGCGTGAAACATGTCATGAAGTATTAAATGAACTTGGCATAAACGATCCATTATTAGACGTTGCTATGGCTCTTGAAAAAGTGGCTTTAGAAGATTCTTACTTCGTTGAAAGAAAACTTTATCCGAACGTAGATTTCTACTCAGGTATCATCCTTAAAGCAATTGGTATTCCATCAAGCATGTTCACCGTGATTTTTGCGATGTCTAGAACAGTTGGTTGGATTGCTCATTGGGATGAGATGTTATCTCAACCAGGTCAAAAAATCGGTCGTCCTCGTCAGAAATATACCGGCGAAATTAACCGTGAATTTGTTCCATTGAACAAAAGATAATGACTTAATTAAGTCATATTAACGTTAAAAGGCAGCAATCGCTGCCTTTTTTATGCCCAGTTTTAGACCAATCCCCCTACAAACCCATAACCTAAGGCTATACTTACCATTCGCAAAAGAAATACTATTGTGCGGTAATTGATAGGTATAAGTCGTATTTTTTCGGCGTAAACAGCTATTTGGATACCACTATTTCAAGCTAGCAGTTATAATATCGACCATAAACCTCCCCTTTTATATAAATTCAATAACTTGATTATGTCTGATTATTCTTTACGATTTGGCGGTATTAGCCGTTTATATGGTGCCCATGGCGCTAAGATATTACAACATTCCCATTTTTGTATCGTTGGTATTGGCGGCGTTGGCTCTTGGGCGGCTGAAGCGATTGCTCGTAATGGTATAGGAAGAATTACCTTAATCGATTTAGATGATATTTGTACCACCAATATCAACCGTCAAATTCATGCACTTACCGATACTGTTGGGCAAAGTAAGGTCGACGTTATGGCTGAACGCATCAAACAAATCAATCCTGAGTGCCAAGTTAATATCATTGAAGACTTTGTAACGGTAGAAAATCTCTCTAGTTTAATTACCAAAGATTTTGATTATGTCATTGATGCTATTGACTCTGTCGACATCAAAACACGCCTTATAGCTTATTGCAGAGGCAGTAAATTACCTATTATCACCATTGGTGGTGCAGGTGGACAGGTGGATCCAAGCAAAATTGAAATCACAGACTTGAGCAAGACTTATCAAGACCCTTTACTTGCTAAAGTAAAAAATCAGCTACGCCGAGAATTTAACTTTCCGCGTGCTGATCTGAAAACCGCAGGTAAACGAAAATTCTCAATTGATGCCGTTTATTCAACAGAGCAGTTGCGCTACCCTGTTGATGGTAAAGAAGGTGAGGTTTGCTTAGCAAAACCTGATACTAGTTCAGGTGATAAAGGTGGCACACGTTTAGATTGCCATAGTGGTTTTGGTGCGACAACCCATGTAACCGCTACTTTTGCTTTTTTTGCTGTCGGTAGAGCAATCGATAAGCTACTAAAGAAGAACAGGATACAATATACAAAGTAGCATAATTATTCATTGGCATAGTTATGCTGTGCCCTCATAAACTGTGCTATTTTGCTAACATTTTGATTTTTTCAACAATAGCCAATAAACCATTACCCCGTGAAGGACTTAAGTGTTGTAGTAGACCTAGCTTGGTAAAATAATCATTTATATCGAATTTGTGTATTTGTAGTGCAGTTTTATTATTCAATGCTGAAAATACAATCACTAACAAGCCTCGAATTATTTTAGCATCACTATCTGCGGTGAAGGTATATAAGCCTTGAGCATCCTGTTCCGATTTAAGCCATGCATAACTTTCGCAGCCTGAAATGAGCGTTTTATCATCCCTTAATGTTTTATCTAAGCGTATTAATTTTTTTCCCAACAACATAATTTCTCTGTGGCGACTATCCCACCCCTTAGTTTTGGCGAAAAGAGCAATAATATTTTCTAGTTCCTGGCTTTGTGAAGTTAATATTATTTCTTCTTTGGCATTATTCTTCACTAAATAATCATCTAATAGCACTTTTTTCAAACAATCAACAAAGTAATCAATCTCCGCAATGGTATTATAAGCGGCTAGTGAGACTCTTAAACAACCGTCAATATTTAAATATTCCATTAATGGCATGGCACAATGGTGACCTGACCTAATCGCGATCCCAAAAGTATCAAGAGAAGTCGCAACATCATGGTTATGATGATCGGCAACAGTAAAAGCGATAACGCCAATATCAGGCGTTCCTTCGACGATATATTTAACTTGTTCGATTTTTGCTAGCGCTTGATAGCAATGCTTTACTAATTTATCTTCATATCTGCTGTAACCTTTATTTTCATCAACTAAAAAGGGTGATAAAAAATCAATACTCTGTGCAAACGCAATAACACCCGCAATGTTAGGGGTTCCAGCTTCAAACTTAAAGGGTAATGAATTAAATGAAGTTCCTTGAGTAAAACTCACTGTTTTAATCATCTCTCCTCCCCCTTGATATGGCGTCATACTTTCAAGCAGAACTTTTTTACCATAAAGTACACCAACACCTGTAGGGCCATACATTTTATGCGCGGAGAATACATAAAAATCACAATCAAGTGACTGTACATCAACCGTTAAGTGAGCCACAGCTTGAGCACCATCTATCACACTGATAGCATCAACAGATTTTGCTTTAGCTATCACTTGCTCAATAGGGTTAATGCGCCCCAAAACATTAGAAATATGTGCACAAGCTACAAATCGTGTTTTCTCAGTAATAACACTATCAAGCTGGGTAATGTCTATATAGCCATTTACCGTTAAAGGTAAAACTTTAATAACAGCACCAGTTTGCTCTGCAACAATTTGCCAAGGTACAATATTGGCGTGATGTTCACTAGCACAGAGTACTATTTCCTCTCCTCGCTTTAAAATATTCCTAGCTAAGCTTTGTGCAACAATATTTATACTTTCAGTAGCCCCTTTAGTCCAAATAATTTCTTTAATGTTATTCGCCCCAATAAAGTTTCGCACCTTATTACGAGCTTTTTCAAAAGCAAATGTTGCTTTGCTGCTCAACTGATGGGAGGCTCTATGAACATTAGCATTGTACTGACTGTAATAAATATTTTGGCTATCGATAACTTGCTGTGGTTTTTGGGTTGTCGCAGCATTATCAAAATATACTAATCCAGATAAACCGTTTGTATTTTCCACCTCATATGTATTAAAACTTTCTATGAGAGGGAATTGTTGACGGAATTTTATTGCTGAAAAAAGGCTCATAAAAGGCTCATACTGGTAACATACCCGTTACCATTCAAAGTGCAGGATTTCAGTGGGAATTAAAATAACTTTAGGCAAGGGGAATAATTTAACCATAGACATTCTATGGTTTGATTATTTAATCCCTACGCCTGAAACTGAAATAGCTCACAAACTCTGAAATATGCATCTTTAACGGTAACGGATATATATAGCTGGAAAATTAATTAAAAATTACTTAATTATTATAACTTACTTTCCCTCTGTAATTTAAGTACTTAGTTTCTGTAAGTCTGTTTACCTACACATTCACCGCAAGATTAGCGCAACTCAGCGCTAGGTAAAAACTTAAAGTTAGACTATAACTTATAGGGTGACTCTACCACAGGTATCTAAAATGAGCTTTCTTGCCTTTATGTATCAACTAAAAATAAATGTGAGGAAATTCTTTTATTCAAACAAATCTATCAAACCTGAATATGATAAAACTAAATATGGCCAAGAGGCTAACACTGACAATAAGTGTAACCTTAAACTTAAGTGCAAAATGGCTGCTCAGGAGGTCAAATATATAAAACACTTCTCTCATTGGCCAATTGCAAAGGCGATAAATAACGCAGAAGATAATTCACTAATTTATTTGAATACTAGTAGGAATAAACGCTCCATTCACGATCGACAAAAAAACTATAATGAAAGTCATATTAACCCTGTTGATAAAGTAAGCCTGGCCAATAAGGTTGTAGAGATTAAAAAAAGAACATAGTTCAATTTAGCTTATATTCAAAACTAGTAATTAAACTGCCCCTTTAATATCGTTAACTTTTTCAATGGTGCCTCTTCCCATTTTGCTGCCTGCTTAAGCCAATACTTTGCCTCAATAGTCAGCCCTTGCTGAAATAAAGATAAGGCAATATTATAATGAAAACTCGGCATCAAATAAGCTTTTGGCTTCGTTTCTAGTAGAGTAAGGTACTCCTTGGGGAAATCACTGGCAAAATATCTTAGCTGAGTACGACGACTAACTGGTTTAAAAGCGGAGAAACTATGCTTAACTAAATCAGATTTGAAACCATTATCGTCATTAGCTTTTTGACAAGTTTCAGAAATATGCACCCCAATTTGCTGCTGAAATGCTATCGGCGTACCAAGACGCCAATACTCTTCTTTCTCTTCCCCTATCACCTCTAGTTTCAAAATCGGGGTGCTATTTTTAATACTAGCCGCCCAGGGAATATTTTTTAAGATATTAACCCTTACTGATTTCCTCGTTCCCTGATAATACTTTTTTAATACCGCTATATTATGCGAAAAAATTTTAGTTTGGCTATCTCGACATTTATCATGCGTTTTACTTAACGGATATTCATCAACAAAGCCGAGTAGATGGCTAACCTCATGACTAAAGACTTCAACATTATCTTTCGCGTCAAAATATAAAATACCCATATGAACATTAGCTCCGCCCTCCTTTAGCATTAAGCCTATATATTGACTATCCACCTTTTTAGCAATGCTTTGCCAATTACTTTCATCACAGGAAATAGCCTCTTGGCTTTTGGCTATACAATCAAGTCCTTTGAGACTGATATATCTCGGTGTCGGCAAGCATATATATTGAGCAAGAGGTTGCTCCGTTTTAAAACGCTTAATCAAATATTCAATATGCTTCAGGTGTTTAAAATTTGTAGCAAAGAGCTGTAAACTGGTGATGCAGCTTGATGAATTTTCAAGAGTATTGTTTGTAAATACTCCTTTGTCATCAATGACTGAATATTTATCTATATCGGCTAATAAAGAATCCGTTTTAGCTTTTGAGGTGAGTGTAAATACATTAGAGTTTAATAAGGCTTTAACAAGGCTAATGTCACCCAAGTCAATTGCCATATTAAAGCGTAACAGTAACGCGGATTCTGCCAAGTTATTATTTGCTAATTCCTCTGCTAATTCCTCTGGTAATTCCTCTGGTAATTCCTCTGGTAATTCCTCTGGTAATTCCTCTAGAGTAGCTTGTGCCTTAATGAAATTATCATGTCGATAATATAATTGGGCTAATTCGATAATAGCGGTTTGTGAATCCAAGCGAATAGCTTGTTCAAACCACATAATAGCCGAGGTAATTAGGAGCCCTTTCTCATGATTGGCTACTTCTTTTGCTGATTGTTGATACCAATAAGCAAGTTTTAATGCCGACTGCCACTGGGTTTTGGCTAATGCCCGATTAAGAGTTAGCCAATGTGCGCTGCCTAGAACCGCATTTTTTTCTGCTATTGTCAGTGCGGTGATGTTTTTACTTTTGAGTGCAAAATCGAATTGAGCAACACTAAAATCACCAGCATTGAGTATTTTAGTTAAATAGTCAGATAAAAAAAATGAGCTTGATGATATAAACATCATCAAGCTCATTGCTAGTATAAGAAAATTAACTCTTTGGAAAGACACGGTACGGATTGATTTTTAATTAAGGCTGAGTATTAATGCCAATTTTTGTACGCATTAATTCTAATTCAAGCTTTGCATATCTGTGTTCAACAAACTCATAAACATTAGTGCTTAATGCAAGTTTGAAGAAGTTAGCTGCACTTCCACTATAGCCTAATGTTTGGTTGTACTTACCTAAATAAAAGTATGCTTCACATAATCGTTCAGTTAATTCTTTGTTAGAATGAACATTTTTTGTTAAATTTTTGATAAATTGATTTTGTGATATTTCCCCTAAGTACAGGTAAATAACTTGTTTAGCCCATGTTCGCTCATCTACTAATTCTGCTCGCTGCTTTAACGAATATTTGGCTGCAAGTGGGTCAACTTCATATTCTGTAAGATAGAGCCATAATAAACGATACGGATCATCCTGTTTTTTTGTATGAAAAGTTTTAAAATCAAGACTTGCCAGCTCTGGACGAGATCCATAATAAAGGGCAATGCCTCTGTTTAAATAAGCATATTCGTGCTCTGGGGCTAGGTCTAATGCAGAATCAAATTTTTCATAGGCTTGAGAAAATTCTTGCAGTTGCGTGTAATGAATACCTAAAAAATTATAAGCATCTGTTAAATCCGGCTTTAATTGTAAAGCATGGGAAAAATCAAACCTTGCCAACGACCGTAATCCAACACTGTCGTATAAAACACCACGGTCATAAAATAACTGGGCTCTTTGTTCATCAGTAATTTGTGCCCTATTGATGACTTCAGATAAACGTGCGATAGCTATTTCACTCTTAAAGTTAATAGCAAGTGGCTCAGCAATAACTAGATTATTCATTATCGCTGATGATGCATCACTACTCTGGATATTTTGGTTTGACGCACAACCTAACGTCAGTAGCGTACTACTTAGCAGTAAAATTAGAAGCGTGGTTTTGATAATAGAATGCACAAAAAAGCCTTGTAGATAAATAACTAACAATAAAAGTAATTTCATTATAAACAAAAAAGGAGCCAAGTGGCTCCTTTTTAATTAATGAAATGTAAAAGTTTTTGTATTAACTAAAAAGTTAACCCGTAACTATTACTCAGCAGCTGGTGTTGCTTCTGCTGCTGGTTTTTCCATCGCTTCTTTGATACTCAAACGTACACGACCTTGACGGTCAACTTCTAATACTTTAACTTTCACTTCTTGACCTTCAGTTAATACTTCACTCACGTTATTAACGCGCTCTTCTGAGATTTGTGAAATATGAACTAAACCATCTTTACCAGGAAGTACGTTAACAAATGCACCAAAATCAACGATACGTACTACTTTACCAGTGTAAAGTGTACCAACTTCAATTTCAGCTGTTAAGGCTTTAATGCGGTTGATTGCATCTTCAGCTTGCTCACCAGATGTTGCAGCAATTTTAACAGTACCGTCATCTTCGATTTCAATGGTAGTACCCGTTTCTTCAGTAAGTTGACGAATTGTTGCGCCGCCTTTACCGATGATGTCACGAATCTTATCTTGGCTTACTTTCATCGTATGAATACGAGGAGCGAATTGAGAGATATCATCTCTGTGGCCACCGATAGCTTCATCCATTACAGATAAAATGTGAGTACGTGCAGCTTTTGCTTGGTTTAAAGCAATTTGCATGATTTCTTGGGTAATGCCTTCAATTTTAATATCCATTTGAAGTGCAGTAATACCACCTGTAGTACCCGCTACTTTAAAGTCCATGTCACCTAAGTGATCTTCATCACCTAAAATGTCAGAAAGAACAACGAATTTTTCGCCTTC
>CAJXYE010000089.1 GCA_913063325.1 uncultured Colwellia sp. | reverse complement strand
ACACCTTAATCATTTAGCGGGAAGTTTACCTCTTAGGTAATTCTTTTTCGATATTAATAGTCAGATAATCACTCTGTACTTACGAGACCAACTTTCTGTCAATAGGAATCAAACAATGAAGGATCAAACAATGAATGACTCAAAACAAATAACAGGGCTAATTGGGCTACTGACGGCCTTTATATTTTTGACCCTATACATCGCCTTAACCTCAACGGCGCCAATCTGGGTGGAAGCGGCCCAGATGCTGTCGAATGTATCGAGTTTGCAATTCCATATAATGGTGGATATTTACCTATTGGTTCTACTGTTCTGTATTTGGATGATCAAAGATTCCCGGCAGCAGGGCTACTCGATAAAAATACAAATTGTGTTTGTTTTTTTATCCGTATCTCTAATATCAATAGGGGTGATGTCTTATTTAATCTATCGCGCTAAGTCTCAACGCAATATTCTAGATTAGTAGACATAAAATTAAGAGGATATTGAAAATGGAAAGAAGTTACTTAATAACGATGACGGCATTAATTATCCACCAAATTGATGCAGCTTATTGGAAGGAGTGGGACATGTTCTTTATTCCTGGAGGTATTCAAGGCTTCTTAGTCTTTAATATCATTGTTGTGCCCGTTCTTTTGTGGGGTTATAGGCACGTTATTTTATCAACGGATAAAGCCATTATTTATTCTGTTATCTGCAGTATGCTTGGCTTACTTACTTTTTGTATTCATTCGATTTTCTTTATCGTCGGCTTTGAACAATTTAGTTTACCGCTATCACTACTGGTATTATTGATTTGTTTGTTGAGCTCGATATACCAGTTAGTGCAAACATGGAAGCTGGCAGGGCGTTAATCGCAATGGCCGCAGCGGACTTGCTCGAATACGGTATCAAGATCAGCCTCTTCCTGTACAAAGTCTAGAACGATGCGTAAAGCCTTACCTTCATCGTCGAGACTGTATTTCTCGGCCATCTGTTTTAGCCAAGTGATTTGGTCATCATTGAGTTCGACTGTATAGCTGGTTTTAATGCCGCCCATTTCGTATCCCCTTATGGTTTTTATACAATCAGTATGGGTCTAATCGTATGGAATGCAAACGAGCATGGTTGATACTTTATTTGACTGCCCGTAATATCAAGGCGGTTAAACTGTGAATAAGATCATCGTGATCGTGCCCACCAAGGTCGCCGTAGTCTGACAATTCTGCGCAACAAACATATCACGCTGAATCCCCAGAGCAATCACATTTTCAAAAATCTCAGCGTAAGAAAAACGATAGCGCAACGCTCTACCCAATAGCGCACGATAAGCCGATGCAAAACACCTAAAGACGTGAGTGTTAGGTTATTACGATATATCGGGGACAACCGAACAGAGGGCTAAATTGGAATTAGTTTGACAGGAAAGTCAGGCGAATATGTTGTTGTGCGAATTATTAACAGGAACTGCCGTGTAATTTCAAACTTGAATTTCGTTTAGAAGTTGCGCAGCTAGTTGTAGATAAAGGCTATTCTATTCGAGAAGCTGCTGAAGCAATAATTGTCGGTAAATCGACTGTAGTAAGTGGGATCGACAACTTAAAGAAGAGTGAAATGGGATTTCACCAAATGCATCACATATGACTCTCGGTCAAATAAAAATTCGAGAGCTAGAAAAAAGATTCGCTATATCGAGGAATAGGAAGAAATATTAAAAAAGGCTACTGCTCTCTTAGTATCGGACTCGATGAGAAGTTCTCGTTAGTTTCAAAATTGAAAGAGAGCCACTGCGTTCAGCATATCGGCCAAGTATTTGATATTCATCGCAGTAGTTATAAGTACTGGCAAGGAAAAGCAAAAAGAGCATTGCTTGTGCAGGCACAGCTCAATCGCGAAATTAGGCCGTATTCAAGGCTAGTAATGACTTTTCAGGATCTCGAAGCATTTCAAATTCGGATACGAATAATGGCACTTGGCGATCGTGCTTGATTTATTTTCACGAAAACCAATTGGTTGGGCATTTAAATTATCGCCAGATAGTTAGTTGACGAGCAAGGCTCTGATTAATGCTTATGAATCTCGAGGGAGACCTAAGGTAGAGGAAATTGTTAGGAAACTGCTCCCATGAAAAGATGTTTTAGAAGTTTTAAAACAGAGTGAATACTAGAAACTGGCTATCAATAATGAATTATATTATTGGTTATTACAGCAGTATTAGGGCGCATAGTCACAATAACTGCAAAAGTTCGAATGAGGTTGAAAGGATGTAGTGGAAGACCTCTTAACTAGTGGCCAAATTTAGTTGGCTACTACACTCCAATACAAGCCCTCAAACTGCCAGTCCTAAGATACTCCGCCACCTGCTCCTAAATGTTAAAACTCAACTAAACTTATGTAGAGTGCCAGCCGTATCGTATAAATAAGGGATCCCATTTATCCTAATATAACTTTTATAGATAATATTTAAGAATCTTATAGCGATACGCTATTTCTGACAGACTACAAAATGCAGTTATTAGTATTTTAAAGCATATTATCAAATGTCATATTGATGTGCTAATAGATCGTTTAGGGGGGGGTAATGAAAATTTCAGGTTATCACGGTGAAGAGATCATTCACGAAGGGAAAAACTCGATCATAATACGCGCCACACGAGATTTTGATCAGCTTCCCATTGTTCTTAAGGTATTGAATCGTGAATTCCCCAGTAGTGAGGACATAGCGAAATTCTATATGGAGTATCAAACTCTAGATCAGCTTGACGTGGAGGGGGTAATCAATGTATTGGGAATCGAAGAGTTTAAAAATACACTTATAATGATCCAAGAAGATCTAAATATCGATTCACTTTATCATTACCTAAAAAAAGAAAAAATAAATACTGAAACAGCACTAAATATTGCTATAGAAATAGCAAAAGTACTTGTTGATATTCACGATAATAAAATAATTCATAATGGATTGTGTCCCCATAATATATTGTGGAATTATAAAGAATCAATTATATCGGTGATTGATTTTTCATCATCTACTGAACTTGATGAGCAAGAGTCTACCTCAACTTTAGCCGTATCGAATACCATGAATGAGTATATGTCACCTGAAAAAACTGGGCGTATCAATGCTCTGACAGATACGCGTTCTGATCTTTACTCGCTTGGGGTTATTCTATATGAATTAGTGACGGGGGAAATTCCTCTTAAATCCGAAACTCTCCACGAAGTTATATATAAAAAAATAAGTGTCACTCCCGACTCACCATATTTTATATCAAATAAAACCCCTGTTGTATTGTCAAACATAATTATGAAACTATTAAAAAAGGAACCAAAATCACGTTATCAAACGGCTAGCGGATTACTTTATGATTTGAATATATGCAAGAACTCACTCAAAAGAAAGAATGAGATTAGCGAATTTACATTGGCTCAAAATGATACATCCAGCGTCTTTAAAATTAGTAATTATTTTTGTGGTCGCCATGATCAGGTAAGTATACTAAATGAGGCAATCATTAAGTCATTATCAGGACATAAGCGCGTTGTGCTAGTTTCAGGAAGCCCAGGGATTGGAAAGTCTGCCCTCGTAAATGCAATAATTCCATCTGTTATAGCCCAGCAAGGTTATTTCATAGAAGCCAAGTATATCCAATATCAAAGCATGACCCCGTACTTTACGATAAAACAATGTTTAAAAATGTTGAATTCGTATCTTAAAATTGAGCCATGGGAAGATATAGTAGACCTTAAAGTGAAACTAAAAAGAGCCTTATCGGAGAACGGAAAAGTAATCACTAATTTGGTTCCGGAATTTGAGTGGCTGCTGGGTAAACAAGAAAAAATATCAGATTTAAATCCTACTGAATCAAGATTTAGATTTGAAAAAACCATCGCTAAATTTCTAAAAGTAGTTGCCCGTAAATGTCACAATATAATCTGGCATATAGATGACATACAGTGGGCTGATAGTGCCAGTATGAAGCTATTAGAGATGGTCATTGAAGATCCAGAGATAAAATATATTCTAATTATATTTAGTTATCGTGATACAGAGCTGTCAGTTGAATCGGAATTACTCTCCACAATAAATAATAATACAGTATCTGATGTAGAGAATTTAAAGCTTTCCCCCTTGAATTATCAACAACTTAAGGAATTCATAGGGAATACCTTTTCAGCACAAGGGTGTTCAATTGATAAATTAACTAGCGTAATTCTTGATAAAACTAAGGGAAACCCTTTTTATGCAATTCAATTTCTGAACAAAGCTAATGATAATAATGTATTTAGCTTCAATAAATCTAGTGCTTCATGGACATGGAACATTGATCGCATAGTGGCAATGAATGTATGCGACAATATAGTTGAAGAGATTTCAAATAGAATAGTAAAGCTAAATGATATGGATCGTACAGTCATTCAAGCAGCAGCCTTAATGGATGGGCAATTTAATATCCGTACCCTATCCATGTTATGTGACCAGCCCTACCCAAAAGTAATCACTTCATTATGGGCGTTAATACATGATGAGTTTATGGTATGCGTAGGATCAACTATAAACACACTTTATAAAACTTGTGGTTTTATAAGTGACTACAGTGCATTAGAAACATTAACTGTAGCAAAGTTTTCACACGATAAGATATTACAAGCGGCCTACGACTCAATACCCAGCGATATAATAAAACAACTTCACCTAGCGTTTGCTAGGAAGCTATTAGCCGAAATCTCGAATAAAAGTTTAAAGAATGAATCTATAATAATTGCACTTCATTACAATAAGGCAATAGACATAATTGATGACCCTGAAGAGTGTATACAGGTTGCCAATATAAATCTTACAGCAGGATTGGCTTCTAGAGATAAAGGAGATTTTAAATTGTCTTGCGAGTTTCTTGAGGCTGCTCTTGTTATCTTTAAGCCAGCTTATACTAAATCACATTCAGAATTGCAATATACTCTTCTATACGAAGCCGCTATATCCCAATATATCTTTGGGAGTTTTGAAAAGGCTGTGGAGCTAGCAGATCAATTAACTACTCTTGATCACAAGGTTATCCAACGGGCAGAGTCGGTAAAGATAAAGATTCTTAGCTATTTAGCACTTGGCGACATACTTCTTGCTATTAATATTGGAAGAGACTTTCTTAAGCAACTCGACATCTCTATACCTGAAATAAATGATAATATAGGATTGATTTCACAATTTGAGGCAGAGACTAAAGAGCATAATAATCTTATAAAACAGTCTGGATTCAGCGTTAGAGATCTTAGTAATCTCGCAGAAACAGACAATTCAAAGATAAAAAATGCAATGACTATATTATCTGAATTATTAGTCCCATCCTTTTTTGTCTCAAAAAATCTAATGCACTTGCTTTCAATTTTACAGGTTAATTTGGCCATTAAAAATGGTGGAAATAAGTCAATGGCTTTGGCCTACAGCTGGTGGGGGATTAGCCTTATATACCAGGAGAAATTCAAACAGGCGTTTGAGTTTTCAACACTTGCCATGAAAATGTCAAGCAGTCATGAAATGATGGCTAGAGTATGCACTGGGAATGGCATATGCATTGACCATTATAATAGGCACCTTCGTCATTCTGTTTCCATACTGAAAGCGGGTGCAGCTTCCGCAGAACAATCTAACGAATTAACGTTCGCCACTTATTGTACCGCTGGTTATAACCGTTATGCTTTTTACCAGGGCGTTGATTTATGTAAAGTAAGATCTGAATCAAATACCTGTTTATTAAAAATACAAAAGTGGAATGTAGGCGCCCTATATGATTGTCATATAATAATGCATTACACTTATTTAAGTTTACTTGGGGTAAGTCCAGATAAATATATTCTTAATGAAAGTACCGAACTGGAAAGTGATCTGTTATCCCGTTGGAAAGGTTATAATAATAATCTTCATATTTCATTATACTCCATCCAAAAAATGATGCTTCATTACACTTACGGTGATTATACCAGCGCACTGAAATATGCCATTATGGCAGAAGAAAATAAACAGGGTACTATGCCTTCCTATGACTATACCAATATTGCGTTCTACTACCCTCTCATTCTACTGGAGCTTTTGCCAGCTGCTGCCGAGAATCAAAAAGAATTATATTGGTGCACCATTAATGGATATTTGAAGACTTTAAGGCTTTGGTCAAAACAGAGTAAATCTAATTTTCTTCATAAATACTTACTAGTTTTAGCGGAAAAATCACGGGTAA
This sequence comes from uncultured Colwellia sp., assembly GCA_913063325.1. Taxonomy (GTDB): domain Bacteria; phylum Pseudomonadota; class Gammaproteobacteria; order Enterobacterales; family Alteromonadaceae; genus Colwellia. The sequence goes on along the minus strand of CAJXYE010000089.1, from coordinate 10,795 downwards.
AGGGTGATTACCCACGTGCGATGGCTCTATATGATGAAGCGATTACCGAAGCAAGTAAGAATAAGTTCATTCAAATGGAAGCGATGGCTAATGAATTATATGGCAGGTGTTGGCAAGCCTTGGGTAAAGAAGAATATGCAATGACTCATTTACACAAATCATTTTGCATGTACAGACGATGGGGGGCGAAAACTAAACTTAATCAATTAAAAGAGTTTTACGGGCAACGCGTGGAGCTGTCAACATTAGGCAGTAAGGAGATGAACTTTAAGTCTGAAATAGATTTTTGGGCCATACTAAAGTCGAGTCGTACTATTTCCAAAATTTCTTCATTTTCAGAGCTCATTAAATCTGTTCTGTCGATAATGATCGAATATACCTGTGCACATAATTGTTTTTGTATATTAAATAATTCAGAGGATATGTTATCAGTAAGTAAGCTATCTATAAATAATGATGGTGAATATGATTATCTTGTATCTTCGGAGTTTCTATCAAAAATTGAGGTTGAAAGTGGAGAGGGCTCTAGCGTTTCGTATATTCCAGTTCCTAAAACAGTCATTAATTATGTAACAAGATCTAAGGAAATTCTCATTGTAGATGATATTTCAAAAAATAACTTATTTTGTTCTGATGAGTATTTTCATTCAGTAGATGTAATGTCGGTATTGTGTAAGCCCATTGTGAATAAGGGAGAGGTTGTGGCTGTCCTGTATATGGAAAGTAACTTAATGGCAGGGGTTTTTACTGAAAATCAATTGGATGTGATAGATGCACTGTCTTTACAAATATCCATATCAGTTGAGAATACTTTGCTCTATTCAGCTTTGGAAAGAAAGGTTGAAGATAGAACTAAAGAACTTAAACAAACGATGAGTCAGTTGGTTGAGGCTGAAAAAATGTCAGCGTTAGGTCAGTTGGTTGCTGGGGTTGCTCATGAATTGAATACCCCGATAGGTATTAGTATGACTAGTGTAACCCAATTGCAAGAAGACGTTAATAATTTAAAAGATGATTATTCGAAGGAAAAAATGACAAAAAATAGCTTTGTTAATTATCTTGATAATACGGAGGAATTAATTGATTTATTACTTAGGAGTATGGTACGTGCTTCTAATTTAATTAAAATATTTAAGACAGCTGATATTGAGGGTGACCAGGATGATAAAGTTGATTTTAATGTACTTGAATTTATAAATAGCAGTGTTATCGGATTAGGTTCGGTTTTAGATCAAGGAAACTATGATGTTACGATTAGATGTGATGAATCGATATTTATATTTGGCTATCCTATGTCTTTTTCCCTAATTGTAACTTCGCTAATATCCAATTCAATAATTCATGGATTTAAAGATTCAATGGAAGGGGAGATTGTAGTTGACGTATCTGATCGTGCTGAATCAGTTTTAGTAATCATCGAGGATAACGGTTGCGGGATGAGTGAGGATGTTAAAGATAAAATATTTGATCCTTTTTTTACTACTAACCGATCAATCGGAATAGGGCTTGGTCTCCATGTTTTGTATAACTTAGTGGTTAAAAAATTTTTAGGGCAGGTTACATGCTACAGTGAAACGGGAAAAGGAACACGATTTGCTATTAATTTTCCTAAAAAGCTAGATAAAGAGTAGTGTAGGTGCCGTCTTGTAGTTCTCAAACTCAAGTATCTAATTATAACTCCCCGAGACATATGTCACCATTAAATACAATGAGAAGTCTGGATTTAGTTATACCTCTAATATTATAAATAATATCAGAGACAAAGGTCTATAAAACTAAGAAATCAGTTTGAATTGTAAAATTAAGTTTTCCCCCCTTTATTATAACTAAAATAACATTGTTACATCCTTATTTACACTCACTTGAATGTTGATCTAACTTACAACGAATTCTAGCCATTAAATTTAGCATGGACTTATCATACCTCTCTGTTTTTTTGTATTTATCGCGAACAGAATTTATTTTTTTTAATATCAGTTCTTCATCTTCAAGTGAAAGAGATTTAAATAGCGGTTTTGGTACTGTACTCATTTTGTCAATAAAATTGTACATGTAATTAAATTTAATATAGAAGTCCTCCCTTAGCATTAGTGCCATCTCAGGTGGAACCGCTTCAATACGTCCAACTATTTGCAATGTTGATTGAGATATCGGATAATCAATAATTGAACCAAATTCCAATCCTTTATTTAAATTATGCATATTGTAAGCAGCCCTAGATGCTAAAATAATGTCAGTACTTCCTGTATTAAAACTATGTGCAGTCATCGAAAAATTTGTTTGTTTTATAATTTCTGTATCAAAGCTTTTAAAGAAAAGCTCTTGAGATAAATCAGTTTTAACCATCCCTGCCTTACCATGCATTATTGCTCTCAAATCGGAAGCGCCACCATTGCGGCTAAATAAATAATTTTCACCAAGAGGAATTACTCCAATTATTACATATTCGTCATTTTCCATCTTAGCCATTGCTTTTGGATTGGATAATACTTGAAGTAATATTTTCATCTGGCTTTTACTAGTTACTCCTCCCAAGGCTTCTATTGAACCAGTAAAGCTGTTGAATTGGTTAGCTTTGGCGCCGCTCATAACGGCAACATCACACTTACCAGATTTAAAATCAACTATCATTTCATCTTCGTCTAAATAGGCTAGTAGGTTCATGCTCACGCCATAAAATTTGAACCTAAGTTGGATATCAACAGTAGATTCAAACACTGGCCCCTGCCGCCCAAAAACATCCCAGACACAAATGGTGCGCTGTGGGATTTCACCATCAATCAATAGATGCCTATACATTTCCTTAAATGCACGAATACGATACTCAATTGTTTTGGAAGCATCTATAACTTTATCTCTTAAAGATGTATTGCTTTCATCTGCATGCGAATCACTACCGTAAAATAATACTAATGTAATTAGTAGAGCCGATAACTTCATTTTTAATATGATCCTCACCATATATAAATACTAGAAAACTTAATTAATTTCCTAACACTTGTCTCAAGTGTTCTAGTACGAACGTAATTAATATTTATTGGCTATAAACCGCCAATGGTACAAATGCAGTAATTAGCAACGTAATAACCATAACTGAAATAGGTAGTAATATTTTTTCATACCGTTGGTACATTGATTTCGCTCCCTCCTCCCGATAAGCCAGATTTGTCTCATTACTTCCCACAACAAGCCTAGTTAATAAATGATTCAGAGCAACAGGAGGACTTAAATAACCTAATTCAAAAGCAACTAGTGCTACCATCCAAAAATGCAAAGGGTGAACGCCCGCTTGTATAACAATCTGTGAGAATGTCGCTGATACTAAAATTACAGCACCAAAAGGGTCCATAAACATACCGATGACTGTTAAAAGTAATAAGGCGATTAGCATAGCAATCCATGGTGATGTTAACGATTCAGGAAAGAAATGTTCTATTGCTTCACTACGTTCTAATACCCCACCTAGTGAAATTGATAATGCAATAAGCATAAGCAAAGCACCGATATGTACACTTGATTCACCTGCTGATTCTGTTGTTATTCTTATAAAACTCTTTGCTCTATCTGATTGGGTTAACCATAATCTCTCGTACAAAAGAATAGCCGTAAGAACAACTGGAAGTATTAGAGGGGCACTATATTCATTAAACTGTACATCAAGAATAATATTAAACCCAACTATGACACATAAGCTCAACAGAACATAAGGCAAGAGTTTTAACGCTGGGGCTAGCATCCCTTTAAGACTTCCAGAAATAGACTTTGTTCCAATTAATGATTCTTTGTAATTATAATTAACAAAGAAAGTGAATATAGATGCAGATATCATAAATACGAATACTCCCCAGCCGTAGAGACCATCTGTAGTAACGTCTTTATTTAAAGCTGCGATAATAACAATGAGAAGGCATGGGTTTAAAATAACCCCCATACTTCCTGACATTGCAGTCGTCGCCAGCGAAAGGTTTCTAGTTGCACCAGACTTACGTAATTCTTCATAGATAAGTCCACCAACAGCTAAAATAAAAATTCCGGACGCCCCGGTAAAAGCTGTAGGGTATGCGGTAAAGAAAATAATGATCGAAGCTAGTAATGGCGGAGCCAACTTCCAAGGTCGTAATAAATCAAAAAATAAAGCAGGCATATTGGTGTGTTTTAAAACCATACCAATAAATACATAAAGCCCGATATTTAAAAATATATTTGACAGGTTAGTCAGTTGGTTAATATATATTGCAAGTCCTGAGGGATGCCCATCATACCAATAGAAATATATAAATGAAAACAAACACATCCAAGTATATAAAGGAGCACTAAGTAAATCTCTAGCTCGAGGAGTAGGCAAGTCAGATTTTAATAATTTAAAAATATTTACAAAATTAATAGCACTCAAAAGTACAAAGCCAACAAACCAATACTGTTGAAGTGTAGAGTTTGTTGATGTACCTGAGGATTCTAATAATATTTCACTGTAATTCCAAAATGAAAAGCTTAGTGTAATATTCGCCATAAACTGAAAGCTTTCGCTGAGTAAGTCTTGGGACGAATTTTCAATAGGTGCCAACGAAATATGTTCTTTATGCAATACGGTAGAAAAAGCACATAAAAACAACATGATCATTAACATTAATTTCTGACTATCTAAATTCGATAAGAGTATATCTGCTAGTCCAGTTTCAATTGTTTTATATTTTATTAACCATGGTGTAATCAGGTACTGATTTTTTTCATATAGATCATGTTTTTCACGACATACTGCAAGATTGTTATTTATTGATTTCTTAATATCATCGCGAGTAATTGGTTCGTCATCAAATAAACTCATCTCATTTGAGTTTGCTAATATTTGCCTATCAATCTCATCATTTACATTGATCTTAATGTTGCATAGAGGCGGAGTTGCGTTAACATCAAGTATGTAATAATCATCCCAGATGACCTCTCCTACCCCTAATAAACGTGAGTGAATTGAACTGCCTAACCCTACAATTACAGTCAAACACAATAGGGCAAAAACAAAAATTCCAATGCATTGTTTTTTACTTAACTGAGGAAGATATCTTGCCATTCGGCTTCCAGCTAGTGTATCGATAAGCATAGGATTTATTCCTTATCACTACTAGTGCATTCAGCAGCTTGCGCGTTAGTCTTACAGCGAATTTGACGCAATAACGTAAGCATACGTTTATCGTATTTACCTGAATCTCGAAGCTCTAGTCGATTTTGACGAAACATCTCCTGATATTTAACAATTGAAGTTTCAGGGATATTCATCCAGTATTTTTCATCAATTTTATTTTCATGCTTTTTTACAATTTTTAACGCTCTTTCGAAATTACTGGCAGCCACCTTCAATGAGTTTTGTTCAAAATTTTCACTAAACGATTTACTTTTCGTTAAAATCTGCAATGTCATTTGTGCTAAAGGATAATTTATTATCCCACCTCGATCATTCAGTCCTTTGTATAATTCATATGCATCATATGCAAAGGCAGGGGCATAGCATATGTTGACAGACCCATTATTAAATTTCCCTCCAAAATTAGTTATGTCAGCTGGGACGACTGTAGCCCCTACATGATTTACCATATGAATTGCATCTTTTTGATAATCTAAGGTTGCAATTTTTTTTCCTGCAAGCTTACTGACAGAATCTATACTTTTATTATCCATAAATAGATAACCAGCGCCCAAAGGAAATACACCTAAAACAGAATAACGTCCATTATCCATATATTTTTTGGCTTTTGGCCTTGATATAACGTTAATCAATGTTTTAAGTTCTCCATACGTTGGAATTGCTCCAATTGCACTAATTGAACCGCTAAATGGACTCAACTCCCTAATCCTTATTCCAGTTGCAGCAATTATTCCGCATTTATTCGTTAGAAAATCTCCCATTGCTACGCTTTCGTCAGTATATGGCTGTAATTTAAATTTTAAGTCTTTGGTAGTTATTTCGAATATATGATCTTTTATTAAGTGATATGCATCGCCATTCGCACCCAGTGGATCAAAAACACAGATATTGGTTGTTTTATTTGCTACAGCAATATTTGATATAAATACCATCACAACTATTAATATTTTCTTATTCATTAGATTTCGTCATCCGCTTTATATTTTTATATTTTTATATTTTTATATTTTTATATTTTTATATTTTTATATTTTTATATTTTTATATTTTCTCACTGAATATTTGTTGGTTTTACAAATAGTCATCAAATACATCATCGTTTTCATCACTATTATTTTCAAATAGAGACCCAAGATTTGAAAATGGAGTTCTCACTCCAACCGCTTTAGTCCAGTGTCTGTCTGAAACTGCTAGCAGATGTGATAAGCCTATTTTATCTAATAACGATAATTCTTTATTTATATAGCTTACTTCTTCCAAATAACTTAAGGCACGTCTTAATTCCATTTCATTTCCTGTTGACTCAGCAATTATCGCGTGTAACGCTAACGGTATCCGCACGCCAAATTTTATAGCCGAAGAATCTGCCGCGTTTAACATTTTCCAAGGATCAATATTCTTAGGTGATAAATCAGGAAGTAATAACCATACACTTGCCCTAATACTCGAAGGCATACCACCCCACTGTGTATCATCTAGGCAATATGAAGCCCTAGCGGCTGCTGATGCAATATTACGTGGTACCCTCGCTGAAAGCTCTGCTCCAGCATCACTTATAATTGCCTGCAGACCAGTAATGAGGCCTAATAAGAACACCGTCTCATCTAGTTTTTCAGAAAATTTTGGGCAGGATTCATCGGTCTTTTTATAGTTATAATCGTACGCACTCATCGCATTAATAAAACTTTCTTTACGGCGTAAAGCTGTTATTTTAAGCCATCTTTTCTGACTTATTCTTGAATCCTTAGCATCTTCTTTATTTCCCGATCGTAATCCACGAATTGACTTCAATTCAGCTTCGTTAGCTTTTTGCTCACTACAATTAGCGGAGAGTAAATGTAATAGAGATAATGTTTTTTTCTTTGACTCTGATAGAGCATTCATGGCACCAAACAGCGGAGTTATTACACTTCCAAGTTGACATGCGACATCTATATCAACGCCCTTCAAAATATGAGGGGTAATAATAACTTCGGAATAATCTTCGACTACATAGGTACCTACCTTATATACTGGATTATTACTACATCCACTAATGCAGCATACAGCACACAGTAGTAATGTGTTTAATATTAGGTAATTAACCATTTCTTATCCTCTTAAAGCGAAATATACATATTTTTATTTTTATTTTTGAACTACTAATTACATTTAATGAATCACTTAAAAGTGATTCATTAACTAAAGCATTATTACCAAGTAACTTTTGTTGTCGGTCTCTTGCTCTCAGCCCTTAACAGCATTTGGCCAAGTTTAATTAATCCGTTAAAATATTCCTCCATAAATCTAGCTAATAGTATAAATACTTGCCCAATTATTGGGGGGTAAAAATGCGACAAAAAGGTAGTAAAATAAGACATAAAAGGAACAGGTGTACAAATTATGCTATAATGCAAAGCATAATTGTCACTAAAGTACTGATAGAGTATTCGACTATGTATTTAGATAACTTCAAAATCCCGAGTATTTACTTACATATTCTTATTGAATCAATGACTGAGTATGGGATTGATGAAGCAGCATTACTCAAAAACAGTAATTTATCGAATATTACTTCTGACACTTTTATAAGCCTCCAGGTTATAAGTGATATAGCGTTACGAGCTGTCAAGCTAAGCCATGAGTCAACACTAGGTATAGCTCTAGGACAAAAATTCACACTGTTATCCCACGGCATTCTTGGTTACACTGCTCTAAACAGCAAGGATCTATTTTCTGCAGCAAAGCTATTTGAAAAGTATATTTCAATTCGCATACCGATAATAAAGATAAATACTATTCGTAAAAGTGATCAGTTTATTTTGGAATTTGTGGATGAAATTCCACCGGGAGCGTTTAAATTATTTTTATACGATGTGATTTTATCAACCATAAAGTCGGCCATATACCAGTTGCAGCCGAAATTAAATCATAAATTGACAATAAACTTTACGTATTTAAAACCAAAAGATTTTCAAGAGAGTTATTTTAATGAATGCTTGGTTAAATTTAACCAGCCTAAAGCATCGATCCAGATAAATATAGAAGATGTCATTACTCCAACCCCATTCTCAAATACTAAAGCATATAAAGAAGCAGAAATACTATGTAAGAAAGAATTGATATCGCTGACGGAAAGCTCATCTCTAAAAAATATGATTAAAAATATTCTATTTGATAAATTAAATAATTTTCCATCTCAAATAGAAATGGCATCATTATTTAATATGACTTCACGGACCCTGCAAAGGAAATTATCATCTGAGAATACATCTTATCGAGAAATTATTGAAGAGACAAAAAAAACACTTGCAGTATCCTACTTAAATAACAGTAACTTATCCCTTAAAGAAATTGCTTACTTTCTAGGGTACGATGATAGCCGCAATTTTAATAAAGCGTTTAAATTATGGTATGACATATCTCCAAATGAATATCGAAAAAATATAAAAGGTAAGTTTTAATATTTAGAGGCTATACCTATCTGGAATAAATCTATCGAATTTAGTCTCAATAAATAGCAACGTCGATTTTACCTGTTGTCGTAAAACTCTCAGCCTGCGACCAACCAATTTCTAACAGAACATGATTTACATACGAGGAGTATTTCATCCGCTATTATCATTATACATATTAATAATTTCATTTTTCTTGGCTAGTGTAGTGGTACTGTTAATTTGGCAACCTAATTAGAGATTATATAAGCATCACTCAAGTATTAAGGTGACACAATGAGCAAACCTAAAAGACCCAGTTTCAAACCTGAATTTCGTTTAGAAGTTGCGCAGCTAGTTGTAGGTAAAGGCTATTCTATTCAAGAAATTGCTGAAGCAATGATTGTCGGTAAAGAGACTGCTGATAAATGAGCTCGACAACTTAAAGTAGAGCGAGGCTGCATTTCACCAGTGCATCTCAAATGACTCTAGAAGGGCAGCAACAAGCCTTAAGTGCCGATGAAAAACGCGGGGCGATCTTGTTTTGGTCTAGCGCGTCGGGCTGCTCTAATTGTCATGATGGGGTATTTTTCACACCAGAAGTTACCCGTGGTCCGCTTTATCCACAATATGGGCCCAATGCTGTTGCGGATGGCTCGGGTAATGAGTCTGATGATGGCAGCCCAGATAAAAACCAATTCAGAATGCCAAGCCTACTGAATGTTGGCTTAACCGCACCTTACGGTGATAAAGGGGATTCCAAACCCTAGAGCGTATTGTTCATCATTACGATCATATTCAGACATCACTGGAAGAGTTTTATAATAATAATGAAGTGTGTTCGCTAGAACAGTTTAAACACTTAAGCGCCGAAGAGTGTGTTGATCTTGTTAACGGTGGCGATGACTACATACTAGAACTCAATCTTGCCCAGATAGAAGCTATTAATGGTGTGGGTGCCCCTAGGCCTGTGCCACGAGGTTTTACCGATAACGAAATAGGATATTTGGTTTCGTATCTTAAAAGCTTGTCTGATCCCAGTGCTGTTGCGGGTAGCCCTGAAATTAACAGTTTGATTCCAGCGCGCGATGGTGGGCCTGATGGCAATCAGCTGGATGCTGTTGATGAAAGTGGAGCGCCGTTGTAGCGGTGCTCTTACCAAACAATAGTTGCGTTGGCTCATCGACGGGTGAAGTTAACAGCGGTGAGATAGGTCTGTGCTTGTATAAGTTTGAATTAGAAAGTAGTGAAACTGTTTAGTTGATTCGCTTCTGAGCAGCCCCGTATATGCTGCCTTCTCGTTTCCCTACAGCAACAACTGTTACTATAACTACTTGGTCGTTAACTTCGTAAACTAATCGATACCCAGCTTGGCGTAATTTGATTTTATAAAGGTTGTTCGACCCTGACAGCTTACTCCCAGGTATGTGCGGATTTGCTAATACATCAAGGAGCTTCTTTTTAAACTGAGTCTGAACGGTCGCCCCAAGCTTCTTCCATTCCTTGAAAGCTGGCTTTTTGAACTCCAGCTCATAACTCATAGGTCACAGCTCATTAATATCTACCTTAATGCTCTCTTCATTTTTACGAGATTCAGCCAGAGCCATTAGCTCTAGGTCTTCAATCCTGTCCATTAGCAACTCATAGGTATTAGCGGGTACGCAATAAAATACGGGCTCATTTCGATTTAATACAGCGATCGAGTCGCCACCTGCACTTAAAGCAACCTTCATTGGTTTTGCTTTAAACTCGCTTATACTGGCCGCCATTTCAGTGAGTATACGTGTAGTCATTCTGTTGAAATCCTCTTTAATAGTGCCTTTAACCGTACTGCTTATTGGTCTTATTTTGAGGCCTGAAAAATGTCAGTGCAATATAGACTGCTAAGAATAGGTAGGACGATAATTGTTATCGTGACAATATAGAATGTTGCGTATGCCTTATGGTATAACCACAATGTAGTTATAAAAACTTACAGCTTGAATCATTTCAGCGCGTAAAGCCGACAAGCGAGAACGTAAACAATATAAGGAGTTTCGAAATGCGTGATAATTATGATTTTTCAGATTCAATCCCAATTCCAAATCCCTATGCGAAAAAGCTAAAAAAGCAGATCACGATTCGTTTAGATGAAGACGTTATTGAATACTTTAAGCAGCTTGCTGAAAAGAACGGTATTCCTTATCAGAACCTGATTAACCTTTATTTAAAAGACTGCGCTACGACTCGTAAAGAGTTACAG
>CAJXYE010000088.1 GCA_913063325.1 uncultured Colwellia sp. | reverse complement strand
AAGGAAACGCGTTAGCCTCCCTACATTTGGAAAGGTGACATGTTAACAGACAACTTTGGCCGTAGGTTCTCTTACCTACGCCTATCCATTACTGACGTTTGCAATTTCAGTTGTACTTACTGCTTACCTGACGGTTACCAGTGCGATCAACCACGTGATTTCTTATCACTATGTGAAATCAAACGTCTCACTAAAGCTTTTTCTGAACTCGGCACAGAGAAGATCCGCATTACTGGTGGTGAGCCAGCGCTGCGTAAAGACTTACCTGATATCATTCGAATTTGCAAAGAAACACCCGGCATTAAAAAAGTTGCTATTACCAGTAATGGCTTTAAGTTAACTGAACACTTACCTCAGTGGTTAGATGCTGGTATCGATGCGATTAACATCAGTATCGATAGTTTAGACCCGCGTCAATTTCATGCCATAACTGGTCACGATAAGCTGCAGACTATACTCGATGGTATTGAGATGGGCTTAGCCGATGGCAGAGCAACAATTAAAGTTAACACGGTATTAATGCGACAATACAGTGGCAAAGATATTCAAAGCTATCTAGATTGGATAAAAGATACTCCTATTACCTTACGTTTTATTGAGTTGATGCAAACGGGTGATAATAAAGAATTTTTTGATGCTCAACATGTACAAGGTTCACGCATTAAACAGAACTTGATACTCGATGGCTGGCTTCCTGTGATTCAAACTAAGTCTGCTGGTCCTGCACAGGAATTTTACCATCCTGATTATCAAGGTAAGGTTGGTTTAATCATGCCTTATTCTAAAGATTTCTGTAACAGCTGTAATCGTTTACGCATTAGTTCAAGTGGAAAATTACATTTATGTTTATTTGGTGATGAGGGTTTATCACTACGTGAGCAATTACAAAGTGATGACATTGTGCCATTACAACAACAAATAGTGTCATTACTTGATGATAAAAAAGCGACGCATTTTTTACATGAAAAACTAACAGGTGCCACAAAACACCTTGCTATGCTGGGAGGTTAATCATGACTACTCAAGTAATAGATTGTTTAGGGGTAGTGCTTGCTGGCGGTTTATCTTCTCGCATGGGACAAGATAAATCTCAACTCAGTCGTCTAAAGCTTAATCATCAAAATAAAGCAGGAAATTCATCAGCTAGTTCAGAAATTTCTATGCTGGATTTTTCTAAGCAACTTTTATCTGATGCAGGTATAAAAAATATTGTCGTCAGTGGTGATAACCATCAGATCCCTGATCGTGTACCGCATTCAGGACCTGTTGGCGGAATCTATAGTGTTTTAGCTCATTACCTTGCCAATAGCCCTGAACACTTGCAACCCAAAGCCTTATTAATATTGCCTGTAGATTTGCCTTTAATGACTGCCAGTGATCTAGCTAAGCTACGTTTAAAAGGTGAATTGAGTCAAAAAGCGACTTTTTTCAGTGATAGCCAAAATCAAGCGCACCATATTCCGCTATATTTACCCAATAATGCTTTTTTATCGCTATTTTTAACACAAGCATTTCAACGGGAACAATTACTTGCTAGTCATAAAAAAAATAACAAAAACGGCCCTTCAGTAAGAGCCATGTTAAACAACATACCTCATCAAAGCATCACCAGTTTAAGCAAGAGATCACTCTTAAATACCAATACGCCAGAGCAGTGGCAACAAGCTCAGCAACAATTTTAACTTAATTTAATATTAAAAGATTTAGTAAAGGATAAACCTATGTCAGCACATGGCGGCAAAACTTTCGTTCCCTTAAATATCGCTGTTTTAACGGTATCTGATACACGTACTGAAGCAAATGATACCTCAGGCCAAGCCCTAGTCGAGCGTTTAACACAAGCAGGTCATAACTTGGCCGATAAAGCGATTGTCATCGATGATGTCTATCAACTACGCGCACAAGTATCAAAGTGGATTGCCGATAACTCAATCCATGCCATTATCTCAACAGGCGGTACAGGCTTTACTGAACGTGATAATACCCCTGAAGCCTTAACACCCTTATTCGACAAAGCAGTAGAAGGTTTCGGTGAAATCTTTCGTCATGTATCCTTATTGGAAATTGGTACTTCAACCATACAATCTCGTGCGTTTGGCGGTATTGCTAATAAAACCGTCGTACTGTGTGTACCTGGGTCAACCAATGCTTGTAAAACAGCTTGGGATAAAGTGATAAAGGAGCAATTAGATGCAAGTCATCGTCCATGTAATTTCGTACCACACTTGAATATTAGTGCTGAGCAATGTGAGACTCGCGGCTAATGACTGACTCAAACTCTACGAATAACACAACCCAATCAGCGCCAGAGTTAAGCCACCTAAACCAGCAAGGTGAGGCCAATATGGTAGATGTCACCGAAAAGGCGATGACATCACGCACGGCTACTGCGCAAGGTTTTATCAAAATGAACCGAGCGACCTTTGAGTTAATCACCACAGGCAAGCATAAAAAAGGCGATGTATTTGCTGTTGCCCGCATTGCAGGAATTCAAGCGGCAAAAAAATGCAGTGATTTAATTCCTTTATGTCACCCTTTGATGCTCAGTAAAGTGCAAGTAGATTTCACTCTTGATAGTGAAAACAGCCAAGTACAAGTCAATAGCTTATGTCGTTTAACAGGACAAACAGGCGTTGAAATGGAAGCATTAACCGCTGTTTCTGTCGCTTGTTTAACCTTATTTGATATGTGTAAAGCCGCGGACCCTGCCATGCAAATTAATGGCATTGAAGTATTAACAAAAGAAGGCGGTAAGTCAGGTCACTGGCAAACACCATCAGCTTAGCAATTGAGCTAGGCTTTTGAATTATTTTGAGAGAAACTTATGATTAAAATTGTTTTTTTTGCTGCCCTTAGAGAGCAATTAGGCTGTGCCGAGTTATCAATAACAGCTGACACTGTTAAAACAGTTACTGATATTAAGCAGCTATTAAGTGATAAAAGCGAGCTTTGGCAGCAAACTTTCGGTAATGCGTCACTCTTATGTGCGGTAAATCATGACATGGTTGATGGTAGTCATTTGGTAAAGCCTGGTGATGAAGTTGCCTTTTTCCCTCCTGTGACAGGTGGTTAATTCATGTCAAATCAAGTCACATTGAATAAAGATAAAGATCCCGAAATATCCATCCAAGCTAATGATTTTAGCTTGGCTGATGAAGTTGCCCTGCTTGAAAAAGAAAACCTTACCGATGGTGCAGTTGTTACCTTTACCGGCAGAGTTAGAAATAGAAATAATGGTAATGTCGTGACAACGTTAACGCTGGAGCATTACCCGGGTATGACAGAGAAGTCGCTCGCTAAAATTATACTTCAAGCCAAAGAACGTTGGGATATTGGCCGGGTAAAAGTGATTCACCGTATTGGCGAGCTTAGTATAGGTGATCAAATTGTCTTTGTTGGCGTAACAAGTGAACATAGACAAGATGCCTTTGCCGCCAATGAGTTCATCATGGACTATTTGAAAGTTAAAGCGCCCTTTTGGAAAAAAGAAAAAATTACTAACGCAGGGCAAACGTCAGAAAATTGGTTAGCAGCTAAAACGACTGATACCGACAAAGCAGATCTCTGGAGCTAGTTTGCTACGCTTTATTTTAGTATTAATCTTTGCAATTAGCTTACTCGGTATTAGTAGTAGCAAAGCACAGCAATTATCTAAGGGCAACAGCAAACCATTGCGTATTGCTGTTGCTGCAAATTTCACCCCCGTTTTAAAAATATTACTAAAAGACTTCAGTAAAAATACCGGTATTAAAACGCAAGTCATTAGCGGCGCTAGTGGTGCTATGTTCCTGCAAATTAAGCATGGCGCACCCTATGATGTTTTTCTCAGTGCCGACAGTCGCCGACCAAAAGAACTTGAACAAGCAGATTATATCTTAAAGAATAGTCGTAAGACCTATGCAAGGGGTCAACTCGCCCTTTATTCTTCCAGCCATTCCATGCATGCTAGTGAGCCATTATCTCTTGATCTATTAAGCAGTCCACCGGCACGCTTTGCTATTGCTAATCCAGACATTGCGCCATATGGAAAAGCAGCCAAGGAAGTATTAACTCATTTAGGTTTATGGAAAAATTATCAGTCTAGGTTAATAAAGGGCATTAATATAGGGCAAACTTTTGCACAAATACGCAGTAAAGGCGTTACCCTTGGTATTGTCTCTAATAGTCAATTAGTGTTGAACAACTTACCAGGGGTAATTATCCCCAATAATTATCATCAACCTATTAAGCAGCAGTTAGTTATCATTCGCGCCAGTAAAAACAAAGCTGCCGCGAAAAAACTAAGTCAATTTTTGCTCTCAGCCAAGAGCCAAGCTACTATCGTAAGTTATGGCTACGCACAAACAAACAAAGCAAAGAGTTAGATGATAAATTCAGACTTACAAGCACTTATCACCACCCTAGAAATGGCAGCATTAACCACTGTTATCTTATTGATTATTGGAACTCCTTTGGCATGGTATCTAGCCAAAATGACCAGTAGGTTTAAAGTTATCATTGAAGCTGTGGTCGCTTTACCGCTAGTATTACCGCCAACTGTATTAGGTTTTTACTTGCTTATCGCCTTTTCCCCCGAACACTTGCCCGGACAACTTTGGCAACAAACGACAGGTCAACAACTTGCTTTTAGTTTTTCAGCAATAGTTATTGGCTCCGTTTTATACTCACTGCCCTTTGTTGTTCAACCATTACAAAAAGCTTTTGAACAACTCGGGGATTCTTTATTAGAAGCAGGTGCACTACTTGGCGCCGGCCCGATTGACCGTTTTTTTTCCATTGTGCTGCCATTAACCAAAGCAAGTTTTATCACTGCTGCTAGCTTGGGTTTTGCTCATACGGTAGGTGAGTTTGGTGTAATATTAATGATTGGCGGTAATATCCCCGGTGAAACGCGGGTACTTTCAATCGCCTTATTTGATCATGTTGAAGCCTTTGATTATGCCAGAGCGCACTTACTGGCCATCAGTTTATTAATAGGCTCTATGGTATTATTGGCTGCTATTTATTGGTTAAATTTACCCAAAAGGCCCCAGGATAAAGCGAGAATGGAGCAAAAGGAGTCTTTAACTTATGAGTAGTACTCTTCACAATCATGCTGCTTTGAGTGAAGTATCTATAGATAGTCCGTCTCAACTCGACATTAAAATTAATGTCAACTATCGACAATTTACTCTAACTATACAGCTACCGATACCATTAAAAGGTATTACCGGTATTTTTGGTCACTCAGCTTCAGGAAAGTCAACCTTATTACGTGCCATTGCAGGACTAGAGCAGACACTTGAAGGTGAAATAACCTTAGCTGATAAAAAATTAGTCGATACCAAGCAAGGCCTATATCTTAAACCCGAACAACGACAAGTAGGATTGGTTTTTCAAAATAGCCGTCTATTCGATCATCTAAGCGTTTTGGCTAATTTAGAATATGCTGTCAAACGCTGTAAAAATAATAAGTTATCGTTAGATGAAATTATTAAGTTAACAGAGTTAACTGCATTACTTGATCATCGCGTGACTGAGTTATCAGGTGGTCAACAACAAAGGGCTGCCCTTGCCAGAGCTATTTTAGCAGAGCCTAAGTTATTACTACTTGATGAACCCTTAAGTGCACTTGACCAACATAGTAAAGCTCAACTATTAAAAATGATGCTTACTATTCAAAAAAAGCTTAACTTACCTATGTTATATGTCAGTCACTCTTTGGATGAATTACAACAAGTTTGCGATACCTTAATAGTCATGTCGAAAGGAAAGGTTATTGATTCTGGAAATATTCACCAAGTTATTCACCGGCTTAATAGTTACGGTGATGCTGACATCATGCATCAGCAAACCAGTTTATCACTGCCCATTAAACAATTTGATAACGGTCATGGCTTAACTACGTTAGCGTTAAATGCTAAACAAGATATATTTCTGCTCGCAAATGAGGATTTTGAACAACAAACCTTACTACGTTGCTTTATATTGGCGAGTGATATTAGTATTAGCTTAACAGAAGCCAGCGACAGCTCTATAGTTAATCATATTTGTGGCACTATTAAACAGATTAGCCATCAAAGAAATAATGTACTCGTGACGGTTCACTGTAACTCACAAGATTTTTTTGTCATGATAAGTGCTTTTTCCTTACAAAAGTTATCGCTCACCATTAAGCAGCAAGTTTACCTGCAGTTCAAAGCCGGTGCTGTCCGTACTTTTATCCATTAATTTAACAACCGAAAAACTGAGAACCCAAGTGTTAAGCAATCAAGAGCAACTCAAATACTCCCGCCAAATCATCTTAGACAAAATAGGTGAACAAGGCCAAATAGCACTACGTAATGCAAAAGTACTCATTTTAGGTGTCGGTGGTTTAGGTAACCCTGCTAGTTTATATTTAGCTGCTGCAGGTGTTGGTACACTATATATCGCCGACGGTGATTGTATAGAGCTCAGTAATTTACCCAGACAAATTCTATTTAGTGAAGACAACATTGATGAAAATAAAGCGGATGCCGCCGCTGAAAAATTACAGCAACAATTTCCTGATGTGACTATTGAAGCTATTGATGAAATGCTTGATGAAGAATTATGTGAATATTATTTGCCACAAGTAGACCTAGTCCTCGATTGCTCTGACAACATTCAAACACGCTACCTAATTAATCAAGCCTGTGTGCAACATAAAGTACCACTGATAGTCGGTGCTGCTACTGGCTTTGATGGTCAACAACTGACCATAGATCCACGTGATGAAAGCAGTGCTTGTTATCATTGCCTTTTCCCTGCTACTGAAAAAGCGCCCGCAAACAACTGTCAAACTATCGGAATTATTGGTCCGGTATTAGCCATGATTGCCGGTATGCAAAGCTTACAGGCAATTAAACTTTTAACGGGTAATAAAGTGCAGCTTAATCAACTTAACTTACTCGATGGCTTAGCGAATCAATGGCAACAATTTACCATGAAGAAACAACCGAGCTGTACAGTTTGCGGTTCAGCTGAGCGCTAATTTTATTTGGTTAAAGTTAATAATGTCCTAATACAAACTGACAACCGGCACTGTTTAACAACAATTCAGTGCCGTTTTCTATCTTCTTTTCTGTGGCAATATCAGCCCATTGGTAATATACATTTCGATGCACTTTCGCCAGCAAATTCCTTCTTACCGTAACATACAAGTCACCATTTTTATTAACGATCAGAGGGTGTTCTTCATCAAGGATAAACTCATCGTCTAGATTGGTACGAACTCGCATGACAGTCTCTTTTTCATCGAGCCAATGCCACTGAGTAAGTACAAAAGGCGCATCATCTACTTCAATTTTGACCTTTTCAACCGGTGTAACTAAAAAGTACTCATCAAGCTCATTATTTACTTCTTTGATAAGAACAGAAGCAAACATTTTCACCAAGGCTAGTCGCTTAAAGACACTACCTTCATGAAACCAATCGCCATTGGCTTTAATATGAATATCAATTTCACCACAATAGGGCGGGTTCCATGACTCGACTGGCGGTACTGATTTTTTACTACCCGCTAGCTGAGCTGAAATTTTATCTAATGACATATTGGCAGACTTCCCTTACAAAACGTTTTAACTGCGAAAACGGGTTAACTTAACTGTATTAAGCGACAAGTGTATTTGATTAAAATTAATATCATGCTAACTTATTATCGATACATTTTTTTAACATTTGAGCCCGTTCCACAAGTACTTGCTCAAGATAATACCAAGTCTATTAAGTTATTGCTCACTCTGCGAGAGTTTAATGTCATTGGTGTCCCAAGGAATAAATATGAAAATAGCGATCACTAAGACTAAGCTCAGCTTAATCGTCTCCTCTGCTCTGCTTATCGCAGCATGCAGTAACCAAAAGAATGAAGCAACTGATAACATGGCCGATTTAATAGCTCCTATCGCTAAAAAAGTACCACATAAAATGGTTATTCATAACCATACACGTATCGATGATTATTACTGGATGCGTGATGATAGCCGTACCAACCCAGAAATTTTAGCGCATTTAGACGCAGAGAATGATTACACAGCAGCACAGCTAAAACATACCGAAGCAATGCAAGAAAAAATCTTTCAAGAGATCAAAGACCGCATTGAGAAAGATGATAATTCTGTGCCAATTCAAAAAGGTGATTATTATTATTCTCGTCAAATGCAAGGCGAGAATGAATACCCTATCTACGTAAGAGCAACTGACTTTAAAGGCAACAACCTTGAAGTATTGCTTGACGTTAATGAGCTAGCCAAAGCACATGATTATTACCAAGTTAGTGGTCTAAGCGCGAGCCCTAATGGTAAGTTGCTAGCTTACGGTGAAGATACAGTTAGCCGTCGTATCTATACAGTTCAGTTTAAAGATATTGCCAGTAATACCTTGCTTGATGACAAACTTGAAGGGACTAATGGTGGTATCGTTTGGGGTAATGACAACAAAACGGTTTATTACATAAAAAAAGATCCGCAAACCTTATTAGGTTACCAAGTATTTCGTCACACCTTAGGCACATCACAGGCTAATGATGAGATGGTCTACGAAGAGAGTAATAAAGCATATTATACCGGTATCAGTAAATCTAAAGATGGTAGCAGCGTATTTATTTGGCATTCAAGTACCGAAGCCAGTGGTGTGTCTGTAATTGATGCCAGTAACGCCAAAGCACTACCTAAAAAGTTTATTGAGCGTGAAGAAGGGCATGAATACTCAATCACTAAAATGAACGATTGGTATTACGTAAAGACAAACTGGCAAGCAAACAACTTTCGTTTAATGAAAGTAAACGAAAAAAATCTTGGTGATAAAAGCAAGTGGCAAGATGTCATCCCTGCCAATGCAGCGGTAAAATTAGAAGATTATGAATTATTTAACGACCACTTAGTTTATCAACAGCGTGAAAATGGTATTAGTCGTGTAACAATTCAACAGCTTTCAACGGGCAAAGAGCAGACCCTTAGCTTTAACGATAGCGCTTATAGTCTTGAGTTATATGGAAATAATAAATTAAACAACAAAGCGTTGCGCCTTTATTACGCTAGTTTTACCACACCGGGAACACATTACGATGTAGATTTAACAAGCTTCAAAAAAACGCAATTAAAACAAACTAAAGTATTGGGTGATTTTGACAGTAACAACTACGCTTCTGAGCGTATCTTTGTTAAAGCACGCGATGGTAAAAAAGTGCCTGTTTCTCTAGTTTATCGTAAAGATACCTTCAAAAAAGATGGTACCAACCCATTATATCAATATGCTTATGGCTCATACGGCTCAACGATTGACCCTTATTTCTCAGTCAGTCGTTTAAGTTTATTAGACCGTGGTTTTGTTTATGCTATAGCGCATATCCGTGGCTCAGAAATGTTGGGACGCCCTTGGTATGAAGACGGTAAAAAGTTAACTAAAATGAATACCTTTACCGACTTCATTGATGTAACTAAATCATTAACTACGCAAGGTTACGGCGATAAAGACAAGGTATTTGCTGCTGGTGGTAGTGCGGGTGGTTTATTAATGGGTGCTGTGGTAAACATGGCTCCTGAACTTTATACCGGCATCGCCGCTGCTGTTCCATTTGTTGATGTGGTCACTACAATGCTTGATGAAAGCATTCCACTAACAACTAATGAATTTAAAGAATGGGGTAACCCAAAAGAGAAAGCCTATTATGACTATATGCTGTCTTACTCCCCTTATGATCAAGTAAAAGCACAGGATTACCCAAATATTCTTGTTACTACCGGATTACATGACTCACAAGTTCAGTACTTTGAACCAATGAAATGGGTTGCTAAGTTACGCGACTATAAAACAGATGATAATGTTTTATTATTTAAAACAGATATGGAAGCTGGACATGGCGGTGCATCTGGACGTTTCAAACGTATCCACGATACAGCGTTAGAGTATAGTTTCTTTATTGATTTACTTAATAAGAGTTAATTAACCAAAATTAATTCCATTAAATTATCTTCACCTAATACACACACCTGGGTGAAGATAATTTCTATAACTCCTGCCTTGTTACCATTGTTTGAATATAAGCTTATTAAGTCATAGAAATTTCTTATTATTATCCCTTTAATAATGACATTATCTATAATACTCTCTATATTAATATTAACTAAAAATTAACTTTTATTAAGTACTAATGAAGAATTTCACTTTACTCTTTTTCATTACCTTACTGTATCTCTGCCACTACAGTGCTGGTGCACAGCCCTCAAAAGTACTGCAAGTAAGAACCATAGCCATTGCCCCTTACGGTATTGAGACCAAGGGTGAATTAAGCGGTATATATTATGATTTAGCTAACGCGCTACTGACAAAAGCAAAATTAGAAAGTGAACATCATATATTTCCTTATGGCCGGATTATGCATGAACTGAAAATCGGAAAAACTGATTTAACCATCATGTTCAAATACAAAGAATTAGCCGATTATGTCGATTATATATACCCATTACCCACCCTAAAAAATGTTGTTATTGGTCGTAAAGGCACTGACTATCGCTCAGTAAAACAACTAGAAAAACTCAGTATCGCTTATTTACGCGGTGCAAAATTTAGTGATGATATAGATAACAACCCTAAAATTCTCAAACAAACGGTTAGTGATTTTCATCAAGGGTTATTGATGTTAGAAAAAGGTCGGGTAGATGCCATTATTGGACCTATGGCTCCTATTATTAGCGCTGCTAAGCAAATACACCTCAGCAAAGACTTTTTTGGTAAACCTTTAATCGTTTCAGAGCGAACCCCGTGGTTGCAATTATCTAAAAAGAGTCATAACAAAATTTCACCTGAACAGTTAGAGACTGTATTTAGGCAAATTATGGAACAGGGTGAACTAGAGAGAATCCAACAAAAATATCAGTAAATTGAGTTCAGTTACCAGTAACAGAAAGACACAAAGTAAAACGAAATAAAACCATACTTATCAATACAGTAACAAGTTAACCTAACATCCCCCTCTTTGCTTAATACGTTCTGTAAACTTATGTAAAATCTATATATCCTCAGAGTAACTTTTACTACACTAGTATTAGATAATTTATTTCAACAGAGTTACCCTCGTTATGATACGTCGATTCCGACATCTACTGCCCTTACTTTCAAGTCTGTTTTTATTGGCTTGTAGTAATACATCACAAATAGATAAAAGCTTAACTATGCCAACACTTCCCGGAAATTGGCAAGAAGACACACAAGCTTTCGCAGTAGAGAACAGCTGGTTATCCCAACTTGATAACCCGCAGGTGCAACAGTTAGTGTCTAAAGCATTAGCCACTAATCATCAATTCGCCATACAAGCCTATGCGCTTGAAATAGCTAAGCAACAAATGATAGTTTCAGGCAGTAAGTTCTGGCCAGAGCTTGATTTGTCTTTTCGTAGTGGTCGAAATAAAGATAACCAAAGTGATACCTATGCCGATAGCAATGCTATTAATTTAAATTTAAGTTACGAAGTTGATATTTGGGGAAAATTATCTGCCACAGAACAAGTCAGTAATTATAACTACCTTGCACAAAAAGCTACTTTCGAGCAGTACAAACAGCAACTAGTTGTTAATGTGGTTACCACCTGGTTTAAGGTAATTGAAGCAGATAAACTGCTAAGCCTTTACCAAAGTAGAGTACTAAACTCCCAACAAAATTTAGAGATTATTGAAGCAGGTTACCATTCAGGTTTAACCCCTGCTCTTGATGTCTACTTAACTCGAAACGATTTAAACAACGAACTAACACGCGTGTCTGAGCAAGCTACGGTTAAAACTCAATTCATCAGACAACTTGAGCGTCTTATTGGCGAATACCCCAAAGGCGATCTATTAGTAAACGCCAATTTACCACTATTAACCAATGATATTCCTATTGGCTTACCATCAGAATTAATCAGTCGAAAACCTGAGTTAAAGGCAAGTTGGTATCAACTCTTATCCCAAGATTCCAGCTTGGCGTATGCCCATAAACAACGTTTCCCAAGCATAGTATTATCTGGTTCAGTGGGTGACTCTACTGCTGATATAGGTGATTTACTTTCAAGTTCATCACTCGCATGGTCATTACTAGGCAGCGTCTCAGCGCCTATTTTTAATGCTGGTCGTCTTAAAGCTAATGAAGAGAAGGCCCGCATCGAGCTTAAACAAGGTGAACAGTTATACCTAGATACTTTATACGATGCCTTTAGTGATGTGGAAAATGCCCTCACAACCGAGAAGAACTTAAAAAATAGTTATTACACTATGTTAGCCGCACAAGAAAACGCTCAAATAGCATCCACATTATCTTTTGAACAATATCAAAGCGGATTAGTGAGTTATACCACGGTACTTGATGCGCAAAATCGTTCGTTTGAGGCGCAAACCACTTTAATCAAAATTAAAAACCAGCTCATCGCTAATCGCATAAATTTACATCTTTCTTTAGGTGGCGACTTCTCCGTACCGTCACTTGCGCCATCACCTACACTAAAGGCCAAATAACATGTCTACTTCCTTCAAGTATAAAAAAATATTAGTGCCTGCTGTTATCATCATTACCACCATAGCGATAATGATGCTTATCTTTAACAATCCACCAACAAGCAAGCGTGCTAAACCGTCCAAAGCAGCACAAATGACGGTGGCAACGACGACATTAACACCACAAACTTATCAAGTTGTTGTACAAAGTTTTGGCACAGTTAAACCAAGAACCCAAAGTGTGCTTTTTGCACAAGTGTCCGGACAAATTAATCAGGTAAGTAAACAATTTAGATCGGGTGGATTTTTTGAGCAAGGCGACATTCTGATACGACTTGATGATAGAGATCACCGAGCTGAAGTGAAAATTGCCCAAGCAAGCTTAATGTCAGCGAAACAAAGTTTACAAGAAGAAAATGCACGGGTGAGACAAGCAAAAGCTGACTGGAAAAGACTGGGTAATGGTAAAGCACCTAATGCCTTAGTGCTTCGTCAACCCCAATTTGAAGCAGCCAAAGCACAAGTACTATCAGCTGAGGCACTGCTTGATAAAGTAAAACTATCACTAGAGCGCACAAAAATAGTCGCTCCATATGCAGGTCGCATCTTAAAGAAAAATGTCGATATTGGCCAAGTTGTATCAAGCAATACCCAGTTAGCCGATATCTTTGCCGTTGATTATGTCGAGATACGCCTACCGATTAAAAATAAAGACTTGCCGCTGATGAAGTTACCTGAAGAATATCGCAATGCTGCAGAGCAGTTAGAGGCGAACGATAATAATGATGAACAACATAATTCAATGATCAGTAATGTCATTATTTCCTCAGACTTAATGGGTGAGCAAATCTGGCAAGGTAAAATTATCCGAACGGAAAGTGCCATTGATGAAATGTCTCAACAGCTTTTTGTCGTTGCACAAATTATTCGTCCTTATGATGGTGAATATAACCAAGGTGCTCAAATTAAAATGGGCCAATACGTAACGGCGAAAATTACTGGCCGTGAAGTTGAAAATGCGCTTGTAATTCCCAGCAGTGCAATCTATCAGGGTAGCTATGTCTACATTGTTGAAGGCGGTTTACTCATGCGTAAAGAAGTTAAGTTAGGCTGGCAAAATGGTACTGAATCTATTGTTACTCGAGGTTTAGTCGCCGGTGATGAGTTGGTACTAACATCACTTGGACAAGTTAGCTCAGGCACTCCTGTAGCCATTGCAGGGCAAACACCTGCCAAAAAGATTATTAAAGCAGCCGATGAAAAAATAGAAAAAATGTCAAAAGAACGTCTTAAAAAATTAGAGAAAAAGGCTGCTGAGCGAGGAATTACCGTTGAAGACTTGATTGCTGAACGTAAAGCAAGACGAGCATCCAAGGCTCTGTCCCCTCAGTCAAGCCAATCAAGTAAGGTGAATAACTAATGATTGCTTGGTTTGCTCGAAATCACGTTGCTGCAAACCTGTTATTGATTACCATATTAATAGCAGGATTATTTAGCCTTACTAACCGAATACCATTAGAGGTATTTCCCTCTTTTGCTACTGACAGAATTAATGTAAATGTATCACTGCGCGGCGCGACACCAGAAGATGTCGAAAAAAGTATCTCTATTCGCATTGAAGAAGCAGTCCAAGATTTAGAAGGAGTAAAACAAATTGCTAGCCGATCATCTGAAGGATCCTCTGCCGTTAATATAGAAGTAGAGTCTGGCTACGATCCACGTGAAATGCTTGCTGATATTAAAAGCCGTGTTGATGAAATTAATACCTTTCCAGCAGATGCCGAAAAGCCAGTAGTATCACTAGCAACCCGTAAACGTGAAGTCATCGCCGTTACCATTGCCAGTATTTACAGCGAAAAAGAAACCCGTGAATATGCGGAAAAAGTACGCGATGATTTACTCAAAATCCCTGCAATCACCCAAGTAGAATTGAGTGGCGTGCGCGACTATGAAATATCTATTGAAGTACCGCTTGATAAGTTACGCCAATATAACTTAACTATTGCGCAAATATCTTCTGCCATATCTGATTCAAGTACCGATATTTCTGCCGGTAATTTAAAGACCCAAGGTGGCGATATTTTACTGCGCTCAAAGGGTCAGGCTTATCGCAAAGATGAATTTGAACGAATAGCCATTAAAACTAATGTAGACGGCTCTATTATACGCTTAAGTGATATTGCGCTAATCAAAGATGACTTTGAAGAAACCCCTGTGCGTACTCGCTTTAATGGTAAACAAGCGGCTTTTATTGATGTTTATCGTATAGGCCAGCAAAGTGCTTTAGATGTTGCAGGGGCGGTAAGAACTTACATTGATGAACAACAAAGTAATCTACCCGTAGGTGTGGAATTAAGTTTTTGGGATGACGATTCTCAAATTGTTAAAAACCGTATTTCTACGCTAACGACTAGCGCCTTACAGGGCGGTATTTTAGTACTAGCCTTATTAAGCCTATTTCTCAGACCTTCCATTGCCTTTTGGGTATTTCTTGGCATTCCCATCTCTTTTATGGGCGCCTTTATCATGATGCCTTTTTTTGGTGTTACCTTAAATATCATGAGCTTATTTGCTTTTATTCTGGTACTTGGCATAGTCGTTGATGATGCCATTGTCACCGGAGAAAACATTTATACCCACTTAAAAACCTCTGAATCGGGTGAGATGGCAGCGATTCGCGGTACCCAAGAAGTTGCCACGCCAGTAACCTTTGGTATTTTAACAACTGTGGCTGCATTTCTACCACTGGCCTTTATTGAAGGAGCGCGTGGGGCCTTATTTGCTCAAATTCCGGTGATTGTTATTCCGGTACTTATTTTCTCCTTAATCGAGTCAAAATTTGTTTTACCTTCGCATTTAAAAAACTTAAAACTGCGTACCGAAAAAGATAAACAATCTAACTTCAGTCGAATGCAGCAAGGTTTTGCTGACGGTTTTGAACGGGCGATTATACGTTTTTATCAGCCAATTTTAAAGCGGGCACTCAGTAATAAAACCACCACCTTAGTCGGTTTTACCGCGGTATTTTTGGTGATATTGGCCCTAATTATGAGCGGTTGGACAAAGTTTGTTTTCTTCCCACGTATTCCCAGTGAGACAGTACGATCCACGCTAACCTTACCTGCTGGTACACCTTTTGAAGTGACCAATAAGTACATTATCAAAATGGCCGAAAAAGCTGATGAGCTGAAACAAAAGTACATTGAGCCTTCAACCAATAGCAGTGTCATTATTAATATTTTAGCCACCACAGGTAGTCGTGGCGGTGCATCGAATAAAGGTAGTGTCCGTTTTGAGATCACCCCGCCTGAATCGCGAGAACTTGCTATAACTTCTCGAGAATTAGTGCGTGAATGGCGTAATTTAATTGGCCCTATTCCCGGTGCTGAAAGCATTACTTTTAGAGCTGAAATAGGTCGTTCTTCTGATCCTATTCATGTGCAATTTAAGGCTAGCTCGCTTGAAACATTAAAGGAAGTCACCGATAAAGTAAAAATACGTCTCGCAACTTACCCTACAGTATTTGATATTGCCGATAGCTTGTCTAACGGTAAAGAAGAGCTGCAAATTGAATTAACCGAACAAGGTAAAGCACTCGGGTTAACACGTGTAAGTATTTCCAACCAAGTGCGTCACTCCTTCTTTGGCTCTCAAGTGCAACGTATACAGCGTGGTCGAGACGATGTGCGAGTAATGGTACGTTTACCCCTTGATGAACGGCGTACTATTGCCGACTTAGAAGATATTTTGGTTGTAACACCCAATGGTGGCTCAGTGCCATTATCACATGTTGCCAAGCTCATCCCCGGAAAAAGCCCTTCAACTATTTCAAGAATCGATCGCTACCGTACCGCCAATGTCAGTGCGGACGTAGAGAAATCGAATACCAATATGACAGTATTACAAGCTGACTTAAAAGCCTATTTAGATGAGCTTATTGTGCACTACCCTGGGGTTAGTCACTCACTAGAAGGTGAAGCCAAAGAGCAAAGGGAATCATTTGGCTCCCTTGGTTGGGCACTGCTGTTTGTGTTTTTTATCATTTATGCACTGTTAGCCATACCATTTAAATCATACTTACAACCCATTATTGTGATGAGCATCATTCCTTTTGGCATGATAGGCGCTGTAGTTGGCCATTGGATCATGGGCATGGAGTTAACTATCATGAGCTTATTAGGCATGTTGGCGTTAATTGGCGTAGTGGTGAATGATTCACTAGTGCTGGTAGACTTTATTAATAAGAAGCGCAGCGAAGGCGGAGAACTAATGGAAGCAGTATTAACCGCAGGTGCAGCCAGATTTAGACCGGTAATGTTAACCAGCTTAACCACCTTTATTGGTTTAATGCCGCTATTGTTTGAACAATCTACTCAAGCACAGTTTTTAATTCCAATGGCAGTATCATTAGGTTTTGGTATTTTATTTGCTACCTTTATCACCTTGATACTAGTACCAGTGAATTATTTAATTGTTGAGCGAGTAAAAGCACTGTTTTCTTCTAGGTTACCTAACGACCATCAAGATATGGCCTCACAAGCCTAGCTTTATGATCTCTGTGAAGTGTACTTATTAGGGTCAGTTGCTCTTTCGAGATTACTGTTACAGCAGTTTGTTTGAGATGTAGGCAAGGCAGAGCACATGAATTGTAGCTGGCTACATGAATGTTCGATAACGCAGTATGCATTTCAAAAAACGCTGCCCTTTGGCTTCATTTAAAACGGCCTTGCTCATTGTTGCTCGTTTTTACATAGAATAACTATGCTACAAAACTCGCGCCGCGATTAAAGCCGTTTTAAATTGAATAAACTTTGACCCTGAAAGATCAACAGACCCTAGACTAAGCTAATCGTAATTGGTCAAAACAAATACAAGAAGTGTTTGTTTTGTACCATAATCAATAACTTTATTAATTAATTACTAAAATATTCAATAAAAAGTCATTTTTCTCTTGTCAACACGAGGCGAAATGCAATACAATCGCCGCGCTGTTAAAGAGCAGCACACATATTTCTCGCAATTAGCATTAAATATGTATCAGTACACCTCAGTGGTGGCTATAGCTCAGTTGGTAGAGCCCCGGATTGTGATTCCGGTTGTCGAGGG
>CAJXYE010000087.1 GCA_913063325.1 uncultured Colwellia sp. | reverse complement strand
AAAAGAAAATGGCAGGGCTGGACGATGAATATCGTTCAACCCTACTAGAGTCTGGGATTAAAATGCGCTAGCCGTGACTTGTGTGCCTGAAACAACTAAATCAGCTTGATACGGATTTATCACTGTGATAATTACCTTGTCTTTTTTAAGTTCACTTTTAATAACAACAGTGCCACCCGCTTTGAGGTTTGCAATACCGTGTTTAATGGCATTTTCAACTAATGTCAGTAACGACATCGTGGGTATTTCCATCATCATAGTCGCGGGTAAAACCCGTAAATCTACTTGCAATCGTTTACCTAAACGAATGTGTTCAATAGCTAAATATTGCTGACATACCTCTAGCTCTTTCGTTAAACTGGTCACGCCTTTACTATCGCTTGCTAAGTTATAACGGAACAGACTTGATAGCTGAGTTACTAAATCTGCCGCTTTTTCTTGATCTTCAAAGATCATACCGCGAATAGTATTTAGCGAATTAAAAAGAAAATGCGGATTAATTTGATTCATCAAATTGGTTAACCTTTGCTCGGTTAATTGCTGTGCTAAGCGTTTTTTGTCTCTGCTAGATGTTAGTCCCAAATAAATGATCAGCCAAAAAAAGAATACTCCTGTATTGACCAGTAAACCCAAGAAAAATTTACCTAGCAGCCCGTATTCTTGAAAAGGTAAAGTCTGTTCTACATGATATTTCGGCATAGCCAAGATATCATGTAGAACAGGAGAAATTAACATTTGAAAAAACGTTGCCAGACAAGCTGCGCTCAATATTAAGGTGACATAATGAAGTAACTTTACCTGGCTCCGATTAGCAGCCAACTTGGTTTTAAGGTAAGCGCGTATAATAAAGTGAGATATAACTATGGTTGGAACAAAAGACTCTAAAAAATCGAAGACTAGCTTGGTTAAATTCAAGACCTCAGCTTGTACAGCATGGGCAAATAAGGTAAGCGAGCCCCAAATGAGTAGATTGCCCCAAAATTGGTATAAATAATAATTTTTATCTGTTTTCTTCACCATGTTTTATCCGAATAGCGCTTTCGTTGAAATAATTATTAAATGATAGACTTGTTCAAGTCTATCATTACTAAGTTATTGAGTAAGTAGCCATTTTATTACTTTCACAACAAAGTTAAACGCTATAGTCCAAAAACTAAAGTCAAAAGATAAAGTTAGAAACTATAATTTAAATTGATTGCAACAACCTCATAATCACCCACATCAGTGTAACTTAATGAAAAAAGTCCACTTAGGGGTGCAAATATAGCTCTATAACCCGTGGTACTTTCTCGACTATCTCTGTGCTCTAAGGCTATATTAAAAGTTCCATACTCATGCTGAGCATCATAACCAATACGGTAAACAGAACCATAATCCTGCCATACTTTAGTCGTGTCCACTTCGAAGTTTTGTTTCACATCTCCGAGTTCAAAAAATAATTTATGGGCTTCATTTATATAACCTTCGAAGCCAATAGCAAACTCTATTTCATCAAAATAACTATTACTATTCTTATTTTCATCATGACTCGTTTGATAAGATAGCTTGCCATAAAGGCCTCGTTGCCACTTATTTTCTGGAATTGATAGTGGCATATCCACTCGAGCAGATACCTTAAAACCTTCACCGTGATAACCATCTAGATTAGTGAATACACCACCAAGACTAATATCAATACCTATTTTATCTTCGCTGGCTTTGTTTGTATTAGCTTGTTTTGTGCTGATATTATTTGTACTAATACTATTTGCATTGCTTTCATTAGCATTTACTACTGAACAAAGAGCTACCGAGATAAAAGCTAACGTTTTTATAAGTTTGGCTACGATTGATTTTTTCATAATATTCCCTTGAGTTTTAATTAGTTGCTGCTGCTCTTGGGAGTAATATTAAGAAAACATTTAACTTACTTTTTTTAAAAGTGATGAGTGGTTAAAGAAAATGATGGGCGGCTAAAAATGAATGAAAAGTAGCTATGACTGTACGATATAACTTCTTTTCACATATAAAAAAGCGACTACTCATAAGAATAGCCGCTTTCAGTTTCGCAGTTTAATTGTTGTTTCGTACTCTATTTAACTAGTACATCTATAGAAGCTACTTAATGTTCGCAACTGAGCAATCTCTCTAAATGTATGATCTTACGAGTAAAGTACGATCCTAGAACAAGGATAAACTACCGAACTAAATATATACATTAATAGTTAGCTACAATCTAAGTTCGCTACTAGAACTTTAGTACATTTATTGAGCTAACCATAGCTAATATTAGAATGTATACTCTAACTCGCTTTCGCCCCCTGAGCGAGATAGAAGTATGAATTTATGTCAGCTATATGATTGGAGAGTTGCTATTTATCACAGAGGAACTTCATATGTACTACACATAGATAGGCCATTTGATGTTGCACTTTATATATACCTTTAATAGTTGTTTTTATTAACCTCATTTAAAACTTGCTTCGCAAGCAACTTAAAGACACCAAATGCGTTTTGCCAGGTTACTATAATATCACCATAAACCATCGGTATAACATACTGGTTAAACCGTTCTTCATATAGCTTATTTTCTTCCAATATTTTCAAGCCATACATAAGTTCAGCAATAGGGTTTTGAACAAACTCTTTATGTTGATTTCCATACCGTTCAAGATCTTCAACTATCACTTTAGCAACCAGTGGAACTACTATTTCAATATCCGCGTGATTGGCTTGTTGAATGTAATAGGTATCATAAATATGGCGGATTAATGCAGGATCATCATCCCTTTGACTATCGCGTGTGAAGCTAGCGGTTCTTCTGAGCATTGAAACTAGCTTTTCAGCCTGCGTACTAATAATGCTAGTAAAGTCCATTGTTTCGACTTCAGGTGTTTCTTGCATTGCTTCATTTGTTAATGAAGAAATCTGTCGTTGATTTACTTCGTCATAAAGTAAAGTCTCTATCAACTCAAGTTTAATGAAGGGCCTTAAACATGGAACGATTGAGTGAGCTTGAGGATAGCGAATGTCGAATTGTTGATAACGGTATTCATCAAAAATTACAGGCTTACTTTCAATGGTGAACAAATCATTCGAATTAATCATATCGAAAATTTGGTGGTGTAACTCTTTTCTGGTTTTTCTTTTTTGACTTTTTGATATTTCAGTCAATAAGTCTTTAGGGATAATTTTAATATCAACATCTTCAGACATTCTATGGGTTTTAATGCCTGATTTAGTTAACGCAGTACCACCCGAAAATACCAGTGAATGTGTATCAGAGGATATACCTGACAGTAATTTTAATAGCGCAACAACATAGTAATCTTTTTCAACAATGGCAGGGTTACCCATACCCAAAGCATCCGAAACATCTAAAAACAAACTACTATCAATTGGCATTAATGGCTCTATTACTTACGACAATTTTACGTTTAAAACGGTTATTGGTAATGATTTGAAATGAAGCTGGGATTTGAAGGCTATCACCATCAATACTTCGCTGTGAGAATTCATCAAACTTATACTCAACACCTAGTTTTTTGATAGCTTCTAATATAACGCCATCAGCCCCTGCAGGAGAGGCAGGCATCAAGCTTCCCGTGATGCGGTTTTTTCTTGCTTTAGTATAAAGCCCATAGCCGATGCGCAATAAATCACCCGCATCAACCAGTTTTTTTAATACACGTCCCACTTGGTCATACCCTGCAATATCAGTAAAATCGGCTCGTGCAAAGACATATCGCTTTGAGCGATTTATTCTCACTTTTACTTTACTAGTTATTGTCATGATAAAACCTCTAATTACACAAGACTCAATATAGCAAACATACGACATTTAAACAATGCAAACATACGACATACAGGGTTAGATATAATTCAATATGGCACTCATTTACTCTGGTAAACTAAAGCATCTTTGATTTATTCATATGAGATAGAAACTATAAATTAGTGGCCAGATTTACTGAGCCAATACAGGTAGCTATAAAACCTAGTAAAGTGTTATTCACTAGGCCCGTTTGTAAGAAAATAAACCTGCTTATAGATAAGTTGAACTTGATGTCATTAAATAAGTAAAGTCTGCATAGCCCTAGCTGGAATAGTTATTTTAATTTGCTTTTCTTCTACGAGGTAATTATAAGTGATTTTTTTGTCTGATTGGTTCATCACTACTGTTACCAATGATCCATCAATGTTTTGAAATGCGGTCACAAGTAACGGACTGCGACTACTCGTAGCACTAACTCTAATGGCATCAGGACGTATAAACTTAGAAAAATGACCAATATAATAATAAGTTGGGGTATATATTAACTCATCTGTTGATGTATCCGCATGAATAGGTGCAAAACAAAAGTTTTGCACATGATTAGGGCCACCGTTGTGATCGAGCAAGATATTCCAATCAGTCCAGCCAACCGTACCTCGATTAAAGTCCTTAATCATTGAACGACCATAGCGTTCGGCATTAGGCCAGTATTGATATTTTTCAGTTGAAAATTTCTCGTTAGTGCCTTCAGTGAACAAAAGTTTCATCGAAGGATAGGATTGCGTCACATTAGCTAAATTATCATGCATTGTTTCTCCGCCAGTCCAATCTTCATACCAGTGAAAACCGATGCCCCAAGCATATTTAATCGCCTCAGCATCATCAAAAATGGTATTGGCACGATGACTGATTAAGTCACGATTATGATCCCATACAACAATGTTCTTATCTGCTAAACCTTCTTTGGCCATGATAGGGCCGAGGTGATTTTTAAGAAAATCCCGCTCTTCTGCTGCGGTGTAAATCATTGACTCCCATCGCTGTGTCGCCATTGGTTCATTTTGAATGGTAATTCCCCATAAAGGAATGCCTTCTTGTTCATAAGCTTTAATGAATTTAGTATAATACGTTGCCCATGTATCGTAATACTCGGGTAACAACTTGCCACCTTGAAGCATGTTGTTATTTGTTTTCATAAAGGCTGGCGCACTCCATGGACTGGCATATAAAGGTAACTTTCCGCCGGAATAAGCGATAGCTTTTTTTATTAACGGAATACGGTATTGTTGGTCATGTTCTATAGAGAAAGTAGCCAGTGCTTTGTCGCCCTCTTCAATATAGGTATAACTACCGCTAGCAAAATCTGAACTATGTATGGTTGTTCTTGCCAGCGAATATCCTATACCAGCGTTTTTATCGTAATAGGCTGTTAAAAACTCGTGCTGCTTTTCCGCCGATAGTTTGGCAAACACCTCTGAACTTGCATCTGTTATGGCACCACCAATGCCCCAAAACTTCTGAAATCTGATATTAGGATTTACAAAAATAGATATTTCAGTTTCCGGTGGTTGCCCAGCGGCTTTAAAAGTGAAGGTATTCGTTTTTTTTAATCTAAGATTAGTATCTTTTGCTGTGGTATATACTGTTGCTTCATTGGCAACAAAAACAGCTTGCTCTGCTTTAGTACTGGCAAGACTTTTGGCGTGCAGTGTACCTGCCAATGCGATATAACTGAGCATTGGCACCAGTAAAATTTTATTTATCATTTTAGTATTCCTTTTTAAATATTTTTATTCTAAACATGCTTAGTGGTGATATATTGTCAAGTTGTGACATTATGAGAAATCATGGATTCTGTGACTTTATTTGTCAGGCACATTGCCTTAATTGCTTATTCATGTCGTTCGAATCAGAATGTTTGAATAAAAAAGAACGTTCTAATGGTTAGAAGAACGTTCAGGCTATAGGAAAGTCCGCTAAAAAAGTTATAATCGATTAATTAGTGAGAACAGCATTGTTTTGAGTAATCGAATGGATTTAGATACGACGGCAAGGTGACTTACATAGGATATTTATTTAGGTGTTATAAATGGCAGAAACATTATTCAACTTTCACGATCTTATTTTATTGTTAACAAGTTTTGAATGTTTAGTCTTTGCGTTTATTGTTTTTTCAAACAAAGCCCTCAAGCCATATTCCTATACACTCTTTGCGGCACTATTATTATCCCACTCGCTGATTGCATTACATGAGTTGGTGTTTTGGGGGGCAACCTTTCGAGAATGGGTGTTAGCACTGTCACCTAATTTATTTTTTATTTTTAACTTTTCTTATCTGTTAGACGGTCCGCTGATTTATCTGTTTGTTAGCAGTTTGTTTCTGCCTCATTTCAAATTAAGCAAGAAAACCTTACTACATTTTATTCCTGTTTTTATTTTCCTTACTTATATGGTTATTGCTTTTTGGTCATTAGAGCAGTCAACGAAAGTTGCTTTAATAAAAAGTCATGACATTGCTTATAGTTGGCATTATGTTTTAACGGATTTACTGGTTAAGAGCCTTAGGATCGGTTATATCATCTTGACTCTTAGAATGATAAAGGCTTATGTAACCAAGGAAAATACTGCCGCAGCTGAACGAACTCCGTGGATACGCTATATTTTGACGGTATTTTTAGTGCTGTTATCATGGGAGTGGCTATTAACCGCGATAAAAGTATTTGCGTTAACGAATGCTATCAATCTTAAATTATTGGAATTTATCGGTTTAGTCGATTATTACGCAATGTTTGCCTTAATTAATCTGATGATGTATGTGGTATTAATGGAAACGATTAATAAAGGCCACCTTAAGAAAAACAAACCATCAGAGCCAGTCAATATGGATTATGTCAAACGTATAGAGTTGGCAATGAATACTAATAAATTGTATCTCAATCCTAACCTTTCTTTTGAGCGTTTCTCTGAGAAAGTAGATATTCCGGTAAAAGAACTGTCGTTTACAATTAATCGTCATTTTAATATTAATTTTTATGAATACATCAACCAATATCGAATCAATGAAGCTAAAGACCGCCTGATCGCCACAGATAATGCCGATAAGAATATCACCGAAATTTTTTATAGTGCCGGCTTTAATAGTAAATCGGTTTACAACACCTTATTTAAAAAATTATATAAGTGCACCCCTAGCCAATATCGCAAACAAGCATTATCAAAAACCAGTTAATACCTCGTTAATAACCACGACGAACTCTCATTCTGATGATAAAAACACCTTCAACAATGGTGTTTTCCTCTTACTTCAAACTCCCCCTACTCCCTTTAAACAAGTTGATTTTTAACCTACTTATCAACTAGCTAGCTATAAAATAATTTTTATCTTCCGTTCTTTTGCTTAGCAGAACGTTCTAAATCAGTTATTTTCTCCCGAAAGAACGTATTTAGCATAATTGTCATTAATATCGACTGCCACATAAGTGTATCAACGTTGCCTTAAAACCATGTGTTGATATTGATGATATGACTAAACAGGAAAGACTTGATGGCATCGCCGATATTTATTCCACTACACGATAACCAACAAACGACTGGTATAAAAAATAATAGCCAAGTTACTTTTGGCCTATTTTCCTTAACGAGTTTATTTTTTATTTGGGGTTTTTTAACTAGCCTAAATGATATTTTGATCCCGCACTTTAAAGAGGTATTTTCACTTAATTATACCGAGGCCATGTTAGTTCAGCTGTGTTTTTTTGGTGCTTATTTCATTATTTCTCTGCCAGCGGGTCGACTGGTTGAGAAAATTGGCTATCAAAAAGGTATAGTGACTGGCTTACTTGTTGCTGCCATAGGTTGTGCAATGTTTTTGCCAGCCTCCATCATGGTCTCTTACCCCTTGTTCCTCTTGGCCTTATTTGTACTGGCTAGTGGCATTACCATTTTACAAGTTTCGGCCAATCCATATGTAACCGCTTTAGGCTCTCCAGACACAGCCGCCGGTCGTTTAACCATGACTCAGGCTTTCAACTCGTTAGGCACGACCATAGCGCCATTTTTTGGTGCCTTTCTCATTCTAGGCATCAGCATCGAAGGTATTGAGTTACTGACTGAAGCTCAAAAACAGACGCAAAAAATTGAAGTAGTGCAACTACCTTACATTATGTTGAGCATTTCTTTGTTAGTTTTAGCACTGATTTTTTCAAAATTAAATCTACCCGTTATAGATAACCATCAAGATAATGACTTAAGCGCAGGTAACGAATCTGTATCTCTATGGACACACCAAAATCTCCTGTTGGGCACTTTAGGGGTTTTTCTCTATGTTGGCGCGGAAGTATCTATTGGTAGTTTTCTAATCAATTTCCTATCGGAACCTCATATTGCCAATACCACAGAAAGTGAAGGGGCAAAACTCATTGCATATTACTGGGGCGGAGCAATGATTGGTCGCTTTATCGGTGCCATGGTTATGCAGTTTATCAAACCCGGTTTATGCCTTGCGTTCAATGCTTCAGTGTCAATTATCTTGATTTTACTGGCAGTAACCTCATCAGGCTCTATTGCTATGTATGCAATTTTAGCGGTGGGTTTATTCAACTCCATTATGTTTCCGACCATCTTTAGTTTGGCGTTAAAAGGTCTGAGAAATTACAGCAGCCAAGGCTCAGGTTTGTTATGTCTGGCTATTGTCGGCGGTGCGATAGTACCACTGTTCCAGGGCTTTTTGGCCGATACCTACAGTATTCAACAATCTTTTATTTTACCAATGTTTTGCTATGTATTTATCGCCTATTTTGGCATTAAAAATTCCACATTAAAAAGTTAATAAACTATAAAAATAAACAACAAAAACAGCAACAAAATTACAATAATAACGGGAGAGAGAAATGAAGAATCAATTATCAACGAAGAAGAGGTTGCTTTCACAGGCAATTGCCTTAGCGTTAATGGGCGGAGTTATTGCGCCAGTATCTGCTGCCGAAGAAACAAACGAAGAAGTAATTGAAGTGATTGAAGTCACTGGCCTAAGAAAAAGCCTGGCATCATCCATTGCTATCAAACAAGACTCAACCAGTTTTGTGGAAGCAATTTCGGCTGAAGATATAGGTAAACTGCCTGATGTTAGTATCGCTGAATCATTATCTCGTTTACCAGGTTTAGCCGGACAACGAGTGAATGGCCGAGCACAGGTAATATCTATTCGGGGCATGGGACCTGATTTTACCACGACTTTACTTAATGGTCGTCAACAGGCAAGTTCGGGGGATAATCGTGCACCAGAGTTTGATCAATATCCATCAGAGTTAATTAACGGCGCAGTGGTTTATAAATCAGCTGATGCTTCTGTTGTAGGAATGGGATTAGCTGGTACGGTAGATTTGCATACCATCAGGCCTCTGGCTCATGGTGAACAAAACATAGTACTTAATATCCGCGGTGAAAAAAATAGCATAGATACGCCTAACTCAGACGTCTCTGATACGGGTGTTCGCGGCAGTCTATCTTATATTGACCAGTTTGCTGACGATACTATTGGCATTGCTTTAGGTTATTCATATACCAATACCCCAAGTCTAGTGCAACGAACCAAAGGTTGGTGGTGGGACACTCAAAGTGAAGACGCTGTTGGGGTAGGAAATAGCGATGCACTTGTGCTGCAAGGACAAGAAGTTGTTGGTGTTTCTAGGGAACAAGTACGAAATGGTTTCTTAGGGGTATTTGAATGGCAACCAAATGATGAGTCTCATACCATTATTGATACTTATTATTCAAAGTTTGATCAAGATGAAACATCACGCGGCGCTTACTGGTTCAGTACGGCAAACACCGGTGATGGTACTATTTTTAATGAGGCGAACTTTGTTGATTTTGGTGGCAGTAAGGTCTTGCAAAGTGGTATTGCCACTAATTTACATCCAGTATTGCGCAATGATTCAAATACTCGAGACGATGAGCTGATTGCCATTGGCTTAAATAACGAAACTCTTGTTGGTAACTGGATTATTTCGACAGACCTTTCTTATTCAAGCTCTGAACGTCAAGAGCAAGTCGCTGAAACTTATTCTGGTTTAGGTGAGCCAACGAACATTGGCTTTGATATCGTACAAGAAGGCTTTAATCAATATACAATTGGAACTGATTATACCGATGCCAACACCATTCAGTTAAGTGATCCTGCGCCATGGGGCGGCTGGGGTCATGATGGCACCATTCGTCACCCAGAAGTGAAAGAAACGGTAAAAACATTCGCTATTACCGGTGATTACGACTTAACAAATACTACTATCGGTAGTATTTTCAGTGGTGCTGTCGTCGGTTTTGATTATACCGAAAGAAGTAAAGCAAAGGATGTGGCAGAATTTGATTTAATGCTTAAAAATGATCGTGCTCCAACAACGGTTGATTCAAAATACCTTGTTGATCCTGTTGATCTTAGCTTTGCCGGTATTCCTGGCTCTATCAGTTACGATACCGATGCAGTCATTGCCAACTACTATGATTTGGTCGCTATTGACGGCGATGATCACTGGAATAAAGCTTGGTCTGTTGATGAAGAAGTCACCACGCTATTCTTTAAACTTGTCATTGATACTGAAATTTT
The DNA here is from genome assembly GCA_913063325.1 of uncultured Colwellia sp. Taxonomy (GTDB): domain Bacteria; phylum Pseudomonadota; class Gammaproteobacteria; order Enterobacterales; family Alteromonadaceae; genus Colwellia. The sequence continues at coordinate 7,435 of CAJXYE010000087.1, read as the reverse complement.
TGGTTTACCTTTAACGGGGGATCTCGGTACGCAATATATAAAAACAAAACAAGCAGCAACCGGTTTTACCCTAGCGGATGATCCTAACTCGGATTTACCTATTTTGGTCGACCGCTCAGATCAGCATTCCTATGACGACATTTTACCGTCGATGAACTTAAAAATGGAAGTCGCTGAAGGCCAATATATACGCTTAGCTGTCGGTAAATATATGGCACGTGCACGGATGGATGATATGCGAGCAACACTATCTGCAGGCGTTGGTGTCGACCAAACCTGGAGTGGTAGCGGTGGTAATACCAAACTAGAACCATGGCGCGCTGATGCTATTGATTTGGGCTATGAGTTTTACTTTAGTACTTCCAGCTATGTCGGCATAAGCTATTTCTATAAAGATTTAGAATCCTATATATATAACGATCAGGTACTTTTTGATTTCACTGGTTTACCTAATGAAAGTGGTTTCATGCCAATCAGTGATATAGGTACCATGAGTCAGCCAACCAACGGTGAAGGCGGTACTGTTGATGGTACTGAATTTAGCTTTGTTTTAGATGGTGAATTACTGAGTGACTATTTAACCGGTTTTGGTATTGTCGGTAGTTTCTCTTGGACCGATTCCGATATTCAACCCGATGGCCCCGAAAGCAGTACCAGCTTGCCAGGCTTATCTGATGAGGTGAGAAGTTTAACGGCGTATTATGAAAGAGAAGGTTTCTCATTCCGTATCAGTCAGCGCTATCGTTCAGCATTTAGAGGTGAAATACCGCAATTATTTGCGACTCGTGGTTTCTCTGAGATTTCAGAGGATGAGCAAGTGGATGCACAAATGAGTTATGAAGTACAAGGTGGCGCTTTACAAGGCACAACCTTCTTATTGCAAGTAAATAACCTCACTAACTCGCCCTATCAAACTAACTTAGGTACGCAGCTTGAAAATGGCGCTCACTTGCCAGAGTTTTATGAAGAATATGGTCGTCAATTTTTAATTGGTGTTAACTATAAATTCTAAGTAAAAAGAAAAGTAATTATACCCGTTTCATTAAGTTTGTGATCTTGTTGTGTATAGGAAAAATAAATCAGGGCAAGGCGCTCGATTGAGCAATAGCTGGCTATTGGGATTGAGATCAACGCAGGCATGGCGTATTTTAACCAGCACAAGTGAGCAATAATTTAATGAGATTGGTATTAGTCCGATTGGTATAAAGTCCTTTAGCAAGTTAACGCTTTATAAAGGGCTTTTACTTTTTTCCATCTGCTTTTTCAGCTTCAATTGGTAGATAAAATAAAATGAACCAAAAATTAAAACAGTTATTATTGGCCAGCATTGCCGTAGCAACTTCCAGCTGTAGTGCACAAGTTACTGAGCAATCATTAACTTTACACTCCAACAATCAGCATGTTGCTTTTTACTTGACCAATGCCGATCAGTCATCATTATTTCAACAACAGTTAATTGCACTTGAACCAGCAAAGCAAAATGACTTGCCAACCATTAATGTCTCGGCTCAAACAAGCTACCAAGAAATAGATGGTTTTGGTTATACACTCACAGGTGGCAGTGCAGCATTAATCAGCGCTATGTCATCAAAAGCGCAAGATAACTTACTTAACGAGCTGTTTGGTACCGGCCCAAATGATATTGGCGTAAGCTACTTAAGGGTTAGTATCGGTGCATCTGATTTAGATTCAAAGGTATTTTCTTATAATGAACTGCCGGTTAATGAAACCGATATTTTGCTGAAAAAATTCTCTATTGATGAGGATAGAAAAAATCTCATTCCTGTTTTAAAAAAAATACTAGCCATTAATCCAGCAATAAAAATTATGGCTTCCCCCTGGTCAGCACCCATTTGGATGAAGACCAACCAAGCATCCAAGGGCGGCAGTTTAAAAGCTGAATATTACGGGGTTTATGCACAGTATTTTGTTAAATACATTCAATCGATGCAGCAAGAAGGCATTCCTATTGATGCGATTACCATTCAAAATGAACCTTTGCATCCGGGCAACAATCCTAGCCTATATATGACAGCAGCAGCACAAGCCAAGTTTGTTAAACACAACTTAGGGCCAGCATTTAAAGTGGCCAATATTACCTCCAAAATTGTCATTTATGATCATAATGCCGATAGGCCCGATTACCCCATTTCGATTTTAGATGATGCACAAGCTAAACAATATATTGACGGTTCAGCTTTTCACCTTTACGGCGGTAAAATTGAAAATTTGAGCTTAGTTCATGAACAACACCCCGATAAAAACATCTATTTTACCGAGCAATGGATCGGTGCTCCCGGTGATTTTGCCAAAGACATTAAATTTCATATCAAGGAGTTAATTATTGGCGCAACGCGCAATTGGAGTAAAATCGTGCTTGAGTGGAATTTGGCGGCAAACTCCGCTTCTCAGCCACACACTGACGGTGGTTGTGACCGCTGTTTGGGCGCTGTGACAATTGATGGCGATCAGATAAAGAGAAATCCTGCTTATTATATTATTACCCATGCAGCTAAGTTTGTTCGCCCTGGTTCAACAAGAATTGACTCTAATAGTTCGTCAGACCTACCCAACGTGGCCTTTAAAACACCAACGGATGATATTGTCGTGATTGTTCTCAATAATAGCGAGAATAAAAAAAAATTTAGTATTGCTGTTGCCGATAAATTTATTGTTACTTCATTAGATGTTGGCGCAGTTGGTACTTTTGTCTGGCAGTAACAAATATAAGTAGATTGTCCTATCAGCCTGTTTATCTGGCCTGATAGGACAATAGCATTACCTTGATTTTGCTAAGCAATGTTGAGTGATAAAGTCAGCATGGCTTGGTAAGTTAGCTAAGCAACTTTTTATCACCGCCTTAGTGCTATTAACAAAGGATTCGAGTTCTTGTTGAGATTTTAAATCGACAAAAGGGTCATAACTATGTGGCAACATATTTTGTCCGACTAAAACTTGCAGCCAGCTTTCATCACGAAACAATTCATCGGCCTGCCTTTCTATGCGACCGTACGCCTGAAAAACATCTAATTTTTGCTGCAATGAATCAGGAATGGCCATGTTTTGACAATAGCGCCAAAACTCACTGTCATTACGTTGATTTACTTTGTAATGAGCGATAATGAAATCTCTTATGCGTTCAATTTCAAAATCAGTTTGGCGATTATATTGGTCGATATTTGCTTGCTTAAAACTACGGTCAGGAAAAAGGGTAATTAAGCGGGTGATCGCTGTTTGCACAAGATACAAACTAGTTGACTCTAGTGGCTCTAAAAAACCAGCCGACAGGCCAATAGCAATGCAATTGCGATTCCATGCTTTTTTTCGTTTACCCGTGGCAAACTTAATTAGCCGCGGCTCTGCCAACATTTCAGCATCTAAATTCTGTACTAAGGTCTGCTGTGCTTGCTGATCAGAACAAAATGCACTGGCATAAACATGGCCATTTCCTGTTCGGTGTTGTAAGGGAATACGCCATTGCCAGCCGGCCTGGTGAGCTGTTGAACGGGTATAAGGTAATAAAGGTTCAGTGCGTTTACTGGGCACAACAATGGCTCGATCACAGGGTAGCCAATGGCTCCAATCCTCAAAACCCGTGTTGAGTGTTTGTTCTATTAACAATGCCCGCATACCTGAACAATCTATAAATAGATCGCCAGCAATTTCTTCACCATTCTCTAGTATTAGCGATTTAATGAAGCCGTTTTCAGCATGAGTCTTTACTTGATTAATCGTTCCTTCAATTCGTTGAACACCAAGTTTCTCACTAAAACGTCTTAAAAAACCACCATACAGACCAGCATCAAATTGATAAGCATAAGCTAGGTCCCGTAACGGAGATTTTGGCATATCAGGCCTAGCGGGAGAAAAACGGCTCGCCAAGGCGATTTGGTTGTTGATCGAAAAGTTGTCGAGAGCACTAACCTTATTCTGAGCATTCAATTTGAGCCAATATTGATAGAAGCTTAACCACTCCCACTGTCGCCCTATCGGACCAAAACCATGTAAATATTGTTCGCCTATTCCGCCCCAATTACAAAACTGTATGCCTAATTTAAACGTACCTTGAGTTGCTTTGATAAATTCCTGCTCATTGATACCCAGCAGATTATTAAAGCTTTTAATGGCCGGTATAGTCGCTTCACCCACACCTATAGTAGCAATGCTTGCAGATTCAACTAAACGAATATTGTATTTACCTTGCGTCATTTTTGCCAAAAATGCAGCGCTCATCCAACCTGAGGTTCCGCCGCCAACAATGGTGATGTTTTTGATGTTTGTCATTTAATGTTCAGCCTTTTGTATTCTTATTACACGGTGTGGTAGTCACTTGGCAATGTGAATTGCTAGCCTAGTTAATTTTATCTTTTGTGTTGGAGTTTTTCATTCGTTTATGCGTTCGTTTGCTAATAAGAACGTTCTATATATGGCGTTTTCGGCTAGAAAAACGAAATTTAAGAATTTCGTTTTTATGATGCTATTGGTGAATGTTTTCGCAAGTTATCACGCACCTAATGTGTTATGAATACTCGAAATCGTTCGAAATGACTTAGTAGCCCTTCATGATATTAAGTAAAAACTTACTAAACGATATTTGGATAGATAATGAAAATTAAAAATAAAAAGTTAATCCCTAGTCGACGCATAGCTATGTTAAGTGCTCTGCTTATTGGCGTATTTGCTTGCAGTGAAGATAGCAACAAAGCAGAAATTGATCCGTCAATTCTCATTGAGCCTGAAGTTCCTGAAGTGGTCATTAACTATTCTCAACTGCAAGCCAAAGGTACTCAATGGCAAAACCAAGAAGAGCAAAAGGTAGATTTGCGTGGCATTAACTTAGGCAATTGGTTAGCAATGGAAATGTGGATGTTTGGCTCTGAAGAACCAATGGGCGGCGACATCAAAGACCAATGTCGTTTAGAAAGTAAATTAACAGAACGCTTTGGCGAAGACGAAAAAGCCGCTGTAATCAAAAACCATCGAGATAATTGGATTACTGAAAAAGATTGGGATCAAATGAAAGCGTCAGGGTTCAATTTGATACGTGTACCTTTTCTTTTTGATTTAATTGAAGACCCTAATAACCCCAATACGTTAAAAGCGGATGCTTGGGATTACCTAGATCAAGCTATAGCTGCGGCGAAATCACGAGAAATGTATGTTGTTCTTGATTTACATGGTGCAGTAGGTCGACAAGGTTGGGAGCAACATACCGGTTGTGCCGACAAAAATGAATTATGGGAGAGTGCCGAATACCGTCAACGCACCGTATGGTTATGGCAGCAAATTGCTAAAAAATATCAAGATGAGGCTGCCGTTGCCGGCTATGGTTTGTTAAATGAACCCTGGGGCACCGACTCTGAAACATTGAAAGACTTGATGGTTGAGTTATACCAAGCCATTCGAACCATTGATGAAAATCATATTGTGATCTTACCATCACATAATGCAGATGGTATTTCAGCTTACGGTAACCCTGATGATCTTAACATGGAGAATGTTGCTTTCGAACATCACTTCTACCCAGGAATTTTTGACTGGGGTGAAATTGGTTATCATGTTCATAGAGATTGGTTAACATGTGGTGAGCTTGGTGATGGTGGTGTTTGTGATGTAGCGCAAACACTTATTGATGTCGATACACCGTTATTGATTGGTGAAATGCAGCCATGGACCGGACTTGGCGAATTAGGTGGCGATATCACCAGAGCAACGTTTGATCGCTATAACGAACTTGACTGGGCAGTGACGGCTTGGTCATACAAAACCACTTCTTTTGCTGGTGGTTTAGGCCAAGGCCCTTGGGGCTTAGTGACAAACGCTGGCGATCAATTATTGGTAAAAGCGCAAACCTGGGGCTGTAATGACTGGGAAAGCACCTTTAACAATACCTGTGATGTATCAGCTAGAAGTACTACTCCTTATGTAGGTGAAGGTAGTAAAACCATGTACTTGGTTATTAAAACTGGTGCTTTTAATGGCACTGACGTTACTTATGACAATATTTCATTAGTGAATGATGCTACCGGGGAAAGTATTTTACTCAACGGCGAATTTGGCAGTAATGAAAATTGGACTGAGGTTTCTATATGGGGTGACCCGCGCAGTTATGACTATAATTACGCTGCAGGTGAATTTGCCGGAAGTGATACAGGTGAAGCGTTGCGAATCACCTCGCCAGCAGGTAATCACAGTTTAATCTATCAAGCGATCGACGTTGAAGGTGGTCAGTCATATACCATCTCAGGAAAGTTTAAAGACAACGGTAGTGCAAACAATGACATGTGGGCGGAAATTTACTTAGTGCCAGATATGCCCGAAGAATGGGTCGATGTCACAGGGCGAGTATTACCACAAGTTGATGTTAATAATAGCTATCTAGAAGAGATCAATGCTTTCTTCACTTCATTTGGTTCTATGGATTATGTAATCAACCAAGCGGTTGTTGATAGTTTGACGGCAGACGATGCGTCGGGTATGTTTGCTAATATTCCCGCAAAAGTTGGTAACATAGAAGTTATAGCTACCGAGGTGGAAAATACACTTTCTTGGGAAGATTCAAGTGAATCAGCGACGGGTTATAAGGTTTATCGCTCAACATCACCATCTTCAAATTTTGCTCTTATTTCGGAGCAAGAATCAACAAGCTATATTGATACAGACGTTGAAAATGAAACAGTCTATTATTACTACATTATTGCCTATAACGACTTAGATGAAGGTTATCCAAGTACTACGGTTTCTACTGGTGAAACTGTTTTATTAGTGCCTGGTAGATTAGAAGCTGAAAACTACACTGCGGCGCATGACGGCGTACAAACCGAAGCAAGTGGCGATACAGGTGGTGGTTTTAATATTGGTCATTTTGAGGCAGGTCGATGGGTTGATTATCAACTTACTGTAGAAACTGCAGGCGAATATACGGTCGAATTTCGTGTTGCAAGTGAGCCAGGTAGCGACGGTTTTGAGGTTCAAGTTGATGGGGCTACTATGGGTACAATCTCTGTCAATGCAACTGGTGGCTGGCAAGTTTACCAAACAGAATCAATTACATTGACACTACCTGCTGGTGAAGTAGCATTGCGATTATATTCTGTTGGTGATCAGTGGAACTTGAATTGGATTACTTTTATTAAAAACTAAGTTTAAAATCAGTATAACTAATGTGAACTATTGAACATTAGTTATTGAGGTAGGCTGTTAAAACACAAGTTTTAACAGCCTAAAAATAGGAAGATAATAAAATAGCTCTACTTTTTGTTTCTTAGTTCAAAGGGTGTCTAACTTAAATTTACAAGTTAACTTCAGGCATCCTTAACAGCGCAGTTAAAAATTAAGTTTGAAATTCTATCTCACTATGTGCCGTGCGACGTGAAGTCGTATGTAACGCTGTTCACCGCGATAAGAGTGAACCATCTGTATCACCAGGTGACCC
>CAJXYE010000086.1 GCA_913063325.1 uncultured Colwellia sp. | reverse complement strand
CTATCGTCTAGAGGCCTAGGACACCGCCCTTTCACGGCGGTAACAGGGGTTCGAATCCCCTTAGGGATGCCACTTTTTTTGATTAAGTAAAAGAACAGTGAACTATACGAGAAAACCCACGCAATATGTCAATATTGCGTGGGTTTTTTTTTGCTTTTCATTTAGTGAACAGTTTTAGTGCTTATACCAATGTCATTAAATTATTGCCCACTTGTGCGGGTTAAAATAATCCAAGGCCGCGTTGCTCTCAATCCACATAAGCCAGCTATTGCTAAATCGCCTTGCCATGATTTTATTTTTCCTAAGCACAACAAGATCACAAACTTAATGAAAATGGTATTAGTTGTTACATTCCCGTTGGCAGCGTTTGCTTTTCACTTTATAGTGTAACCTCAAATTGACTCATATCTCATTGATGTCTGGTTAAAATATAAAAAGGAATTAACGTGAGCGAAATTAATTATCCCATTAAAGGCTCTTGTCAATGTGGACAAGTGACCTATCAATTATTAGCGCCGCCACTGATGATTGCTGCTTGCCATTGCCGTCAGTGTCAAAAACTATCAACAAGTGCTTTTAGTATTACTGCGGTAGTTAACGTTACAGATATAGAATTTTCTGGAGAAATGTCGAGCTGGAGTCGCTTAGCTGATAACGGTAATACCAATGGCGCTAAATTTTGTCCAGGTTGTGGAAATCGTATTTATCATTTTAACCCAATTTATCCTGATAAAATAAAGTTAAAACCGAGTACCTTAGAAGACAGTAGAGTCATACAACCAAGTATGCATATTTGGACTAGCGAGAAACAAGCATGGTTCAAGCTCCCTGTAGACCTACCGTCCCATGAAAAGCAACCTTTCTGATTTGTATTAACTGTTTGCATAGAAGAGGTTACTATTTTGGCTAATATAAAATCAGTCGATAAAAGAATCTCCATTTCGCTTGTTTTAGGTAGTGGAGGCGCAAGAGGTTTAGCACATATTGGTGTCATACACTGGTTAGAAGAGCAGGGTTATGAAATAGCATCAATTTCAGGCTGCTCTATGGGGGCTTTAATTGGTGGTGTCTATGCCGCAGGTAAACTTGAACTATTCGAGCAATGGGTAAGGGATATTACTAAGGTAGATATTTTAACTTTATTAGACTTATCTTGGCAAAAAAATGGTCTCGTTAAAGGAGACAAAATAATTGCAACGCTCACTGAGTTAGTTGGCGATATCGATATTGAACAATTACCGATTAAATTTACTGCTGTTGCTGCTGATATAGCGAATGAAAAAGAAGTGTGGCTTAGCACTGGAAATTTATTTGATGCAATTAGGGCATCTATTTCTTTGCCATTGTTTTTTACGCCTTTTCATCATCAAGGCGTAGAACTTATTGATGGGGGGGTGCTTAATCCGGTACCTATTGCGCCGATATTTAATGATAATACTGACTTTTCTATTGCAGTGAATCTCGGTGGTAGTGTGGTGAAATCTAATATTACTGAGAAAAGCAGTAATGAAACTCAACCAGCAAGTAAAATGAACAGTTTTTTAGCTCGTTTTAAGCGTAACGTTGTCGAACACAGTGTTAATGAGTGGGGCGCTTATGATATTGCCAACCAAGCATTTGATGCCATGCAAAGTACTATTGCACGACAAAAATTAGCAGCTTACCCTGCGGACTATTTTGTTGAAATAGCGCGTAATGCTTGTGGTACTTTAGAGTTTCATCGGGCAGATGAAATGATCAAGCTCGGCTATGATACTGCAGAAGCTTCTTTAGCTCGATTAAAAAAGACTTAACTCAACGCTATCAAAGATTAAAGATAGGATATATACCCATCCGACTTGAAGATGCAGGATTCAGCTGGAATTAGAAACGTCTTTAGGCAAGGCCTATTAGTTGTTTAATAGTCATTCTATTTTCAATTAATTTAACGTAGCATAAAACGTTTCTAAACCAGCCCATAGGGGAAAGCAGAGCAAATCATACTCAGCGCTGAATTTCTAATTAAGGGAACAACCATTAATAAAAAATGCATCTTGATTATGAATCGCTCTGGTTTCCTGAAACGAGCATCTTCAAGTGGGATGGGTATATAACATGTTAAAGGGCATTCATCATGTCGCGATTATCTGCTCGGATTATGAAAAATCTAAGGACTTTTATACCCGGATTTTGGGTTTAGAAATAATAGCAGAAAATTACAGAGCAACTCGTGATTCTTATAAATTAGATTTAGCACTACCTGATGGTAGTCAACTCGAGTTATTTTCTTTCCCTAACTCTTCCAAAAGGCCAAGCTTTCCAGAGGCTCAAGGACTAAGACATTTAGCTTTTAATGTCGAAAGTGTCGAACAGGTTAGTCAGTACTTAATCAAAGAAGGAATTGAAGTGGAGCCGATTAGAGTCGATGAGTTTACCGGTAAAAAATTTACTTTTTTTAGTGATCCAGATGATTTGCCCTTAGAATTATATCAGCAGTGCTCATTATAAAATGAAGTTGTAAAATTAAAATTTTATTAAATTAGGACAAAAACAAGGATTGTTATGATGAAAAGAGTAGTTGTTTTATTAATTGCAGTATTAGTGGCACTGCCAGGTTGCGTTGTTATTCCTGAAAAGGAGATTAAAGCAAAATACCAATGCGGTTTATCAACAGATAAAAAAGTTTTAAAATTTGTTAACTTACTTAAAAATGATAACAGCTTTTATGCTTGGAATGATGAGATTTTAGGTGTGATAACGGTCCCTACAAGCGCTATCATCTCAAGTGTGTATGTGGCAGTAAACAATACTTATCATTTTGCAGAAAAATCGATTAAGTGTGGATAAACACTCCACAGTAATGAAATATATCCGTAAAAAAATAAGGAAATAAAATGATATTTCAAGATGTTATAGATTTTTGGTTTAAAGAAATAGAGCCGAGTTCTTGGTGGACTAAAGATACCGTATTTGATATTGAGATCACCGATAGATTTTTGCAAGTACATGAAGCCGCAAGACAATGTGAATTAATGCATTGGCGTAAAACTCCTTCAGGCCGACTCGCCGAAATCATTATATTGGATCAATTCTCACGGAACATGTATCGAGATACCCCTCAAGCATTTCTCTATGATGGGATTGCTTTAGCACTCGCACAAGAAGCTATTGCGCTCGGCGCCGATAAAACACTGACTCCTATCGAGAAAAGTTTTTTGTATATGCCTTTTATGCACAGTGAATCATTAGTCATTCACGAAAAAGCAGTAGCACTTTATAAAGCTAATGGCATAGCTAACAACCTTGATTTTGAACTCAAACATAAAGAAATCATTGAACGATTTGGTCGTTATCCACACCGTAATATTATCTTAAACAGGGAGTCGACTACTGAAGAAATTGAATTTTTAAGTAAGCCTAATTCCTCTTTCTAATATTATAGCTAACTGATTATTAAACGATAAATTCTGTTTTGATTAACCTTTTTTAGGACTTATTTTGTACCAATTATACTATTACCCACTGAATGCAAGCATGGCCCCTCATATGATACTTGAAGCACTTCAAGTTGATTACCGTTTGATTAAAGTTGATAAAGAAAACCAAGCACAAAAGACAGCAGAGTATTTAGCACTAAATCCTGCCGGTAGAATACCGACTTTGGTTAAGGGAGACCTTGTGCTGTTTGAAAGTGCCGCAATTTGTATTCACCTTGCTGATATGCACCCTAATTTACAATTAATTCCACCGGTAGGCGATGCTAATAGACCCTTGTTTTATCAATGGATGATGTATTTAACTAATACGCTCCAAGCGGAATTAATGGTTTATTTTTATCCAGAAAAACATTGTGCTAATGGCAAAACTTCGACTGAAATTATTCATGCACAGCAAGGGCTTATTGAGCAATCACTGTCATTATTAAATGATCAATTAGCAAAAAATGAACAATCATACTTACTTGGTGACAAAATAACTGTCTGTGATTATTTTTTATTTATGTTGCTGATATGGGCTGATGAAGTTGAAAATCCACCATTGAGTTTTCCTCATTTAGCACGTTATTTAAAACGTCTGGCAAAACAACCGGCAATAATCACCGTGTGTAATAAAGAAAATTTAAGCCTCGAAGACTATCAATAATATTTAATTAACTATCACTAACCAAGTACTACTAACTAAAGTGCCATTACTCCACGGCCTTTAGTTAGCCTTCATTTCCTACCTTCAGAACCGATACTTTAAGTTTACACTAAACTTAAAGTATCAAGATAAATTGTCGACAATTATATTTTATTTTACTTGAATAATTAATATATTCAGATATTATTGATGTATATTGTTATGTTTGTCGACAATAACTTCTTACTCGACAATTGTAGTTAACGTTCTTATTTAGGTTCATACGACAAATTATGTTTTTACAAAATCCAAGCAAACAAGCTGCAGTTACCACGGCTGACAAGGTCTTTGAACAACTTCAACATGCCATTGTTGAAGGGGATATGGCCGCGGGTAGCAAAATCAGTGAGCCTGAACTTGCTAAGCGTTATGAAATAAGCCGCTCAACCTTACGCGAGGCATTAAATCGTTTAGAGAAATGTCATCTAATTGAACGTAAAGCAAATGTCGGTTCACGTGTAGTTGATTGCACAATTGAAGGCTTACTTGAATTATATATTACTCGAGAAGCACTTGAAGGCATGGCGTGTCGACAAGCAGCGATAAATATGACGGATGAAGAGATAGCGTATATGCAAAATATGCTAGCGAAACACGCAGGTGATAAAGCATTACAAGATGGCGTGTCATATTACCAAGAAGAGGGGGATGTTGATTTTCATTATAAAGTGATTCTTGGCAGTCATAATCAGCAGCTGATTAATCTTATTTGTGATCAGTTATATCACTTAGTTCGCATGTATCGTTGTCAGTTTGGTATGCATAGCCCAAGAGCTACGCGTGCTTTTACCGAACACTCAAATATTATTCAAGCAATCTGTGATAGAGACGGTGAGCTTGCCGAGCTATTAATGCGCCGCCATATCGCGGCGTCGCGAAAAAACATCGAGAATAAAATCGCTTTACAAAAAGCTGCACAAAAATCTGAGGAACACTAAAATGTCAAAACAACAAATTTCACCAGGTAAGAAATTTCGCCTAGCGCTAGAAAATAACAAACCTCTGCAAGTCGTTGGTACGATAAACGCTTATTGCGCGATGATGGCAGAGCAACTTGGCCACCAAGCTATTTATTTATCGGGTGGCGGGGTTGCAAATGCCTCATACGGTTTACCCGATTTAGGCATGACATCACTTAATGATGTTATCGCTGACGTACAAAGAATTACTGGCGCTTCAAGTTTACCTTTACTGGTAGATATTGATACAGGTTGGGGTGGGGCGTTTAATATTGCTAAAACCATTCGAGATATGGAAAAAGCCGGTGCTGCGGCCGTGCATTTGGAAGATCAAGTCGCACAAAAGCGTTGTGGCCATCGTCCAAATAAAGAAATCGTATCAACACAAGAAATGGTTGATCGTATTAAAGCTGCGGTAGATGCACGTATAGACAGTGATTTCTTTATTATGGCTCGTACAGACTCTTTTGCACAAGAAGGCTTAGAAGCTGCTATTGAACGTGCTAAAGCTTATGTTGCTGCAGGTGCTGATGGTATTTTTGCTGAAGCGATAAAAACCGAAGAACATTATCGTGCCTTTTCAGCAGCCCTTGATGTACCAATTCTTGCCAATATTACTGAATTTGGTCAAACAGAACTTTGGAATAAAGAGCAATTAGGAGAGTGGGGCTGTGCCATGGTGCTTTACCCATTATCAGCATTTCGTGCGATGAATAAAGCCGCAGAGTCCGTTTATAAAACCTTACTAGCCGATGGCGATCAAAAAGCAGAAATTGACAACATGCAAACACGCATGGACTTATATGACTACCTTGGTTATCACGACTACGAACAAAAACTTGATTCACTTTTTGCACAAGAAAAAACACAAAAATAATTAACTATTCTGCAGATCAAGAGAGTGAGAATAAGCACCAATATGATCAGTAGCGTGAACAGTACAAATTGTTATAAATAATTATCAAATGAGGAAAGCATAATGACGGAAGTAACAGCAGAGAAAAGTGTCGCTAAAAAACCAGAAAATACCGCAGGACTACGTGGACAAAGCGCAGGTGAAACATCCCTTTGTACCGTAGGAAAGTCAGGCTCAGGTTTAACTTATTGTGGTTATGATGTTGCAGATCTTGCTGAAAATTCAACCTTTGAAGAAGTAGCATACCTGCTTTTTAACAGTGAATTACCAAACCAAGCGCAATTAGATTCATACAAGACTGAATTAAAGTCCATGCGCGACTTACCAGCAGCAGTAAAAGCAGTATTAAAACTTATCCCTAAAGATGCTCACCCTATGGATGTGATGCGTACGGGTTGTTCTATTTTAGGTAATATTGAACCTGAAAATGACTTTTCTGAGCAAAATCAAGCCGCAAACCGTTTGTTAGCCGCTTTCCCTGCAATCATGTGTTATTGGTATAAATTCTCACATGACGGTATTGAAATTGACTGTATGACCGATGAAGACTCCTTAGGTGGTCACTTCTTACGTTTATTAAATCAACAAGCACCTTCAGAGCAACATAAACGTGTAATGGATGTTTCATTGATTTTATACGCAGAGCATGAGTTTAATGCGTCAACATTTACTGCGCGTGTGTGTGCATCAACATTATCTGATATGTTTTCATGTATCACAGGTGCAATTGGTACCTTACGTGGGCCACTGCACGGTGGTGCTAACGAAGCAGCAATGGACATGATTGAAAAATTCAAGTCACCTGCAGATGCTAAAGAGCAAATGGCAGGCATGTTAGCGCGTAAAGAAAAAATAATGGGTTTTGGCCACGCCATTTACCGCACCTCAGATCCCCGTAATACGGTGATCAAAGCATGGTCTGAAAAATTAGCCGCTGAGAATGGTGATACCTCTTTATATGACATTTCAGTAGCGTGTGAAGAGTTCATGTGGGATACCAAAAAGCTATTCTGTAACGCTGATTTCTTCCATGCATCTACGTATAACTATATGGGCATTCCAACAAAACTGTTTACGCCAATTTTCGTTTGTTCACGATTAACGGGGTGGGCAGCGCACGTCATGGAGCAGCGCTCGAACAACCGTATCATCCGTCCAAGCGCAGATTACACTGGCTCTGAACCACGTACGGTTCAGCCTATTTCAGAAAGATAGGAGAGACTTGTAAGTTAACTTAATTTCGTCGTTGCTTATTTTTAAGTGAAGGCAAGCCGGACAGTACACTATGAAAGTTGCTGTCCGGCTTGACCTAAAGTGAACTTACATGGTCTAGATTCGATTTACATAAAGGTATTTTTTCTGTGTTGAATTAATGCCTTTATTTTTAATTACAGTTTGTTGAAGATATTTCCTGGAATAACTTATGAATTACCAATACCGAAAACCCTTACCTGGCTATAAAGAAAAAGGCGCGACCATAGACTTTTTTGATACGCGTGAAGCGATCGAAGCCATTAAACCAGGTGCTTACGCCAAATTACCTTACACTTCACGCGTGCTTGCTGAGCAATTAGTGCGTAAATGTGATTCTGCAACACTTACCGACTCGTTAAAGCAAATTATTGAAGTTAAACAAGATCTCGATTTTCCATGGTATCCAGCTCGGGTTGTTTGTCATGATATTTTAGGTCAAACCGCCTTAGTTGATTTAGCTGGTCTTCGTGACGCCATTGCTGATCAAGGTGGCGATCCCGCTAAAGTTAACCCTGTTGTACCAACACAGTTAATTGTTGATCACTCCTTGGCTGTTGAAGCGCCGGGATTTGACCCTCAAGCGTTTGACAAGAATCGCTCGATTGAAGACCGACGGAATGAACAACGTTTTCATTTTATTGAATGGACTAAAACGGCGTTTAAAAATGTTGATGTTATTCCTGCCGGTAACGGTATTATGCATCAAATCAATTTAGAGAAAATGTCACCTGTTATTCAAGCACGTGATGGTGTCGCTTTCCCAGATACCTGTGTTGGTACCGACAGTCATACCCCGCATATTGATGCATTAGGTGTTATTGCTATTGGTGTTGGTGGTTTAGAAGCTGAAACTGTAATGCTTGGTCGTCCATCTATGATGCGATTACCTGATATTATTGGTGTTAAATTAACCGGTAAACGCCAACCCGGTATTACCGCTACCGATATGGTTTTAGCGATCACTGAATTTTTGCGTGATCAGAAAGTTGTATCGAGTTATTTAGAGTTTTTCGGTGAGGGTACTAAAGGCTTAACCATAGGTGACCGAGCAACTATCTCAAATATGACACCAGAGTATGGTGCATCTGCAGGTATGTTCTACATTGATGAGCAAACCATTGATTATTTGAAGATTACAGGCCGTGAACCAGAGCAAGTAAGATTAGTTGAAACGTATGCTAAACATACAGGGTTATGGGCAGATGATTTAAAAGATGCGCAGTATCCTCGTGTTATCGAATTTGATTTATCGACGGTATGCCGTAACTTAGCCGGACCTTCTAATCCACATCGTCGCTTAGCTACAGCTGATTTAGTCTCGAAAGATATTGCTAAGAATTTAGCTGAGTGTAAAGCACAAGAAGCGAAGGGCGAAATGCCAGACGGCGCAGTAATTATTGCCGCGATTACTTCATGTACTAACACATCGAACCCACGTAATGTTGTCGCAGCGGGTCTTATTGCGAAACGTGCTAACGAATTAGGCTTAGTACGTAAACCTTGGGTAAAATCGTCATTTGCGCCAGGTTCAAAAGTAGCCAAACTTTATTTAGAAGAAGCCGGCTTATTATCTGAAATGGAAAAATTAGGTTTTGGTATTGTCGGTTACGCATGTACTACCTGTAACGGTATGAGTGGCGCATTAGATCCTAAAATTCAGCAGGAAATAATTGACCGTGATTTATATTCTACCGCGGTATTATCTGGTAACCGTAACTTTGATGGCCGCATTCATCCGCACGCCAAACAAGCCTTTTTAGCATCACCGCCATTAGTAGTTGCTTATGCTATTGCCGGTACTATGCGTTTTGATATTGAAAGAGACATATTAGGACAAGATCAAAACGGTAACGATATTACCTTGAAAGATATCTGGCCATCAGATGAAGAGATTGATGCAATCGTTACTTCATGTGTGAAACCTGAGCAATTCAAAAAGATTTACACACCGATGTTTGATTTAGGTGCATTTGAACCAGCTGAAAGTCCGTTATATGAATGGGATCCTAAGAGTACTTATATCCGTCGACCTCCATATTGGGAAGGAGCATTAGCGGGCGTTCGTACCATGAAAGGCATGCGTCCGTTAGCGGTATTAGGTGACAACATCACCACAGATCATTTATCACCATCAAACGCTATTCAGTTAAATAGCGCTTCAGGTGCTTACCTTGAAAAAATGGGTTTACCCGTAGAAGACTTTAACTCTTACGCAACGCATCGTGGCGATCATGAAACGACGCAAAGAGCCACGTTCGCTAACCCAAAATTGTTTAATGAAATGTGTAAGGACGAAAACGGCGAAGTTAAGCAGGGCTCACTAGCACGTATTGAACCTGAAGGTACTGAGTCTCGTATGTGGGAAGCAATTGAAACTTACATGCAGCGAAAACAGCCATTAATCATCATCGCTGGTGCAGATTACGGTCAAGGTTCATCACGAGATTGGGCGGCCAAAGGTGTCCGTTTAGCCGGTGTAGAAGTTATCGTTTCACAAGGATTTGAACGTATTCATCGTACTAATTTGGTTGGAATGGGTGTATTACCATTAGAGTTTATTAATGGTGAAACACGTCATACTTACAATATTGACGGTAGCGAAACTTATGATGTCGTGGGTACGACATCACCGGGCGCTGCTATGACAGTTGTGATGACACGTGCAAACGGTGAAGTGATTGAAATTCCAGTGAAATGTCGTTTAGATACCGCGGAAGAAGTTTCCGTATATGACGGTGGTGGTGTCCTACAAAAATTCGCCACTGATTTCTTAAAGTCTAATGTATAAGCGGTTAATTAAGCTCTGTGCGTTGTTGAAAGTGCTCATTGACATGCGTCAACTCCGCGCTTTCGCCTAGCACTAAACTTAATATAACTCGCTTATACATCACACTTAGCGTGATTTATGTGAAGCAGTATTGTAGGTAACTATTTTTCTGTTTTCTAATAGTTGAAAGATCGCAAAGCAAAAGGTTATTTAGCAAGGCGAATGTAAGGAACATAGACTTCTATGTGACATCATTCAACGTAGCTAAATTTCCTTTTGTTAAGCGAAAAGATAAAAGGATAAATATGCAATCCCTTCCCCAAATAAAAATTCCAGCGACTTATATGCGTGGCGGAACGTCTAAAGGTGTATTTTTTAATTTAACCGACTTGCCTGAAAATTGTCAGCGAGCAGGTAGTGCGCGTGATGCATTGTTATTGCGTGTTATTGGTAGTCCAGATCCTTACGGTAAACAAACCGATGGTATGGGCGGGGCAACGTCAAGTACCAGTAAAACCGTTATATTGGCAAAATCAGAGCAAATTGATCACGATGTAGATTATTTATTTGGCCAAGTAGCTATTGATAAAGCGTTTGTTGACTGGAGTGGCAATTGCGGCAATCTTACTGCGGCTGTTGGCTCCTTTGCAATTAGTTCAGGATTAGTAAATGCAGATAGAATACCTGAAAATGGACTTTGCGAAGTGCGTATCTGGCAAAAGAACATCAGTAAAACAATAATAGCCCATGTGCCAATAACTAATGGTGAAGTGCAAGAAACGGGTGGTTTTGAGCTTGATGGGGTCACTTTTCCTGCAGCTGAAGTGAAAGTTGACTTTGTCGCACCAGTCGACCCAAGCGAGGCGATGTTTCCTACGGGAAATTTGGTTGATGACCTCGTTGTACCTGACATTGGCACCTTTAAAGCGACCATGATCACAGCGGGAATTCCAACCATTTTCTTAAATGCTGACGAAATAGGTTATACAGGAACTGAGCTGCAAGAGGCAATTAATAGTGATGAAAATGCCTTAGCACGTTTTGAAAAGATTCGTGCTTATGGCGCAGTTAAAATGGGTTTGATTAATGATATTTCTGAAGCGGAAGCTCGACAACATACTCCTAAAGTAGCGTTCGTTGCACCAGCACAAGCGTATACCTCATCCAGTGGTAAAAATATTACAGCTAACGAAATTGATTTGCATGTACGTGCGCTGTCAATGGGTAAGTTACATCATGCCATGATGGGCACTGCTGCTGTGGCAATTGGCACAGCTGCGGCTATCCCCGGAACTCTGGTCAATATAGCTGCTGGCTCAGGAGAAATAAACGCGGTAACTTTTGGTCATCCATCAGGTACGCTAAAAGTCGGCGCACAAGCTGAATGTATTAGTGATAATTGGACCGTAAAAAAGGTAAGTATGAGCCGAAGTGCTCGAGTCTTAATGGAAGGTTGGGTGAGAGTACCAGCACTAACAAAGTAGATTAGTCTTTATATATTTCAGCTGAAATAAAAAGTACTGTATTTCCGGGCTATTAAGTCAAACTGTGGCTGTTCATTAAGGTGAATAGCCATTTTTGTTTATACAGCCCAATTAAATAGAAGAAAATTCATTTATATCCATAGAGTATGGGACTTCTCGACAAAAGATATAACGAATTGGAAAATAGAATACTTGTATTACTCATAGAGTCATAAAGCCCGCTTCAAGGCTCATAGTTGACCTAACCATATGAAAAGCTTAATGTCAGTATAGCGAACAACAGACGATGCATATAATCTCTATGTTATCTTTATTTCCAATACTTAAATCCTTTAATAAACGAAATGGTAATTAAAATGAATCTAGCCTCAAGATTATTTGTTTTTATAAGTTTAGTGTTTTGCATCAATGCTTGTAATAGCGATAAAGATTATCCATCTGAAGTCATTCCGGAGCTAACAGAATTCAATTTTACCGATTTTTCTCTCATTGAGGAAGTGACTTACTTTGAACAAAGAGTTGTTCCAATAGATAGAGAAAATAGTGAAGGTGAATATGTTTTAAATGATGGTAGTTTTTTTTGGGTTTCCTATGAATTTGATTCAAGCATAAAAAGTACTTTATCAGAAACTCTACTGTTTAACCTGAATTCAACATACTCTCCTGCAGGCTTTTTTGGTAGTTGCTTACCTGGAAGCTGTGGGTCATATTTTGCATATTTAAAGGGTGAAACAACCTATATCATCGATAATAAAATAGACTTTATATCATTCATTGGGGAAGTAGATACTCTTGCAAATTTGCAGTTACTTCTAAGAACAAACAGTTATAGTGGCTTATTTTACAAAAAAATTAACGATAGTTATGAAGTGGTAGCAAGTCAATTTAGCTGTACACATGCTATAAAACACTTGCTTCAAGTTTCAAAGCATGGGGATATTACAGTACTAGAAACTATTGAAAATAAAAGTACAGGCACTGACTGCTAACATTGATTTCTGCTAAATTTAAAGTTATGCCAAAGCGAGTATTTGAACGACATCTTTGTCCGCTGTAAGCTCATAACTGCCATTGAATTTCTATTATTTGACACTGACTTTGGGTCTTAGAACAATCAAAACAGGGCTTTCCTGAGGTGAACGATTTGTGCGCGGAGAATACATAAATAACAGACAGTCTCCGCCGATAATATGAATAACTATTTATCATTTAATAATTAAGTTTAACAATGCTCTTTACCTTGCTTCCCTCAAGAGCATATTGATTAACATGATTAATTAATTGTGGAAAAAATGCTAAAAATAGCGTGTCTAATTCACTATAGTGGCGATGAATATCCTCAACGGCTCCTGAAAAGTTATTGGTAAAACGAATACGTTTGGCAATATTGTCAAGTGCTAAGCCTATACCTGTTAAGGTTTCGTACTCTTTAAACCAATCATTTTTAGTCATACTCCAGACAGTTTGCTGCATTGTGCAAGGCATATCAGAAATACGCTCGTTCAAAAGCTGATAACTGTTTTGTTTAAATTCGACTAAAGGCTCTTGGTGAAAATTTTGCCAATGCTGAATGAGAAAGTGATCAAATACTACATCAATAGCAATACCCGCAAATCGTTTACGTTCGGCCGAAAAATAGTGTTTAGCCTCTTTTATTGCAGGGTGACTATCTGTAAATTTATCCACTAAATAATGATTGTCTAGGGCATTCTTTACTGGAATTGGCATCTGTTTTACATGCCTTTTACCACCAAAGTCGCCCAGCAGATTACCAAAATGGGAGTCTGCATTTGGCTGCGCTAAATAAAGGTGAGCTAAATAGTTCAAAGTAATTCTCGACTATATTTGATGGGATTCTGACCAAACCCTGAGATTATCTAAAATATTCAGTGCAGTTTTACCAAAGTCGGTTAGCTCATAGGTCACGGCGACAGGTCTATCGCTTATTACTCTTCTTAATACCATTCCCTCACTTTCTAATTCTTTTAGCCGTTGGTCGACCATTTTTTTGCTAGCACCGCCGAGCATGCGAGTTAAATCATTAAATCGTACCGGTTTATCTTTAAGGTGGTAAATAATGGAGCCTTTCCATTTACCACCAATTAACCGCATGCCTTTTTCAATAGCGCAGGGTTCAGAGCATGCATTTAAAACTTTTTTTCTGCCTCTACTATCTGTTTTTACAACACTTTCCATCGAATCGCCTCATAAATACACTAGGTTACCAAAAGTATACTAATTGATAATTAACATCAGGTAACTAAAATATACCACAAGTTGATTGAGTTAGAGAGGTTTTCTCTTACTTATTTTAGTTGAAATATATTATTGGAGTTATTTTATGAACACTACAGATACCAAAAACGTACTAATTATTAATGCTCATCAGTATTACCCTTTTTCTGAAGGTAAGTTGAACGCGGCTTTAGTTGATAAAGCGGCAACTATGCTTGCAGGTAAAGGTTATAACACTCGCGTTGTCACTATGGCTGATGAGTACGACGTTGAGGAACAATTAGCGCATCATCAATGGGCAGATATTGTTTTTCTACAATCGCCGAGTAATTGGATGGGGGTTCCTTGGTCGTTTAAAAAGTACATGGATGATGTTTATACCGCAGGCATGGGCGGCGCACTATGTGTTGGTGATGGCCGAAACGAAGAGCAACCGAAACAGAACTATGGTACTGGCGGAACGTTAACTGGCAAAAAATACATGATGTCACTAACCTTTAATGCACCAGCAGAAGCTTTTAATGATGACAGTGAGTTTTTCGAAGGAAAAAGTGTCGATGATTTAATGTTCCCTATGCACATGAACTTTAAGTTCTTTGGGCTAGAGGCTATGGAAACCATCGCTTGTTTTGATGTCATGAAAAATGCAGATGTTGAAAATGATTTTAAACGTTTTACAGACCACATTAATACACACTTTTAGGAAATAAATAACTATGGATAAATAACATGACTACAGCATTAACTTACACAAATAAACTACATGCGGGCAGCGCTTTTCCTGAGTTAACCGCGACCTTACTTTCAGGTGAACCAGTACAGCTGGGTAAACCGAAAAATGGTGCCGACTGGCAGTTAGTCGTTGTCTATCGTGGACGTCATTGCCCGCTGTGCACACGCTACTTAAGTCAACTAGAAGAGTATAAAGATGCATTACTGGCAACAGGTGTCGATTTAGTTGCAGTATCAGGTGATAGCAAAGCGCAGCTTGAAAGTCACATAGAGCAACTGGATGTTAGTTTTCCACTTGCCTATGGCTTAACTGTTGAGCAAATGTATACATTAGGACTATATATTTCAGATCCTCGTTCACCTCAAGAAACCGATCATGCTTTTGCTGAATCTGGAGTTTTTGTTGTCAATAATGAAGGTCAAATTCAAGTGATTGATATTTCAAATAACCCCTTTGTTCGACCTGAGTTGCAAGCACTGGTTAATGGCCTTGGTTGGATAAGAAATCCTGAGAATAATTATCCTGTACGCGGCATGCATAACTAAGGATAAAATTGTCGTTTAAAGGTCTTACCAGTAAAGTAGATTAGGGTATAATTATTACAGTTATCATTACAATTATACCAGCGACGTTGTTCGCTGGTATAATTGTTTAAAGAAATAATTTTAGTTTAAAATATAAGTAGTAGTCATGGCAGAAGTACGGACAAGAATTTCGTTAAAGGTTGGCATAAGCAGTAACATCCCCGCAGAAATGGTGTCATTTAATGAACTTAATTCGGATAAAGAACATGTTGCATTAGTTTTTGCCCAAGCGGATAAAAACCAAAAGGTTCCTCTGGTTAGAATTCATTCAGAATGTTTAACCGGTGATGTTTTTCATTCTTCTCGCTGTGATTGTGGTGAGCAACTTGATGAAGCTATTGAGCTAATGGCAACAGAAGGTGGCGTAATACTTTATCTACGCCAAGAAGGGCGGGGTATCGGTTTATATAATAAAATAGATGCCTATAAGCTCCAATCACAAGGCATGAATACTTACCAGGCGAATAATCATTTAGGTTTTGGTGATGATTTAAGAGACTTTATTGAAGCAGGGCAGATGCTTGAAGCGTTGAATATAAGTACGCTTAAGTTAATGACTAATAACCCGATAAAAGCTAAAGCCTTAACTGATTATGGTTTAACGATTGAGAAGGAAGTTAATACTTTAACTCATGTAAAAGATGGCAATGAAGATTATTTAAAAGCTAAAGTAGATAATGCAGGTCATAAGCTGAACCTTTAAACTTGCAATTTTAGTTTGGTAAAGATGCTTTATTAAAATAGCTTAACGTTTGTTAGCTCTTATGTTACTGCCTGATGTTTAGATGTTTTAATTCACTTTTAGTTGTTAAAATTACTATTGCTTTTTCTATATCGTTTAATTGTTTACTAAGATGGGATTGTTGACTGATACCAAGATAAATTTTCATATCTTTACCTGGCTCAAGTGGGGTATAAGTAAATTGATTTTTCATCTCTGGCCAGTTGTTAATGACAGCTTTACCCGTTGCAATTGTTGCCAAAACACCATCAATCCGGCCTTTTAAAGCCATTTTTAAACCCGTATCAACAGTCGTTATTGGTACTAGGTGGTTGTTTAATGAACTTTGTTTTATTTTATCAGGAAGAGCGAAGGCTCTATGCATACCTATAGTTTCATTTTTAGTAAGTTTTAGCGGGTCAAAGTTACTTGCATTTGCTTTAAGGTAAAAAACAGCTAGCCGATTTTTAATGGAATAAGGAAGCATGTGTAAATAACTTGCACGCTCTTCAGTATAAATTAAGCCTGGCACTACATCGACTTCACCAGTTTTTAATAGCGCTAAGCAACGAGCAAAGGGGGCTCTGATTGAGGCATCAAGTTCCATTGATAATTGTGTCGTAATATGGTGTAAAGTTTCTATGTTTGGCCCACGCCATCGCTTATCGCCGTTTGCATTAATAGTGAAAGGAGTATAATCGAGGCATGTAGTTATTGACGTGGCAACTACAGGTGTGGCAATTAAAAGGAGTAATAAACATAACAGTTTCATTTTTACTTACCCCATAAATTATTTTTTGTATTACTTCATAAATACTTTGTTAGTTTTGATTTTGCCTGATTGAGCTTTTAAAGTAAAATAACGCTCAATTGTATGACCACGTCCCTGTGTTCATACAGCTAGTGAATCATCAATCTATCAATAACTGGTAATTTTGATATGAGCAATAGTCGGTATTTACACCCTTGCATGTGAGTATTCCATAGCTACTTTTTGCTTGTTTAAGCTTAGTAACCTTGATGGTTTTTTCATGTTTTTTCCAAGTGGTCTTTGCATTTAGCTCGCTGTTATCAGTTAAACACAACAGTTGAGTCATTTGCTGATAACGTTGACCTTCAAAGATATTATCTAAGCTTTTAGGTAGTTCTGCTTGTTCTGAAATTGTATTTTTCCAGCTTGCTGCACTTATAACGAGTTTTTTTGCTGTTAATTTTGCTGTATCACCTCGGGTGATATAGTGAGTGATAACGCTATTACTTTGGGCTAAGCTGTTATCGACGATAAATACCCCTGACTGGCCAGTTACCTCAAAATTAGGGGTATCACTATTTATATTGCTAACAATAAGCGCTGTTGCTTCATCAACACCAAAAGCAAAACGCGTATTTGTATCAAGAGTCAGTTGTGCTAATCGACCTTGTCTACCACGCTCTGAAAAATGGGTATCCATAATACCCCAATGAAATAAACCTAAGCCGCCTTTACTGTTATAGGTTAGGTCATCATTAAGTACAGCTTCATTACAAGAGTCTGATTTTTGGCAACCTTCTTGAGGAAGCACGTCTTTTTTCGCGCCACGAACAACCGCGGTATTACTTTGGCCATTCGTGATCATGGCAATGTTAGACTGTTTATACGTTCCGCCCGACATAACCGCTGTGCCAGCACTGGTGCCACCAATAATTAAGCTGTTGTTGCTAAGCTTTTCTTTAATTAACTCAAATGCGGCACTGTCTGAGCCATCGCTATTGATAAAAGCTTTTGCTGTTAATGATTGATCTCCGCCATTAATAAAAATACCGTCGGCTTGGCTAATCGCCGTTAAAATATTGTTAGGAGCTAAACAGGCTTGTAGTTGTTGGTTAGTTAAATCAGGGTATACCAGCTCTCTATTGGCTGAACCTTGCACTTTTAATCGGGTTTTGGTTAATTGCTGACATACTTGATGACGATCACCAGGTTGATTAATTAGCCTGTTTAAAGTCGCATCTAAAGGTAGCCATTGAGTATCACCCCCAGCTTGCGTAAATGCTGCTAGATAAAAATCTACTGCTTCAAATGGATCCCTAGCTGAAGCGGTTAGCACTAACACTTTTGGTTTTTGTTTATTACTTATATGTTTAGCTAAACGAACAAACTCTTGGTAGATTTCAGTGGAGAAGACATTGTTTGAATTAGTAAGATCAACATGCTCTTTTAGACGAGCAGAGCCATTATTTGTTAATACCGGCTGCTCTAATAAATCAAGTAATAAATAATATTCGGCATCATTAAGTTTGTTAATAATACGGTTATCATCATAACGTCTAAAGACTGATTTTAGTTGAGACTTCGATAATAGAGTCGATTTTTCATCTGTTTGAATGCTAGTTATTAACTCAATAACTTGTTGTTGATTGTCGTCATTAAATGATTCAGGCCAGTAATTATTGATAAAATTCACTGTTTTTTTGTCAATTTTATAATAAGTCCCATTTTTAGCTTGTTTGAGTTGAGGATTATTCGCTAACGCCTTGGTATTACAGTTTTTAATTGCCATCGAAGAGCAGGATTTTAAACCACCACCGACAAGAAAAAGTTTACTTTGTTCTTTTGTTGGTTTTGCGAATGATAGTGTACTTATTAGTGACAATGCCAGCACAATTGCGGTATTTCGTTTCATTTTTGTTACGTTCCTGTTATTGTTTGTTCGGCAAAAACAAACAAAGCTAAAAGTAAAAATACAGTTGACAACCAAGTAAGACAGCGGTATTTATAAATAAGCAAATTTTTGAAAAGTTTGCGGCAAACAAAC
>CAJXYE010000085.1 GCA_913063325.1 uncultured Colwellia sp. | reverse complement strand
TCTCATCAATCAATGCCTTGCCTTTAAGCCTTTTAATTCTCGCTGAGTGGGAAAGAACTTAATCAACTTGGTATTATACCTGTTCCATTAATTAGGCCATCTATTTTATACATAGAAAAACCCCAGAGTTAGTGGACTTGGTATTAATGAATACTTAAGATTTTATCGGTAATAGTTGCGATAAATCACTTACTTGGGTTAATTCAATATGAGGTATTTGCTGCAATTTTTTACCAACACCATATTGCGGCAACCAAGCTGTTTGGCAGCCTGCGTTTAACGCGCCAAGAATATCAGCAAAACCACAATCACCAACATGTAATAATTGCTTGCTTGGAATAGCTAACTGGGCACACACCAAAGTAAACATATCTACTGCAGGCTTTTGCTTTAACAAGTATTCACTTTTGTTATAGCTATCGATAGGCTGAAATCCAGCATGATAAATGTGTTGAAAATAATGATCAATGCCCAAGGTTTTAGTATCTACATTGCCGTTACTGATGGCGACTAATGGGAATTTTTTAGCTAAACTTGCTAATAATTCATGGCTGGTCTTAGGCACAGTAAAATCACTACGTAAGCTAATAAAATAATCTAAACCCGCCTGTGCTTCTTGTTCTGATGCTTCAGCAGAGAGGTTAAACGCCAACAAACCTAATCGATAAGTCTCATATCGAATTTTTACCACATCATGGGTAAGTTCAGGCTGTATTCTTATTGCTTGTTGGCGATAAGGAGCCCAAAACCGCCAATTAAAGATCTGCTTTGCTTCTGGTGTAAAATTTGGTAATAAAGTGGCAAATCTTTCAGTAAAATAGTTCACCATTTTTTTTTCAATCGCCAGCATGACTGGTCGGTTGTTATATAAGGTGTCATCTAAATCAAAACTGATAGCTTTAATCGCGGTTAAACGTCGGTAAATTTGCATGTTTTATTTAACCCTTAGAATACTAGTTATTTTAGTGCCAGTTGTTGATGTAATAACTTAGCGACGAGCCGTTTAAACTGATTAAGTAACAAAGTATCCATTCGAGGGTCAAAGTGATGAGCATCTTCACTACCAATAGCTAAAAAACCAACCGGTTGTTCATCGTGTGTTAACTTAATCAAAACGACGGATCCAGAACATGGCTTGGAGAATATCAGCGTTTGTTCACTTTCTTGCAAGCGACCAAAATAGTATTCATCATTCGTTAGGCGATTTTGCATCACACCCGCACAATCATTGGTCGATAAGCTATGGTGAGTTACTTCAGAATTATTTGACGGAATTAGCCATAATTTAAACGAAGATAAAGATAGCAACTCTGTTGTCGCTTGATGCAAACAATCGAGTAATTCTGCTGCAGATTGACAATCTAGTAAGCGTAAATAGAGATCACTATAAAGTACAAACAATTGCTCATTATGATTAGCTACTGACATTAATTGTGTAATTTCATCTTCTAAACCATGCACTTTTTGGCGAAGTTGTTGCAGCTGGCGTTCCACTAAAGAAACCGTACCACGTTGCTCATCAGTTAAACGTAAGCTAGTCATCAAGCTATTGTTACGATTAAAAAACTCAGGATTGTCTTGCAGGTAACTTACCACTAACTCATCCGTTAAAGGGATATCATCACTATTGATACCTTGTTGTACATCATTCATTTTGCTGGATTCTTCTTTCATGGGGTGCCATCGCTAATAGAAAATTGGGAAAGTAGCAGATTATATTGATATTTGACCATCAAATACGTGTGTTGCCGGCCCAGACATTTTTACTGGGTGACCTGGCCCTTGCCAAAATATACGCAGTTTTCCGCCTGGCAATTCAACTGTGACTTGTTTCGCTAGCTTTTTCTGCATATAGCCAACAACAACAGCTGCACATGCACCACTACCACAAGCTAGAGTCTCTGCTGCGCCACGTTCATACACTCTTAATTTAATATAATTTGGTGAGACTATTTCCATAAAGCCAACATTGGCATCTTTTGGAAAGCGTTCATGGGTTGATAACTCTTGGCCAAGTGACTCAACTTTCGCTTCTACGATACTATCCACGGTAACGACACAATGCGGATTACCCATTGATACAGCACCACATAAGACGGTTTCGCTTTCACTGCGTAGAATGTAAGTACCTTCCATTTTTTGTGCATTAAAAGGAATTTTATTCGGCTCAAACTGTGGCACCGGCATAGTCACGGAAATATTACCATCACGCTCAATATGTAAATTCATCTTGCCTGTGCTGGTTGATACTTTAATCTTATGTTTATTACACAAACCTTTCATGCGGACGAACTTAGCAAAGCAACGAGCACCATTTCCACACTGTCCGACTTCACTACCATCGGCATTATAAATACGGTAATGAAAATCTAAATCAGGATCATAAGGCGGTTCAACGACTAATAGCTGGTCAAAGCCAACACCAAAATTTCTGTCAGCAAATTTAATGATTTGTTCTGGCGATAAAAAAACATTTTGCGTGACATTATCAATCACTAAAAAGTCATTACCTAAACCATGCATTTTAGAAAAATTAACTAGCATTAATAGTTACTCTTTAATGGGAGCGGTTGATTGCTTATCTGATGAAATAACGGCTTGCCCAATGGATTGCTGAGTAGCCTGTTGTTTCTCTGATTCATCAAGTATTTTTTCTGATTTTTTAATTGGCTCAACGGTATTACTAAGACCGCTTTCTTGGCTTACTTCGCCCTGCTCTGTCACTTTATTTTGTTCAGCAGCCGGTTGCTCTGGTGTTTCATATAAATCACCTTTAATGCCACAAGCAGATAGAAAAGTAACGGCAATAAAGATCAGTAAAATTGGTTTAAACTGTAATTCTTGTTGTAACTTTTGTTGTAGGTAACGGAGTCTTTTGGTACGCATGATGGTTTTTTGCCATGAAAGTCGTTTAAATCAAGCTTTTTAGCGTAACTTAACCACTCTGTGTCTATATTTATTTTGTCTGATTGCTATTATACTCACATGCTTATCAACATTTATAGCAATTCTAATAAGTTTATTCTCACTACGCTGACAAGCTCTCAGAGGGAACAAACTAAAGAGGCTTTGTATGTTACTTACTCAGACAAAAAATGATATTTAAAGGATAGGCAATGAACGATAGCCAATACAACTTGATCGCTGATGAACTACTGCTTGCAATAGAAGAAGCGATTGAAGACTCTGGTGTCGACATAGATTACGAAGGAGTAGGCGGATTATTAACGTTGACCTTTTTAAATACCACCAAGGTGATCATAAACAAGCAAGCCCCTTTACAAGAAATATGGGTAGCAACAAAATTCAACGGCCACCACTTTACCTTGAACGACAATAGTTGGGTAGATAAGCGCAGTGGCGACGAATTTTGGCAGTTTTTATCAAAAGCAGTAAGCATACAAGCTGAAGTAGAATTAACACTTACAGCACAGTAATAACCATGAGGTCATTAAAGATCTGATTGGTATAAACATTATATATTTGGATAAATCGAATGAATAACACTACAGTACGAATTGCCACACGTAAAAGCGCCCTCGCCTTATGGCAAGCCGAATATGTTAAAGCACAACTTGAGCATTTTCATGAAGGCATTAACGTTGAATTAGTACCGATGACAACCAAAGGCGATATTATTTTAGATACGCCTTTAGCTAAAGTAGGCGGTAAAGGTTTATTTGTTAAAGAGCTTGAAGTAGCCATGCTTGAAGACCGTGCTGATATTGCTGTTCATTCAATGAAAGATGTGCCGGTAGATTTTCCAGAAGGTTTAGGGTTAGAAGTTATTTGTCCTCGTGAAGACCCCCGTGATGCGTTTGTTTCAAATACCCTTAAATCTCTCGCTGATTTACCAAAGGGCGCCATCGTTGGTACCTCAAGCTTACGTCGTCAATGCCAATTAAAGGCAAGCCGTCCAGATCTAGACATTCGTGATTTACGTGGCAATGTAAATACGCGTTTAAGAAAGTTAGATGAAGGCCAATACGACGCTATTATCTTAGCTGCTGCTGGCTTAATTCGATTAGAGATGAGTGAACGTATTGCCCAGTTTATCGAACCAGAAGAGATGTTACCGGCAAATGGTCAAGGCGCTGTTGGCATTGAATGTCGCAACGATGATAAAACTATTAAAGCACTATTAGCACCATTAGAATGTAGCGCTACACGTATCCGCGTTTTAGCTGAACGTGCAATGAATAAAGCACTTCAAGGTGGCTGCCAGGTTCCTATTGGTAGCTACGGCGTTATCTCTGAAGATGGCAAAGAACTTCACTTACGTGGCCTAGTTGGCGCAGTTAATGGCAGTGAAATGATTGAAAGTGAAATAACCGGTCCTGTTGAGCAAGGTGAAGCATTAGGCGATAAGTTAGCACAAGAATTACTTAGCCGTGGTGCTGATAAAATTTTAACAGAAGTTTATTCTGTAAATAATGACGAAAAAGGCTAAAACAATAGCTAGAAATATCGCAAAAACGCCTCAAGTGAACTCTCTTGAGGCGTCTGCCCATGAGTCGTTTTTACTTACATCGAGTAAACCGCTTAAGGTATTAATCACTCGACCTGAAGCGAAAGCTCAACAACTTGCCTCATTACTTAATGAACAAGACATAACCAACACCTGCCAAGCCTTATTTGATTATCAAGCTTACGCCAGCACACAAGAAACAAACACAGCACTAAAGTCTGCCGACATACTCATTTTTGTTAGTGTTGCGGCGGTAGAATTTGCCCATGCCAGCTCTCCTTTCCTTGTTAACTCGTTGCGACAAAAACCATTACAACTGTTTTTTGCAGTCGGCAATGCCACCAAGCAAGCATTAATGGCAATAGGCATAACTCAGGTATTAGCTCCACCACCGCAGCAAGAACATAGCGAGGGTTTATTAAGCCTAGCTGAACTAGCAGATGTTAATGATAAAAAAGTAGTAATATTCCGTGGCAATGGTGGCCGAGAACATATCGCCAATAACCTAATTCAACGTGGTGCTAAGGTGAATTATGTCGAAAGTTACCAACGTGTATGGCGAACATTACCGATAAATATTGCCCAGCAATGGCGAGCGCAACAAATTAACTGTATTGTCATTACCAGTAACGATATATTATTAGCATTAATAAAATATCTAGCCAGCACAACTGAAAACACTGATAATTATTGGCAAACTCAATGCCTGTGGCTTGTAGTTAGTGACCGTATTGAAAAAAGCGCCAAAGCTTTAGGCTTAACACGGGTAATTAATGCGCACAGTGCAAGCTCTCAAATACTCTGTGAGACCTTGCAAAAAATCTCTTATTCGTAAGCCTTTTCATAAGTAAATAACGATGGAACATAGAATCATGACGGATAAAGATGTCTCTGAAAAAAAACTTTCGGACAATAATAACACCGAAATAAAAGAGGCCGCCACCTCATCGTCTAGCGTCAACACTAAAACTGATTCAGCGGCTATAGCCGCTAAAAAGCCACCTGCTTCAGCAAGTACTAAATCGGTACAGTCGGCTAAGCATACGACCTCAAATACTGGCACTTCAAAAACAGGCAATACGTCTAACAAAGCAGCAACTATTGCTATAGCGCTTGCCGCGGTTAGTATATTCTCTTCTATCGGTCATTATGTTTGGCAACAGCAGCAAAATTCTGCGCAGCTGTTATCGATGAAGAAAGAAAACCAACACATAATACAGCAGAGCCAAGAGCAGCTTAAAAATAGCCTAACAGCCGAGTTTAATCGTCAGTTACAGCTGCAAAACAGAGTATCTAACCAGTCACAACAAAGTGCTCAACAATCACACCTTGATAGTGATGCTCAAATAGAGTTATTAACTGTACAAGTAAGTCAACTAGAGCAACAAGTAACTCAGCGCCAGCCTAATGATTGGTTAATACATGAAGCAGAGTATCTTGTTCGTGTAGCCGCACGAACCATGTGGCTTGAGCGTGATACTAAAGCGGCTATCAACTTATTGCGTGACGCAGACAGCCGCCTTAAAGAATTAGACCAGCCTAAATTTTTGCCTGTACGGGCATTAATTAATGAAGATATTGAAAGCTTAGCATTAATGCCTACCTTGAAAAATCAAGAAGCTATTTTGACCTTAATGGCACTTAACAAACAGGTGCCAGCGTTATCACTAGCCGGCGTTAATTTAGCTGAAGCACTCGTTCAACCCCAGGAAGACTTTGTATTATCTGATGATATAAATGACTGGCAAGAGAATTTAGCCAAAACATGGCAGAAGTTCCTCAACGACTTTATCACCGTTCGCCGAAGAACAGGCATGGCTGAGCCTTTAATGTCTCCAGATCAACAGCAACATTTAAAACAGAACCTCAGCTTAAAAATACAACTGGTTCAGTGGGCAGCGAGCGAGCAAAAAGAAGACGTTTACCAGCAAACTCTGCTTGATATTCAGCAATGGTTAAATGAGTTTTTTGATATGAACTTAGCAGTAAATAAAAGTTTTTATCACTCGATAGAGCAGCTCAAACAACAAACCATTTATTATGATTACCCAAGTGATTTACGCTCATTAGCCGCAATCAAACGCTTACTTCAAGATACCAAGCAAGGAACAAAATCGCAGAGCGCCAAACCTAAAGAGGTGCCAGTAGAAAACACTATAATTGAGCCCGCAGAAAATAGTCCTAAACAGGAAAGTGAAGAAGCGAGCGGAGGTCAGTTATGATCCGTATTATCATCGCCTTTATTATCTTTTTATGTGTAATGGCTATCAGCCCTTTTTTGATTGATGAAAAAGGTTACATTCTTATCGCTATGGGCAATACCACCATTGAATTAACCGTGTTATCGGCTGGTATTATGTTAACACTGCTATTTATCGCGCTAGTTATTAGTCTAAAGCTAGTACGTGGAGGTTTAAATTTTAGTTTTGGCACTTGGAATAAGCTAGCTTTCGCTGGGCAACGTCGCGGCATTGCCAATTTCAATAAAGGTCTTGCTGCTTATATGCTTGAAGATTATAGCCAAGCAGAAGAATTATTCGCTAAAAGTGCTATTCCATCAAAGCGTAAACAAAGTGCTTACCTACTTGCTGCATCAGCATCGGCAAAATTAGACCTAAACAGTAATACCAACCACTACTTAGCATTATTGGATAAAGAAACCATTAAACTAAAAGACGTGGGTTTAGAAAGTGTCATTGTGAATATTAAACTGTTAATGAACCAAGATAAAACTGAAACGGACGCTAAAGCACGTACGCTTATTGATGAGAATCACAAACAAATTGGCCATGACGCTCGCCTATTAGCGCTTGAAATTGACTTATGCATCATTGAGCAGCGCTTTACTCAGGCAGTACATTACCTAGCCGCTGGACGTAAAGAAAAGACAATTACCGACGAGACTGTTCAAGCTTGGGAGCGACTAGCCTATTTCGGTAGCTTTAATGACAGTATCAAGCAGCATGATAGTAAAGCATTACACGATAACTGGAATGGACTGAGTCGTAAGGTTAAACAACGTGAGGCTGTACTGTTTTCTTACTGCAAAGTATTAGCCGAAAATGAAATTACTGATCCACTGAATAAGTTATTAGTGCCTCTTTTTAAAAAATCGCCAAGCGTTGATTTTTTAAAGAAAGTTCGTAGCCTACCCATTAAACAGGCTGATGAGTTAATTTTGATTGTACAAAAACAACTCCATAAAAATGTTCATAGTGGTAAATGGCTTAGCTGTTTAGGCCATTTAGCCTTGAAGAGTAAGCAATATTCTATGGCCGAAAAAGCCTTTGGTAGCTTGATAAAACTAGAAGACGAGGAGTATGGTAAGCAATATGATCGTCAAGATTTACAAGCGTTAGCGTATGTTCATAGTCAACAAGGGCAATACCAGTCGGCTGACTCTATCTGGTTGAAAGCTAGCACACTGTAGAATACTTCAGATTATTATTGAGTTATTGCTAACCAAGCAGTAACTCAATCATTTTTAAGACTTGTCCTTAGGTGCTCCCTCATCGCACTTTTTGCATTTTAATAGCTGTCCCAACATACTTTGACGACCAATAGGTGAAACCACCCAAGGTCGATTAATAAAAGGTGGTTTGTGCCTAACGTGTTGAAAGTGGCCACAAGCAAGGACTGCTACCCAATGGTGCTCTTCGTCTTGATGATAACCACATATCGCTTGTTTCATTCTTAACTCGTTAACTTAGTTACTTCTGCTTTGTTCGGTATTGGTATAAAGCTACTGTAAAAACTATTGTGAAAAGAGCACTTTAAACTCTTTCCCCTTCCCTTCGCCATCAAGGCGAGAGAACTTCATCAATAAATCATCTTTACCATCACCATTTAAATCTTCAACCATGACAAGATTGCCATCTTTAGGTAACTGAGTGTCGTAGCTAACACTACGTTTGTTAAATGAGCGCTGACGTTTACTACTTTTAGTACTTTTTTTACCTAGGTATATTTTCAACTCATCATCATCATCCGACAAGATCAGCTCTTTTAAACCATCGCCATTTAAGTCTGCTAACTTAACTACCGCACTACCACTTTGTCCTGAAGTTAAACTAAAGGTCAGTTCAACACCCTTTTTTATCGCCGGCTTAGCTGGAAATTTATCTTCTTCGCTCATTTTAAATACATAGACGTCTTGGTCTATACCACCTGTGACCAAAGCACCGATAATTTGAGAGAGGCCAATGTCAAAGCCTGCCAGTAATACCTCAAGTTTGTCATCATTATCAATATCAACAAACTCTAAGCCTGTAAGTGTACCTTCTGCATGAATAACACTGTCTGGCTGTTGCGCATAACTCAAGATCCCTTCCTCTTTTTTACCCAGGAATATTTCATAATCGTTAACACGATCAAGCACACCAGAAGCTTTGGTATATCGCACTACCATATCGGTAATGCCGTCAGCATTAACATCACGTAATTCTTCCAATTTACGGTATTCCAAATCACTTTGATCTAATTGCTCACCACTTTCATCACGTTTATTCCACCAATCAGTACCACTGATAGCTTCATTAATCGGTAAGTTAACGGCTGTACGAGCAAATTGGCTCTGATCAATTTGGGGGTAAACTATCATTTCCCCATCACCAACCAATAAAATATCCGTTTTTTTATCAAAGTTAATATCAGTAAAATATAACTTGGTTTCGGTATAGGTCGCACCTGCTGACAAAACACGAACCTCTGGTTTTATCGGTAGACTTTGTCTAGCAAAGCTATTCATTCCCTGCCCTATGAAAACATGAGTTTTAGTGAAATCAGCAATGATAGCGTCATCAAAATTATCATTATTAAAATCTTGGATAAAGTTTCCTTTACTCAAAAAATCCGCCTGCTCTTGCACATACAGTGATTGAATACTTGCCAGTTTCTTAAACTTTTCATTTTTATAAAGCGTTAGTGAGTCGGCTGAAAGAAAATAAATATTTTGATTGCCCCCCTCTAACTCCTCAGGTTTTAGCTCACTTAAATCAAAGCGATAAAAATGCTTCGGAACAATAATCTGTTCTGCGACAACATACTGTTTTGTTTCATTGTTTAGTTGATAAATAATTAACCAGCGGTTGCTCTTTTCATCAACTGAAAAAGTAACTAACTCTTTACCTTTATTTGGCAGTACATCTGCAGCAATAATTTCTTGCGTGAGTTTATACGGGGAATTAATAATCACTTCACTGAAATCAACAGCGTTCGACTTACTCGCTACGGTCGTTAAAGAAGTGGCACAACCAATAGCAGCGACTAGAGAGAAAATAATTTTATTGTTTAACAGCGAAGTTTTCTTCATTAAGTGAGATCCATATCGTAAGTTTTATCTATAATTCTGCTAAATATAGAACACTAAATGTAACCAGAGTTCCCTAGCTTTCCCTAAGATATATCACAGACCTAAGTTTTAACGCATTAAAAAAGCTGTTACAGAATATGTAACAGCTTTGTAAACGCCTATTATTCAGTACTTTAAAAGAACTCAGAATTTTAAGATTTGTTCTACATTAAATTAGCTATAGCCCACATAATCAGCTGGTAATTTCTTCGCGCTAACCTATAAACGCGAGCTCATCATAAGTTTTCGCAGTGCTACTAGCTGTACCCCACGTAGTCCGCTTGCAGTTTTTTCGCCAGCATTGCACTCATCATTGCTCTTAAAGCAGCGGGTTTTACTAACTTACGCATATAGCCAACATCATAACTTTTAGCCTTATCTTCAATGCCAGCCTCAGTTGTCGCGGTTATCAAAATTGCCGGTAATGAATGATGACACTGATGACGAATATCTTTAATCAAGGTTAAACCATCAACTTGTTTACTCTGTGGATCATCGCCTTGGTAACCTAGCTGGTAATCAACCAATAAGATATCTATCTCATTACTGTGATTAGCAAATTCTTCAAGGGCTGTTTCTCTAGAATCTGCCGCTAGAATATTACATTGCCAAGCAGATAAGAGTTCTACCATACCGCTAAGTACATCTGGATCATTATCTATGCATAATACGGTTATATCTTTAAGTGCAACATTAAAACTAGGACTGGCAATGCGCCTGCTCTGCACAACAGCTTTTGCTTGCTCTACCTGAACAGAAAATTTACAGCCTTGCATCGCTTTTGATTGTAAGCTTAAAGTGTGGCCCAATAACTGCGCCAAACTCTGCGTGATGTTCAGCCCTAAACCTAAGCCCCTACCGGCATGATTATTTGGTGTATTGAGTTGGGTAAATTGTTCAAAAACTAATACCTGCTTCTCAACAGGGATACCCGGGCCATTATCTAAAATTTGAATAATAACTTGGTTATTAAAGACTCGCGCACCTAATAAAACCTTACCAGGGCTAGCATATCTAAACGCATTACCGACAAGGTTTTGAATAATACGCCTTAGCAGCTGCCGATCAGATTTAACCCATACTTTACTCGCCACTAAACGAAACTCTACTGATTGCTCTATAGCTAGTGCAGAAAATTCTTGTGCTAAATCTTCAAATAAATCATTGAGTGCAAATGCTTGAACATTGGCTTTGATATTACCACTTTCTAACCGGGCAATTTCAGCCAAGTCGGCTAATAAATCATTCGCTGCTTTGAGAGACCTATCGATATTATCAACTTGCTTTTGCTGCACAGTCGTTAAATTACCTTGCTCTGACAATGCTGAGGTAAATAATCTCGCAGCTTCAAGCGGCTGCATTAAATCGTGGCTACAAGCATTTAAATACTGACTTTTTTTCAAATGCGCTTGCTCTGCTTTTTCATGTGCTTTCGCCAGCGCTTCATTGGTTTTAGCTAAGGTTAGTGTTCGTTCATAAACACGGGTCTCAAGATCAAGGTTTGCTTCTTTAAGTACTTGCTCAGCTTGACGGTAAGCTGTGATATCAGAAAACAGCATTACAAAACCGCCACCGGGCAGCGGATTCCCTTCTATACGAATAGTTTGGCCACTCGCTTGTTGTCGTTCTGAGCTATGAGGACTACCTTTGCGTAAAAAGTCTAAACGTCGTTCTACCTGTGACTCTATATCGCCAGATCCACACAGTCCTCGTTTAACATTATGTCGGATAAGTGCTGATATTGGGCTCCCCATATAGACCAACTTTGATGGGTATTCAAACAAGTCTAAATATTTCTTATTCCAGGCAACTAAGCGTAATTCATCATCAACAATCGAAATGCCTTCACTGGCGTTTTCAATGGCACTTTGTAGTAAATTTTGAGAGAACTCTTGTCGCTGACTGGACGCATCCTCAACCAGTACCGCCAGCTCATCAAGCGCAATATCACGACCATCTAATGCAGAAGATAGTACTAGGCGTGCAGAAGATGCCCCCATAACTGTTGCTAAGGTATTTTCGGTATGTTGAAGCAATTGTTGATTATAAATAACATTGCCTAACGTCTTTTTATCATGGGACGATAAAAAGTATTTAAAATTAGTCTGAGCCTTTTTTACACCGACAAACCTCGACGCTAATAGCTCTAATTCTCGTACATCAAGTTGCCTTTTTTTCTCTACTTTTAACCGTTTGGGTGACTGCCACTCTAAAAATAATGACGCTTGCACCCGCTCTTGTACGCTTTGCCTACTTATTTGAGACAAGGCCCACATTACAATAATGTTAGCGCCTAAACTAAACAGCGTCGCCGTGGTTTTAACAGGTAAGAAGCCTTCAGCAAACGGGGAAGCATACAAACCAAATTGCGGGAGAAAATTCAGAGTAAGCCATAAAATAAAGCCAACCAATATACCGCCATATACCCCAACTAAAGTAGCTCGGCGCCAGTAGAAGGCTGCAATAAGTGCGGGAGTTAATTGTGCAAAAGCGCCAAATGCGACTTCCCCCAATGAGGATAGTGTATCTGGTGATGCCATGATAAAAACCCCATAGCCCAATAAGATGACAAATAAAGCTAGGAGTTTTCTAATATTTAACAGTCGCTTGCGAAAATTATCATAGTCTGTTTGTGCGACTTTTTGACGACGATAAAGCAATGGGAAAACAATTTCATTACTTAGCATAGTACTTAAGGCAATAGCAGAAATAATAACC
Source organism: uncultured Colwellia sp. (assembly GCA_913063325.1). Classification (GTDB taxonomy): domain Bacteria; phylum Pseudomonadota; class Gammaproteobacteria; order Enterobacterales; family Alteromonadaceae; genus Colwellia. The sequence goes on along the minus strand of CAJXYE010000085.1, from coordinate 6,387 downwards.
ATAGAGCTTGCCGCAGAGACGGCGCCTAAAAAAGCAAACAAGGTTAACCACGTTTGCTGAGTAACATCAGGTAGAAATAGTACATAAGTATCTGAAGGTACTGTATTACCTAATAGCATTTGACCTGCTAGTCCAAGTGGTGCAGCAAAAAAGGCAAAAACGAGTAAGTACAGTGGAAATACTCGACGGCTAAGCCAAGTATCTTTTTGATCTTTAAGCTCAACCACCATGACTTGGAATTGTCTCGGCAAAGACAAGAATGCCGCCATTACAATAACCAGCATGGCAATCATTGACGTTACGTTATCTACAGTAAACTGTTGTTCAAGTAAAATATTTGCATCGGCCTGTTGCCAAATATCTGCTGGTGACTCATACAACACAAAGCAAACAAAGATACCTACGGCTAAAAAGGCAAATAATTTCACTAATGACTCAAAGGCAATTGCCAGCATTACACCAGGGTGACGTTCAGTAACATCAATGTGCCTAATACCGAATAAAACGGTAAACACCGCCAAAACGAGACTAACAACTAAACCTATGTGCCAACTATTTAAGCTTTGATCTTGCTGTAGTTGCTGAAAAGAATACACCATAGCTTTCAACTGCAACGCTATATAAGGCATAGTACCGACCAACGCTACTATGGTGACCATTATGGCAAGGTTGTGTGACTTACCAAATCGGGCCGCCAGCAAATCGGCAATAGAAGTTAAATGCAGCTTTAAACTTACACGAATTATGCGCTGAATGAATGGCCAAGCAAAAACAAAAAGTAAGATCGGACCTAAGTAAATAGGGAGATGAGACAGTAAATTGGTCGATGCCTGCCCTGTTGTGCCTAAAAAACTCCAAGAAGTACAGTAAACACCAAGCGTGAGTGCATAAATAATGCCCTGACCCTTTTTCGCCAACTGATGACGGTATTTATCACCAAGAAAGGCGATCAGAAATAACAAGCCAATATAAGCCAAACTCAACAGCACTAATTGCCAATTAGGAAACATAAATACCCACAACTATTATTTTTATATGAAAAACATCAAAATGCTTATATCAATATACCTAAGCAGCCTAACAATACAAAGATTATAGTAAAATTATTTGTTAGAATAGCGTCAAACCAAGGGGTGCGCTGTCATTTAACTTTTTAAAGTGACTTGCCGCTGAGATATATACTCTTTGAACCTGGGCAGGAAGTTAGTTTAATTAATTTTCTGGCATAGGGATGGTTATAGATAAAATTAATGCCGAGTTCAATTGGTATAACATTCATCAATTTCCTTCCTTGCACACGCCCCTACCTTTATTTATTGTTGATGAGATTTTATGAAGTTCTCCAAGTCTGCTATTTGTTTAGCTATCACCGCCAGTTTTTTTAATGTTACTGCTTTTGCACAAGAGCAAGCAAGTAATGATATTAACAATGTTGAAACCATCACGGTAACTAGTGATTTTCGTCAGCAAAGTCTTCAAAATGCGCCAACATCAATGTCGGTATTAACTGATATTGAAATTAAACAACGTAGTGCTAAACATCTTGAAGAATTAATTGCGGTTAGCCCAAACGTTAATTTTGCTAGTGGTTCACAGCGAGCACGTTATTATCAAATTCGTGGTATTGGCGAACGTAGTCAATTTCAAGAGCCTATCAATCCATCAGTGGGTGTGATTATTGATGAAGTAGACTTTACTGGCATTGGTAGTGTTGCTTCATTATTTGATGTTAAACAAGCCGAAATTTTCCGTGGCCCACAGGGTACTCGTTTTGGCGCAAATGCTATTGCCGGTATGATCAATATCACCACTAACGAACCAACCGAGGATTTTGAAGGCTCTGTTCAACTAGGTGTTGGCAATTATAATACTTACGATATGGGTGTTGCCTTATCTGGTCCCGCCACCGACTCGGTAAAGTATCGCTTAGCTGTTAATCAAAGTAACAGTGATGGTTATATAGAAAATGTACATTTACAGCGTGAAGATACTAACAACCGCGATGAATTAACCATTCGCGGAAAATTAGCAATTGAAGCGAGTAACGACCTAACTATCGACCTTGCGGGCTATTATTTTGATTTTGACAATGGTTACGATGCCTACTCATTAGATAATACTAGAGAGACCTATTCTGATGAACCTGGATTTGATCAACAACAAACGGCCGCTTTTTCAGCAAAGTTGAACTACCAAGGTTTTGAAAGTGCAACCATACTAGCCATAGTTAGTAATGCCGACTCAGACTTAGCCTACGGGTATGATGAAGATTGGGCCTATGTAGGCATTTCAGATCCTGACGTTATAGAAAACCCTGATTATGCTTACTGGGAATACACCTCTACCGATCACTATTACCGAGAAAAAGCGGTACTTACTACTGAATTACGTGCTATATCAAATCAGGGGCAAGAGATCTTTAATGGTAGTACGGCCTGGGTTGCTGGTATTTTCTACAAACAAGACGATGAAGATCTATTACGACAATACACTTATGCCGCTGGCGATTTTACTTCTACTAACGAAAGTAAAAGCATTGCTATTTATGGACAATTAGATAGTCAATTAGCTGAAAAGTGGTCATTAATTTCAGGTTTACGTATCGAGAACCGCACCGCCGATTATAATAATTCAGATCTTTTTAATGACAGCATCGACGATACAATGCTTGGTGGTAAGTTAGTACTTAGTTACCAACAAAGTCAAGATAGCTTATGGTATGCCTCAATTAACCGTGGTTATAAAGCTGGTGGTAATAATACCGATGGCACTTTACCGGATGATTTACGTACTTTTGAACCTGAGTATTTGATGAACTATGAGCTAGGCTATAAAGTTTCCTTATTAAACAATAATGCTTACATCCGTAGCTCGGTGTTTTATATGGATCGTACCGATATGCAAGTTAAAAGCTCCACTACTATTGTTCGTGAAGATGGTAGTGCTGAGTTTATTAGCTATTTAGGCAATGCTACCTCGGGCAGTAACTATGGTGCGGAAATAGAATCAGCTTGGACTATCAATGATTATGTAAATATTTACGGTTCATTAGGTTTACTTAACACTGAGTTTGATGAATTTATTGATAAGGATGGCAACTCACTTACCGGTGAAGAACAAGCACACGCGCCAAATTACCAGTTTAATGTTGGTATTAATTATCAACCAACAGATGAATGGCTATTTAATATCTCTGTTGATGGTAAAGACGAATTTTATTTCTCTGATACCCGTTACTATGATGGTCAACCAATTCCTGAGGAAGATATTACTTCAGAAGCCGTGGTCTTATTAAATGCCTCGATCAGTTATTTACAAGATAATTGGCAGCTCAAAGTATGGGGCCGCAATCTTGCTAATGAAGAATATGCTAACCGTGGTTTCTATTTTGGTAATGATCCACGTGATGGTTATGCGCCAAAACAATATACTCAGTTATCTGAGCCATTAGTCTTTGGTGCTAGCTTAGATTATCAATTTTAAGTAAAACATAGTTATCATTAGCAAGAGTCATCACTCTTGCTAATTTTTTATAAGGTACTCCATGAAAATTTCTATCGAATTAAGCTTGTATCCCTTAGCTGAAGAACAATACAAAACTGAAATCTGGGCATTCATCAAGCGCCTAAGATCTGTAACTGGTTTAAACGTGGTAACAAATGGCATGAGCACACAAGTGTTTGGCGATTATGACCTTGCTGTTAGCCATGTTATGGCTGAGATTAAACACGTACATCAAACCACAGGTGCTGCGGTTTTTGTTTGTAAGTTTATTAATGGTGATCGTTCACAAGTAGAAGCTGAAAGTTAATGCCTGAAATTTTAACCAGTGTGGCAACCTACTTCCAACAACTGCCTTGGCTTGAACTCATTGCCATGTTGTTATCACTTGCCTATGTTATTTTAGCCGCGAGAGGCTCTTTATGGTGCTGGCCCGCGGCCTTTATTAGTACTGCACTCTATACTTACATTTTTTATGATGTCTTACTGTTGATGGATAGCGCATTAAATGCTTATTACCTGCTAATGGCTGTTTATGGTTACTGGCAATGGTGGAAACACACAAATAAAAATGAAAATAAAAGTGCTGAGATAACCATAGTCAGCTGGGGGCTAAGTTGGCACATTAAAGCCTGTATTGGTTTAGCTGTAATAGCCGCAGCTTTAGGCTATGTGATGGCTAACTTCACTCCTGCTGATTTTCCTTACTTAGATACATACACTACGGTTTATGCGGTATTCGCTACTTATTTGGTTACTCAAAAGGTATTAGAAAACTGGCTTTACTGGATTGTTATCGATTTGGTTTCGATTTATTTGTATATCGAGAAGGGGTTGGTACCAACAACCGTATTATTTGTAATCTTTGTTATTGTTGCCGGTTACGGTTACTTCAAATGGTTAAACATCTATAAGCAGTCTACAATCAATTTACAGCCTGCCGTTAGTCGCTAAGCGCCTACTTGCCATATGCCTGTTCCTATTGACGTAATTAACTCACTCAAATCTCTCCCCTGTTTTACCGAGGTTCGAGCCATTAGTTTATTAGCTAATGGCTTGAGCCAAACAGCACTAAAAGTTACCACGGCTACACGGGTGTTTTTTGCCAAAAAGCTTAATAAAGAAACCTCGAACACAGAAATATCTTGTGCGCAGCTTTGTGCGGGTTTACATATGAAAAATGTATCAGAACGAAGTAGTTGGCAACTGTTAAGTCCACTGGTCATTTATCATGACCAACATTGGTTAGTCACAACATTTATTAACGGGCTTACCCTTACTGATGCAAACCTCAACAAGGATAGAAAGATATCAATTGCCCTTAGCCTGATGGCAGAGTTACACCAACTTCCACTGGAACTTGCCAACCCTCCCATTCCGTTACTAAATACTACTCGTTCGGTTAAGCGCTTATTGACTAAGCCTGCCCCCTTCCTGGCATCACACAGCTATGCCTTAGACAAAGTGACTAGGTCGCTGTCAGATAGTATTAACAGCCTAATTGGGGACTCAACAAGCCCTAACGTAATTTGTCACGGTGACTTGAACTTAACAAATATATTGCTAGATGATAGTCAAAGGCCTTGGTTAATAGATTTTGAATGTGCCCATGTAGCGCCAGAGGAATTCGATTTAGCGATGTTTATAGCCGTCAACAACATCTCCGACCAACGTATCACTAAAATAGTGGCTGAATATATGACTTTGGTTCCCGATTACCGACCAAATGTAGACTTACTAAACTACTATATTCTTTATAGCTTTTATATAAATGGCTTATGGTACTTTGATAATATAGATCCGCTTGAGTCTAACAATACGATGTATGTCTTAGGTATTGAGCAGTGGTCCGCTTTCGACAACTTTACGAATAAACACGTGATTACTGTTCCAAAGCTCATGTCGATAATCGATTGCCCTATGAATGACAGAAGATAAAGGTAATAGCTAATAACGAATCTCCATACGCCAACCAAATAATATACCAGACACAAAAAAGCCGCTTTACTAAAATAGTAAAGCGGCTTTTCAAATTTTGATTCTGTGTTCACTTCTTAACTCTATTTACTTCACTTATTAAAAGAAAGAAAAATAAAGTAAAGTTAAAAATCACTAAACCTGTAGGTATAACTAGGTACCAAAGTACCGAGTTATTAAGCTTTCTTGCTAGTCGCTTGAATAACGCGTAATTGCGCTTCCGCACGAGCTAATTCAGCAGAAACAGCTGCATAGTCAACATCTACGCCATTGGCGTTTATGCTTGCTTCTGCACGTTGTTTCGCTTCAAGAGCCGCTTGCTCATCCAAGTCCGCAGCACGTGTAGCAACATCGGCTAATACGATAACGTTATTTGGCTGAACTTCTAACATACCACCAGAAAGATAGATTACTTCTTCAGTACCATCTTGCTTGGTGATTAATGCCATACCAGGTTTTAGTGAGGTCAGTAAAGGTGCGTGACCAGGCATAATGCCTAACTCACCTTCACTACCTGTGATCTGTAATGATTTAATGCTGCCAGAAAATAAGCTTTCTTCTGCACTTACTACATTAAGATTAACAGTTAATAATGCCATTTGACTCGACCTCTATTACTGTAAGCACTTACGCAAAGCATAAGTGCTTACTAGTTGATTACATCTTAGCAGCTTTCTCGATAGCTTCTTCGATACCACCAACCATGTAGAACGCTTGCTCTGGCATATCATCGTATTCACCTGCTAAAATGCCTTTAAAGCCAGCAATGGTGTCCTTTAATGATACATATTTACCTGGAGAACCAGTAAATACTTCAGCAACGAAGAACGGTTGAGATAAGTAACGCTGTATTTTACGTGCACGGAATACAGTTTGCTTATCTTCTTCAGATAACTCATCCATACCTAA
>CAJXYE010000084.1 GCA_913063325.1 uncultured Colwellia sp. | reverse complement strand
TAGTCTGTTTTGTGGCAGTAGTTAGCCTTTCAAATTCAGGCAACAATGTCAGCTATTGGCTAGCTGCGGAAGGTTTGATGTTGATACCAAAAGCTTCCGCTTAGCGCACCAAGAAGCCCTTAACAAAAGAGCTAATTCATTTGGAGTTTACTAATTTTTTTAAATGAGATGTTAAGGGCAGTAAGTACCACTAAGCGGTCTAAATTATTAGAGGAATAAACTTCATTTTTATGTCAACTTTCTTCAAGGATAGCTGACATTAGTCTATATATTCGATGGCGGTTTCGCCCCCTGAGCGAGATAGAATCGAAGAACATTGTTATCTATAAGCCAGCATGATAACTATGAAGTTAACACTAAAGGTGAGTCTACAACTGTTCAAATTAATTGATAATATCAAACAAACAAGTTAGATTAGCCACTCTTTACTACCAACGCCTAGGTTATATTTGAAATGATCAAGAGTGATTATGTAGTAAAGTAGGTTACTACTTTACTTACCAAAGTGATGCGAAAATAAGTTTATATTTGCCGCATTGGCGACGAATATATAGCCATTTTTTACCGAGAACAGATTTTTCATATTCGCCATACAAATACCTAATTTATATCTACTTGGGCTGAAAACAAACAAAAAAGGCCATCCACATTATATGGTTGGCCTTGTTGTTCTAAGGCTGGACTAATGGTTTAATCGTATTAAATAACTCATTAAGCTTATTTTTCTAGCTCTAATGCCTCAACAATTAAATCACGTAAAGACGTCCATTTCTTAACATCTTCATTATCGCTAGGATCTTCGTCAGCAACGTTTTTAAGTAAGTTATCTAACTCTGCTTTTAGGGCAAGTAACTCTTGCTCGCTATCAGCAGTAACTTGTTTAACTTCGTTATGCACAGCCCTGTTACAATAAGGTGATGTACACTGTTCAAGTAAAGCATTTAGGCTATCGATTATATCAGCTAAATTAGTTGTAAACTTGGGGGCTGTTTCAAGTAAAATCATTTCTACTGACTCAAGTAAATCTTTAGCATTACTTAGCCGTAATTTATAGGAAAAATAGCCTCCAGTTCCTGCTGTTGTGTGTTGAGTTGCACGCCAAACAGCTAAGTTGATTTTTGTTGCTAAACCAATAGGTAGGTCTTCCTGAACAAGGGTAGCCGTTGTTGAAACCTTTACTTGGCATCCGGGTTTTATTGCTTGGAAGCCACCATAAGAGTCTAAGTTGACTAATTTGAAAGTATAATTAGTCTTCGACTCACGTAGTGAAAATGTAGAAAGTGCATCATCTTTATTAGCTGAGGGAGCTAAAGACTGATTGTTAAAAACTTCATTATTATTGGTAATTTGATACCTAAAAGTAAAAGGTCGCATGCTTTCACAATAAAAGTCTACTTTAAGGTTTTCATTGTTAAAATTATTTTCCGCGCTAGCTTTTACTACAGAAAAGGTAAACTCTTTATCCGGTAAGGTACAAGGTAGTATATAACGTGTACCTTGTGTAGTTTCAAGTGCTCGGCACTGCTCTGCAACATCAAACAACACAACCGATTCCGCTTGCACAGTATTTATCGATGCAGCAAAGCATAAAGCACTGGCTGATATGGTAGTCAATAATTTCATTTCTAATCCATTAGTAAGTTTAAATTTCAGACCTTTCGATACTATCACAGCTCATTATTTATTTAAGTGTTTTTTTCCTTATCACCTGAAAAATTACACTTTTTATACATTTGTACCCTTTGTTACCTACAGTAAAACCGATGTCATTGACTATAAAACCTACACGAAACTACTCAGAGCGTTTGAATATTGAATAAAGGAGAGAAACTATCACAATTTATTGAATGTGCATATCACAAAACTGTCGGTATCGTACTAAAATCTTAGGTCTTCAAAATGGTAAGAGTGATGTTGCGCAAACGGACATCATCTCAATTTTTATTGTTATAATTATCCCTCTTTTATGTTCATATTCTTCAAGAATAGCTGACATTAGTTAGTAAAAGAAAATTAGCCTAATTGGTAATGATTAACCAATATCCCCATTTGTTGAGCTTGCCCCTGTAATTTAGATGCATCATCAAGACCCTTTTCTGCCTCGATAAGAAAGAGTGCAGACACTTCATTAATTGAGTTAGTATTGCGGTTGATTTCTTCTGTTACAGCTGTTTGTTCTTCTGCTGCTGTAGCTATCTGGGTTGCCATATCAGATATGTTCTTAATAGCACTGGTTATGTTAGCAAAACTCTGCGTTGCCCTTTCGGCATCTGATACGCTGGTACTTGCTAAGTCATGGCAACCACCCATAGTTTTTACTGCTGACTGTGTACTTGATTGCAGTACAGAAATCATTGATGTTATTTCTTGAGTAGAGCTATGAGTACGTTGTGATAGCACTCTCACTTCATCAGCAACTACCGCAAAACCTCTGCCTTGTTCGCCAGCCCTAGCTGCTTCTATAGCCGCATTTAAGGCCAGTAGATTGGTTTGTTCTGCAATACTACTGATAGTTTGTACAATGCCACTGATTTGTTGGCTATTACGGTCTAATTCAGAAATTATTTCTGATGCATTTGATACCTGTCCTGCAAGTTCGGTAATCGACTGCTGACAGGTATTGGCGATATCGCCACCTTCTTCACTTGCTTGAACAGTTTCGTTAGATGCAATCGCAGTTTGCTCGGCATTGTTAGCAATCTCTTGAGTTGCCGCTGCCATTTGAGTGACCGCGGTAGCGACCTGTCCTACTTCATTTTGTTGCTCGTGCGCTTGGCTTGTACGTATTTGAGCTGAATTGCTGGCATCAGTTGACTGCGTTGCTAAAGTATTTGTTACCTGATTAATTTGGGAAAATGTTTCGTGTAGGCGTTTTAAAAAATCATTTACTTGTTCTACAAGTAAGGAGTCATTACCTGAATTATCTATTTGGCAAGATAGATCACCTTGAGCAGCCTTTTCAACAGCACCTATTACTAGGTTAGATTCAACAAATTGTTTGTTACCCTCATAAATGTAATAAGTTGAGACAATAAGCGCTAAAACAGCAAAAAATACGTGGTAAATAAATGGTGCTAATATTCCCCATCCTGTCTGTTCCCCCCAAGAAAACATATTGATCGGTTGCCCCCACAATTCTAAGCCAATACTTTGACAATAAGTAAAAAGTATATGATGTACGACGACAGTGCCGACAAAAACTAATAAAGGAAGAATATCGCGGTATCGTATTAAAAGGGTAAAACCTACGAAAAACAAAAAGTGTCCTTCACCTAAACCATTAGATTGTTGCACGGTTATAGCAAGTAAACCCGTAAGCGCCGTTGCCATTATTACTCGGCACATTACGGTACCTGGCATAGTTTTGTAGGCAGCAATACAGACCATTGATATTATCAAACCACCGGAGATCCCCAACATAAAGTAGTCGTATTGAAAAGAGGTAATAAATGCAACGCTAATAGAAAAAACAATCACTGATAATAACAATATTTTGTCAGTGATTTTAAAGTCAGCCTCAAATTTTTCTTTTAACTCTTTAGACATCTTACTGTCATAATATGCAAATAATATGTTGAACATTTTACTCTCCGGCTAAATTACTGTTAGCTGTTTAAACCAACACAGCGTTTAAATAATAGGTTTAATGATTTAAAGCGAATAATTCTTTTTGTAACGTTTCAACTGAAAAGCTATTAGGATTATAAATTTTGACCAAGCTCCAACCATTTACTTTTCGTTGTAATAAATAGGTTTTACCTAAATGCGATATCTGATTGCCTTCTTGCTTTATGTTCAAGCCAAACTTGTTAGAAACTTCACTCAATTCTTCAGCCGGAATATGTAAACCGATAAATGAAGCGTGGAACTGTTTAGCAAAGCTTGATGCCTGCGCAGAGTCACTGTTGGCATCAATATCAACAAAAACTACTTGCGGCCATAGGGAAGCATTTTTCTGTGAATCAAATAACTGACTAAGTATCGAGAGTGTCATTGGGCAGACGTTACTACAACCGCGAAAACCAAAAAAAATCAATGCATTCTCATTACCTTCTTGGTCCAAAAATGAGGCATCTAGTTTTTTATCTAGCGTCAATGGCATAAAAGGAATGCTGAATATGAAAATAATCAACAGCAGCCATAAGGCAAAGCCCATTGAAACTTTAAATTTGTTCTTATTGAGCATTTGTCCCCTTCAAATATTAACCAAAATCAACAAATCGATATAACCATAGATAACATAAAATTAGCAGAGATTTTTTTATTAGCAATTACTATAGGTTAACTATAGTTACGAAAGTTTATTTTCAAGTCTAAAAATTTCAAAAGATAACTTTACAAAGTACTAACGACAGTTATAAAAATTATGAGTAAACGAATAACATGTCGTGCTATCAAGGGATATACGTATCTAAATGATCGTTTGGTGGGGTGATTTTAATTGGTAAAATTTTACCGAATAATAGTGAACTGTGAGCCTTCCAAAACGAATAGTCACAGATGCCTTTGTGCCTTAAAGCGGACGTTAGGAATTACGGAGGTGTAACTTCCCCTTTGCGCATAATTAAGTTAGTGATCTTATTCTGCATAGGAAAAGGCGCTAGATTGAGTAATAGCTAGCTATTGGGATTTAGAGCAACGCTGACAAGGGGAATTGTATCCAGCACAAGTGAGCAAAAATTTAATGAAATTAGTATAATACTCACTTGGGTAAATGATTTAAAAACTCAGTGACATCTACTTTAAAGTGATTTTCAGTGAGCCAAGAAACAGCATTTTCTGTATCTATAAAGACTTGCCGTTCATAATCGCCATCGCTCTGCGGCACAATATTTTCCAATTGCATGCTTTTCACCGCTGCGGGGGCATAAACATGGCAGTCTTTGATACAACCATTTTTTTTAAATAGTTGGCAATGTTCGATGACATGCGACTCAATCTCCGGAACGCCTAATTCCCAGTCATCAAAAAAAGAGATAATTGCCCATTGTGTTTCACTTAAGTGTTCTGTTTTTTTTTTTAATTCTTGGCAGTATTGAATAGCGGCTTCTTCATTCCAACAACCACTAAACCACTGTATAACGTAGTTCTCTTTCACTAAAATTCGCCAATCGCCATGTACAGAAAGCAACATTGTTCACCTTTTAACTATTTTTCAATAGCTACCATTTAGAAATTTCGTTCAAACGAAGCTAAGTATTTATTTAATGCACTGTCCAAGCGCTTAAAAAATTGCCTAAGATCTGGTTAGTATGGTTTTTATTGATGACTTAGGCAGAAATAAGGTGAACTAAAACAGTTCAATTTCACCTTCATCCATCGTTGATTGGCTAACACTGCGCTTTTGATCAACATCATTTACTTCCATCACCATTTCTTTACAACGTTGTTGCACCTTTAACAGATGAGCAGTTACATCAAATTGTTTATGGTTCTCAAAACTATTTAATTCAGCACTGATGTCATAAATATTTGAAATGTTAAGTTTAAGGGAATCAAGTGTCTGGTAAGTCAAATCTTCAAATTGCAAAGAGCGAACACCCAAATTAACTTTATCGGTAATTTGAGGTGCTAATAAAGTCAGCTCATCAACAACAAGTCGAGTTTGCTTATTAGCATCACTGACATGATCCATCATGACAGTGAATCTATCTTTCGTTTTCACGGTTGATGTCATATCCGCCGACACCATCAATTCTACTGAATTACGTAATTGTTCAACAATATCTTTTGCGCTAGCTGTTTCTTTACGTATCACATTATTTAACTCGGTAGAGCTAAGTGATAAGGCACGAACTTCATTGGCAACAACGGCAAAACCTCGACCAGCATCCCCAGCACGCGCTGCTTCAATTGCTGCATTTAGGGCTAATAAATTAGTCTGACTGGCTAAACTTTCAACCTGTGCCAGTAACTTAAATATCACATCAAATTGACTGCCTACTTGGTCGGTAAATGACATGATTTCAGTACTTTGCCTATTGGAATGAATAATAGTTTCAACAAAGTCTTCGAGTGTATTTCTTGAATTCAGAACAAAATCTTCAAGCGTGCTACCTTCTTTATCGCCGATACTCTTGTTATGATCATTGACAGCTGTAATCATCAATTGCTGCTCGTTAGTGAAATTCTGTAGATATTTGAAACTGCTCGATATCCCTTCTACTGCTTCGCCGACCAAACCCATGGTTCTGTCTATTTCAGTTTCTATAATTCGTACTTGTTGACTGAGTACGCCATTTAGCTGATCAAACATTCCATGTAATACAGTATTGTCAATTTTGTGTTCATCAATATCCACTTCAACTTGCGTCGCATCTTTAGCAGAATCATAAGCTTGCTTTAATAAAGTGGCCAAAACTAACATAATAATTAAGGCGGTTATTAATGATAATGGTACTGAATTGACAAATAGTTGGTCAATTGAGATTAACCCAGCGCCCACCAGACCTAGCCATAATAATAGCTTTTGATTATTTTGCATCTGTCCCCCATACCATAACAAGCCCATAATCCACTCTAGATACACTTTGGTTAAATATTGCAGAAGCACAATCCATTACCTGAGTAACTTTATTCATTGTATGGCTATGCATTATGTCGATTAAACATATATACCCCATTGCTTTACTGCTATTAGCATTCAACATGTTTGATTCCCGGCATCTTCATTCTTAATAATTCCTGACTAAAATATTTCCTGACTAAAACAACTCAACATCACCTTCGACAGTTTTATGTACTATTTGATCACTATAATCACTCTCACGCCGACTTATAGTATCGTTGTGTAAACTCTCTAACTTCTTAACAAATGCTCTGCCAGAGAAGGGTTCAAAAATAACTTTTCTTGGGTACACTGAGCCTATATCGGCATCAACTAAGGTAATGTTTTCCATTTTTAAATAGTCCTGCACAAACTCAATATTTTTATCGCCAATGTTAGACATTTGCTTAAAGACTTTACTACCACCAAAAACTTTCGCTTTTAAGTATCGCCGTTGACCACCATATTTTAAAATTAAATTAATGAGATGTTCCATGGCAAAGTTACCATATCGAGTCGCGTCTGAAGCGACTCCACGACGCGCCCAATCGACTTCATGTTCGGCTTTATTAGTCATTGGCAGCATAAAATGATTCATACCTCCAATGCCAAGCTTACTGTCCCAAATGCACGCAGATATACATGACCCTAGCGTAGTAGCAATCGCAACATTGTCCCTAGTCATATAAAATTCACCGGGTAGTATTTTTGCGATAACGATTTTTCGATTATTGTCCCAATAATGATTTACGTGCTCAAATTCAGATAAACAGTTTTTCAAGCAATGACTTAACTGACTGTGTTGGTGACGACTGTTATTCATAACTGATACCACCTTTACCCCTGAACCGTAAGCTTTCTGAATATAGTGCGAGCGACATTTTCGAAATATTGTTGATATGAACCTAAGTTTTCACTATGTCCTAAAATCAGCAGTCCCCCGGGTTTTAATATGTCATGTAAACGTGCAAATAATTCCTCTTGGGTAGGCTTATCGAAATAGATAATGACATTACGACAAAAAATGACATCAAATGGCCCTTTCATTGGCCATTCGCCCAACAAATTCAATTCTTTAAAAGTGATAAGCTGCCTAAGTTCATCACTAACCTTCACGTGATTGGCATTATCAGCCACACCTTTATGAAAATATTTTTGCTTAAGCTTGGCTGAGACCCCATCCATTTTTCGTGCCTCATAGATACCTTTATCTGCGGTTGTCAGTACATTACTATCAATATCTGTTGCTAATATTTTCACATCACAACGCTTAATGAAATGCCCGAAAGCCTCCAGTAAAGTAATAGCAATACTGTAGGCCTCTTCGCCGGTAGAACTGGCGCTCGACCATATTCTTAAACGATTATTGTGCAACCCCTTACTTAATAACCTAGGAAGCTCTTGCTGAGCTAAAAAGTCAAAATGATGTGATTCACGGTAAAAGCTGGTTAAATTAGTCGTTATCTTATTGATAAAATAATTATGTTCTTGCTCTGGACAGCTTTTTAGTAATTCACAATAAGCGCTAAATGAGGCTAATTTTCGTTCACGAATAATACGCGTGAGTCGGCGATAAACCATCTCACGCTTATTATCACCCAAAACAATCCCTGTAGACTCATATACGTGTTGACATAGATATTTATAATCCTTGTTGCTTAACCGATATGACTGGTCGCGATCTGTGCTCATTTAACTAATACCAATTCCAATAAGTTTCTTTGCTATACGAACCTAGAATTCTTCCCATTCATGATCCACTTTAGCTTTCACTCGAGTACGCTGGCGTTGGCTCGACGACCTAACGTTAGTTGGTCGAGTTTCTACGCGAGATGATCTAGCTGTTTTTCTACGTGTTTGTCGGCGAGCTACAGGAGCTTCCTCTTCTTCTTCCGCATCAAAGAAAGACACATGATCGAGTAATGCTTGTGACTCTTCTTCCATCGATTTACTTGACGCCGCAGCTTCTTCAACCAGAGCAGCATTTTGCTGGGTCATTTGATCCATTTGACTTACAGCAGCACTGACTTCGCCAATACCGGCTGATTGCTCTTTACCGGCAGTATCGATATCGGTAATCATTTTACCTACTTCTTCAATAGCACTGACAAGTTCGGTAAAGGTTTGTCCGGTTTCATCAACCAGTTTTGTTCCTTGCCCTACAGCTTCAACACTGTCATTAATCAAGCCCTTTATTTCTTTGGCAGCGCCAGCTGAACGTTGTGCTAAGTTTCGCACTTCAGCGGCAACAACGGCAAAACCTCGACCTTGCTCACCCGCTCGCGCAGCTTCTACAGCAGCATTTAACGCAAGTAAATTGGTTTGGAACGCTATTTCATCAATCACACTAATAATATCGGCAATCTTTTTGCTCGACTTATTAATATCGCTCATTGCTGTAATCGCATTGCGTACCACAGCCCCACCATTACTGGCTTTATCCATCACTGATTTTGATAACTTACTCGCTTGAGATGCATTGTCAGTATTTTGTTGTACCGTAGTCGTTAGCTCTTCCATGGCCGCAGCTGTTTCTTCTAAACTCGATGCTTGCGACTCAGTTCGATGGCTTAACTCATTATTACCTTCGGCTATCTCACGTGCTGAATCAAAGACATTGGTCGAGGCACTGCGTATATCCTCAATCATTTCATTTAATATGCCCATAAACTCATTAATAGAATCACCAATAATGCTAAATTCACCATCAAGGTCGTTATCTATAGACTGAGACAAATCACCTTGCGACATAGTAAGCAAAGTATCTTTTATTTGCGCAATTGCTCTTTTACGTGCTGTTATATCCGTTGCGTACTTGACTACTTTGAACGGTTTACCATTTAAATCAAAAATAGGGTTGTATGACGCCTGGATCCAAATTTCCTTGCCGGCTTTACCAATACGTAAATATTCACCACTGTCAAATTCGCCGCGGTTGAGCTTACCCCAAAATTGCTGATATTCAGCACTTGTTTTATAACCGTGCTCAACAAATATACTATGGTGCTGCCCTTGGATCTCACGTAAGGAGTAACCTACTGCATTCAAAAAATTATCGTTAGCGTCAATAATGCTGCCGTCCATATTGAACTCTATCACCGCTTGTGATTTACCAATGGCATCAATTTGTCCAGAAAAGTCAGCATTAGTCATCTTTTGGGCAGTAACCTCAGAGGCAAACTTAACCACCTTGAATGGCTTGCCATTCAAGTCAAAAATAGGGTTGTAAGACGCTTGAATCCACACCTCTTTGCCGCCTTTACCTAAGCGTTTATATTCTTTTGATTCATATTCACCGCGATTTAGACTGTCCCAAAAGGCTTTATATTCATGACTGTGTTTAAATTCTTGCTCAACAAATAAACTGTGGTGTTGTCCTTGGATTTCTTCCAAGCTATAACCAACAGTATTTAAAAAGTTTTCATTGGCGCTAAGAATAGTGCCGTCCATATTGAACTCTATCACCGCTTGTGATTTGCCAATGGCATCAATTTGTCCAGAAAAATCAGCATTAGCCATCTTTTGGGCAGTAACATCAGTAGCGAACTTTACCACTTTGTACGCTTTGCCATTTAAGTCAAAAATTGGGTTGTAAGAGGCTTGGATCCACACCTCTTTGCCGCCTTTACCTAAGCGCTTATATTCTTTCGACTCAAATTCACCAAGATTTAACTTATCCCAGAAGGCTTTATATTCATCACTTTGTTTAAATTCAGGCTCAACAAATAAACTGTGATGTTGTCCTTGAATTTCCTCCAAGCTATAGCCCAAAGTATTTAAAAAATTGTCATTGGCGGTAAGAATGGTGCCGTCCATGTTAAATTCAATAATTGCTTGTACTTTATTGATGGCATTCATCTGAGCTAACATGTCGGTAAATTGCAATTCTTTAGCTTCTTTAGCTGAAATTTTTGTATCTTGGCTCATTTCGTTCTATATCCTTTCGATTGAATGTTATCTGTTAATTTAATTAAATCTAGCAATGTGGCCGTAATTATCTCGCCCAATAAATCTTCATATGTCAATGTCTATACTATGTTTCGGTAAGCCAAAACATGATTTTTCTCTGCCTCTAGACAGAATTATCATCCATTTCGCTGCATGGCTTTATCTTCAACTTGGTATAATTCGCTTTGATCTAACAGTGTTCGGCTGTTGAGTAAAATAATGAGTTTCTCTTCTACAAGGGCTAAACCTGCCAAAAAACATCGGTCTATTTTATTGCCAAATTCTGGTGGCTTACGGATAGATTTGGCGCCAAATTTATAAACTTCCGATACGGCGTCTACCACGATGCCAACCACCATAGGTTTATCCGCTGCTTGATTACGTAAAATAATGGTGACGGTTTTTTCGTTATATACTAAGGCTTCTTGCCCAAAACGCTGACGTAAATCAACAATAGGAATGATGGTTCCTCGAAGATTAATAACACCTTTAATATAATCAGGTTTATTGGGTAATTCAGTGACAGAACTCCACACTCTTATCTCTTGCACACATAAAATGTCAACGCCATACTCTTCACCATTTAGTATAAAGGTGAGATATTCTTGCTCTATTTCCATAAGATACTCCTTTAATAGCGTGACTAGTGCGCTTCAATTGCTTGCAGTGCTTGCACATTTAATAAGGTAACTACGTTGTCACCGACATTAATGAGGCCATCAATATATTTATGTGGGACACAACCACCAAAATCTGGAGAATTTTTAACCTCATCGTCTTCGCTATTAAGCACATCTGAAACGGCGTCAACAACAAAGCCAATAGTACGAGCCTTGTCTTCATTTTCCACCGTTAAGACAATCACTACGGTTGTTTCACTATAATTCGCATCACCTATGCCAAATTTCAGTCTTAGATCGATGATTGGCACTATGATGCCACGCATGTTTATGACACCTTTTACATAAGTAGGCGCGTTGGGGATTTTGGTCGGATTTTCCCAGCTTCGTATTTCTTCTACACATAATATGTCGACAGCATACTGTTCTTGCGCAAGAATGAAGGCGAGGAATTGTTTACCGCTACTGATAAAGTCAATGCCTTCTAGGCTATATTCACCTTCCATCGGTATTTCGGCAGCAAGTGCTTGAATATCCATTAAGAACTCACTCCCTCTAACTCTAACTCTGGCTTATTGGCTAGTTTAGCTTGTTGAGCTCTTTGGGATTTTTTTAACGCCATTTGGATCATTCCGGGAATATCTAAAATCATAGCAACGGAGCCATCACCTAAAATGGTAGCACCTGAAATGCCATCCACCTGCTGATAGTTTTCGTTGAGGCTTTTAACAACAACCTGCTGCTGAGCCAATAAATCATCGACCATTAAACCAACTTTTTGCCCATCGGCTTCAACAACCACTAATAGCGCGTTACTGATTTCTTTATTTTCAGCTGGTATATTAAATAAACTGTAAATAGGGATAATGGGCACATTATCCTCTCGCAGCCGATACAAGACCATATCGCCAGAGACACGATTTACTAGCTGTTCTTTTACTTGTAATGACTCAACAATAGTGACCAGCGGGATAATATAGACTTCACTGCCAACCTTCACCAATTGACCATCTAAAATAGCCAAGGTAAGTGGCAAGTAAACTTTAAATTGACTGCCTTTGCCCTGCTCTGATTCAATTTGAATTCGGCCACCTAACGATTGAATGTTCTTTTTAACCACATCCATGCCGACACCACGACCAGAGATATCACTGAGTTCTTTTGCCGTAGAAAAACCAGGTTCAAAGATCAAGTCAAAGACTTGGCTTTCGCTTAAGGTGGTATTTGCATCGACAATGCCTTTTTCTAGTGCTTTTTCAAACACAGCTTGACGATTAATACCGCCGCCATCATCATTGATTTCGATAACAATATTGCCACCTTGATGATATGCAGCCAAGGTAATAGTGCCCTTTTCAGCTTTACCATGAGCAATTCGAACAGCTTTTGATTCAATACCATGGTCAACCGCGTTTCTGACCAAATGCACTAAAGGATCACCAATTTGTTCCATCACTGTTTTATCTAATTCAGTTTGTTCGCCATCAATAACTAGCGTTATCTCTTTACCAGTTTTCTTTGATAAATCATGTACCAAACGAGGGAAGCGATTAAAAACAAAACTAATTGGCAGCATGCGAATACGCATGACACTTTCTTGTAGTTCTTTGGTATTTTGTAACAACTGCTCTAAACCCGTAGTCAAACGAGCAAGTTTAGACATCTCAAATTCATTACCTAATTCAGACAACATCGACTGTGTAATGACCAGCTCTCCGACTAGGTTTATTAAACTATCAACTTTATCAACACCAACACGTATTGAACCTGAGTCATTTTTAGCTTTTTGAGATTTTTTTTCTTGAGTAATATTTACTGCGGTAGAAGGCTTTTGCTTGGCAAGTGGTAGCGCCGTTGTTTCATCATGCAAAGGAGTTACCAGTAATGTTTCGTCTTGATTATCAACTGATTTTTTAGTTAAGGTAAGCTGACACTCATCTTCTACCCATTCAAAAACTTCCTTAATATCGTCTTCATTTGCTGATGTTTTGATGGCTAATGACCAGCTCAAATACAAGGCTTCGGCATCTAGTTCAAGTAGTGACGGAATATCCTGGCTGTGCGCTTCAAGACTCACCTCACCTAATTCAGACAAGGCATTAAATAATAGCAGCGGATCGTTACCGGTTTGAACTAAATGAGGCTCAGGGACAAAAGTAATTAACCAGGTGGCAATGGTGTTATTTTGTTGAGCACTTGTTTCATTACTTAGCTTACCCGTAGACTCGGCATTGCTATTGTCGAGTGCTAATTCAAGCAGCTTGGCAGTCGCTAAAATATTATTATTATTACAAGTTTCTTCATCACGAATGGCTTCAATAAGCATACGCAGGCAGTCTACTGAAACTAATAAAAGTTCAATGTCCGGCTGAACAATCTCTCTGCGACCATCACGCATTTCATCAAGTAAAGTCTCGACTAAGTGAGTAAACTCGGTAACCTCATTAAAACCAAAGGTGCCCGCTCCCCCCTTAATGGAGTGTGCAGCTCTGAAAATAGCATTGATGCTGTCATCATCACCTTGCTGCAAATTGAGCAGGCTAGATTCCATCAACTCAAGCCCTTCGAAACTTTCTTCCAAAAAGCTGGGAATAAACTGTGAGAGATCAATACTCATCGTAAGTTACCGTATGACCCGCTTTATGGTGGCAAGTAGTTTTTCTGGATTAAAGGGTTTCACTAACCAGCCAGTGGCTCCGGCTGCTTTGCCACGCACCTTCATATCAACTGAACTTTCAGTTGTTAACATTAAGACTGGCGTAAATTTAAATGACGGTAATTTTCTCAACTCAGCACACAAGGTAATACCATCCATGATCGGCATATTGACATCCGAAATGACCAAATCAAAACTATTAGATTTAGCCTTGGCAAGTCCATCTTGGCCATCCCTAGCTTCAGTTGTGACATATCCAGCACTTTTTAAGGTAAAACTCACCATATCGCGAATAGAGTTAGAGTCATCGACCACTAAAATTTTTGACATTTTTTTTCCTATAAAATAATTACAAACAGCACAATGCTAGCTAGACAAAGACTGATTTAAAACAGCGTCATTAAGCCCTAACTGCTTAACACCTTCTTTGATAACTTGAGACTGGCATTGCCAAATGAGTTGTTTATTTTGAGATTTGATATAATTGACTGTTGCAAGTAGTAGCTGCACGCCAACAGTATCAATGCATTGAACATTGTTATCATCAAATTCAATAATATCTTGGTGCTGTATTTCAGCTAATAATGAAGTTTTACAATCATCAACATAAGCAATTGTTAACTGTTCGGGTAATGTAAACATATACGGCAACTTCCTTATTCTCAATAGATTAGACACACAAAAACATGAGACAAACATGATATAAATCAAGCTAAAAATTTTCTTTGTAAGATATATTGGCTGGTTACCTTTGTCTATTGTATTTTTTTATCGGCTTGCCAAATATTAACAAATTAGTTTATTTTTAAACCACAACGAGGTCACTACTCACCCAAATAGTTGTAAGCGCTTCCATTGAGGTGCAATACAGTAAAATAAAGTAGCTATATATTCAGTTCATTATTAAATATCAATTTATGATATAAGAAATCTCTCTCAACCAGCCGTATTTATTGAACAATCCTCCAATATTACTCAGATAATTTTAAAGTTAATTTAAGCTTATCTATCCTGCTAAATTAAAATTAAATTAGTTAACAAAGAACCTTTTGATTCGTTGAAATATTTAGTTACATTTCAATTACGATTCAGTTACAAATGTTAACAACCTTTGCACTCGATTAATTTATACATTGATTTGCTACTCAGCAGACTTTAAGATGAAAAATTAATGATTATGCTAGTACAGAGTAATGATATGAAAATACCAAGCCAGATTGTTGAATGGTTTGAAAAGATGAAAGGTGATTATGAGCAAAGTGTACAGTCGGTACTAGATCGATTTGAACGCAATAATACCGATCAACAAAAGAGATATGACCAAGCAATGCTGGAAAATTTCTCTAACTTAAAACAAGCGAATAAAGCACAACGAGAACAATACGATAAACAAGTATCGCAGTTACAACTTGATGTCACTTATTATAAGCAACAGGTAGCCCAGCAACAGCAAGCTATTATGCAATTAAATACTCGCTACGATGCGGTAGTGAACTCTTTGCTTGTTGGAAATAAAGAACATAGTGATATAAAAGACATAATTTCTGAAGATATGTTTGTTGATCCGGTAGAGCATAAAACCATCGCAGAAGATTCGGTTGCAAGCAAACCGATTATCAGCAAGATAACGCCTGTAACATCCGCTGAAAACAGTAACGAATTAAATGTCCCCGATAAGACATTAAATTACAATGTAGTGCCTAGTGCCATGGAGCCCGCTAACAAAGCTAAAGAACTAGATGCTAGCAATACTTTGTTTGAACAAGCGCTATTATATCGAGAAAAAAATGAGTTTGAGCTGTCTTTTTCCTTATTTGAGCAAGCGGCCCAGTCAGGACATTTGAAAGCTATGGGTGCTATGTGTCGTTCTTATTTTCTCGGTGAAGGCATAGAAGAAGACCATACCATTGGACTAGCTTGGCTTATTAAAGCAGCGGGTCAAGAATTACCCCGAGCCGTTAGTAAAGTTAAACAGTTTCAAGAAAATGAACCTGATTTATATCAACAGGCCTTAGCAATATCGCTCGAGTAAAGTAAATATACTGGTGACCAATGGGGCTATATGATTTCAGTAAGTAGTGAATTTCCCAAAATTTAAAGATCTTCGATACACATTCCTCCGTCAATCTAAAGCGGCGCATTTTGCTTTTAATGTAATTAACAATTGCATTGTTGATAAGAGGCAACTTTCAAAACAAATCGATGTCCGCAAATTCTGCCCATGATGAATATTTCTCATTATAATAAATAAAATTCTAGACTTATATATTCGTCTCAACATTGATAGTTTTGGTGAGAACAAGGCAGTATTACGTACGCAATATGCCGTATCAGTATGAATAAGCTTTTATACATCGCTTCATACGACACATGGTTGTACTCATTGTTAGGGAATTCGCGCTTCAGTCAGCCTGCAATTTACTCAGGTGACCACTTATATTTTGGCTTATCACCAATTATTTGACATTACTTTGGGTTACTTGCTAATTTACAACATTTTGGGCGACATGACCTTGCCCATGCGGCTTTGTCTGCTAGTGTAGCGCGGTAATTATCCAATCCTCCATTACGTTTTACTTCTCGGCTAATCGTCGATGGTGCTCGACAGACCTTTGCTGCAATGCCTCGTAATGAGAAGCCTAAAGCGATACTACGGGAGATTTATTCTCTTTCACTTAAAGATAGGCAATGTTTAGATCGAACTCTTTCTGGTGGGCGAATACCAGCAGTTCGAGAAATGAGTCCATAAATTGAAGAAGAATGGCGATCAAATAACCTACCTATCCCTCTTAAAGATTGCCGATCTTTCCAGCAATTCCATATTAAGGTCATTCTCTCTGTGTGTATTTAATTCGTGAACGAAGAACCATTTTTAACACTCCTTTTCTTTTTTACCAAGAATAGAGTGTGTTGACTGACCATTTGAACTCAAGGTGCATTGTTGGCGTTAGCTTTTTGTGAGGGAAAAACTACCAGTGTCCATTGTTCTAATGGTCACTAGCTATCACAAAGAAGACTAAATCTATTAGCTGAAATCACTCAAAATTAGGCTAACTATCGAAGCAAAAGCAGACATTAATATGCTCACTGTTTATTTGATTAAACCACCGATGTAAGAAATTGGTAATAACAACGTCACATCCTTATAGACTTTTTTGTAGAATTGAGCTTACCTTAATGATGACATATTAAAGTAACTACTTTACGGCTTGCACAAAAGGAACCTATGTTTCTCTTAGGATTGTATTTATTTATTGCCTTATTCTTTTCGTTTTTGTGCTCTATTGTTGAAGCTGTATTGCTGAGTGTTTCTTGGGTACATATTGCCCAGATGGAAAATGAAGGACAAAATTCGGGTAAAATCCTGCGCATTTTAAAAGAAGATATAAATAAGCCATTGGTTGCTATTTTAACGCTAAATACAGTGGCACATACTGTTGGTGCCGCAGGGGTTGGTGCTCAAGCAACCATAGTATTCGGAAACGCTTCATTAGGAGCTGCTTCAGCGATATTAACTTTCTTGATCCTTGTTTTTTCAGAGATAATTCCTAAAACTCTGGGAGCTTCATATTGGAAGATGTTGTCACCTATCACAGCTTATAGTCTTAAGTTTATGGTTTGGGCATTATATCCGATTATTAAAATGTCAGAGTTCATTACTCGTAACATAGTGAATAAGGAACAATCGGTAAGTTTTAATCGCAAAGAATTTTCCATTATGGCGCAGCTAAGTGTAGAGGAAGGTCATATAGAACCTGAAGAAGCCACGATACTAAAAAATTTATTGTTATTACAAGATATTAAGATCGAGTTTGCAATGACACCAAGAACAGTAGTATTTTATGATTCTCAAGATTTGCGAGTAGAAGAATTTTTTCACAAACATAAGAAAATTCGTTTTACTCGGATACCTGTTTATGACAAAGACCAGGATAACTTTGTTGGTTTTGTTCTTCGTACTGATTTATTGTTAGCACAGGCTCGTGGCAATAAAGACATTCGTTTAAGCAACTATGTTAGGAATATGCCAACCTTGTTGGATGTTATGGCCTTGTCACATGCCATGAAAGAATTCTTACGTTATAAAACGCATATCGCACTAATTGTAAACGAATACGGTACGGTGCGGGGAATACTAACACTGGAAGATATTATTGAAACGCTTATTGGTAGTGAAATAGTTGACGAAGGGGATAAAGATATAGATATGCAAAAATTAGCAAAACGTTTATGGAAAGCTAAGGCCAAAAAATACGGTTCTCAGGTGGGGGGAAGTAAAAATAAATAAATTGTATTTAAGAGCCATTAAGTATTGCTTTAATAATCATTTAATTTCCATTGATAATTAAAAACACCTAAAGAACACTCTGAATATTAGTAACCTTTACCCCCCGTTTAGTAGCCAAAATCAGTTTTACAAATCCAACAGTAATGACTGCTTCAGAGGCTGCTGCGGAAGTTGGCCTTATTTGCTACTAATGTCCGCAATGCGGCTTGAGTTCAAATGGTGAATGCAACGCTATCCTTAATACAAAGGAGCGTAGCCATGAAAAGAAGACCTCGTATAATTTATACTGCTCAACAAAGAGCGTTAATGTGGGAAAGGTATCAAAAAGGTAGTTCGCTTAATGATATCGCTAGATTATTCGAACGGCACCATTCATCAGTCTCTCGAATTATTGGAGAGTCTGGAGGTATCTGACCTAACAATAAACAAAGAGCAAAAAATCATTTAACGTTAGACGAACGAGAAGAAATTTCTCGTGGTATATCAGCCTGCCTTTCAATGAGAGCTATAGCAAGTAAGCGCGACCGCCCCCTTCAACGGTATGCCGTGAAATTAATCGTAACGGTGGTTACGATAAATATCGTGCGATACATGCTGATAAAGCTGCATGGAATAGAGCAGAACGACCCAAAACCTGCAAGTTATCTTTAAACAAAAAATTAGCACTTATTGTCGTTCGAAAACTTAAGTGCGAATGGTCACCACAATAAATAGCTGGTTGGCTAAAAAGGACTCAACCTAGGAATGAGGAGCTTCAAGTGTCACATGAGACGATATATAAAACGCTGTATATACAAACGAGAGGCGCATTGAAGAAAGAGCTACAGAGATGTTTGAGGACAAAACGGGTCATGCGGTACTCTCG
>CAJXYE010000083.1 GCA_913063325.1 uncultured Colwellia sp. | reverse complement strand
GACACGAGGATTTTCAATCCTCTGCTCTACCAACTGAGCTATCGGGGCTAAACATGTTTAACTCGGCTGTATTTCGCTACCTCGTTAAGACGGGGCGTATTAAACTGTTTTTCCTTTACCCCGTCAACTACTTTTTAATAAGTTTTTTATAAAAAGTGTTTGTTTGCTGTTTTTTACAGCACCTTTGTTTTTTGTGAGTCTTTTGTGAGCGTTAACGAGTCGTAAAGTGACCAGTGATAAACTATCAAAGAGCAAAACCTGATTATTTGCTTGGTGGTACATAGCCTTCAATTTCAGGTTCTTTACCTTCGAAAAGATATGCAACCATAGCTGTTTCTAAAAAATTGCGGTCATCGACATTCATCATGTTCATTTTTTTTTCATTAATGAGCATAGTTTGCTTTTTTTGCCAGATGGTCCAAGCTTCTTTAGAAATATTATCAAATATACGTTTACCTATCTCACCAGGGTAAAGTTGGAAGCCTAAACCTTCGGCTTCTTTATTTAAGTTTTGACAAAATACTGTGCGACTCATAATAGTTTCTCTTCTCTTTATTAAGTAGGTAGTAGTTAATTAGTCGGGCTGTTGACGTTTATTAATAATTTAATTTGAATAAAATTTAAATATGAAAGGTCAATAGTCCCTAAGTAAGGTTATTAGTTTTTGTGTCGAGGCTGCTAAGCCTACGCTTACTTCTTGGTGTAAATCATACCACTTTTGCTGATCAGGTTCGTTTATTTTTGAACTATCAAGTTGCTGGCAGTCTACTATCACCGGAGTAATATCTAAATGAAAATGGCTAAAAGTATGCCTAAACTCAGTCAAGGTTTGTGATGAAATCGCTTTAAGTGACAAATTAGTCATTAAGTCATCAATTTCGGTCAATTCACTAATTTCATGAAAACACCATAATCCCCCCCATATACCTACAGGCGGTCGTTTTTCCATTAATACGCGGTCACAGCGTTCATTTTTTAGTCGAGGGATCACCATGATGATTTTTTTCTCAGGAATTTTTTTCTTAGGTTTTTTCTGAGGAAAATTCATTTGTTGATCACCAGCCTTGGCTAAACAGCTTTGTTCAACAGGACAAAGCTCACAAGTTGGTTTACTTCGGGTACAAACTGTTGCGCCAAGGTCCATCATTGCTTGGTTGAAGCTGTCAGTCTCTATGGCTGGGGTCAATTGTTCGCTTAATTGCCACAATGCTTTGTCAAATTTGCTTAAGCCATTATAGCCTTCGACCAGATAGCTTCGTGCTAATACTCGTTTGACGTTACCATCTAAAATAGGGTGATGTTGTTTTAGCGATAAGCTTAAAATTGCACCTGCGGTTGAGCGACCTATGCCTGGTAAGGCGATTACTTGGTCAATCTCAATGGGAAATTTTCCATCATAGTCATTGACCATAATTTTAGCTGATTTATGTAAATTACGTGCTCGAGCGTAATAGCCAAGACCAGTCCAATGATGTAAAACCACGTCTTCATCAGCATTGGCTAAGTCAGTGATTGTCGGAAAACTCTCCATAAAGCGCTGATAGTAAGGAATAACCGTCGCAACTTGTGTTTGTTGTAACATTATTTCTGAAATCCACACACGATAGGAGGTTTTATCTTGCTGCCAAGGTAAGTGTTTCCTACCTTGTTGGTGATACCAGCTAACGACTTGCTGGCCAAATTGTTCAGCCGAGTTGGCTGATAGTACTATAGGATTATTCATAACGCGCAGTGTAACTAAATAACAAGCTGAGCTCAAATAGGCAAATTCGCATCTTAAAGTTAACAAGTATATAATATCGCCTTTGAAATTCGCTTAGCTTAGTTCCAAGTTAGCATGAAGAAAAAATATAAGGCTTTATAATGAAAATGAACGCAAAAAACCGTAGTACCCGTATCCGTAAAAAATTACGTGTCGACGAGTTTCAGGAATTAGGCTTCGATATTGCTTGGAAATTAAAAGATGGCATTACTGGCGAAGAGCTCGATGCTTTTATTGATAAGTTCTTTGCCGAATCTATACAGCCAAATGGCCTAGGTTTTGGCGGTGAAGGTGATACATTATGGCATGGTCTTATTTGTACACAGAAATTAGGCTCTTGCACTGATGAACATCGTAATGCTGTTGAAAAGTGGTTGACTGATAATGGCGCAACTTCTGTTGCAGTAAGCGAGTTATACGATGTGTGGTGGGCTGAATAGTTTCTGAGTGTTTTAAAGACGATTTCTACCGCGTTAAATAAACTCGAAATATGAATAACTATTCCGTCGTTATTTAGCTTGTACAAACCGCTTTAAATTCACTCAGTGGTAATTTAGCAAGCGTATTAATTTTTACGTAATTCGCATGAAAATTTTATGCGTCATACTCTAAAAACCATTTGTTTAGAATAACGAACTAACTTTTGTAGTAATTTCCCTGTTGTTATTTTAGCAACACTTATAGCAACAGAACTATTTAATAAAGAAAACTTATGACTGAAAAAACACATAAAACCATAGAACAAGCCGAGCAAGAAGGTAAGTACATTCGCAAAATACGTAGCTTTGTTAAACGCGAAGGCCGCTTAACCAAAAACCAAGAACGTGCAATTGATAACCATTGGCAGGATATGGGCTTAAGCCATACTGCTGGTGTTATTGATGCTCAGGTATTATTTGCCAATGAAAACCCTGTGGTTTTAGAGATTGGTTTTGGTATGGGTAAGTCTTTAGTTGAAATGGCTAAAGCAGCACCTGAGCTAAACTTTATTGGTATTGAAGTTCATAAGCCAGGTGTTGGCGCTTGTATTTCATCAGCGGTTGAAGAAGGCGTAAGTAACTTAAAAGTTTATGAGCATGATGCTATTGAAATTCTAGCTGATTGTATCCCTGACGGTACTTTAGCTAAAGTGCAGTTGTTTTTCCCTGATCCATGGCACAAGAAAAAACACCATAAACGCCGTATTGTTTCTGCTGAGTTTGTTGAAACTATCAGACAGAAATTAAAAGTTGATGGTGTATTCCATATGGCAACAGATTGGGAAAATTATGCTGAGTGCATGTTAGAGGATATGCAAAGTGCGCCTGGGTATAATAACTTGTCAGAAACTAATGATTATGTGCCTCGCCCTGATTCTCGTCCACTAACTAAGTTTGAAAATCGAGGTCAGAACTTAGGTCATGGTGTTTGGGATTTGCAGTTTGCCAAAAAAGATTAATTTCATCAGCTAGCTTATACTTCCTTATAAATACTCTCTCTAGGAAGTTAAGCTTCGCTTGAGCGGGGCTGAGGTAAAAACTGACGTTCAATAAAAAATAAATGTTGGGCGTTACGTAAATTCCCTGTGTCGATTAACCATTGTTGGTCAATGATTTCACGCGCTAAAGCTGCATGTAATATGCGGCTTTTATATTGAGTCCAATAAAGTAATGTTGCGGCTTGGTGACAATCATTATTAGGGAGCTTTTCGCTGCGAGTTAATGTTAATTCTTCAATGATATCAGTAATTACTTTACCTTTTAATTCGGCCTCAATTTGGTGTTTAAAGCGAGTAAATCTTTTTGCTTTAACTAATTGCCAAACTAACCAAAGCAATGACAGTAACGCCAGAGTGGCGATAATTTCCATGTTCTTTTCCTATTTAAATAATCACAGCTATCATATCACTTTCATTCGACGATTTATTCATTCAAGTTCATAAAACTAATGATAAAAAGATAACAGTTAGTTACACTGTTATTAATTTAATCGCAGGCGGATTTTTATAAATGAACAGAGTTTTTTTAATCCTTAGTGTTTTCTTCTTAAGTGGCTGTGCAACATCAACCGAAGCATATCAAGTAAAAGAAAATTCAATTCAAACACTTTATAAGAAGGTTAATCCTTCAGTAGTAGAATTGCATGTACAATCATTGGCTGACCCTAAAGTTGGCCAAGTGGCCTATAAAGCAAAAACGGCAAATTCATTAGGTTCAGGTGCTTTAGTAAGTAGTGAAGGTCGTATTTTAACTGCAGCGCATGTTGTTGATAAAGCAACATCAATCGAAGTTGAGTTTGCTGATGGCACTAAAACTACCGGCCATGTTGTTTGGATAGAGCCACTTATTGACTTGGCGATGATTCAGGCTGGAGAAGTTCCTAGCACAGCAAAACCGTTGAAATTAGCTGAAGCTAATGATTACCAAATAGGTGAGCAAGTTATTGTCATTGGCGCACCTTTTGGTGTTAGTCATAGTTTATCTGTTGGTTATTTAAGTGGCATTCGTGACGGTAACGCAATCCCAGGACGAAGCTTAGTGCCACGTTTACTTCAAACTGATGCTTCAATTAACCAGGGTAATTCTGGCGGTCCAATGTTTAATCTTAACGGTGAAATTGTTGGTATTGTTAGCCATATACTATCTAAAAGTGGTGGTAGTAATGGTTTAGGTTTTGTTGTTTCAGTTGATACAGTACGCCATATTATTGATAGCGACCCAGGTACATTCTCTGGATTTATCCCGTTATTACTTAGTAAGAAGCAGTCTTACGCAATCAACAATACCGCTGGGCATGGCATGTTAATTCAACATGTTATACCGGGTACTTTAGCGGATAAACTTGGCTTTAAAGGTGGTAACCTTAGTGTAGTGATAGGTCGAAGCCCAATTTTACTTGGCGGAGACATACTGCTAGAGGTTGGCGGGCGTGCTATTATTGACTTGGCTTCAGCCGTACAAATTAAGAAACATCTTGCTAGCTATGAAAAAGGCGACAGAGTTACCTTCAAATATTTACGTAATGGCGAAATGAAAGAAACTTACTGGATAGTTGAATAATAACTATTGAGTAGTTGTCGCTAATAATAAGCTATGATGTTTACTCAAAATAGCTCAAATAAAACGGCAGATAACTTATCTGCCGTTTTTAGATAACTTAAACGGTAAAAGTACATTTTTTAATGGTGTTATGTAACTGACTCCTTATAATGACTACTAATATTGTTCGGAAGCATTTTATGACTATAGTATATAAAACAAGAACCCAGTTAGTGGTTGAAACTCTTCGAGAGAAAATCCTTAGCGGTGAATTGAAGGCGGGTGAATCACTTCGTCAAGCGGCGTTAGCGACCGAATTAAACGTAAGTCGTATTCCTGTAAGAGAGGCTCTTTTACAACTTGAAGGTGAAGGTTTAGTTGTCTTTGAACCACATAAAGGTGCTACAGTAACTGAGCTTAACGCTAAGCATGTTGCGGAACTTTTTGAACTTCGAGCTATGCTTGAAGGTCACTTATTAGCTGCCTCATTACCACTGTTAACCAGCGAAAAATTAGCTGAGGCAACTGATATTTTAGCGCAGTTAGATAAAGCACTGGGTAAGGAAAATGCAGCAAATACTTGGAGTGAACTTAACTCTCGTTATCACAACTGCCTATATTCAGCGGCAAATAGACCACAAACACAAGACTTAGTTAACACCTTAAATAAAAATGCCGATAGATATATTCGTATGCACTTATTGTGGGCCGGCGGTATTTCTAAAGCAGGACCTGAGCACAACCAGCTACTAGCCTTTTGTAAAACCGGTGATATAGACGCAGCTGTTGGCGTATTAAAACACCATATCCTAAGCTCTAGAGATGAAATAAAAGCCTTTTTAGAACAACGCGAAGCAGCTAATATCTAATTTAGCTCTTAGTTTAAAGTTTATTTGCTTACTTATGTTGTAAAAGTAAGCAAATATTGACTTTCCCCCTCTAAATCTATAGTATCCCGCGCCATAAAATCACAGAAAACTTGCTTGTTTTTGTCTATGCTTAATATTTATTATGCCGCTAAAACGTGCTCGCCAATTTGAATTCGTAATACCTTTTCACCTGAAGTGTTAAATATTGCGATAAACCCAATGAGATAAAAATGTTTGAATTACACGCCAGTAAAGTGTCTAACCTGAAAAATGATGTGCTGTCGGGCCTAACCGTTGCCCTAGCACTAGTCCCTGAAGCGATAGCTTTCGCCTTTGTTGCCGGAGTTGGCCCATTAGTTGGCTTATATGCGGCCTTTATGGTCGGTTTAATTACCGCTATTTTTGGTGGACGTCCTGGCATGATCTCTGGTGCTACTGGTGCTATGGCAGTAGTTATGGTTGCTCTTGTGTCAACAGGTAATGCGATGGGGAAGGCCATGGATGTACCGGTTGATAATATGGGACTGCAATATCTATTTGCAACGGTTGTACTCACCGGGATACTGCAAATGATGGCTGGTGTATTTAAGTTAGGTAAGTTTATTCGCCTAGTGCCACACCCGGTAATGCTAGGTTTTGTAAATGGTTTGGCCATTGTTATTTTCTTAGCACAACTTGGCCAGTTTAAAGTTACCAATGCTGCAGGTGAACTTGAGTGGATGCAAGGTACTCCGCTATATACCATGGCAGGGTTAATTATTTTGACCATGGCTGTTATTCATTTCTTCCCTAAATTAACTAAAGCAGTACCTTCAACCTTAGTAGCTATAGTTGGTATATCTTTCATCGTTTATTTTGTTGGTTTAGATACTAAACTAGTTGGCGATGTCGCTTCTATTGCGGGTGGTTTACCTACCTTTGGTATACCTGATGTGCCATTTACACTTGAAACACTTAAATTCATCTTCCCTTTTGCCTTAGTTCTTGCGGCAATTGGTCTTATTGAGTCTTTATTGACGCTAACTTTAATTGATGAGTTAACGGGCACACGTGGCCGTAGCAATAAAGAGTGTATTGCTCAAGGTGCTGCTAATACAGCGACAGGCTTCTTTGGTGGTATGGGTGGTTGTGCCATGATTGGCCAGTCTATGATCAACGTAAACTCTGGTGGTCGTGGTCGAGCATCGGGTATTACCGCAGCGATAGCCTTGTTAGGCTTTATCCTATTTGCTTCTGGTCTCATTGAACAAATCCCTCTGGCGGCATTAGTTGGGGTTATGTTTATTGTTGTTATCGGTACTTTTGAATGGTCAAGTCTACGTATTTTAGGCAAAGTACCTAAAGCAGATGCTTTTGTTATCATTTTAGTTTCAGGGGTTACCGTTTATTCAGACTTGGCAGTTGCTGTAGTTGTTGGTGTTATTGTTTCAGCACTAGTTTTTGCTTGGGAACATGCAAAGCATATAGCCGTTACTCGTAGCATCGATGAAACTGGCTCAACCGTTTATGAAGTTAATGGACCAATATTTTTTGGTTCAATTGCTAACTTCCTTGAACAATTTACGCCAGAAGATGATAGTGATGATGTGATTGTCGAATTCAAAAATGCACGTGTTGTTGACCATTCAGCAATCGAAGCAATTGATACTTTAGCTGAACGTTATTTGTCACGTGGCAAAACGATGCACTTAAAACACTTAAATAAAGAGTGTAAAGAGTTGCTTGAGAAAGCCGATAAGTTAGTTGAACTTAACGTAATCGAAGACCCTGATTATCATATTGCTAGTGATAAGCTAGCGTAAGTTTGGCGCTAAAAACCTCAAGCTAAGCAAGCTATTATAAAAAATGCGCTGATAAGTTATACTAAACTTATCAGCGCATTTTTTTTATTTGTTTTTAGAGTGATACCAGTTCCATTAATTAGGTGAACTATTTTATACGTAGAAAAAAGCCGCAAAATACAAGGCGTTTTCTTTTATAACTAGTTGTTCTAATTATTAAATAAATAACGAAGTAGTTAGTGATTTTAGCAAGTAGAAATGGTCACATAGTTAGTGGGATTGGTATAAGATAATTAAACAATAATGGGTTATTAAAATTGAGACCAATACGGCATCGAGTCTCTTAATCGATGCAAGTGTGTGCTCATTTAATGATATTGGTATAGTGAGAGTTAAATGCAATTAGAGTTTTTTGATGTTCCTAGCCCCTGTGTTGGCATCTGTCAGTCTGATGAAAAAGGTCACTGCCTCGGATGTATGCGCTCGCGCGATGAACGACAAGATTGGAAAACGTTTAATAATGATGAAAAACAAAAGGTAATAAAACGCTGCATTCAAAGAAAAAACCGTAAAAAAAATCCACATAATGCGAAAAAAGAAAAAACAGTTGCCTCCGCCGAGCTTGAAGCTGATATGCAACCTTCATTGCTTGACCCCCCAAGTAAAACCTCTATATCACCAGATACTGACTTAGATTTTAGTGATTTTGAATTGTAATATATCTTAGTCTTAGCATTTATATTAACTAGGGTAATTCATGTGTTATTGTTTATTTCTCTTCACTTGAGGGACGTTTCGTTTTACGCCGCTTCATGAAGTCCCCCTTTATTTAATGAAATTTGTATAACTACTCGTCAAGGATGTAATCGATGTATTTTAGAAGTCTGCTCTGTATTTGTGCCATATTTTTAACTGCCTGTAGCTTTGAAAAAAGTGATGTAGATAGCCTGTCAGATGAAAGCCTTAATAGTCAAATAGTAGAAAATAACTTGGCCATTAATCTTGATAGTTCAGGGCACATTGATAGTCATGGTTTAGCGGCATTTGCTAAAAAAATTGAAAACGTAAGAATACTCGCCTTAGGTGAGCAAACTCATGGCGCAGGTAGTGTTTTTACCCTAAAAACAGATTTGATAAAATATTTACATCAACACCATGGTTTTGATTTATTCATATTAGAAAGTGGTATGTATGATGTGCGTGAAATAATAGAACAAACTCAAGATGGTCAATCAATAAAAGCATTAGCTCCTGGCAATATATTTTATATGTATGCAAATAGTGATGAAGTCACTCCTTTATTTGATTATGTTAATACTCAACTTAAT
Source organism: uncultured Colwellia sp. (assembly GCA_913063325.1). Lineage (GTDB taxonomy): Bacteria > Pseudomonadota > Gammaproteobacteria > Enterobacterales > Alteromonadaceae > Colwellia. The sequence goes on along the minus strand of CAJXYE010000083.1, from coordinate 10,210 downwards.
ACTGATAACCCATTAACCATGGTCGGTTTCGATAGTCAGCATACTGGTGGCATGTCGTTAACAGGACTCGTGGGAGACCTAACTCAAGCGCAGCAAAAAATTGATAAATCATGGGTGAATAGTCAACAGTGGCAAGTTTTTTCAAGTAAAATTCAACAAGTACTTGATGGCTCTAAGGTACGGTTTCCGCTAGATCAAGAAAACGTGTTTTTTAATCAGCTTGATAAATTAGCAAATAACTTTGAGCAACACGATTCACTCGATAATAATGGCTTTTGGTTTCGTATTTCAAAGGGGGTAGCCGCACAAGCAAAAAGGCAATGGAACCTTGGAGATAACCGCAGTCAGCAAATGGGAGAGAATATTAAATGGTGGGCCGAGCAATACCCAGATAAAAAAATTATTGTTTGGGCACATACATGGCATTTAACGAAGGAAGGTAACAATCAAATTAACGCTGGAAAAGTAGTGAGTGATGCCTTTGGTGATGCATACCATATGGTGCATTTTAGTGCCGAGAAAGGACAGTATTTAAGCTATATTGATTTGAAAAATAAAGAGGTAACTAAGCCGGTGAAAAACTCCGTAGAACACCTTTTAAGCCAAGCCAGCACTTCACAAATTAATTACATTGAAAATAAAGGTTTATTGGTACAGGAGAGCGATTTAAGAGTTTTTGCTAATGACTATCAAGATACTCTCAAGGCGAGTGAATGGCCAATATATTGGGATAGCATGTTTATTTTAAAAGATATTAGTCCTGCGACTTATCAGCAATAATTAATTTAGATTTGATTTAGTCGTTAAGTGTTCAGAAAACAATAAATTAACGATTAAATTAATTTTTATTATAAAACGGTTGCTACAGATTATTTTTAACTATACTATACGCGCTCTTTAGAGAGTTCAACTCCTTAAAGATTGCCCCGATAGCTCAGTTGGTAGAGCAGAGGATTGAAAATCCTCGTGTCCCTGGTTCAAATCCGGGTCGGGGCACCATATAACTTCTCTATGAAGTAACGAAGCCTCAGCATTACTAATTATAAATAGTAATGCTGAGGCTTTTTTCGTTTCTAAGATTAGTAAAAATAACGATAACACCCACAGAGTATGAAAACTCTGTAGGAATACTCTAGAAGACTAAAGTTGCTCTTTCATTGCGAACAATAAATCTAACGCCTGTCTCGGACTTAACTCATTAACATCAGTTTCGATGAGTGTAGTCAACGCAGGGTGTTCATCTGGCGTTAAACTGAGTTGGTCAAAGGCATCACTTTGTATCGGATTTGCGTTAAGTAAGGTTGGCGTTTGTTGTTGCTCTAGTTCAGTTAATCTTTGCTTAGCACGCTTTATCACCATTTTAGGTACACCGGCTAACTGTGCGACTTGTAAACCAAAACTCTTGCTGGCTGCGCCTTCTTGTACTGCATGCATAAATACGATGTTATCGTCATGCTCCATGGCGTCTAAGTGAACATTGGCTAAGATTGGGATCTGCTCTGCCAACATAGTTAACTCAAAGTAATGTGTAGCGAATAGGGTAAAGGCCTTCGTTTTAAGTGCTAACATTTCAGCACAAGCCCAAGCCAGTGATAAACCATCGTAAGTACTGGTACCACGGCCTATTTCGTCAAGCAAAACTAAACTTTTATCAGTAGCGTTATGCAATATATTGGCGGTTTCAGTCATTTCGACCATGAAGGTTGAGCGACCACTGGCTAAATCATCGGAAGCACCAATTCGGGTAAATATTCTATCAACTAAACCTATTATTGCGCTGTTTGCAGGGACATAACAGCCGATATGAGCCAGTAAAACGATTAACGCAGTTTGGCGCATGTAGGTAGATTTACCACCCATGTTAGGCCCGGTAATAATCAACATTTTTCGTTGCGCTGTTAACGATACAGGGTTAGCGATAAAAGCATCATTAGTCATTTGTTCAACAACAACATGACGACCCGCATCAATGCTAATGCCAGGCTCTGTAACTAAGCTTGGCTTTACATAATTTAAGGCTAAAGCGCGCTCTGCAAAAGTAGTTAATACATCTAACTCGGCAATCGATTGGCTTAATTGCTGTAATCTAGCTAAATCAGGTAATACTTGGTCGAATAGTTCTTGATAGAGTACTTTTTCTAAGGCTAAGAATTTGCTTTGAGCGCTGAGTACTTTATGTTCATGCTCTTTTAACTCTTCAGTGATGAAACGTTCATTGTTCTTCAGCGTTTGGCGGCGGATGTAATCATCGGGTACATTAGCTGCGGCTGTTCTGCTCATTTCAATGAAAAATCCATGAACTTTGTTGTAACCTACTTTTAATGAGTGAATACCGGTGCGCTCTTTTTCTCGCTGTTCAAGCTGAGCTAAAAACTCGGTAGCACCATCACTTAAATCACGTAATACATCGAGCTCACTATGATAACCAGGTGCAATGACACCTCCATCTCGTATTAATACCGGTGGGTTTTCTACAATGGCATGTTCGAGTAATGCCTGTAACTCAGGCATTGGTTTACTTTGCTCTGCAAGCGTATGTAAATAGTTAGGGCTAGATACACTTAATTCACTCCCTATGTCATGCTGTAGTTCATGCTGTATTTCTGGTAACTGCTGCAGCGCATTACGTAGACGAGCAAAGTCACGTGGACGTGCTGATCTTAAAGCAATACGTGACACAATGCGCTCTATGTCACCCAAGCCTTTTAATAATGGCTGAATAGCAGAGATAAGATCTAACTCAATAATATCACTTACCGTATTTTGACGATTGTTAAGTACCTTTAAATCACGTAATGGAAAGTGTAACCAACGTTTTAATAACCGAGAGCCCATGGGTGTTGATGATTTATCTAAAATAGACGCCAGGGTATTTTCAAGGCCACCCTGTAGGTTTTGAGTGAGCTCTAAATTACGACGAGTTGCGGCATCAAGCACAACACCAGTATTGGCTGACTCACAAACAATAGACCGAATGTGTGGCAGGGCAGTACGTTGAGTATCTTTTACATATTGAAATAAACAACCGGCAGCAGCTAAGCCTAAAGGTTTATCTGCAACACCAAAGCCAGCTAACTCTTTGGTATTAAACTGTTTATTTAATAACTTAGTTGCAGTTTCTAGATCAAACTCCCATTCAGGGCGTCGGCGTAACCCTTTTCTTTGCTCGATCAAACTAAAGTCTTGCAGAGACTCACTGTAAAGTAACTCAGCTGGAGACAAACGTTGCAATTCAGCCTGTAATTGCTCATTAGTTTGTGGTTCAGTTAATACAAATCGACCACTAGCCATATCTAAATAAGCAAGACCAAATGCTGGATCAGAGCTTGTTCTTAGCTTTGCTTGTGGTGACTGGTTATCGACAATGGCAACAATTAAGTTATCTTGTCTGTCAGTAAGTAACGCTTCATCACTAACGGTTCCCGGCGTAATAACACGCACTACTTTACGTTCAACCGGACCTTTACTGGTAGCAGGGTCGCCTATTTGCTCACAGATAGCGACAGACTCACCTAAAGCGACTAACTTGGCTAAGTAATTTTCAACAGCATGATAAGGCACACCAGCCATTGGAATAGCATTACCACCTGTTTTACCTCTAGCGGTAAGCGAAATATCTAATAAATCAGAGGCTTTATTAGCATCATCAAAAAACAACTCATAGAAATCACCCATGCGATAAAATATTAAAATGTGTGGAAACTCAGCCTTAATGGTTAAGTACTGGCGCATCATAGGGGTGTGTTTGGATAGATCTTGCATGTTTTTATTACACTTTTTCTTTCTGTATAGCCAGTTGTGTGGCTGTTTGTGTGTTTGTTGTAATCTAGTGAAATAAACTGAAATTTCAATTTATTTCATGTAATCCCACCAATAAGTGTAGGTTTTGGTGTAGGTTTTTTTAGTGTATACTTTGTCCATTAAAAAACCTACACCAGAACTGCTAGTTTACTAACATTCTAAGTTATAAACGCAATCATACTGATATTAAAAAATTAGTGCTATAGCTGCCATGAATAAGGACGAAATTAAATGCTAAATGAACGAAAACCTTTAAACGCTGCAACAATTAAAGCCATGAAATCAGGAGATAAAGATCTTTCTGATGTGGATGAAAATGAAGGTTTACGAGTGTCTTGTGGTAATGCAGGAGCTAAAACATTTTTTTATCGTTATAAAAGTCCAATTACTAATAAGCTCTGCCAAATTAAAATTGGTAAATTTCCACATACATCACTAGCAGAAGCTAGAGTGAAGTTACGAGAATTTAAAGTAATTCGTCATGATGGCCGTTGTCCTGCTAGTGAACAAAAACAAGATAAAAAAGATAAAGTAATAATGGAGAAAAAACTGTCATCAAGACTGACTGTGGCTGATGTTGTCGAACTTTATCTATCACAGTACATTGAAGATCGTAAAATAAATGGAAAGATCATTGATGGGGCACGTAAGAAAAAAGGTCAAGATGAAACTCGAAGAACCCTCTATGGTGATGCAGTAAAAGTGTTAGGGGATCGTTTTGCCGAGGAAATTACCAGAAAAGATATCGTTAATATGATCATGGCTATTGTGGATAGAGGATCAAACGTACAGGCTGGTAATGTTTTAAGGGAGGTTACAGCCGCCTTTGAATATTCTATAGGACTAGAGAAATTTCCTGATGAATTTGCTAACCCCGCATTGCTAGCAAAAAATAGCTTGCGACAAGCTAAGGTACGCCTTACCTCTAAAAAAGGCACTCGTATTCTATCTGACAAAGAATTATCGAAATTCTTGAACTGGCTGCCTAGCTCTGCTTTTACTCAAACTCAAAAAAGAATTCTTCGATTTGCCTTATGGACCGGTTGTCGAACAGGAGAAGTTTGCAGTGCTGAGTGGGAATATATTGATTTGGTTAAAGCCACACTGCATTTAAGAGCAACAAAAACTGAAGCTGAGCGTTATGTACAGTTGCCAACTCAAGCAGTTAACTTTCTAAAACAGTTAAGGCTTGAAACAGGTAAGTATTTATTTCCCTCATTTAAAACTCAACTACCTATTCAGCAAAAAGCCATAACAGAGCAAGCATGGCTAATGCGCAGGGATGATAAAATGCTTGATATAGAGCATTGGGTCCCCCACGATCTTCGCCGCACAGTTAGAACAGGTTTATCTCGATTGAAGTGTCCAAGTGAAGTTGCTGAAGCTGTATTGGGACATGCTCGTTCAGGTATTGAGGGCACTTATGATTTACATAAATATGAAGAACGTTGTAAAGAGTGGTTGCAAAAATGGGCTGATCATATGGATCAATTACTTACTAACTAAGATTTATGATGTAGGTGAAAATATGAGAGTCGAAAGTACATCGTAAGCAGGACTTAAAAGCCAACCGTTACTGGCGAACGTATAAAGTAAAGCATGGTCATCGACATTGCCTATTAACGCATTAAAGACCATTCTTTGATAAAGCTCTTGTGCTTGCTCGGGATTCTTACCGTGATGTCTGATTATTTCAGCTAGAGCACCATAGGTGTATGAACCCAGACCAAAATCGAAACTTATCATTTGTTTTTCTAATGTCTACGAAAAGCAGGTCTATGTTCTTGCTCATCAAGTCGCTGTATTGCATTGTCTAATTGAACCCTAGTTAAAGTATGACTTTTCTCTCTAAGCCTTTCTAAATCGTTTATATTGCGCTTTAACAACTTAGTTTGAGCAATTGCATCATCGAGTTCTTTGCGAACACCTGCAAGCTCAACAACTGTGTCTGTTAGTTGCCTACTAGCTCTATTCAAATCATGCCTTAAATCGCGGTTCTCAGCTTTTAGCCTGGGCAGTTCCTCTTGGACTTGCTCGTAATGCTCTGAAAGCTCTTGAGGTGTAGCCTTGCAATTCTGATTGCCGTACACCAACCCGTACTTAGCCGCGACTTTTTGTTGAAACGTGGAACGCATCTGAGTCATGGTATGCTTAGAGCCGCCGGTAAAAGTTTTGCCGTTAAGTTTACCGTCCTTCATTGGTTGAATTATCAAGTGCATATGGGCCGTTTGTTCATCAAAATGCACAGAGGGAATTAGCATGGATTCTTTGCCGTACATTTCTCTGAAGAAGTTGATAGAGTCTGTAAAATATTGCAAACACTCTTTACGGCTCATATCGGCCATGTGCGAGTGTGAACCACTGATGACGTACTCATGCGCCCAAACAGCATTTTTTCTCGGCTTGTGACCTTTTAAATTACGTTGATAATCGAGCATAGTCCGAATGATGTCACGCCCTCGCTTTTTCGTGTAGATATTGAGTTTTGTCTTTGAAGTATCGACATTCTTCGAATTTTCGTGCCTGAAGTTGTGAGCAAGCAACGCTCGCACTCCCATCCTTGATTTGATCTTATGGAAAGCAAAAACTAGTTTTCTACTCATGGCTATTCTCCTTGCCTAAATGCGTATTTTATCACATTTGAAGATAAGCCAGCGTTATTCAACTATTAGGCGACAATTAACTTGGTTGCTCGGCCAAGGTAGTTGACGTCTGATATTCAACTTTGAATAAAAGCCACAAAGTGGTAGTGGTATACTTATACCCCTTTTAAGACTCAAATAAGGCTACTCATGCCAGATTAAAAATCCCCCGTCGAAAGATGTGGCGGTTCGAGTCCGTCCACTGGTACCACATATTAAAGTCCTGATTCGAAATAGTCAGTTTTTTTTTATGTCAAAAATGTGCACACTGCGGAGGTTTTTATGAATGAAAAATCGACATCAAAACAGTCAGCAAAGATACGATAGCTGACCATACACTAATTCGTGTTTATGACTCGTCTGTGCGCTAAGGAGACATTAACTATTAATAATTTGCCATATATTTTCTAATGAATTAATGGTGTTTTATTACTGAAACTGATTAGTAATATTCAAGAATTTACCAAAGTAAATTATTTTTAGTTTTTAGTTTTTAGTTTTTAGTTTTTAGTTTTTAGTTTTTAATTTATTGAATTTGTGGGATATTACTGCAAATTAAATTGATGTTATGGGGCTTGCATTACTAAGGAACCTCCATTAATAAGCATTATTTTTTCGGAGTCCCAGCAATGTTAATTAATGAATTAGTAAATGTATGCAAGCAGTTTATACTTCCTAACGATGGCTCTGTAGTTATTGAAGAGCCCTATATTCCCCATATTCCCCATCAATGGAACAAGATCCTTGTATTAGCTGAAAGCCAGAATTTATCAGCTTCAAATTGTAAATACGTAGAGACTCTCTTATCAATGAGTCAAGAAGACAGAATTAGACGATTAGGTGTATCGCCTGATGGTGTTGGTGTTTATCCGTGGGACGATGGTTCTATCAAGTTAGCAGTAGAAGCTGCATTTCAAGTAGACTCTTCACGTGTTGCTGTATCGAATGCCGTATTATGGTCACAAAGAGGGATAAATAAAGAAAATAAAAATCCTGACATTCACCTTCAAGGAAGGTCATCTGAAATATGGTCAGAACTTCTTTGCATTCTAAAACCAGAGAAAATAATCTGTTGTGGAAAAATAGCACAGAGTGTAATTGCCAAAACGAACTGGAAAGGTGAAGTCATCAATCTCAGATTACCTGCAAAAACTGCAATGTCGCGTGTTTCTGGAATGTTTAATGAAGCTGATTTATTAAAGAGGTATCCGGAAGTTGAAAAAGTATTAAATCAAAACCCTAGTTTGATCCGTGATGGCTTCCAAAGAAATAAAATCTTTTATGCTTGTCACGCAGTCAGCTTACGAAACCAAATGTACAAAGCATTAAAGTCGGACTCGTAACAGCTTAAGTTATTCAGGGAGGTTTTATGAAAAATGAAAATTATGAAGAAGATGTAATTCGGTACTTAGAGCGCTTTTCTTTTAAGGTAACTAAGATTCCAGAATCAAGTATAAAGACCCCCGATTTCTTAATTGAGGGAGAAGAAAATGTACTCATTGAGCTAAAGACTAAATTTGACTCAAAAGAGTTACATGCGAAACAAAGCAAAACCCTTAAGGCTGATGATATTTTTCAACACGGTGAACTTACAGGTTATACGGGGAAAATAGCCAAAGTTATAAGCGCTGGTAAAGATCAACTTAAGGCACAAAAACAAACAACTCAAAGTCAATTTTGTTTCTTATTTTTAATAGCTAATGGAGTCACATCATCTTCTCAAATTAAACAATTTATTTCGACTCTCTATGGTTGTATGCCGATTATAGATTTGGAATGTAAAACTGGCCGCGCGAAGAATTGTTTTTATTTTACAGAGAGTCAATTTTTTAGGTGTAAGGATATTTTGGATGGTGCATTTTTAGTTAATCTTGCTAATGGTGAGGCTCAATTAGCTTTAAATGATCAGTCAAACAATTACTCCAGCCTTAAACAATCTAAATTCTTTGAAAAATGTAGTCCTCATATTCCAGTAATTGATCCTATTGGTCAGGAAGAACAAGGGTATATATATATTGCTGATTGTAAATTAAATCGTAGAGATTCCGATGAAGTTAAAAAGTACGTATTTGATAAATATAATATCAGTAAAGGAATGCTTCATAATTTTAAAAATGTTGTATTTCAAAGTAATCTTTAGTACGCATTTTACTAAGTAATCAATACGATGCTAATTACAATTAACAAAATTTGTTGCTGTCTATTTTGACAACAACAAATTTAAAATATGCATTAAGCAGCTATTTTATTACCGCATTCAGGGCAAAATTTAACCGTTTCATCAGGTATGACAGCGTTGCATTCTGTGCATTGAAGTGCATTAAGTTTTTTTCTAAGCATTGCTGTATGAATGACGCATGGAATTGTCACTTTGTACGAAGGTCCCGCCAAATCTATTGCTGTCCATATACCTGTAATTGCCCACCCTATAGGGCCTGTTAATACAGAAGCAGTCCGCATAAGTGTAGCATTTGTAGCAAGCATCAAGCCTCGCCCTAATACTAGCCTAGCAATTTGGTTTGCAATAATTAAAGTCAATTGATACGAATAAAAACCACCAGATCTAAAAATAGTAATAAAGGCTGATGTAGCAATTCCGCCTTTGCTTAAACCACCTACACCTTGCATTTCTTCCATGATTTTTGCCTTATCAGCATCAGACATATCATCAAGGGCTTTAGTCAAAATTGTTTCTAGTATTGAATTCTCTATGTATTCAACATCTTTATCTTTATTGTATGGAGCTTTAATTTTTGATGCTACATCACAAACCATTTCATGATAACTTGGGCCTTGACCGCCTCGGTACATATTTGCAAATGAATTTCCCCCCATATCCCTAATTTCTTTTGCTATTAAATCGGCATATTCAACATGAGTAGGTTCGTGTAATTTATAGGCTTCAGCAACAGTTAAAGTTTCTGATAGTTTCTTTTTTAAATATCCAACTAATGGCTCTAAATCTTCATTAGATGCGATCTCTAAAACAGGGTTTATATCCTTATCAAATATATCTGTATTATTCATATTTTATTCCTTTGTTAAGTAATTTGAGACAATCTTATTAATATACTTTTTTGTTAATGAATCTTTGGTTGGAAAAACGTCCTCTGAAGTCTTTGTTATAAGGGCGATGACCTCATCAGAAAGCTGATTAGTTAAAGCTAGCTCACGAATAGATAGAGCTACTCTTAATCGTTCATCAAATTCCCCGCCAGCCCCTTTAACTTCAATAAATTTTTTTGATTCAGCTTTAAGTTTTGCTCTACGCTTTCTTTGCCTTTCAGCATCTGTCATAGGCATAGACTACCCTTATTTGTTTCGTGACTGTCACGAATAATAAGGGGTGTTCTAATATTTGTAAAGGTACTTTCGACGTTATTTGACTAAAAAATAATAAAATTAGAAAATGCAAGGTGATGTTCGGCAACCCTAACTCTCAGCGTTATCGATATAAAATCTAATTTGATGTATTGAACGACACTTATTGGCTAATGTCTGCATTGTGGTAGTAGTTATCATTTCAAACTAAGCCGTAACTGTCAGCTATTGGCTCAGACTGTGTGAAAACGTTTTGATCAATTTTTCGAATAAGCACCGAATACTTATGATCAATCAATCTCAAAACAAGATAATAAATTACTCTATATTTGCTATAATATTCATTAAGTTAATTGATTATATGTTGGCTATATGTCACGTCATATTAAAGGTTCATCTCGCTCCCAAGCAACCCTCTTTCCAGAAATGCTTGAAGATTTTGTCGC
>CAJXYE010000082.1 GCA_913063325.1 uncultured Colwellia sp. | reverse complement strand
TAGTTCAAGATTAGACGCTAAAGTTAAACTAGCAAAGGCTAAACTGGTTGACAGTTTACCTCATCACTAGAGAGATAATTTCATGGCACGTAAACGTATTCGTGAGGACGAAGAAGCAGTAATTGATATGACACCGATGCTAGACATCGTATTTATCATGCTGATCTTCTTCATCGTAACCACTTCATTTGTTAAAGAAGCTGGTATTGAAGTAAATAAACCTAAAGCGGCGAACCAATCTAAGCAAAAAAATGCCAATATCTTTGTTGCAATCAGAGAGAATGGTGAAATTTGGTTAGATAAAGGTCGAGTAGACATTGAGCGTGTTGGTGCAAGAATTGAAAAATTACTTGCTGAACAGCCTACTGATGTTGTAATCATTCAAGCTGATAAAGATGCCAAACATGGTATCGTTGTTAAAGTGATGGATGCAATTAAAGAGGCTGGTATAGATCGAATTTCTATCGCGGCTGCGAAGGGGTAAGATATGGTTCGCTTTTTAGTATCAATACTACTAGGCGCTGGAGTTACCTTTGGCTTATTTGCTTTTATGGCCTTTCTTGTTTCTAGTGGTGATAGAAACAGGGAAGATCAACAAGAAAATATTATCGTAGAAGTTAATACTACGCCGCCAAAGTCTACAGCCGAACAGCGTCGACGTGTACCGCCGCCGCCACCGCCGCCGCCAAAAGCGCCACCAAAGCAGCAAACACCGGAGCCTGAAGCCAGTAATAATACTGGAGGTTTAAACTTCAATATGCCGGGTGTTCAAATGTCAGGTGCGTCAACAGGATTAAGTGCTCCTGGTGCTGGTATGGGACGTGATGGCGATGCGACACCAATTGTTCGTATCGAGCCTAAGTATCCGATTCAAGCTGCTCGAGATGGTAAAGAAGGTTATGTTATTCTTTCTTTTACTATTAATGAAGTAGGTGGAGTTGAAGACGTTAAGATTGTTGAAGCTAAACCTAAGCGTGTGTTTGACAAAGAAGCCAGACGTGCACTTAGAAAGTGGAAATATAAACCGAAGATCGTTGATGGTAAAGCGCAACGTCGTCCAGGCTTAACAGTTCAACTTGACTTCAAAATGGGAGGAGATTAATTATGTTTAATAAATTAGTGTTTAAAAATTTAAAACTTAAAAAATTATCAACTTCTCTTGTTGTTGTTGCTTCACTACTTGTTGCGCAAGCACCTTTTGCAAATTATGCAGAAGCTGCTGGTGCAGAAAAAGTAGAGAAGAAAAAACGCAAAACACAATTAGTTGGCCCACGTGTTGGTAAAAAAGTGCAAAAAGCTTTTGAAGCTTATAGTGCTGATGACATCAAAGGTGCGTTAGATCTTTTGCTTGATATTGAGGCTTCTAAAGCCTACGACAAAGCTTATGTTGCGCGCATGGTTGCCGTAATGTATGCAACGTTAGGAGATAACGAGCAAAAGACCATTGATTATCTTAAACAAGCAGTTGAGCCGGATATTCTTAATGAAGGTGATCAGAGCGAATCTTTAAAGTTGTTGGGTGACATGCAAATGCAAACCAAAGACTATGAAGGCGCACTGAAAACTTATTATGCTTGGATGGACTTCTCAGGTGAGAGCGACGGTCAAACTTATATCAAAATTGCTAATGCGTACTATTCGTTAAAGCAATTAGATAAAGTCATTGAGCCTGCTGATAAAGCTATTGCAGCATTTGGTGATAAGCCAAATCAAAACCCTTATATATTGAAGATTACTTCTTACTATGAACGTAAACAGTATAAAGAAGCTATTGGGGTTTTAGAGACTGTACTACAACTTTTCCCTGAAAATAAACAGTGGTGGGTTCAATTACCAATGTTTTATTTATTAGTCGAAAATTATGATAAAGCAGGGCAAACACTTGATTTAGCATACAAGCTTGGTCACTTGGATAAAGAAGGTCAAATAAAAACCTTAGCAAGTTTATATTCTCAAAGTGAAGCGCCACACAAGGCAGCTATACTATTAGAGAAATATATTGCTTCAGGTCTTATTAAACGTGACGATAAAAATATTGGTACGTTAGCGAATGCTTGGCACTCTGCACAACATATTAGTAAAGCTGCGGGTTATTATGGTGAGTTAGCCAAAATGACAAATAATGCAAAGCATTATCGTAAGCAAGGTATGTTGTTAAAACAAGATGAACAGTTTGCTAAAGCAATTGTTGCTTTTGATAAGGCTATTGAGTTAGGTGTTAAAGACCAAGGCCGAATCAATATGAGTATCGCAGAATCGTACTTCTATCTTGAGAAGTACAAGAAAGCATATGCAGCTATTCAAAAAGCAATGAAAGATCCTAGTGCACGTAGATCTGCCAAGGGTTGGAAAAGCTTTATTGTTGACACAGCTAGAAGAAAGAAAGTTACTATTTAATACCTGTTAAATTAGTTAATTAAATAATGTAATGACAAAAACCAGCATATCTTATTAAGATATCGCTGGTTTTTTTTGTTTAAAATTTACCATGTATGAAATTTTTAATAGCACTTGCAGGTCTATTTAAAAAGTCATATAACTAAATCTCAATAATAATGAGATCTGTCACTAATAAGCACAGATAAAAGGAAATACATCATGAACATAATTAAGAAATCTTCAGCAGCAGCTTTAATGGGCTTACTCGCTTTTAGTCTTTTCACTAGCAACATAGCTAAAGCTGAATCGAATCCATTTGCAGCCAACGAATTAGTTACTATTGTATCTGATCATGCCGATGGCAAATGCGGCGAAGGCAAAACTAAAGATGCCAAAAAAGGTAAATGTGGCGAAGGAAAGTGCGGCGAAGGCAAAATGAAAAGTGCCAAAAAAGGTAAGTGTGGTGAAGGCAAGTGCGGCGAAGGCAAAATGAAAAGTGCCAAAAAAGGTAAATGTGGTGAAGGTAAGTGTGGCGAAGGTAAAACGAAAGAAAAGAGTAAAAAATGTGGTGGTTAATTAATTAACACAATTTCAATTAATACATTAAAGACGGGCTGATGCCCGTTTTTCTCGTTATTTCCCTCCAGTTAATAGGTATCCTTAGCAAGTAAATATAATTATATATGGCTATACTGTAATAAAGGCTTGTACGCATTCGAGGTATTTATGAACACTTCAACTAGGCTAACTCGTTACTTGACAGAAAGAAGTATTGCTTACCAAGAGATTAGACACTTTCACAGTAATAGCTCAATTGGCACAGCAATCACAGCTAATATATCTTTAAAACAAATAGCCAAAGCTGTGTTATTGAAGAACCATGAAGATAAAAAGCTAATGGCTATACTCCCAGCGGCTCATAAAATCAGCTTGTCAGTACTTAATGATAATTTACACGGTAGTTTTAGTTTAATGAAGGAGCAAGATGTTTATCAGCTCTTCTCTGATTGTAATCAAGGTGCCGTTCCTCCCGCTGCAAAAGCTTATAATTTGAGTATGGTTTGCGAACGTGAGTTAGATCAACTGGCAGAGGTATATCTTGAAGCAGGCGACCATAAGACCCTGCTTTGTGTGCGACAAGACGACTTTAAAACATTAATGAGCTCAGGAAAGCACCTTCATTTTAGCCGAGAAGTATTTCACTAACAGTTATGTAAGCAAATAGCTTAGAGTGTATAATAGCGCTATTGTACTTATGTATTGGATATTACCGTGAATAATAATGATGTTTTACGCAAGTTGCGTTATACCTTTAATTTTAATGATAAAAAAATGGTAGCTATCTTTGCCTCAGCAGGTGAAAAAGTGACCCGTGAGGAAGTGAGTCAGTGGCTTAAAAAAGACACAGACAGCGATTTTGTTGGCTTATTTGATGTCAAATTGGCTGTGTTTTTAAATGGCTTCATCAATGAAAAACGTGGGAAAAAGCCTGGTCCACTGGCAATACCAGAAAAACGTTTATCAAATAATATCATTTTGACTAAGCTTAAAATTGCGTTAAACCTACAAGCTGAACAAATAATTTCATTATTAGCCGAAGTTGATTTTAGGATCAGTAAGCCTGAGTTGAGCGCCTTTTCACGAAAAGTTGATCATCAGCACTATCGTGAATGTAAAGATCAAGTCATGAGAAACCTTTTGCACGCTATTGATAAAACTTATCATGTTGAAAGAACCGGGAAAATAATTAATCCTAATCAAAGCAATGCTAAGCCAAACTCGGAAAATTCAAAGCCTAGTCATGCTAAAAAGGATTATGCTAAGAAAAAAGCAACTAAACCGGCACCGACATCTCCATGGGTGGAAGGGGCAAGACCTAATTCAAGTAATGTCTATGTTAATCCAAAAAGTACTACTGAGCCTAAGCGCCAACGTCTTAAGTTAAGCAAGTAAAGCAATTGTTGGCACCTAAATTATACATTAGTGCTAACTACACGTTACATTTTAAGCATTCTGTTACCTAATTTATCAAAGATAACCCTATATACTCAAATAATTATAGGGTAAAATCTGCGGTAAATTAGCTATCAATATTAAAAGTGTATATGAATATATTAGTTGTTGATGATAATAAAGCTGTTCAAGAAAAACTGGCAGCGCTTATCATTTCACAAGGACATAATGTAGACCTCGCTATTAACGGTTTGGACGCATTAGGAAAAGCTCAACAAGGAAATTATCAACTGTATGTCATCGATCATTTAATGCCATTGATGAATGGTGTACAGCTAACTAAAAACCTCAAGGGAAATCAGCTATCATCCTCAGTTCCTATTATTTTTATGACTACCCAAGGAACGCAGACTCTTAAACACTTAGCTGAGTTTAGTCTCTTTGATAAGGTGATTGATAAACCTATTAAGGAAAAGTGTTTTCTTACTATTTTATCTGAATTAGTAGACGCTAACTTTGAGAGTGAGGCTCGACAAGTTAATGCATAATATTGCTTAACGAACCATTTTATCGCTATATAAAGTGAGTAAATTGTTTTATGCTCAGCATATCCATCTATTAATTTACTTTCAAAAACCAGTGTTCAATGGTTTAACGCATTATTATGAATAAAACACAGCAACAAAAGCTTATTAAAGCGATCCATACTATTCCCAATTACCCTGTTGAAGGCGTGATGTTTCGGGATGTTACTAGCTTACTTGAAGATGCAGAGTCATTTAAGCTAGTAATGCAACTACTAGAAAACAAATACAAAGATAAAGGATTTACTAAGATAGTTGGCACCGAAGCGCGTGGCTTTCTTTTTGGTGCACCCTTAGCTTTAGCTTTGAATATTGGCTTTATTCCGGTAAGAAAGCCAGGAAAACTACCTCGTCCAACTCACTCTCAAGCTTATCAACTTGAGTACGGTGAAGATATTTTAGAAATTCATCAGGATGCACTGACACCAGAAGATAATGTGCTCATTATTGATGATTTATTGGCGACGGGTGGAACCATTGAAGCAACGACTAAGTTAATTCGTCGTTTAGGTGCTAAGGTGCAAGACGCCGGTTTTGTCATCTCATTACCAGATTTAGGTGGCGAAAAACGCATTTCAGCGCTCAATATCACTCCTTTCTCTTTGATACAGTTTCAAGGCGAATAGTTTGTCCAAACAGCTAAAAGTAATTTAATATGAGCTATCAAGTCTTAGCAAGAAAATGGCGCCCGAAGAACTTTCAAGAGTTGATGGGACAAGAGCATGTAGTCAATGTACTTGTAAATGCTTTATCTCAAAACCGCTTGCATCATGCTTACCTTTTCACAGGTACACGAGGGGTGGGTAAAACCACTATTGCACGGATTTTTGCTAAAAGCTTAAATTGCGATATTGGTATTACAGATAAACCTTGCGGGCAATGTGATGCTTGTATTGATATTGACCAAGGTCGATTTGTTGACCTATTGGAAATAGATGCCGCATCTAAAACAAAAGTAGATGATACGCGTGAAATTCTTGATAATGTTCAATATGCACCGAGCCGAGGTCGTTTTAAGGTTTACCTGATTGATGAAGTGCATATGTTATCTCGTCATAGTTTTAATGCCTTATTGAAAACTTTGGAAGAGCCTCCTGAACATGTAAAATTCATTCTGGCGACTACAGATCCGCAAAAACTTCCTATTACCGTTTTATCTCGTTGCCTACAGTTTCACCTAAAAGCGCTAACCGTAAAACAAATTGAAGAGAAACTTAGCGAAATCTTATCGAAAGAGCAAGTAAGTCACGAGCAAGGTTGTCTTACTTTGTTAGCTAAAGCGGCTCGTGGCAGTATGAGAGATTCATTGAGTCTAACAGACCAAGCCATTGCTCAAGGGCAAGGAAATATCAGCTTAACTAATATTCAGCAGATGCTCGGTGGCATAGATCAAAATTGGACTTATCAGCTTGTCATTGCTTTATTGAAGCAAGATAGTCATGAGTTAATGGCTTTATCTCAAGAAATTGCCTCATATGCACCAAGTTATAGTCGTTTATTTGCTGAATTAATTCAGTTGTTTCATCAAATTGCTTTGATGCAAATAGTTGAACAGCATTTTGATTTACCCGCTGACTTGTTAGCGTTATTGAAAAAATTTAGTAAAGCAATGTCTGCGGAAGATGTTCAGCTTTATTACCAAATAAGTCTCAATGGCCGGAAGGACTTACCTTACGCCTTTGATGAACAAGCCGCTTTTGATATGACTTTGCTGAGATTATTTGCTTTTAAGCCGATGCAAAAACCACAGCCCGTTATTGAAGCTATATCGGATCATAATGATAACACTAATCAGGTTAACTTCGATGAAGTTAGCTTTACTAAAGCTACGGAAATAGCTACAAGTCATGCTGGAATGGACACAGCACCAGTTGAAGTCAGCGCTACAGAGCCTCTTTTAGAACGGACTCTCGATACGGAAATGGATGAAGCATTTGTTGATGTAGATAATACTCAACAAGTTGAATTAAATGACCAAATGCTTGCTATAGAACAACAAGCTGCACAACTTAACAGTGACAGTCAGTTAGGTCAGGATTTAGCACCACAAGTAGTTTCTCAAGAGGTAGCTCCTGCACAACAAGAGTCATCGATAGTAGGTGAACAAGAACAGCAAACTCCAGCCCCTACAATGTCTAATGAGCAAGCAGGGCCGCTTAGTATCAATAGTCCGGTAGCCTCTGTATTGGCAACACGAAATATGTTGCGAAGTAGAAAGAAAGAGTTGGAGAAGCAAACAAAAAAGCCCCGTGACGCAGCTCTGCGTCAACCTAATAAGGACGAGAGTAGTGACAACAGCGTAAATACAACGGCTGAGTCAAAGGTGCCGGTAGCTGAAAGTTTAGTTTTAGCGCCTGAGCCTAAAGAGGCGTTTCACCAAGATAATATTGATCCCGCTACCATAACGAAAGCGAATCAAGTTGATAAATGGGCGCATATGATCGACACAATGCAGCTCACCGCGCGTATTCGTCAATTAGCTATACATGCAACGATCAGTGAAGACTCTACTGATGATAATTTGATTCTAAAGTTAGACAAGGCGACTAGACATTTAAGTACTGAAATAGCTCATCAACAACTACAAAGCTCTATCTGTGAGTTCTTATCAAGACAGATCACCGTCACCCTCGATATTGTTGAGGAATCGGTCGCTGACCCTTATCAAATTCAAGGTCAAATTAATGATAAACGACTGGTGTACGCTAAAAGTTTAATAAAAGAAGATGCTGTTGTTATCGCTTTGCAAGATACATTTCAAGCAAATTTAAATGAAGACAGTATTTCACCACGATAACGTTCATAAATGGCTTGTTTTAGGATAAAATGAACACATATAGAATAAACAGTTAACCTCAGAATATTGGAGAAAAATTATGATGAAAGGCGGAATGGGCAACTTAATGAAACAAGCCCAACAAATGCAGGCTAAAATGGCTAAAGCGCAAGAAGAACTAGCAAAAATGGAAGTTGTTGGTGAAGCGGGTGCTGGTATGGTTAAAGTAACTATGACCGGTAGCCATAGCGTTCGTCGCGTTGAGCTTGATGAGAGCTTAATGGATGATGATAAAGACATGATTGAAGATTTACTTGCTGCTGCGGTAAATGATGCAGTACGTCGTGTTGAAGAGCAAAATAAAGATAAAATGGGTTCTGTAACAGGTGGTATGCAATTACCTCCTGGCATGAAAATGCCATTTTAACTTGCTCTTTATAGTGCACATAAAAAAGCTCAAGAATTTCTTGAGCTTTTTTTTTGAAAATTATTCTATTCGGTTATTAGCAAATTTGATTAAGATAAGCTGCCGCACCAAGTAAACCTGGTTGGCTTTCAGTTATGATGTAAGTAGGGGTTTCTTTGTTTAAATGAGACATACGGCCTTTAGTTTCAAATCGTGCTCTAAAGTCGCTACCTTTCACATAATCAATAAATCTAGGCACTATGCCACCCGCGATATATACCCCGCCACTTGAGCCAGTGGTTAATGCTAAATTTCCTGCGAAACTCCCTAGAATTTTACAGAACTGCGATAACGCTTGTTCAGAGGTCGGGCAGCTTCCTGCTAATGCTTGAGTGCTGATATCTTTAGCGGTTAACTTAGTTAACTCTGTATTTTGGGGCTCTTGATTATTGATCACAACCAGTGCTTGATATATTTGTTCTAAGCCATAGCCGGAAATAAGTTGCTCGTAAGAGATGCGCTTTTTGGTTTTCATTAATTCTTGAAAAATCTTAACATCAAGTTCATCAATGGGAGCAAAATCAGTATGACCACCTTCACCACCGATGCAGTGCCAGTGATCGTCAATATTCACAAGATTTGCCACGCCAAGGCCAGTTCCAGGACCACATACCGCAATAGGTTGTTTTGCTTCTGCTTCTCCTTGGCCAATTTTTACTTTTTGTTGATCTGTTAATAAAGGAATTGCCATGGCAATGGCTGTGTAATCATTGATGAGTGTTAAGCTATTTAAACCTAGCTCTTCTTTAAGCTGCTTCTGTGAAAATTTCCATGGTAAGTTGGTCATTGAGATTGAATCGGTATCAACAGGACAGGCAATAGCCAAACAAGAATTAACACACGAGTTAAGTAAATTTTTATCGCTTAAATATTGATGAATAACATTGCTCAAATGTGGGAATTGTTGGCATTGATAGGTTTCAATTTCACTGATGTTATTATTACTATCAGTGATTGCCAGTCTTATATTGGTTCCGCCAATGTCGGCAATTAAGTTAATGGTGTTAATACTGCTATCGTTATTCATAAATGGTACAACTTCCTGGAATTATCTATTAAACGGTATTAGTTTTGAGCTTATTTATTTTATCGGAGAGACTGAATCTCTCATGATTATTTTTGGCTCAAAGTAATGTTCTATTACTATGTCTTTTTGCTTGTATACATTCTTTAGCACTAGCTTTGCTGCCATATGTCCCATTAAGTTTACCGGGTTGTCTATGGTGGTCAGTTTAGGATAGGTATGTTGTGCAAAAATAATGTTATCAAAACCAATTATTGATAACTCTTTAGGTAATGAAAAACCCTGCTCTCGGGCATAGGTTATTGAGCCAGATGCCATTTCATCGTTGGCGCAAACTAACGCACTAAAAGACTGCTTATTCTTGATAAAGTGTTTTAAGCCCTCGCTGCCGCCAGTTTCTTTAAAATCACCCTCAAAATATAAGCCTTTATTAAACGCAATATTATTTGCCGCTAATGCTCTCATATGGCCTGTTAATCTATCTTTTGAATCGGCCTTGAACTGCGGACCTGAGATATAAGCAATATTTGTATGACCCTGCTCTATAACAGCTTGAGTTGCTAAATAACCACCTAACTCGTTATTCAAACTAATACATTGTTCATTTAACCCTGCAACTAATCTACTCATGAAATAGACAGGAATTTTACCTTTACATAAATCAATAAGGTAATCATCACTCACGGCCTCAACATGTAAGATGATGGCATCGCAATTTCTACTGATCAAAAATTCTATGCCTTCTTTTTCTTTATCTTCTTCACTGTGGCCGGTAGTAATAATCACGTGTTTTCCAGCGGCTCGAAGTTCTGCTTCAATACCTGCCATCATTTGACCAAAGAAAGGGCCATGTAACTCTGACACTAAAATGCCGATACTGTTGCTTCTGCTTGATGCTAAGGATTGTGCAATCGAATTAGGGCGGTAACCAAGTTCGGTCATCGCGTCCTCGACTTTTTGGCGTGTTTTATCACTGACTCTTGAGTTTTTATTTATTACTCTAGAGACCGTTGCTAAAGACACCCCAGCAAGTTTCGAAACTTCATATATCGTCGCCATAACATTCCTAATTAGCGTAAATTATTTTTTAATCATATTGAGTTGTAACGGGCGAAATTCTAGCATATTTACTCATAACTTAACTAGTTGCAGTATTTAGCCCTGTTGGTCTAGTTTTGTTTGACTCAGCTCCGCATGATTTAGGTCAGTTTGAATTTGAACTACGCTCTTTTCCGTTAAGGTATATTTACGCATTACCCAAGCAACAGCAAATGAGCCTAACGCCGGTAATACGGTAAAGGATAATAATATGCCTTGTTTAGTCGCTTCTGTTTGGACAACATCTGCCTGATAGTTATAAAATGCTAATAACCAGCCAGCAAGTGCACCACCAATAGCTACGCCCATTTTAATGAAAAAGATCACGCCAGAGTAAACCATGCCAGTAATACGAATACCGGTTTTTTTGTGACCATAATCTATGGTGTCAGCCATTTTTGCCCATAACAAAGGCGTCGCCATATCTAAAAAGAATTTCCAAGCGATAAAGGCAATATAGGCTAAAATAATTTGTTCTTCGCCAATGAAAAAACTTATCAGACAGATCGTAGCTGCTATCAATTGCAGAGTGATATAAGCCTTAATTTTACAAACTCGTTTGGCCAGTGGTTGAGCAACAGCGCAACCAATCATACTGGCAATAACGCCTAACGTTAGGAAGGAAGTAATCAAGTCTTCACGGCCCAGAAAGTATTTCACATAATAAACGGCTAGGGTAAAGCGTAATACTTGCCCAGTTAGCAAAAATAACGCGGCCATACATAAGATGCGCCATTGATCGTTTTGCCATAAAGATTGCAGGTTTTCTTTAAATGAGGACGATTGATTTTCAGGTACACTAACTCGCTCTTTAGTGCCTAAAAAGCATAACAAAAACAATATTAAGCCCAGTGAACTCATTGCTATCATGGTCATTTGATAGCCTTTGGCACTATCACCATTGCCGAAAAACTCCACCATGGGTAACGTGGCAGCAGCGACAATAACACCACCTAACATACCAAAAACAAAACGGTAAGATTGCACGGTAACTCGCTCTTTTGCATCAGCGGTTATGACACCACCTAGTGCACAATAAGGGATGTTAATCGCGGTATAGGCAATCATTAATAAGGTATAAGTAACAAAAGCATAAATTATTTTAGTATCGTCGGGTAAATCCGGCGTAGTAAAAGCCAATATGCTGATAATGGCAAAGGGGAAAGCAAGCCATAGTAGGTACGGTCTAAACTGACCCCATTTGGTTTTAGTATTGTCGGCAAGGTTACCCATGAGTGGATCTGTTATCGCGTCTATTACCCGAACCACAAGAAACATGGTACCAACGGCTGCCGGTGATAGCCCCATAACATCGGTATAAAACAGTAATAAAAACATCATTACTGTTTGAAAGATGATGTTACTGGCGGTATCGCCTAAGCCATAGGCTATTTTTTCTCTAACACTAATCATTGATACATAACTCTGTTGTCTTTCTCGGTAATTATAAACAAGGCTATTTAATTGTTAAACAGCCCCGTCCAGAATGTTAAGCGCTTACTAAGTCTGCTCTACGTTGTATTAATTCATCACCGATTTTTTGGTTCTCTTTACAGCTTAATGGGTAAAACATCATTAATGCTGCGCCGGAAAAAGCAAAGGCTGCGGGTATCCAGCTCATCAGTAATTGCATGCCGGGCAAGGCGGCTTCAATAGTGGCTTTGTCCATACCGTCATAACCATAACTAGCCAGAACGACCAAAACCAGTGCGCCAGCAAAACCGCCCCCAGTTTTTTGCACAAAAGTTCCTGCAGAGTAGATAAGGCCAGTTGCTCGGCGACCATTTTTCCATTCAGAGAAGTCTGCAGAGTCCCCTAACATAGTAAAAAATAACGTTGGCATCATAGCGGCAAAAAATTCTGCACTACAACCTAAGATGAAAATTGCACTGATGTTGCCCTGAGGTACCCAATAAAAAGCGGCAGTTAATAAACCACTAAGTATAAGTGCGACAATAAACAACTTACGCTTACCCAACAATTTTGATAGGTAACCAGTACATAAGGCGCCTAAAATGGACACCAGTAATAGTGCGATGAAGTACTTACCAATCATCAGTTCATCACCTACTTGATATTTGAAATAATAAGCAATGGTGCCGTATTTTATGCCATTAAACATCATGGTTAAAAAGCCAATACCTAAAAGTATCAACCAAGGTTTATTGGTTAGTAGGTCAACCATATCTCGTTGCGTGCCACTCATATCTTCAGGTGTATTATTGATTAAACGCTTAATCAGTATCCACATAGAAGTCATTATGATGACAAAAAATATGCCACTATAAATATCACGATAATAGAAAAATAAGCTCATGGCTAATAAAGGCAAGATGATAAAAGGTAAGTTTTTGCTTAAATCAAATAACTCAGTTTTTAAATTACTTGATTCATCAACTACAGTTGTTACCCGTTCTTTGGTGCTGGCAAATGTTATTACCATCAGAGCAATTAAAATACCGGCAAACATGTACATACTATATTGATAACCTAAGGCATCATTACCGTCGCCAAAATAGGCAACCAAGTCGGGTAAAAAGCCCATCACCAGTAAACCACCCGCAAAAGCGCCAGCAAAACGAAAGCCAGATAAACTTGTGCGCTCAGTATCACTTGGTGTCATTACGCCCATCAAAGCGGAGTAAGGCACATTATTTACCGTGTAGGCGAGGGTCAAGCCTATATAGGTTACATAAGCGTAGATGAGTTTATTACTATCAGATAAGTCAGGTGTGGTGAAACATAACACCATAAATAAGGCTAAAAAGGGTGTTGACCATAATATCCATGGGCGAAACTTACCCCAACGGGTATTGGTTCTATCAGCTATCATGCCCATAATTATATCGGTAACGCCATCAGATAAACGCACCACTAAAAATAGCATGGCGGCAGCGGCAGCAGTTAAACCAAAAGTGTCGGTATAAAACACCGCCAAGTAAGCTAAAGCGCCGCGCCACACTAAATTAGCTGCAGCATCGCCCGTCGCGTAACCTACTTTCTCATAAAAGGGAATTGTACTCATTGGGTCTTTATATCCTTTAACGGCATTATCTACCTAAAGTGTCTACCTAAATTATTTACTTAAAGTACTTACTTAAATTGTAAGCTAAGATGTTCAGTTACCTATTGGTAATCAATTCCTTATAAGCAAGTCCACTGGCCTTAATAGTTCTTACTTGAGTATCGTAATCTACATAAACGATGCCAAAGCGTTTTAAGTAGCCCTCTGCCCATTCAAAATTGTCCATTAAGCTCCAGGCAAAATAGCCATTAACTTGTACACCTTGCTCAATTGCATCATTAACAGCATTAAGGTGGTTGTGATAATAATCTATACGATCTAAATCATTAACAACACCACCAATAAGTTTATCATCCATTGCGGCACCATTTTCTGTGATGTAGACCGGAGGAAGTGAATACTTATCATTAAGTGATATTAATAACTCAGTAAAAGCTTTTGGGTAAATCTCCCAGCCAATATCAGTACGAGGCTCTGGCGGATCAATTTGAAAGAAATGCTCATCTGCATCGGCACGGTAAATTGCACGAGTATAAAAATTTACCCCTAAGAAATCAATGTGATGTGAGATGATAGCCATATCATCTTCAAGAATTTCTGGATGATTTTCTTTAGGTAATTGTGCCATTATTTCAGGATAGTTACCGTCAAACAAAGGTTTGATATACCACTGATTGAAATAATCATCAGCAAAATTGCTTGCTGTTACATCGGCTGCTGAGTCAGATTCAGGGTAACAAGGGGTAAAGTTTAGTACGATACCATTTTGGCTATCAGGGCTGTTTTTAGCTAGCACTTGCATTGCTAAGCCATGAGCAAGTAATAAATGATGTGCGGCTTTTTTACCAAACTCTTTACCAACAATGCCAGGTGCATGGACACCTACTTCGTAACCTAAAAATGCACTGCAAAAAGGTTCATTCAGTGTAGCGTAGGCATAAACTCTATCACCAAAAGCTTTTGAAATTAGGTCGGCATAATTTTGAAATTTATAAGCTGTTTCTCTATTTAACCAGCCACCGTTATCTTCAAGGTGTTGAGGTAAGTCCCAATGATACAAGGTGACAAAAGCTTTAATTTTTCTAGCTTTTAATTCATCTAGTATAGCAAGGTAATAATTGACACCTTCTTGGTTCAATTCCCCTGATTCTTTAATCACACGAGGCCAAGAAATAGATAAACGATAAGCGTCAACCCCTAAAGAGTCAATTAACTCAACATCTTGTTGCCAAAGATTGTAATGATCACAGGCAATTAGCCCATTTGAACCATCTGCAACTTTATCTGGAGTATCACAAAACGTGTCCCAAATACATGGCAGACGGTTAGTTGCTCCACCTTCTATTTGAAATGAAGCTGTTGCTACGCCATATATAAAGTCTGTTGATAACATAGCAGAATTAGCGGGTAGAGAAAGTTTATCCGTCATTGGAATTTACCTATTTTTATAATTTATTTAAAAACTGTTTTTCAATATTATTATTGGAAGCGCTTGCAAAAGGTGTTGATTAAAAAGTACAGATAGTCTTTAATGGTTGCCATGTAAGCGCTTACATTTAGATTAGAGCTTTCTAAGACTTAGGTCAACAACTTTCAATATGTTTTGCATTGTTAAGTGTTAAGTTATTGAAAAGTAGTGCTTAATATGTCTTTTTGAAGTGTTTGTCAATTAATGTAATAGTCAAAGTGCTGCTCTGGCTATGGTGCGTAAGTAGTTAATAATAAAATAATAAAATAATTAAAAGAGGTAAATCATGTCAATGCATTCAAATTCAGGCACTTTCAATCAGGTGAGCGATGTGCCGCAAAACGATAATTATAGTTTTGCACTAACGTCATTAACTTCTTTATTTTTTATGTGGGGCTTCATTACTTGTCTAAATGATATTTTAATTCCGCACTTAAAAGGTGTGTTTAATTTATCCTATGCTCAAGCCATGTTAGTACAGTTTTGTTTCTTTGGTGCCTATTTCATAGTGTCGCTACCTGCAGGTGCATTGGTTAAAAAATTAGGCTATCAAAAAGGGATTGTCTTGGGGTTAGTGATAGCTGCCACAGGTTGTTTATGCTTTTATCCAGCAGCAAGTATGCACAGTTACCCTGTATTTTTGATGGCTTTATTTATTCTTGCCAGTGGCATTACCTTGTTACAAGTTTCAGCTAACCCTTATGTTAGTTTGTTAGGCGATGCAAAAACGGCTTCATCTCGTTTAACCATGACACAAGCTTTTAATGCCTTGGGTACAACCGTAGCACCATTCTTTGGTGCTTATTTGATCTTAAATGAAGCCGCGGGCGCTATTTCTGAACAAGCATCAGCAGAATCTGTACAAATGCCTTACGTTTTACTTGCGGCTATGTTGTTAGTGCTTGCTGCCGTTTTTGCTTGGTTAAAATTACCTAACTTATCTGTATCTGATGATAGCACTGAAGAAAAAAACGTTACGGAAAGTGAAGGAAGTGCATGGCAATATCGCCATTTGGTTTTAGGCGCTGTTGGTATTTTTGTTTATGTTGGTGCTGAAGTATCAATTGGTAGTTTGTTAGTTAGCTTTTTAGCTGAACCTAGTATTGCCGGCTTAGAAGAATCTAAAGCAGCAAAATATATCGCTTATTATTTTGGTGGCGCTATGGTCGGTCGTTTTATTGGCGCGGCTGTTATGCAAAAAATTGCAGGCGGTAAAGCGTTATTGTTCAACGCGAGTGTAGCTATTGTATTAATTTTAACAGCTGTATTCACTTCAGGTACGGTTGCTATGGTAGCAATTTTATTAGTGGGTTTATGTAATTCAATTATGTTTCCAACGATATTTAGTTTAGCGATTAACGGCTTAGGTAAACATACCAGCCAAGGCTCAGGCATTTTATGTTTAGCTATTGTTGGTGGTGCCATCATTCCACTTATGCAAGGTTTTTTAGTGGATAGTATTGGTATACAGGATGCACTTTTATTACCTATTGTTTGCTATTTTTTTATTGCTTATTACGGTCTTTCAGGCAGTAAAGTAAAAGCGATGGCCAAATAATGCTGGTTATCAGCAATAACCTAGGTATTAACCACCAAATATAAGAAGTAACACTATGATAAAAAATAACGTAATTAGAACCAGCATGCTTTATCTGGCGATGTCGTCACTCATTGTAGGTTGTAATGCACAAGAAAAAAAATCTTCAATAACGCTTGAGGCGGCCGTTGAATCAGCAGCTTCATCGAATATTGATATCTGGCCTGTACTTGATATTGCGGTAAAGGCGGATGCAGAGATTGAAGCTAAAGTGGCGTCATTATTAGCCACTATGAACCTTGAACAAAAAGTCGCGCAAATGATTCAACCTGAAATACGCGATATTACTGTTGAAGATATGCGTAAATATGGCTTTGGCTCATATTTAAATGGTGGTGGCGCTTTTCCTAACAATGATAAACATGCAACGCCCGCTGATTGGATAAAATTAGCTGAAGCTATGTATCAAGCATCAGTTGATGATAGTTTGGATGGAAATAGTATTCCTACTATTTGGGGGACTGATGCGGTGCATGGCCATAACAATGTTATAGGCGCGACTTTGTTTCCACATAACATTGGCTTAGGTGCTGCAAATAACACTGTACTTATTGAGCAGATTGCTGCCATTACTGCCACCGAAGTGATGGTTACCGGCATCGATTGGGTATTTGCACCTACGGTTGCTGTTGTTCGTGATGATCGCTGGGGCAGAACTTATGAAGGCTATTCAGAAGACCCTGAAATAGTGCGTGAGTATTCAGCGGCTATTGTACAAGGTTTGCAAGGACATGCCGATAAAGATTTCTTAGGTGATTCTCGCGTGATATCCACTATCAAACACTTTTTAGGTGATGGTGGTACTGAGGGCGGTGATGATCAAGGTAATAATCTTTCTTCAGAACAGGAATTACTTGATATTCATGCCCAAGGTTATGTAGGTGGCTTAGAGGCTGGTGCTCAATCGGTAATGGCATCATTTAACAGTTGGCATGGTGAAAAATTACATGGCAATAAATACCTATTAACTGATGTCTTAAAAGGGAAAATGGGCTTTGATGGCTTTGTCGTAGGTGATTGGAATGGCCATGGCCAAATTCCTGGCTGTACGAACGAAAGCTGCAGTCAAAGCGTAAATGCTGGCCTGGATATATTTATGGTGCCGACCGATGCTTGGAAACCTTTGTATGAAAATACCATTGTTCAAGTTAAGTCGGGTGAAATTAAAATGTCACGTATTGATGATGCAGTTAGCCGTATTTTACGGGTGAAGCTTCGAGCAGGTATATTCGATAAGCCAAGTCCTGCAAATCGGGCTATATCAGGAAAACTTGAACTCATTGGTGCAGCCGAACATCGCCAAGTTGCCCGTCAAGCAGTACGAGAGTCACTTGTTTTACTTAAGAATAAAAACAACATTTTACCACTTAAACCAAACACTAATGTTCTAGTTGCTGGTAGTGGTGCTGACAATATAGGTCAGCAATCTGGTGG
This sequence comes from uncultured Colwellia sp., assembly GCA_913063325.1. Classification (GTDB taxonomy): domain Bacteria; phylum Pseudomonadota; class Gammaproteobacteria; order Enterobacterales; family Alteromonadaceae; genus Colwellia. The sequence continues at coordinate 1,343 of CAJXYE010000082.1, read as the reverse complement.
TTGGTCGGTAACATGGCAAGGCACTGGCAATGTTAATTCTGATTTCCCTGGTGGCAGCTCTATTTATGATGGCTTTAAGCAAGTCGTAAACAGTGCGAGTGGTAATATTGAATTAGCGGTTGATGGCACTTATACACAAAAACCAGAGGTTGCTATTGTTGTGTTTGGTGAACAACCATACGCAGAAGGTATAGGTGATATTGACAATCTTGACTATCAACGCGGTAACAAAACTGACTTAGCGTTACTTAAAAAGCTTAAGGCTGAAGGCATTAAAGTTGTTTCGGTCTTTATCTCTGGTCGTCCTATGTGGGTTAACGCCGAGTTAAATGCGTCGGATGCATTCGTTGCTGCTTGGTTACCAGGTAGTGAAGGTGTTGGCGTAAGTGATGTATTATTCACTAAAGCAGATGGTGAAATTAACCATAACTTTAAAGGAAAGCTGTCTTTCTCTTGGCCTAAATCGGCGACACAAGCCGTTGTAAATCGCTTTGATGAAGATTACGCACCTTTATTGCCTTATGGTTTTGGTCTGCAATATGGTGACGACAATACGTTACTTGATGATTTAAATGAAGTTGTTGAAAAATCGGCTAATGCCGAGCAGTCTATGGTGTTATTTGAACATACGGTAAAAGCGCCGTGGTCGCTAAATGTTATTTCAGGTGATCAAGCGATTGGTGTGTCTAGTTCGGTCGTTGAACTGCCTGGTATTAGATTAAGAACCATGGATAAAGATGTACAAGAAGATGCTCGAACCTTAACCTTTACCGGTAAAGAATCTGCTTCAGTGAGATTACAAAGTACTTTTGTTGAAGATTTACGTCAATATATCGAAAACGATTCAGCGTTAACTGTTCTCGTGCGTAAAGACCAAGAGTTTAGTGAGCCTGTAATGCTTGAAATGCATTGTGATGAAGCTGATTGTCAAAAATCGGTTGATATTAGTGCAGTAATGAAAGGCTTTACTATCCATGAATGGCAAGAACTTAGCGTTGATCTTAATTGCTTTGTTAAACAAGGTGTTAATTTTGGCCGAATTACTGTGCCATTTGGTATCACCTCCGCAGGCCAAGGTGTTGTTTCATTTTCAACATTGAAATTGCAAGCTAATAAAGCAAAAAATGCAACGATTAACTGTCAATAACTAGGGTCTGTTGAGCTTTCGCGATTAAATTTTGTTCGAGATAAAAACGTTTTAATCGCGGCGGGTAGTGTGTAGCCTAGTCACTCTAAGCAAATACTATTCAACAAAGAGTAAAACATTTTTAGCCGAATCCTTCGGACAGCGTTTGTTGGTCATTTTTACGGCGTTATCGCCTTTTTATGTGGAACAACCACAT
>CAJXYE010000081.1 GCA_913063325.1 uncultured Colwellia sp. | reverse complement strand
TTCGCTACGCGAAGCCTTATAAAGAGCTGATATAAACCCTCAATAATGAAAACTTACAATAATTAGTTTTCACACAGTCTGGGCTATCAGTTGACCTAAAGAATAGCCAACAGCTAACGTAATGCGCAGAAGACGTTAACACAGTTATTTCATAATGTGTTTCGAATGATTATTAAGGTTCACTTATGTCAGTTGAAGTCAGGTTCCAACTTTATTTGGAGTGTTTTTTGGTACTTTTTTAATAAATAAAACTTACTGCCACATTTGTTTCTATCTTTATTCACAAAAGCACATTTTTGCTCAACGGCATAAGTAGGCTTTGCATGGGATTTTTGTTTCGATCTTTATTTAGCTTCTACAAGAGTTAGTACTGATGAACAATCTTATAATGCTCAAATTGACGAACTAGAAGCTGCTGGATGTGAAAGAATTTATCGCGAAAAATATAGTGGTAGATCCAAGTCACGACCAGAACTTAAACGTATGATTGATGCTCAACGTATTGGAAGTACGGCTTTATTGCAACGCTTAGAACTGGAGCTGAGCCGGACATAAATCTTTTTCCCTGTATTCCACTATTGCTACTAACCTCCCCATTGAAGCTTCCTGTTTATAACCTTAACGAGCTAATTTCAATTGTTGATAAGCCAAAGTAATTCTTTGGCTATTTAATCTTCTTTAAAAGTTTATCTATGTCGATGTCTCTTTTGAGTACATGTAACAGCTTGTGGCAATTGGGGCAGAGTGCCGCAAAGTTACACGCTTGATACTTATCATCACTGGCACCTTGATCTACATACGCTAACTCTGTATACGGAGATCCATCAGGCAAGCAAAAAGGCATAAATTTTTCACATAGCTCACAAATACCTCCTGAACGCTCAAGTAAAGCAGCTCTGAGCTCTTTAATTTGTGGTTCAAGCCTTTCTTTGCTCTTTTCATTTCGAATGGGCATAAATATCTTATGAACATAATCATCGATATCTATACCTAATAGAACAAACAATTTCTCAGCAGTTTCAATAGACAGGTTTTTATCACCAACTCGAACAGCTGATATATGGCTTCTTGTTTTACCTAGCAACTTAGCAAGAGCAGCATCACTTTTTAAATTGTGAGCAATTTTCGCTTCATCTAATAGTTCAATCCATTGACTATATTTAGTATTCATTTTTGTACACCTAATGGTTGACATTGTAGCGGGTTAAAGATCTATTGTACACCTTTTGGTATTCGTTACTAAATTTATATTGTTATCGATTCGTACACCTAATGGTTGACATTAGGCGTGTTATGTAATAAATTAAATGTACATCAATTGGTGTACGTTTATTTTAAATATTATGGAGTATTAATTATGTTGTCATTATCAAGAAAGCGTTTGCAGTCAATTTTGATCGGGTCTGATTTGTTAGAAGTTGTCCATATAATGAATTCAGCAGTGCATGTTGATATTCATTTGCAAGAAGGCTTAATTAAGACAGTTAGGCTTATTGAAGGGGATACATTCAGTTTGGGAGAAGGTGAGGTATTTGTTCACTCCATTGCTAAAAATATAGTTCGTTTTGGCTTCGATTACCCTAGCCATATTTCAATAATGCGAACAGAAATCTTAAGCAGAATACCGAGCAATAAATTTACTAAAATTAAAGGTGTTATTGAGCTTCCACAGTTAACAAAAAACGAGGAAGCTAATACAGTTTTTAATAAAAAAAGGAAGATTGAAGTTCTTGAACTGTTGTCAAAGTTCTCCCCTAAAAATCTATCATATACCATAGATAGTATTGCTGATGACATTAGAAATATAGCGTAGAAGTCACGTTTATAAATTTTTTCATGGTAAGTCTGAGGTGATTATGCGAATAGAGAAAAAGCAAGATATTGAAAGTTTAATTAGACAAAACAAAGGTGCTTTGGTTAAAAAATGTCAATATGATGTACTAGTTTGTGTTGAGGATATACCTCGCAAAGCTGGCTCTTTATACCTTAATATTAACCCTTCTGGTGCTATGAACTTTAGACTTCTGCAACGCCATCAAGGAAGACGTGAATTTACGGTTTTAGGCAGCTATTCTCCTGATGATTCAATGGGACTAACACTAGCTAACGCTCGTGAAAAAATGCGTGAGTTGGCTAAAGTTATTCATAGTTTACGCGGGGAGAAAAGCCTTAAAAAGCACTTAAATGATTTACAACTATTAAAAGAAACTGAACAGAAAAGTAATCAAAAAGGAGGCACCGTTGAAGAGCTGATTGTGGATTATACAGCTCATATGGAGCTAGAAAACAAAAGAACATTTGCTATTGTTAAAGCAGAGTTACTGAATAATTTTAACCATATATTAGGTGATGAAGCTGCCAAAATCACTTCTAATGATGTCTGTAAAGTATTAGGTCAATTGATACAACGGGGGGCAGAAGTTCAGTCTAATCGAGTACGATCATATATCATGAGTGCTATGAATTTTGGTATAAAATATGATCATGACCCTCGCTATCTACATCGAGGTAAGAAGTATAATATAGACAGTAATCCAGTAGCTTCTATACCACGTCAATCGTCAGCTGAACAAGCTCGTGACAGAGTGCTTTCAACGAAAGAAGTCACGGCTCTCCTGTATAACCTAAGTGGCAATCACTTCTCTATTCAGGTTGCAATATTTATCAAGTTATTACTAGTTACCGGTGGGCAAAGACCATATGAGTTATCAGTTGCACGGTGGTCAGATATTGACTTTGAAAATCGAATTTGGACGATACAAAGTACAGTATCAAAGAACAAAAAAGTTCACCTTGTTCCTCTAGTTGAATCAGCAATCATACAGCTAAAAGAGCTGTCAGTACTGAATGGTGAAGGTAAACTGTTATTTCCTAAAAAGTATAATTTAGATGAACCAATGCCAACATCAACAGTGGCGCAATCTATTAGGAACTACTGTAAACAACAAAGTGTCAATCCATTCCAACCTAAAGATTTTCGTCGAACTATTAAGACAAGAATGGGAGAGTTAGGAGTTGAGAAATCTGTGAGAGATAGACTTCAGAACCATGCTTTACAGGATGTCTCCTCTCGTCATTATGACAGGTATGATTACCAAAAAGAGAAGTTAAGTGCACTTCTTACGTGGGAAAAATGGTTATTAAATCTTAATGAAATTGATTAAAAAACTTACCATTAAGGAGTATGAAAATTCATTTTATTAAGCTAAAAAGGCTAACTCCCAGTAATAAAATCACTACAAAAGAGTTTAATATTAATGCAGATGTTTAATTGATTTTAAGCCTATTCAGTAATTGATTGGCCTGATATCTTAGTTAATAGCTATCCTAAATCCAATTGATTGAGTAGGAGTTTTCTTGGTCTAACATGCAATGCCCTGATGTTGCATTAGAAGGCTATTTAATATCAAACTGCTGTTCTTCATCACAGTGAAGTTTTGTCCTGGCTCATCGATAAATTGAGTTGAAAAAAAACGTATTTTTACACATCAAAAGTTACTCAACTTCGAGTTTAAGTTTTTTTGTCTTTTTTGTGTCACTCCCCCCGTTACTTAGACAAATATTCTGTCCGAGTAACGCTTCATTAATTAGTCCGAGTAACGCCCATTAATTCTGTCCTAGTAACGGTTTAGAAATTCGTGAAGTAACGGATCTTGATTCTGTCCGAGTAACGGTTTTCGTCTTGTTAACTTTTTAGGCGTTCTGTTGTAATATTTGATTAGTTATGAAGGTAACTTAGTTAATAAAATAAGAAGCATGAAACTTTTTATTAGCACTGAAAAGTCACTTAAAAAGACACTTAAAATATTTTTTATTTATCTCGTTCAAGATTACCTTAGCTACAGCCTAGTAAAATCGGTCATAACATCTAATATTCTCTGTCACATTCACCGACTATAAGTCGGTGGATATAAAAGATATAAAATAATTATTTAAGCAAAGCAGTAATGCTATAATTTTTTATTTCATATTAAATTTTAGTTACAAGCATTTTTTAATGCCTTGCCTGCTTTGAATCCTGGAGCATTAGATGCAGCTATTTGTATTTCTGCACCTGTTTGAGGGTTGCGTCCTTTACGAGCTGAACGGGCTGAAGTTTTAAACGTTCCAAATCCTACTAATGCAACATCACCACCGTCAGCTAACTCTTCTGTTAGAGCACTAATCAAACTATCTAATGAGCGTCCTGCTGATGCTTTTGTAATGTCAGCACCTTCAGCTATTTTGTCGACTAATTCACCTTTGTTCATCGTTATTTTTCCTTATCACTTTTTATTATTGATTTGATACTAAGAAATTTGATTGTTGAACGCAATGGGTAAGGTTAATTTAATAAAGCTGATGGAGTTTTACTAGTCTTGAAGTGATGAATGAAATTTCGTTTCTAAGGCGATTCGGGGCACATATATGTATGGTCCGCCTCGATATTGCAAGTAATAATATCGATAACTTGGGTGGTTTGCGCTAATGTATTCGGAGTCTTTTTGGGTTACCAATAGATTAGCCCCAGCTCCACGATGAGATCCGCGCTAGATTGTTCTCAAAAGCGAATAAGCATATTTAAAACGTTGCTGTAGTGCCCCGCAGGTCTTCAACCCAGTGGTCTAACCGTTGTGTCATCTTTATCATCATTTGCAAATCAGGTTTGCACTCTAACTTCGAATGCTTGTTTGGTTGACAGTACCGACCACGCGATACGTGCTAATTTATTGGCTAACGCAACTACTACGACGTTGGTATGGTTTTCGTGATAATAATTCTAAGATCCAATTACCGAAGGTTGCTATAGCATTTTCGGGCCTTGCAAGAACAGCTCTTGCACCGTGAATGAATAATTCTCGTAATCCTTTATTCCCTCGTTTGCTTATGCCGAGCAACCTTGGTTTTCCTCCTGTTGAGAACTAACGTGGAACTAAGCCAATCCATGCGGCTAAATGCCTTCCATTTTTGAAGTCAGAGGCGTTACTTATATCAGATAGGCAACGACTAGCGGTTAGGTTTCCCACTCCAGGTATTGATTTAGCAAAAAACGTACTTCAAATCTGTGTTATCAGCAAACATGGCGAATTAGTCAGTAATAAAATAGTCGGTCGTCACAAGTTAAAGGAAATATTAGCTAAGTCATCACCTTCAATTGTTGGTATTGAAGGTTGTGGTAGCAGCCATTATTGGGGGCGGTTGGCTGAGTCATTTAGTCATGATGTTCGTATTATCAGCCCTAAAAAAGTAAAAGCATTTCTTACTGGTCACAAAACAGATGCAAATGATGCGCTTGCCATAGCCAACGCAGCCATGCAAATAGGTTTAAAATACAGTAAGCCTAAAAATGAAGAACAACAATCACTTCAATTTCTTGAAGCTAGTCGAGTTTTTCTTTCTAGAAATATCACCTCATTAAGTAATTACATTAGGGCAATGTTATACGAATATGGCATTGTTAGTGCTAAAGGAGCTGCGTGGCTAAGAAAGGTTATTCAAGATACGTTTGAGGAAAAACAATACGCTTCCTACTTGCCTGATATCAAAACTACATCAATTGTGGGCACAGTATCAGAACTTGAAAGATGAATTTACTATACTGGAAAAAGCCAAAAACTCGATAGTTCGCCAAGTAAAATCATGTAAGCAACTGATAGCACTAGGGGGTGTGGCAGAAGTATGTGCCGGCATGCTTTATTCGTCCATAGGTAATGGAAAACAGTTCAAAAATGGTAGAGAAGCTTCTGCCTTTGTTGGATTAACACCAAAACAATATAGCTCAGGCGGTAAAGTATTCATGATGGACATTGATAAAAAAGGGGGGATAAAAGAATTAAGGGCCGCCTTATATCAAGGGGCTATATCAATAGTTACTCATCTACCTGATGAGCCGAAAACAGTTAAACAAGCCTGGCTAATTCAATTAGTAAAGCGAGTCGGCATTAAGCGAACATGTATTGCGCTGGCCAATAAAACCGTTTGAACGGCTTTGGCAATGCTGAGGTATGAAAGTGAATATGAGCAACAACAATTAATTGCAACATAATAATTTAAAAGAACAAAAAAGAAATTTTACAATAATGATTCAGCATAAACGGTAAGACCAACCTATTAAAACCAGTCTATCTCGAAAGTCATAAAGACTGCCATAGCGAAAAGGATAATAGGTGCGCAAACATCATAGGCTAGAGAGTAGCTCTCTTAATAATAAGCCGTATATACGACCGCATATTATTCTGTTTAATGTGAAGTTATTAGTTGTAAAATACGTGGAGTCCATATACGAGATAGGCTCCTCTACTAACGACAAAACGTTAAACGAGAAGCATAACTGTGCTGTTTAACCTTCCTAGCCGTATTATCTGGAAAGATTACTTATGAAATATCGATTTATAAGTAAGAGCACTGCTGAATTGCACGCTTACTTTATTTTGACGATTTATTGCCGTTAAATTGAGGTGGTACTAGTATTATGAGTAATTTACTCAGTAAGTAGGAGAATCAGAAAAATGGCAATAACAAAAACAGAATTATTGATCCTGCGAAATAGCTTTTTCGGTTCGAGGGAGAAATCTGAATCCTGGCTTCGAACATCCATTTTAGCGCTTGGTAACCAAACTCCAGAATCTCTCCTAGTGACCGATAGTGGTATTGAGCAAGTGTATGATTGTATTCAGCGATTGCAACACTGCATGACAAGCTTAAACACTTCGATTAACTTGGTATTATCCTTTATCAAAGTGTCTTGTGCCATTAAACCAGATCAGGGAAATCATAATAGGTAGTTCCGGAGTCTTTAAGAAAATTGGCAATGTTCATATGTTTTATTATTATAATAAAATTTGTAGGCTGATATTATTTGTAAAATCAGCTTCTAGGCTCAATTAATTGCATTGCAATTGGCTGCTTTATAAAATTTATTATTTTTAAATAATATTCCTATGTTACACTTACTGAACGTTCGGTCAGTAAGTGTCGTCTAATGAAAGATAAAACCCTAAGTTCTCCTGTAATAAATAGTCAAAAATTCTCTAAAGGTGCGCTGGTTATCCTTAGTGTTGCAGAGTCGCTTTTTTCTAAAAAAGGCTTTAAAGCTACGTCTATTAGTGAAATAGCCAAAAAAACAGGGGGAAGCAAAGCAAATATTTATCATCACTTTAAGTCTAAAGAACATCTCTATCAAGAGACGCTTAATTTAGCTTGTGACCGTGTGTTCAATGTTTTAGAGCCTTTAGAGCTACAGCCTTCTCCTGAACCTAAGCAAAGGTTAAAAGAATATATTGCTCTTCACTTAAAAAGTATGATCGAACAACCTAATTCGACCAATTTGATTAAAAGAGAATTAATGGATAACAATCAAATTGAAGGTAAATTGCTAGCAAAGGATATTTTTACTAATACCTTCACAAAAGTTGCCACACTTGTTTTTGATGGCCATGAAATAGAAAAAGGAAGTCATAATATCACTGCATCTTTACAAGCTTTTATGCTTATAGGGGTAAATATATTTTTCTTCGACTCTCAAGCTGTAATGAAGTATTTACCTGGTGTCTCATCTCTTTCAAATTCCCCTGAGGTTTTCAGTAATATGATGTTTGACCTCATTATCAATCAAAGTGGCATAAATGTTATTGAGCCAGAGAAGGAGAACTTCAATGTTTAAAAGCACTATTTTTACTTGTATCGCGCTAGTTGTTTTAACTGGCTGTCAAGAATCTAAGCCTGAGCCTGAAAATGTGGTAATTCAAAACGTTTGGAACGTTAATTTATTGTCTATTCAGACAACGACACTTGCCATAAATTATAAAGCTGTTGGTACAGTAGTCTCAGATCAGCGAATTGATGTCTCATCGAGAGCTACAGGTTATATTAAAAACATTTTAGCTTTAGAAGGGGATAAAGTTTTTAAAGGGCAAGTATTAATAGCACTTGATGAGGCAGACGTCGAAGGGGCTATTTTACAAGCTAAAGCATCAGTAAATACCGCTGAATTGTCGGTTTATGACGCCGACATTGATGTTGAAAGGTATCAGAAACTTTTTAAGAATGGTAGCGTTTCAGAAAACCTTATGCGTAAAACACAATTATTTCGTGATAGATCCAATGATGCTTTAAATACAGCTAAAACAGCGTTGCATATTGCTATATCACAGCGTCAATATATACAAATATCAAGTGAAATAGATGGTATTGTCGTAGATAGGCATCTTAGAAAAGGCGATCTTGCTACGTTAGGTAAACCGATACTGACTATTGAATCAAGCCAAGGACTTTTCTTTGATACTTATGTTGCTGAAAGTCAGATAAGTAACATCGAACAAGGATTGAATGTTGCTGTTTTTATTGATGCGCTAGATAAAGAAATGAATGGTATTGTTGCTCGAGTTGTTCCTGCTGGAGATGCCACTACTCGCCGTTATAAAGTCAAAATTTCGTTGCCAAACGATGACGGACTTTTATCTGGAATGTTTGGTCGAGTTAACTTTATATTAGGTGAAAAGCCAGCGGTAGTTATTCCTTCTTCAGCATTAGTTGAACGGGGAGGGTTGCTCGGTGTTTTTGTGGTTAATGCTCAGAAAAAAGCGTACTTCAGATGGTTAAACCTAGGCACTGAAACTTTAAAGGGAGTTGAAGTTAGATCTGGTTTATCGATTAATGAGAAAATAATCGTGCAAGGTAATAGCCAAATTCGTGAAGGAGACGCTGTTAAATATACAGACTTATTGGAGGCCGTCAATGAGTGAATTAAACCTAAACCCCGCAGGAAAATTAGCTAATATTTTTATTGAGTCAAAGTTAACAATATTGGTGATGATGACATGCCTATTATTAGGTCTAATGGCAATAACGTTAACACCAAGAGAAGAGAATCCTCAAATTGTTGTACCTGGCGCTGAAATTTTTGTGGCATTACCAGGCGCTACAGCCGAAGAAGTAGAACAATTAATTGTCAATCCGTTAGAAGGAATTGTTAGAGAAATAAAGGGTGTTGATCATACTTATGCGGCAGCATTTAACTCCCTAGCGGTTATTAATGTTCAGTTCGACGTGGGTGAAAACCCAGAAGAGTCTTTAGTAAAGCTTTATGATCGTGTTTTAGGTAAAAGATATCTGCTGCCATTAGAGGCTTCAACACCATTAATAAAGAGCGTTGATGTTGATGATGTCCCTATAATTACTATTACCTTATCTTCTGATAAATATAATGATTACGCGTTAAAACGTTTGGTTGATCGCATGGTAGAGCGTTTACATTCTTTAGAAGAAGTTTCTGTCACTGCGGTTAAGGGCGGAAGAGATTTAGAAGTTAGAGTAGAGCTTGATCCAGAGCGGTTATTAGCCTTCGATTTGACGTTAAACCAAATTACTCAAAGCTTACAACTGGCTAATATATCAGTACCAATGAACTCACAAGTGAGAAACGGTCAAAATAGCCGAATCCACCTAGATGCCTTTTTATCATCTAAAGATGATGTTAGTCAGCTTATTGTCGGTGTATTTAACCATAAGCCTATTTATTTAAACGATGTTGCTAACATCATTGTTGCGCCAAACCAAGAGCGTGAAACGCTTTCTCGCTTTGCATTTGGTCATGCGGATCCTCGTTTTAATCAAAACACTGATATTGAAATGCCAGCAGTAACTATTTCTGTAGCAAAAAAACAGGGCACTAATGCTGTTTTTGTGGCAAAAGACATTATTGACCGAGTTGAACGTCTTAAGATAAGCATGATTCCAAAAGGTGTTCATGTGGTTATTACCCGAAATGATGGTGAAATAGCCAATACATCAGTTAATAACTTAATCGAACATCTCGCTATCGCTGTTTTTTCTGTTTTTATTGTGTGTATTTTCTTTTTGGGTATAAAAGAAGCGTTAATTGTTGGTATAACAGTCCCCTTAATTTTAGGCTTAACACTGGGGATTTCATTTTTAGCGGGATTAACCATTAATAGAATTAGCTTATTTGGTTTAATTTTATCACTTGGTTTATTAGTTGATTCGGCGATTGTTGTTATTGAAAATATTCATCGTCGATATAAAAATTTAGCGGGCAAAGACAAGAGTGAGGTTACCGTATTAGCGACTAATGAAATAGGTAACCCTACCAACCTTGCTACTTTTGCCATTATGTTGGTTTTTTTATCCTTATTATTAGTAACTGGTATGATTGGGGAGTTTTTCTACCCCATTGCCTTTAATGTACCTGTTGCAATGATTTCTTCGCTTGTTGTTGCCTATATCGTAACGCCTTGGGCTGCTAATCGCTGGTTAAAACCACACGAAGGGCATGATCTTGAAGATCATGACAAAACCGATAATTTACATAAATTCTATCATTGGATAATTACCCCTTTACTGAATAAAAGAAAAGTAAGGTATATTAGTATATTGTTGATTTTATGTACTATTGGTTTATCTGTTTTGCAACCTGCTTGGCAATTTATTCGATCAGATGGTGTGTCTGGTTCATTATCTTCTGGTGGTGTAGCACTTTCTTTATTACCTAAAGATAATAAAAACACCTTTAATATCACTATTGATATGCCCGAGTATAGTCCTGTTGAAGTGACTGATCAGGTGACGCGTGAAATAGGCCATCTACTGCGTAAAAACCATTATGTTACCAATTATCAAACTTGGATTGGCCAGTCAGGCATTATTGACTTTAATGGTTTACTAAGAGGAAATAGCAATAAATCAGGACCTCATGTTGCTGAAATTAGAGTTAACCTTATTGATAAAAAATCGCGTGATATCAGTTCTATTTTATTGGTTAAATCACTTCGCCCTGATATTTTAGTCATTCAAAATAGTTATCCAGGGAGTGTTATTCAACTTGTTGAAGATCCACCTGGGCCACCTGTTCGTGCAACTTTGCTCGCTGAAATATATGGACAAGATCTTAATGTAATGCGAAAAATATCAGCTAAAGTTGTTGCTGAATTTAAAAATACCTTTGATGTGATTGAAGTAAAAGACTCTGAGGTTGAAGATATTCGCCAATATCGGCTGGTTGTTGATAAAGAAAAAGCCGCACTTTCAGGTGTATCGGCAGTTGAAGTCGCTCAAGCAATACGTCGCCTTGTTAATGGTGAAAACCTTGGTCGATTACACCTTAGCAATGAAAAGCACATTGTGCCTATTCGTTTACATATTCCACGAAAGCACCAAATTGATCCTGAACTATTATCTCGTGTATTTGTCACCAATAAAGCCAACATCAAAATACCTCTATCAGAATTAACCTATGTTATCGAGTCATGGCAAGATAGACCGATACTTCATAAAGATTACGAGCGTGTCACTTATGTCGGAGCCGAATTAAAAGAAACTGCGCCAGTATATGCCGTAGTTGATTTAGATAATCGTCTAGACAACATGGTAATAGATCATGCTGAACTTCATACGGGAAATTTACAACTTGTGCCTGTCGTGCCAGACACCATAGATGGCTATCAATTATTATGGGACGGTGAAATTAGATTAACACTAGATACCTTTAGGGATATGTTCTTGGCTTTAGGTCTCGCACTCGTTTTTATTTATTTATTACTGGTCGGTTACTACCGTTCATTTATTATTCCTTTGATAGCTATGTCAGCAATACCTTTAGGTTTAGTGGGGGTATTCCCAGGTCATTGGTTAATGGATCAACCTTTTAGTGCCCCTTCTATGATAGGTCTTATTGCATTATCAGGTGTTGTTGTGCGTAATTCCTTACTTATTATCGATTTTGTACTTGATTATATGAAGCTTGGTATGCCGTTGCATGAAGCGGTAAGCGAAGCCGGTGCCGTTAGGTTAAAGCCTATTTTGCTTACAGGGTTAGCCATCATACTTGGCTCTGCGGTAATGTTAAGTGATCCTGTTTTTGGTGGTTTAGCCATTTCGCTTATCTTTGGCACGATTGCCTCAACAATACTGACGTTAATCGTTGTGCCGGTATTGTTGTACTCTTTTTTACGTCGGGTTTAGGGGGGTAATAAGTTAATGAATAGACAAAAGCATCAAAGTTTAAAAATAGGTATAGCTCTAGGAAGTGGCTCGGCAAGAGGCTGGGCACATATAGGTGTTTTACATGCACTAAAAGATATGGGAATAGAGCCTGATATTGTTGCGGGGTGTTCTATTGGTGCTTTTGTCGGCGCTGCTTATGCAAATGACCAACTTAATGCTTTAGATGAATGGAGTAAATCACTCACTTTGAAAGATATTATTGGACTTTTTGATTTGTCATTAACAAAAGGAGGAGTGATTCAAGGGGATAAGTTATTTAAGTTCATAAGGGATAAATCTGGAGATCCTGATATAAGCTCTCTTTCAAAATCATTTGGCGCCGTTGCTACAGATTTAAATACAGGTAGAGAGGTATGGCTAAGAGATGGGTTGTTATTAGATAGTGTAAGAGCTTCAGTTGCACTACCCGGATTGATAGCCCCTACTAAGCACCATAACAAGTGGCTTATTGATGGTGGCTTGATAAACCCTGTTCCAGTATCACTTTGTCGAGCTATGGGGGCAGATGTGGTAATAGCTGTCAATTTGAATGGTGATCTGATGAAAAATAAAGTTAACACAGCTGATAGTAACTCTACTACACCAGAATTAAATAAAGATGAGGGTGTCAGTTTTTTTGGACGATTATCAACACCTTTAAAAGTGGGAATTGAAAGGCATAAAAATGTACTGATTTCTAGGTTTTTTTCTCAAAATGATAAAACCCCTGGTGTTTTTGAAGTTATGGCTAGCTCAATTAACATCATGCAAGATCGAATTACTCGTAGCAGGATGGCCGGGGATGTACCCGAAATTATTATTTCGCCAAAGTTATCGCAATTAGGCTTGTTGGAATTTGATAAAGCGGAAATAGCCATTGAAGAAGGTCGTGCAAGTGTAAAAAGGGTACAACATGAGATAGAAGAAATATTGAACGAAAGCGTTCAATATTAAGTAAAGAGTATAATCTGCTAATAACATTGATTTTTAATTGAGAGTAATCGAGCAACAATACCACCTATTGGTGTTAGCTTTAAATTAAGGAGAAATATAAAACAAAAGAATCGAAATTTTTTGTTTTGGTAGCGGAATAAATAAGTTTTCTAGACAGTAAAAAATCTCAGTTTAATAAGCTGTTAAGTAATAAATGAATAAAACCTACAATGTCTTTCTTAGAGCTGAAATCTTGTCTGATATTCGATTTGATAAAGGCAATATATTGGGTTTTATTGAATAGACTGGTAAAAATGTATTTTGAGGAATACGTAAAATGAATCTAAAAGAGTTAACGTTAAAGTCACAGTTTAATATGATGATAGTAGTAGGGGTTTTAGCACTATTTGTCACATTATATGGTATTCGCTTAATGGGTAAGATCAATGATCTTTCTTATTTAGAGTATCAACATAATCAATCAATCAATATTTCGAATATTGAGTTGTCAAAAGATGAAATAAATAAATATATAATTATGGGACACCTTAAATCTGCATATCAGGTAACTCTTAGTGTCGATGATGTGCTTTATGGTCTTGAAACGTTTATGTTTAAGCTTATGGGTCAGGGCGGGATAATTGATTTAGTAGGTGAGAGTGAGACTAATTTAAAGAAAGGGATGTTTCTTTTAGAATTAAAGGAAGAACAATCTTTCAATAGCAGTGAAAAGCAAGCTATGGAATCGGTTATGGCTATATCTTTAAAACTTGCTTCAAGTTTTTCTGAAGGAATGAAAGAGCTGGCACATACTATCAATAAGTTAGTTACCATTTCGATTGTTATTTGTATTGGAGGCTTAATACTTTTAATAGTCAATATACGACAAACAATAATTCCTCCATTAGAAGAAGCAGTGAATGTTATTGAACAAATTTCTGATGGCAATCTTACCGTTAATATCAATCAAAGTGCAGGTGGAGAAGTTGGACGTATGCAGCTCGCCATGGGCAATATGGTTAGAGATTTACGAAAAATGATTACTGATATTAATTCAATTGTAATGGAATTGAATCATGAGACAAACTCATCTGGATTATTAACAGGACAAGTATTGAACGGAGTAAAAAACCAAAAAATTGAAACTGAATTACTTTCATCTTCCATTAAAGAAATGAGCATTGCAGTAAATGAAGTAGCAATATCAGCTTCTAATGCCTCGCTTTCTTCTACTGAAGGTTTTGAAGCAGCTGAAAAAGGAAAAAAGGTTGTAGTAGAAGCTGTTGAGTCGATTAATGCGTTAGCTGCTGAAGTAGAAACATCTGTCGATGCTATTCAACGAGTTGAGACTGGCAGTAACAAAATAAGCTCTGTAATTAAAATTATTAAAGATATTACTACGCAAACAAACTTACTTGCTCTAAATGCTGCTATTGAAGCGGCGCATGCGGGTGAATTTGGAAGAGGATTTTCTGTGGTGGCAGATCAAGTTAGATTATTAGCAGAGCAAACGGAGGCTTCTACAGTTGAAATTCAGAAAATGATTAAAGAACTTACGAGTAGCACCCAAGCCGCTGTTGAAATTATGGCTCATAGTCAGGAGCAAGTTTTAATAAGTGTAGATAAAGCTCAGCAAGCAGGAGATCTTATCGGTGATATCGTTTTAGCTGTATCAACTATTACCATGATGAATGAACAAATTTCTAGTGCTACTGAAGAACAGAATGTCGTTACAAGTGAAATTGCAAGCAATGCTGAAGTTATTAATAGTATTGCTGGACAGGCGGAGGTTGGTGCAAATGATGTACTACAATCAAATAGAGCCTTGGTAAATATATCACAGAGACTGTCTAGTGTTGCTGAAGAGTTTACAGTGTAATGTTAAATCATCATAACAGGGTTATTAAGGCGAGCTTTATTATTTTAAATCTATTAGCTTCGTTTGCTATTGCATCAAATGAAAGTGTCGATGATTGCCTTATCGAAAAAGCTCAGTCAGAAAACCAACGAATGCCCTTGAGTGAGTTAAATAGTATTTGTAATGAAGTCGTTGTTCAAAAAATCGGTCAACCAGCGGTAGAAAAACGATTTAATGAAGAGCGACGAATTGCCTATCATCCCTTTGTTCTTACGCCGCATAATAAGAATTACATACTGCCGGTCACATATACCGATAATATTAATCAGGTTGCATATAATAATGTTAGTAATTGGTCTCAGAATTTAGATGATATGGAAGCTAAATTACAAATAAGCTTCAAAGTGCCATTACTAACCGAAAGCTTGTTTAACGAAGGCGATGGAATTGCCTTTGGTTTTACGCTTCAATCTTGGTGGCAAATGTATAATCAGGAGTTATCTCGACCTTTTAGAGAGACAAATTATAATCCGGAAATTTTTTATTTCACCCCATTAGGTTTAGAAATAGGGGGTGGGAAAACCGGAGTTTTTGTGGGGATTGAACATCAATCTAACGGTCAATCACAGCTATTATCTCGTAGTTGGAATCGAATATATGCAAACTTTATATTTGCAAAAGGAAACTATGCTTTGTCATTTCGACCTTGGTGGAAAATTCCAGAGGGGGATAAACTAACAACGGCTGAAGAAGCTGGAAATGACAACCCTGATATTAGTGACTATATGGGGCATTTTGAATTGATGATGGTGTACAAATGGATGGGGTATGAGTTTTCAGCTAAAGGTCGAGAGAACTTTGCAACGCACAACGGTGCTGTTGAGTTAGGCATAACATTCCCATTAAGTGGTAAGTTAAGAGGGTATTTCCAATATTTTAACGGATATGGTGAAAGCTTAATTGATTATAACCATTCACAAGAGCGATTTGGTTTAGGGATCGCATTAAATGATTACTTTTAACCGTTAAGAGAGAAATAATGGAGTCTGTAACACTAGTAGAGTCAATAGCTGACACACCTTACGGTGGTTTATACATTAAAGAATGGCTGCCAAATGAACTATCATCAAACATTCCCATTATTATGCTGCATGACTCATTAGGTTGTGTGAAACTTTGGAAAGACTTTCCTGAAATGTTGGCTACCACACTATCTAGGCGCATCATTGCTTATGATCGATTAGGGTTTGGTCAATCCGATATTCGTATTGAACCACCTACGGCTGATTTCATAAAAGAAGAAGCTTCAATATTTTTTCCTGAAATAAAAAAATATTTATCTATAGGTAAGTATATTCTTCTTGGCCATAGTGTTGGAGGCTGTATGTCACTTAATGTTGCCGCTAATGATAAAGACTGTACCGGAGTGATCTCTATATCAGCCCAAGCCTTTGTAGAAGACATTACCTTGCAAGGGATTCAGACAGCTAAGGAAATGTTCGAAAAACCTGGACAAATTGAACGACTTGAAAAATGGCACGGTAATAAAGCTAAGTGGGTATTAGGTGCATGGGTTGATACTTGGTTAGCACCCAACTTTTTAAGATGGAATTTAAAATATTGTTTAAATAATGTTCTATGCGATGTTTTGGTTATTCATGGCGATAATGATGAATATGGCTCAATCGAGTTTCCAGAGTTTATTGTCAGAAATGTTTTAGGCTGGTCAACTAAATTAATCATTCACAATTGTGGACATTTTCCCCATAAAGAAAAGACAAATGAAGTATCTGACGCAATTATAAATTTTATGAGCTAACGTTGGTTTTTTGTTTGGTGTTTGACGAACTTAAGTTCCGCTATGAGGAAGTGAAGCTCATCATTATTATTAAAACCTAACTATTGTTAGGTTTTATATCAGAGTATTTCAGGCATAGTCTTAAGCTAATAAAAAGTTATATTCAGCTCAACCAAAGCGGTTTTTATAATCGGTCGTGTCGCCTGAGTTTATTTTATTTTAATTTGAGGACAATTTATGATTGGCAGTATGATGAATTATCAATTGACGTTAACGTCGATTATGCAGCACGGTAAACAAATAAACCCAAATAAAGAAGTGGTATCTATAACCAGTGATCATGAACAACACCGTTGTACTTTAAGTGATATCTTTGAGCGTTCAGCCCAAGTTGCTAACTTGTTAAAATCTCATAATATTGAAAAAGGTGATCGCATTGCGACCTTAGCATGGAATGATTTTAGACACATGGAATTATATTATGGCATAGGCTGTTCAGGTGCTGTTTGTCATACTATCAACCCAAGGTTACATCCTGATCAAGTTAATTTTATTGTCAATGATGCTAGCGATAAGATAATTTTTCTTGACGTTATGTTTATAGATTTAATCAAAGCCGTTGAAATTGAACTAACCAGTGTTAAACAGTTTATTGTTTTGACGTCTGATGTTTCAGTAGTAGCGCATTTAGGAGACAAATGGTCTACCTATGAAGATGATATCAGTATTTGTTCTAAAGAGCATGATTGGCCTGAACTTAATGAAAACGATCCTTGCCAACTTTGTTACACATCAGGAACTACAGGTAATCCTAAGGGAGTGCAATATAGCCATCGTTCTTTAGTGTTACATACCATGGCAGCTATTGCGCCAGATGCATTTTCAATTGGTAAAAATGATTGTATCTTACCCGTTGTGCCAATGTTCCATGTTAATGCTTGGGGAATACCATACATGGCTGCTATGGCCGGCTGTAAATTGGTGTTGGCGGGTTCACAAGTTGCTGACCCAGCGGTATTAAGTCGTCTTATTCAAGACGAGAACGTTACATTAGCCGCAGGCGTGCCAACTGTTTGGAATTTATTAGCTCAATATCTTCAAGAAAATGGTATTTCATTAGCAGGCCTTAAGAAGCTAGTGGTTGGAGGTACTGCTATGCCTCCTCATTTATATCGTTATTTTCAAGATGAACAAGACATGGCCATTATCCATGCTTGGGGCATGACTGAAATGAGCCCTTTAGGTACAATTAATCATATCCAAGCTAAAGAAATGCAAGTATTGGATGATGAGGTTCAGTTTGAGCAAAAATTAAAGCAAGGGGTGCCTGTATATGGCATCGAGCTTAAATTGGTCAACGATGATGGTCAAGACGTTCCGTGGGATGGTAAAGAATCAGGGAATCTCTTAGTAAGAGGACCTTGGGTAGTCGAAAAATATTTTAACAGACCTGACGTAGAGAATAAAAATGGCTGGTTTGATACCGGCGATATATCAGTCATTGATCAATATGGCTATATGAAAATAACGGATAGAAGTAAAGATGTTATTAAATCAGGAGGAGAGTGGATCTCTTCTGTTGATATTGAAAATGCTATGATGTCTCACCCTGAGGTATCTCTAGCCGCTGTCATTGGTGTCGACCATCCTAAATGGGATGAACGCCCTTTATTAATTATAGAAAATCACCGTGGTAAGCCATTATCACACGAAGACATAGTCACCTTTTTAACCGGAAAAGTAGCTAAGTGGTGGATGCCTGATGCTATTGAGTATGTTGAACATATTCCTATGACGGCAACAGGAAAAATGCATAAGTTAAAATTAAGAGAAAAATTTGCACACTATTCTTTCTAATCTCTTGAGTTCAAAGAAAAAGTGCATTCAATCAAACTGAAAAATTGATTACCTCTTCTTTACTTGTTTATTTTTGACTGGTATTTAGAAGGGGTACAACCCTGCCAACGTATAAAAGCGCGGGTGAATGAAGCAACTTCACTAAAACCACAACGCTCAGTAATATATTCAAGGTTTTTATCGGTATGATCTAAATAAAAAACAGCTTTTTTATGTCGAAATTCATCTTTAATAGCCATGTAATTAGAATTTTCTGATTCTAGTTTTCGTTGCATGGTTCTTACTGACATACCAAGTTGTGAAGCCAGTTCATTTTGAGTAGGAAACTGACTTTGTGGAGATAAAGCAATAATACCTTTGATTTTATTTATGAGTCCTAATGAATTAAATGTATAGTTAGTAATGGATAAAGGTACTTTTAAATGTGCTTTAACTTCTTTAAATTTACATAAAACGGGCTTTGTTAACCAAGCCTTATCAAAAACCAGTTCGTTATAATCTTGATTGAACTTGACAGGACAAGAATATAAAAATTGATAATCACAAACATTAATTGGTGCACTGCCTACAAAAGAGGCATAAAGCAAAGGAACATCTTTTTCCAATAACATACTTAATGTTTTATTTGCAATGCAAGTTAGCATCGTAAGGGCAAATAAAGATAGGGTTGGCTCTTTAGTTTTAAGAGAAAATTGCCAACGTACAATATCTTTCTCAATGATTAAGTTTGTATTTATTGGACTTTGACATACCCGATTAACATGAAAGATGGCTGTTAATGCGGATGATAATACTCTTTCTGAAGATGC
>CAJXYE010000080.1 GCA_913063325.1 uncultured Colwellia sp. | reverse complement strand
TAAAAAGCCAGAGAGCCTAGAGTACTTGCTGCCTTGGAACATCAAGCAAGGCTAGACGCCTTTCCCCATACGCTTACTTAAAAACTAACGAGCTACTTAATTCTACTCTATGCTGACATAGGGGATGAGTCACATATTCTGATGAGACTGGATAGTTGTGCTTTATCCATTCAGGTAGTCCACCGTCGAGTATATATACCCTGGCTAACCCAAATGACTTAAGGATCCACCACGCTCTTGGTGAAGAATAAATCCCCTGATTGTCATATAAAACTACCGTTGTAGCCAGTGTGATCTTAAGGTTATTAATTACCTTTTCAACCTGTTCTTGTGCAGGAAACGTATGTACTTGAGAGCTAGTATGATCTACTAAATCCTTAGATAGATCTATATAGCGACTATTTGGGATGACCAATAATGAGTCATAAAGTATCGGCTCTCTGCCAACAACAGACTTCATACTAACATCGATAATTATAAGATTGCCTTCACTTAGTCGATCATACAAACTTGCAACTGATATTAATGGACTGTCCATCAAACCTCCGAAAAGCTAACGCCTGATTAGGGACTAAAATGTTTGCCATTTTATTGAACAACAAAGCAGCAAACTGTTTTTAGTCCCGCTTTATTACGCGTTATTCGCCAGAGTTAATGTCGACAAGTTCACCCATAGTAAAATCTGAAACGATCTTTTGGTCTTTAAGCCAATTAGAGATGTTTGATATGTCCGATTCAGTGACTGAGCCATAGCGTTCATGAGAAGAAATAAATCCTTCAAAGCAAGTAAGATCCCCTCCTCCGCCAATACACAAGTTTAGGCTATTAACATAAACAAAAAAATCATCCATTATTATTGTTAATTCAGACTCATCCTTACAAGTTAAGTTACATTTTAATTCAGCCCCCATTACTGCAAATTCGTCTAAATAAAGCTTTTTTCTTAATCTACGAGATTTTCTAGAGTGCATAATTTTTCCTTAGTAGTTAACGCCTCTTTAGAGGCATAAAATAGTTGTTTCAAAAATGAGGCGGAAGCCAGATAACAGTTAAAAGCCTTGTTTAATTGGCTTGTATACGTTTTACATGCCTATTAGCTATTAATATCATCCAGTGTATCTCCATCGATGCGATGAATATTTGTTGTGTAATAAGCTGAGCTGTATTCTATGTTTAACGAAAAATACACGCTTTGTTTAAGATGAAGCTTTATTGCTCTTTCTAGCTCACTACTTAATTTTAATGTGAATTCTTTATCTCGGTGAGGCTTAGTTAATAACGATATTGTCACGAGAATGTGAGTGTATTTATATTCAGAACAAGCATAAGCTCTTGATTTACATTCACCGGCACTAGAATCTTTTTTATTAATGATATATTCAATAACATCAAAAACCTCTTTTGAGTCTATATCCAAGTTATCTGAATACTTAATTTCTACGTGAGGCATATGAATATACTCCTTGAACGCATAACGCCCAGTTAACAGCCAATAATATAACGGGCTAGAATAAGCGACGAAGGAGCAAAAACCAACTTTTATTCGACCTGCTTTTGTAGCTTGTTAGCTTAGGGTTTACTCGAATGTTTTGTCGTATCATGGTATTGCCACAAAACGTTGATTATTTTCCACTCATTATTTTCATTTTTATATAAGTGCATGTAATCAATCCAATCATCCGCTGTTAATTTTACCGATGCAACTCGATTATCAATATCGAGTATGTTGATATTAACTTTGGGAGATGACGGAAATTTATTACCGTCTTTGTTGTAGTTTTCAGCCACCCAAACCATAGTTTCAAAATCGGTCTCCATTATAATCTCTGAGCCATCTTTAGATTTCCAATAAGTTCTTTTAGCTAATTTTTTATCTAAGCCCCTTTTCATTAAGTCCGGCTCAACGTTATGTTGTGCCTCTATATAATCGAGCACTGCTCTTTTTACATGTTGATTCTCAATATCCGTATCCGCTGTTACGGCACAAGAAAAAAGAATGGATAAGGTTAACACTAGAATGCGATGCATTAGACTTCCTTGGGTAAACTAATGCCCCAATGAGGAGCTAATAATTTTTTGCTAAAATGTGGCACGAACAAAACCGAGCAGTAACTATTTTGACATTTTGGACTTAGCCAAACTAAATAGCCTATTTTTTACTTGGGAATTTAAGCCTAAACTTACTAGGCCAGTTGAAAAGACAGAGATAAACATAATGCTCTTTATAATTTTAGCGCCTGTGAATAAGGCAAATAGTATCAGCAATACTACATATCCTACGCCTATTAAACCTAAGAAAAGGCACATCCCTTTTATATCATTATTCATAATACTTCCTTAATGGATCATGAAAATTTGAGTAATGGTTAAACTAAAGCTAACTCAAATTTATAAGTGTTGCTAATGCCCAACTAACAGGCTAACTAATTTTTTTCTAAAATGTAAAGCGAAGCAGAAATGAGCATACGGTTCACAATACTGCTTGATTTCCTTATTTGTTAATGGACTTAAGCAATTCTTTTTTATAGATATACTCATTAATATACCACATAGATACACCATGGATACACCAAAGAATAACCCTGCTAAAAACTAAGTTATAAAATGAATGGTAGCTGCTTTGACAGTATATAGCTCAACGTGCAATCGTCAAACCAGACGTTATCGCTTATTTATCTATCAACACTTCTCCGACAAAGCAGTTATAAAAACTTGAAATGTTATGCGCGATGGTTTGTATTTTATTTATACTCTACTAAAGTTATACAGAGATAAAGACTTGAAATGTTATAATCGGTGTTTTTTGCTTTATTTATACTCTCTAAAGTTACACAGAGATAAAGGCTTGAAATGTTATGACAGGTGATTTTTTCTTTGTTTATACTCGACCAAAGACACGTGACTTATAATCCCCAGAATTATCAATTATTTAGTGGTGTTGAGTGTTATTTTTGTACATAAGGATATGCGATATGATTAAAATAATGCTTGTAGATGATTCTCCAGCAATCATAAATTTAGTTTCTAAACTCATTGATCTTGAAGTGATTTTTGAAACTAAAATCTTACCGTTTTCAGATGCAAGGGTAGCTAAAGAGCAATTCTTAAAGGTGAAACCTGACCTAGTAATTACTGATATCGAAATGCCTTATTTTGATGGTCTTCAGCTTATTGAATATATTAAGTCTCAAGGTAATACGCCAACACTCACAATGTCAGGTAGTACGTTTAATGATAACAGTACCGAGACAATTTTATATTGTGCAAAGTCTTTGGGGTCCGATTACATCATACTGAAGAATGAATTACATGAAAGTATCTCACAACTTATTAATGACATTATTTCGAAACATTGTATGTAAGTTTATCTATGAATTAACCTAATCTGTAATGTCGACTCTGTTGAAAAATAAGCGTTTAGAGAAATAATGAAATATGGTCTTGTTCATACTAAAAAGACTATACCGCGCGCATTGTGAACATTAGCCTATTAAGTTCACGCCTACAATTTTATCTTCTTGAGCTAAATGGGCAACCTTAGAGTCATTTTTCAATCACTATGAACTAACAACTAATGACTTAAGGAAACCTCATTGATTTAGCTTCATTAATGTAATATCTCCCAGCTTGAATCACCACCCTATAGTCGAGAGGCGCATTAAACCGTACTATCAGATATTTAGAGGTTCACTTGAAAATAATGGCGCCTATTTGTAGAAACCCCATCCCCCCTTTAAGTAATAATCATATTTGCAGCCATAACTAACAATAACGCCGCGAAGATTTTTTTTATCAAAGCAACGGGCAAGGCTTGTGTCGCTTTGGCCCCCAACGGTGCGGTAAACCAAGAAGTGCAAACAATACCTAATAAAGCAGGTAAATAGACAAAGCCAGCAAATCCATCTTCTAAGGAAAAATGCGTACTACCTGAGCTGATATAACCTATCGAGCCAAATAATGCGATGACAATACCGCAAGCAGAGGCACACCCTATCGCTTTTTTCATATCAAGTGAGAAAAAAGTTAACAAGGGTACTAACAGTGCACCACCACCGATACCTATCATGGCAGATAGGCCGCCAGTTATGGTCGTGAAAAAGGTTAACAGACCTTTATTGGGCAATTCACGTGCTGTAGAAGAGTCACTTTGGGTGCTGCTGTAAAACATCTTTAATGCAATGAGTACCACAGTCACACAAAACACTATACGAACAACTTGCTCTGGTAATAATGCAGCCATAAAACCACTTATTAGCGCTCCAAGGGCAACTCCTGTCATTATCCAAGGGGCTAGCTCCCAAGGAACATTACCATTTTTATGATGCGCTATTGCTGAAGACGTTGAGGTAAATAATATCGAGGCCAATGAGGTGGCAATGGCAACAATCACCACCTGCTCAGGTGGTAATACATCAAAATTGAGTAAAATAGTACTCA
This sequence comes from uncultured Colwellia sp., assembly GCA_913063325.1. Classification (GTDB taxonomy): domain Bacteria; phylum Pseudomonadota; class Gammaproteobacteria; order Enterobacterales; family Alteromonadaceae; genus Colwellia. Next base: position 15,220 of record CAJXYE010000080.1, on the reverse strand, counting down.
GCACTGGCACAATAACTAACCCTCCGCCAATACCTAACAATCCAGCCAAAAAACCAACACCACTACCTAGTAACGCGCAGTATACAATCAACAACAGCAATTCACTCATTCAGTTCACTTCTTAATATATTCAAGGGGAAGATTTGCTACATAAACGTAGCTATGTTTGCATCAAGCGAATTAATATTACTGACAACTGCTTGAACATTCAAATACTTAGGCCATGAATATTTCTCATGTTGCATGTGAAATAAATGCGCTTTTAATTATTTTCCAATCCACGTAAATTGCACTCAGTTAATAATTCTAGACAAAATTACAATTGATTCTTAAGAAAGTCATAGGCACCAGCCAGAATAAACTGCGAAAGCTACTAACTTAGAAAATCAACGTTGTAACGCTAGAATAAGCAATATGCACATTTAAGCTTTATCTCAAGCTTTTACCCCAGGAACAGGATACCGAATCACAATGAATAACGACTTTACCTTCACTATTAAAAGCATTTGTCTCGATGAAAATTATCACCCTTCAGACAATACGCGTATCACGACTAACTTTGCTAACTTGGCCAGAGGAAGCTACCGCCAAGCGAACTTACGCAACGCTTTAAAGATGATTGATAATAGTTTTAATGCCTTGGCGCATTGGGATAACCCCAAAGGAGACCGTTACTCTGTCGAACTTGACATCATTTCTGTTGATATAGATATTGAAGGTAGTGGTCAAGCTTTCCCATCGATTGAAGTATTGAAAACGAATATTGTCGATCATCAAACCAACAAGCGCATTGAAGGCATAGTCGGCAATAATTTCTCCTCTTATGTTAGAGATTATGATTTTAGCGTATTACTGCCGGATCATAATAAGGATCAGTCCAAATTTAGCATTCCAAATAACTTTGGCGAACTGCATGGGCAACTCTTTCAATATTTTGTTAATTCAGATGTTTATAAACAAAACTTCAACAAAACACCGGTTATATGTCTCAGTGTTTCGAATACAAAAACCTACCATAGAACTGAAAATCAACATCCTGTATTGGGCGTAGAATACCAGCCAAATGAATCGTCTTTAACTGAGCAATACTTCAAAAAAATGGGCTTACAAGTTCGTTATTTTATGCCTCATAATAGTGTTGCGCCTTTGGCTTTCTATTTCTTTGGTGATTTACTTAATGATTACACCAGCCTTGAGTTGATAAGTACCATCAGTACAATGGGAACCTTTCAAAAAATCTACCGTCCTGAGATTTATAATGCGAATGCTGCTGCAGGTAAATCCTATCAGCCAAATTTAAAGAACCAAGACCACTCATTAACTCAAATTGTTTATGATCGAGAAGAGCGCAGCCAATTGGCTAATGAGCAGGGTAAATTTACTGAAGAGCACTTCATTAAACCATACCAAACTGTTCTTGAGCAATGGTCTGCTAACTACGCGCAATAATTACCTGAAATCACTAGGTTAAACATTAATTAAAAATATACGGCATCATTTATCATGAAAACGAATACGCTTAAGGTACTATTACCTACTTCAACGGCTGGTAGCTTACCTAAACCAGCTTGGCTTGCAGAGCCTGAAACACTTTGGTCACCTTGGAAATTACAAGGTGAGGAATTAACTGCCGGCAAAAACGATGCTTTACGTTTGTCATTACAAGATCAACAACAAGCAAATATCGATATTGTCAGCGATGGCGAGCAAACGCGCCAACATTTTGTGACTACCTTTATTGAGCATCTCAACGGTGTTGATTTTGAGAAACGTAAAACCGTTAAAATTCGTGATCGTTATGATGCAAGTGTTCCGACGGTTGTAGGTCCTGTTAGTCGTCAAAAATCCGTTTTTGTTGAAGATGCAAAGTTTTTACGTCAACAAACCAAGCAACCTATCAAGTGGGCCCTGCCCGGCCCTATGACTATGATAGATACGCTTTATGATGACCATTATAAAAGTCGTGAAAAGCTTGCTTGGGAATTTGCCATTATTCTAAATCAAGAAGCTAAAGAATTAGAAGCGGCTGGTGTCGATATTATCCAGTTCGATGAGCCTGCATTTAATGTGTTTTTTGATGAAGTTAACGATTGGGGCATTGCTACGTTAGAACGTGCAATTGAAGGACTAAAATGTGAAACAGCTGTGCATATTTGCTATGGCTATGGCATCAAAGCGAATACAGATTGGAAAAAAACACTGGGCTCAGAGTGGCGACAATATGAAGAAGCTTTCCCAAGATTGCAAAAATCTAACATTGATATTATCTCTTTAGAATGTCACAACTCCCATGTTCCAATGGATTTACTTGAACTGATTCGCGGTAAAAAAGTGATGGTTGGCGCTATTGATGTCGCAAGCAATGACATTGAAACACCTGAAGAAGTGGCCGACACGCTACGCAAAGCATTAAAATTTGTAGATGCCGATAAACTCTACCCTTCTACCAACTGTGGCATGGCTCCGTTATCTCATGGTGTGGCAAAAGGTAAGTTGAATGCCTTGAGTGCTGGAGCAGACATAGTACGAAGAGAACTGCTAAAAAGTTGATAAGCTCCACGCCAAACCGGTCAATTGACCATGAGAATTTATTTTTTGCCTAAAGTGCCCGGTCAGTAGACCGAGCACAGCGAAAGAATTCTCGAGATAAAACCACCAAATTAGCAATGAAATGTCTGTGTGAACGGCTCAACGTTACTTGGTCTACTACTTACCTTCAGCCTGGCCTGTCTACCAAAGAAATTGAGTTACGCCATTTTCTAGATGAATTCCATATCCAGTTAGCCGTTTAAATTCCTTATTAGGTTTTTAGTTTATAATTTGATAGAAAAAATCATCAAGAGATATAGAGGAATGTCTTGTTTCAGGAGTTATTCCAAGATTTGAATCAGACTTTTGACCAAAGTATAATTTTTCACTATCAATATAAATTAAAGTGTAACTCGGTGGTAAATCGATACTATCTGAATTATAAATAAAAGTTTCATTTAGACCGTTAGCTTCAATACTTTCTTCACTTATCACTTTACCTATAATTTCAAATTTCGAGATATCCAGAATATCAAACAGCATTGAATTGCATTCTGTATCAGTTGGGTGGAAAAATTCTGTTCTATAAGTGGATTTCAGCGAAGAATCTATGCTTAGCTTAATCTTAACGTTCCATAAGCCTTTAAACTCGTCACTCGATAATTTATTGTAAGGAGAACATTCTTTTTCCCAAGAAGTATTCGGTAAATTTACTAGAAAATCTTTTTTTGGCGTTTCAGTAGCAGCATCTCCTTCAGAGCCACCACAAGAAAACAAAAACATTGACGAAAGTGCTATGGTAATTGATAAGTTTTTCATTTGTACTCCATATTACGATATGAACCTAACCCCCAAATAACGGGCTTAAAGTTGCTGACTAGAATCAGCAAGGCTCGAGCAGTAGCCAGCTGTGTTTCCGTCCACATTCAGCCACTTTTATGACCTTTTATACACAATAAATACGCCCATGTAATCAATATTATTTGCAACGGAGTGCGAATTAATAAATAAACAGGCCCCCATTGATGCCCACCAAGCCCAACGCTATTTATTGCAGCATATATATTAGCAGGGAAAAATACTATAAAAATAACAATAGCAAGTTTTGCCGCTACAAGTTGAAATCTAGGTATAAATAAAGCGACGCCAACAAATAGTTCAAGAACACCAGTAATGTATATTAATGGTACTTTAAAAGGCACCCAAGCAGGTAACATTTCAGTCATGCCAACTACTTTTACCATGTGCCCGATAAAGAAGAATATAAATGCTAAACCCAATCCCCAGCAAGCATATTTGTTTATATCAACGGGGAGTTTTCTAAGGCTTGAATAGGCAAAAGCGATAACCAGTGGAGAAGATAAAATTAATAGAATTATTATTGGAGTAACCACAGTTATTTCCTAAAATCATTTGCCTCACTTAGAGGCAAATATTAGTTGATTAAAATAAGTACAAATTAGCAAAAACTAATTGTTAATGAAGTCTTGCTTCGTTGCTTGCTTCGATAATCGTTTAATGAGAAACCAAGCAGACCACATTATAGCGGTAAGTGCTACCGCGGTAATGATAGCGGGTTTAGGATTTTCTATGCTACTAATTGAGCCAGAGTATGTTGCTATGATTGCATAAGGTACTGAGCTTACCGTCCATGCAAACAAAAACCTCAAAAATGGCATTTTAGTCAACCCCGACAAACACGCCGTTATTTCAGGAAGAATAGGTATCGCTCTTGAAAAGATGATCATTAACAAACCATACCGAGTAAACTGCTCTCGTAATGCTAATCTTTGTTGAGGATCTTTAACAATCAAGCTTTCTAATTTCTCCCCAAAAATACAACTCAGCATATAACCCGTAATACCCGCTAACATCACGCCTATAATTGAAGTTATTGCCCCATACATATGGCCAAGAAAATAACCGCTCAATATCATTACGGTTAATGTCGGCACGGCAATAAAGAGATCAGAAAATAAAAGCACAATGATCAATGCAGCTAGCATGAAAGTATCAATGTTTTTCGCCGCGATTAACCACAATTCAATTTTCTCAACGCTTATAATGCCCGTTAGTTTTACCAATATAAAGGTTGATGCAAAAAATGTTGCCAACACTAAAATTAATTTAATTAAAGAACTCACAATCTATATCCTTATGGGTAAATCATCTTGATTGTTATTGGGCTATGGCTGCCTTCAAGTTTCAGCTTGGCGTGTTCATATTTGGGCGGACCAAACCTTATTCTTGCACCGTTTGAGAAACCTAACCCTTCCGCTGGCATTATTCCTGTCCAATTCTTTGTAACTTGTCCTGTTTCATCTTCATCATGAAGTATTTTAATAGCAAATTCGGCAGGGACAGCAGCAAACCGTGCAATGACTTTTTTATTGGTCACCGGTATGACGTTTATAGCGATAGCTTTCGCATGATTTTTTGGAAAGCCGTCTATCTCATATAACATCACCATAATATTGCCTGGTAACCCTGTATTAACATTTTCAACATGAATAACAATATCTTTTGCAACAACTGTTTTGCACATCACACTAAGTACTCCAATAACGATAAATGATCTAAATAAAGGTCTAAAACGAAAGCACATACTAATTTTCCCTCATGATTTTTTTAGCTAAGCTTGGCAATAGACGATCAATAAAACGCAGCAATTTCACCTTGCCGATATCATGATCAATAATCGTTTGTTCAATGCCTTTAATGATTGCTTTGCTAACCTTATCTACTGACATTTTTGAGCTACCTCTACCTTCAGTCATGGCTGTATCCACAAGAGGAAGAAATGCTTGTAACACTTGCACTTGAGTATTGTTAAGTTGATAGCGAAGACTTTGTGAAAAGCTATTTAATGCTGCCTTTGTCGCACAATAAATCGCGGATGTGCTTTTAGGTGCAATGGCTAAACCCGAATTTACATTGAGAATAATCGCACTATGCTGTTGATTTAAGAGTGGTAATAAAAAATAACACAAATAACATATGCTGGTGAAGTTGGTCGTTATTTCATCGGTAATAGACTTAACGAAAAAATCATTATCAGTAAACATTGGCGTGTATTGCACCGCAGCATTATTGATTAATAAGTCTAGGCTTTGTATTTCATGGTTTATCACATTGACCACATCTTGTAGTGCAATAAGATTGCTAAAGTCAGCTTGATAAGCAACAACATCTGGAAATCTACTTTGTAGCTCCTTGATTTTATGCTCATTTATCGCAATAATATATATATCATTGTTTTGGTAAAGTTTCTCTACCAGTGCTAATCCAATGCCAGAGGTTGCGCCGGTAATAAGAATTTTTTTATTTATTAATTTCATTTTCCCCACCTATATAAATTAATTCCCCGCTATCTTAATTAAGCCAAAACGACTAATCGTTAACCTAGGTTAAAAAAATGAATTTAAATGATTTAATAAAACAGTTTGGTACCAGCCAAAACTATCAGAAAAATACCAATGTATTTTTGCAAGGCGACGAAGACCAATATTTATATGTGATACAAGAAGGTGTGCTTAAAGCTTATTACAACGATGTGGAAGGTAAAGAATACATTAAATCTTTCTTGTTCCCTGGCGATAATATTGCGAGTACCCAAGCGTTAAACCGAGGGAGATGCAGTTTCAGTTTGTTATGCTTAAAAGACACAAGATTAATTAAATTACCTTACCAAAAAGTACGAGAAACGGCTGCTAACGATCTTGAGTTGGCCAACGCGATTATTGAATTATTAATGTCTTTTGCTATGAAAAAAGAACAACGAGAATTCGAATTACTCTGCCTCAGTGCTGAACAAAGGTATCAAAATTTATTGAAGGGGTTTCCGAATATTTCTCAGCAAATAACCCAAAATAACATCGCCCGATATCTTGGTATTACTCCTGTCGCATTAAGCCGAATCAAACATAAATAAAAGCGGTTATTTGTCCCTATGAATTAGCTTATTATCAATCACTCCACATCATAGTAACCTACAAATAATGTACTAGAGTTTTCCATTGCTATACCAACACTAGTAACAAGACCACCCTTACTCCAAGTTAAATTATAGCGACTACCGTTATTGATGATTTCTAAATCAAGCTCAGCCAGTAAAATGCTATTTTCATCAAAATACTTTATTTGGTAGTTGCCCTCGAATTCAGAATTTGTACTTCCAGTAGCTAAACATGTGCCTCTTCCATTGTCTTCGTGCAGCCAAACTGCTTTTAGTTCGCCTGTGACATCACCTTTTGAATATTGAACATGACCTATATTTGACAATTTAATCACCCATCCTGATTTGACTTAAAACGCCAGCTTAAGTGGCTAAAAATCGTTTGAAAAAATGTTGAGGCACGAAAAAAGTAATTTTTTTTGTCCGTTTAAAGGCCTTAGGCGATTTTCCGTGCTTTAATTGAATACAACAATGGCACTTGCTGCCCCTTGTGTAACATCTGATAGCCATGTTCAGCAGTATGCTCAAGACCTTCAAAGCAATTATACGGACTGTATGGGTACTCTTTAAAGTTCTCGATACTCAAGCCAGCACTAATTAACGCATTAATAACCTCACTTAAAGAGTGTGCCCACGTTACCATTTTTGATTTTGTACCATCACAGTTCTCCGTGTATGTTCCCTCATCTTCAACATCAGGCTCAGAACGAGGAAAATACGAGTAACCGCATAATAAATCATTAAAAGTATGGAATTCTACAAGGTGAAACTCACCACCCGTTGCCAGTGAACTAGCGATTGTTTTTGCCCAAAGGTTCAGATCTGGTAACCAGCAAAGAACACCGTAAGAGGTAAATACAATATCGAATTTTTCTGTGTTTTCATTACCAAATTGATAAATATCATTAGCAACAAAAGTTGCTTCTAGTCTTAGCGTTGATTTGAGTTTATTGGCTTGTTCAATTGCTTCTGTAGATAAATCAACTCCTGTAACCGATGCACCTAGCCTAGCCCAGGACAAGGTGTCTTGTCCAAAATGACACTGGAGATGTAAAAGCTTTTTCCCTTCAACATTACCCACTTGCTCAAGCTCGATCGGGTTAAGTGATGAATTTCCGTCTTTGAAGGCTTCTACATCGTAAAACTTTGAACCAACATGAATTTTTGTTCGCTTATCCCAAGCTTCCTTATTTATATTTATATAATCCACTTTATACTCCTACCATTGTATTCCACTAATTATCTAACGATTAAGCACTTATTTCTTATCGAAGCATGAAAAATACATGCCCCGTTGGACTGAGGCGCTAGGCACAGTCTAGTTGGCTAAAATCCGTGAGGAACGAGCGCTAGCCAACTGTCAATTTTCAGTTTAATTGCCTTGATACTAAGGGCCTTTGTTGCCTACAGCTAGTTGCGCTGTGTGCCTAAGTAAACTTATATCACCGATTTCACCATGCCCAGGTACAACCTTATCTACGTTAGGGTACTTATTAATAACGTTTTGAATTGATATAGGCCAGTCCTTCACTGATGCATGTCCCGTATAACCTAAGCCCTTACTATTTATACTTTTAACAAAACAACCACCAAAAAGGATTTTTTCTTCTGGAAGCCAAACGACAATATTATCATGTGAGTGACCAGCACCAGGATAAAACACTTCTATTTTATCTGTAAGCAATTCATATTCATTGCTTTGTATTTCATTATTAGATTTTTCTCTCTGCTTAGAATCAAGTAGTTTATTGGTTAGTGGTGTCGCATAAGTTTCTATTTTTAAGCTGTTAAGGAATGAAAGTCCACCGCTAGCATCTTTATGAAAATGTGTGACTACTGCACTTTTGAGCGTTAAATCTTTTGATGCGATCCATGCTACCAATTTTTTTGTATCTCTAATTGTCCAAGGGGTATCTATAATATGTGCATTAACCCCATCAATAACAACTAACCCAGATGCCCCTACCATGCCAAGAGATCCAATCTCTTTATATGAAATGTGCTGATAAACATTATCAGCAAGCTGAATGATTTTTGGTTTAGGCACATCTTTAGTAGCAAACGCCATACTCGAAAAGATTACGCAAAGAAAAATAAAATGTCTCATAAATCGGGTGTCCTCTAACGCCCATATTAACGGGCTAAAAATTGTGCGTAAACTTGAGCGCAGCGAAGAACCCCGCTGTTTTTAGTCCTGGTAAATAGCTGGTTATGCATTTTATGGAGGAGCTTCCTCATATTGCGGAATGCCTTCAGCTATGACTTCCCAAGATGCTTTTGAACCAACATAAATATGTCGACCAAGTTTGATATCTGGATCTCCATTTACGCATCCAAGAGTAACGCCGTGAACCAACCCTTTATAAACACCAGTGAGAGTTGAACCGCACTGATTACAAAATTGGAGACCGAAACCATGCTCACCTACATACGATGTAAGCAAATTTTCTCCTGATACCCAATGAAACTCTTTAGCCTCAACTACTGCATAAGCCGATGCTTGTGAGTTAAATGCTTTGCGACAACGAGAACAATGGCATGACCTAGCGTCATGAAGTTTACCTTCAATACGGTATTTAACTTCTCCACAGAAACATTCACCTGTAATTGCCACACTTACTCCTTATTAATTAGCTTATAGCAGCGCTGGAGGCTACTTACCATTTGATTTTTGATTGTGTTTAGCACGCCATTTGTCAAACTCTTCTTGAAATGATGAACCAGATTTTGCGGCATAAAACCTGCCCGCCGAAATTAGAATTAACAGAGTAGCCACAATAATGTTGATAATAGATCCCTCAATGACACCTATATAAAAAAGCAATAGCCCAATAATTGCCATAAATACCTGAGAAAACATCAAACCTCCTTGATGTATGATTACATTCCATTCGTGATTATAAAAGGCAACTTTTGCTGTTACTTATGCACCAGACATTTTAAATAAAAACATAGCCAAACCACCGAATAAAACAGCTCCAATAATAACCATGGTAGTCAATGTTTTAGATTGAGTCATAGACTTTATAAGTGCAAATTGAGTAAGTGCACCAGTAGCTAATAAAGCACTAGTTTTAAGATCGTCTTTAGTTTGATTATCCATAATTGATATAACTCCTTGTTAATGTGAGGCACAGCGAAAACAGCCAACTGTTATTTGTCCTGTTTGAGTGATTAGTTAGCTTAATTTAACCACGACACTCGCCATATTCATTTACCCAGTAAATTGAGTTACCAATTACAGCAATTGAACCAGAGATTATTGCACTCACAGGAAAAGTGAGTACGGATCCAACTACTTCCCCCAAGAATTGAGTTTTGCAATCCTCTTTATCTGAGCACTCTAAGCCATCAAACATTTCTAACTGTTCTACAGACAGCTCAACTTTTTTTTGTACGGCTTGGCATTTTTTATCAAACTTCTCAGTAAAATTTGGCATTACAGCACATGAACAAAGAAATAAGGAGTAAAAGGAAATGAGTAAAATCCGAGAAATGTTCATAATCCTCCATGATTATTAAGTAACGCCTCAATAAACGGCGCGTAGTTGGCGTGATTTTGATGTTTAGCAAAAACCGTGACAGCCATTGAGCGTCCGATTTTATTAACTTGTTATATTGCCCACTCAACAGCTTTCTTAGCATGGATATACGTTGTATCTAAAAGAATTATTTCAGTATCTCTTTGATCAACCAACATTCCAATTTCAGTACAACCAAGAATTACCGCCTCAGCGCCTTGATCCGCTAATGATTCAATAATTCGTAAGTATTCAGCTTTAGAAGTAGGAAGTGAATCACCTAAGCAAAGCTCTTTATAAATAACATTATGAACAATTTTTCTATCTGCTTCATTAGGAGTTAAAACAGTTAAGCCATGATCTTCCGTTAAACGCCCTTTATAGAAGTCTTCTTCCATTGTAAAAGCGGTCCCCAGTAAACCTACAGTTTTAATTCCTTTTTCTACAAGAACTTCAGCTGTAGCATCGGCAATATGCAATAAAGGAATATCGATAGCTTTTTCTATTTGAGGAGCGACTTTATGCATTGTATTTGTACATATCAATAAGACATCTGCTCCTGCAGCTTGAATATTCTTAGCTCCATCAATAAGTATTTTTGCTGTACCTTCCCAATCACCACTATGCTGTAATTTTTCAATCGGATCGAAATCAACACTATACATAGCAATTTTTGCAGAATGTAAACCACCAAGTGACTCTTTGATACCTTTATTGATTGCTTGATAGTAACCAACAGTACTTTCCCAACTCATGCCACCTAAAAGACCAATTGTTTTCATAGAACCTCACGGAATGAACTTGTAATAGAACGCTATAATAAGCGGAAAAATATAGTTGGTTGAAATTAGCGAGGCATGAGCAAAAGGTCAACTGTTTTTTGTCCGTTTAATTGCCTTGTTATGTTTTTTATACCATAATATATTATATATTGGTACTTTCGAGGTTTTATATTATGGCTAAAAACACAAGCGTAACATTGGGCGATCATTTTGATCAATTTATAAGCCAACAACTTAACACTGGTCGTTATGGCTCAGCAAGTGAAATTGTTAGAGCGGGATTAAGAGCTTTAGAAGATCAAGAAACCAAGTTATTAAATTTACGCAATATGCTAATCCAAGGTGAACAAAGCGGTATTGCTGATTACAGTTATGAAAATTTGCTAACTGAGTTGGATAACGATAACCACTAATGCGTAAATTCTTATTATCAGCGAAAGCAAAATCAGATTTAATTAAAATAGCTCGCTACACTCAATTAACTTGGGGAAAACAACAGAGAAATCATTATCTAAAGATATTAGACAATACATTTCAATTGTTAGCTGATGAACCAGAGTTAGGACTTAACTGTGAATACATAAGAGAAGGCTATAGTAAACATCCCCAATCTAGCCATGTTATTTACTATAAAGAGAACAAAGTTAAGCAAATTCTAATAGTGCGTATATTGCATAAAAGTATGGATGTTAACTCCGCACTCTAGAAAAACCTAACGCCCATTTAAGGCGCTGATAATAGTTTGCTAAAATTGTGAAGCGATGCGGAACCGAGCAAACTTTTACCAGCCCCGCTTTAAATTCTTATTATGTTTTTATTTGCGCTGGCTTTGTTTACTTAGATAGAAAAATGGAACTAACCAAACAGCTATAATGATAAATATAACTTTTTCAGAGAGAGCTTTGTCTGCGATAAAGTATGAAGAAACAAGCATTACTAAAGCAAAAAATATAGAAATTACAAGATTTGCCAACCTAGCTTTTTTATAGTCCATATAATGCATCCTGAGATAAATTTGATTGAAAACATAACGCCCTCGTTAATGGGCAAAATTTAGTTGGCTAAAATGTTGAGGAACGAAAAAAGCCAACTGTAAATTTTCCATTTAATTGCCTTGTTATAAAGTAAGAACGACTAAACTTGAATTGTACCTTTTAAATACTGTACCGCTTTACCTAAAAGAAAAACTTTATTATCCGCAACCTTGCATATTATATTACCACCACGTTTAGAAGCCTGATATGCAATTAACTTAGACTTATTGAGCTTTCCAGCCCAATAAGGTGCTAACCCAGTATGAATAGAGCCTGTAACAGGATCTTCATCTCCGCCATTTGCTGGCCAGAAATAACGAGAAATAAAGTCATAATCATTAGACTTAGCGGTTACAACAACATCATATGGGGCGAGCAGCCTTAATGACTCATTATTTGGAACGACAGAAGTCACATCAACTTCGTTTTCATAAACAACAAAGTATGCTTGATTGTTTAATAACACTTCCTTTGGGGTAATTGAAAGGCCATTTAACAATGCAGATGGTATATCGCTAATGCTTTCAGGTGGTCTACTCGGGAAGTCCATTTGAATATAACCGTTATCCATTTTCGTAACAGATAGATCACCTACAGCTTCAGCGTAAAAATTAATATTTTTCACATCATTATTTTTAGTAAAAATAACAAATGAAGACGCTAATGTTGCATGACCACAAAAGTCAATTTCAGTAATTGGAGAAAACCAACGAATTTCATAATTATGAATATCGATTTTTTTAACATACGCGGTTTCAGATAGGTTATTTTCAATCGCAATGGACTGCATAAGATCATCAGAAAGCCATTCTTTGGTAATAATTACAGCAGCTGAATTTCCTTTAAACGCCACATCAGTGAATGCGTCAACAATATTAATTTCTAATTCCATTTGGGAATCAATCTCCATAGGTATATTTGCTTTATAACGCAAATTTAAGGGGTGATAATTGTTTGCTAAATGTTGTGGCACGAAAACAGCCAACTGGAAATTTTCCTGCTTTAATGACTTATTATGTGTTTCATTCACCAAGCCATTTTAGCTTGGCCGTTTTGTCAATTTCATTGTATTCAGCTTCGGTTATTTTTCCATTAGCTAAGTCTTCTTCGGCAGCCCATATAACTTTGATGTATTGAAATTCTGTTGCAGCAAGAATATAACCTAATTTTTTTTCCGTAATTTTACCACTATGAAATTGGCTCATCGCTAACTTTTTATTCCACGACTGACCTTTTGGAGGATCTGGTAGTGTAAAATCAAGAGTGAGCAATCTTTTATCTGATATTGTATAACCTTTAGCAATTGAATCTTTAGCGCATTCATATAACACATAATCAATAGAGTCTTGTAAACCGTAGAAATGCCAATCAAAACCCGCATTACAACCTCCTACAATTTTTCCTTCTTTATCACTAATATCAATGACTCTTTCAGCACATCCTGAAAGAAAGAAAAGTAAAACTATTGTTTTTAATAAATTTCGATTCATCTACTAACTCTTCTAAACACATAACGCCCTCGTTAATGGGCAAAATTTAGTTGGCTAGAATAAGCGACGAAGGAGCAAAAGCCAACTGATCATCGTCCGTTTGAGTAACTTGTAGATTACTTACCCCCATTTAATTAAGGGACGGCAAGAACCGCACAGTTACATAGATCATCACTCTCAAAAGAAGTTAAATCGCCGGCATTGAGTCCCGGAACGGGAAATAGACGAACAGTGAGTGGTTTATTCAAACGATATGCCATTGTTCCTGTATCTCTCATTAACGCCGAAATTTTCTCTGCTGGTGTATTACCCGGTATTGGCACTGTATCTAATCCTATGCCGCAGACTGAACTGTATGTTAATAAGGAACGTATATCAAAATGTGAATTGATACTGCCTTTAGCAAGTCCTGAATCTTCCGTTAACGCAAGCATTAATCCAGAAAAACCGACAAGTTCAACGTCTTTAATCGATTTAAAAACCTTAGTCAGTAATGATGAGGCTTCAACTGTACCCGACGCTCCAAAATATTCAACACCCATTAGTTCATAAAGTTCCACCATGCTCGCACAATCTTTAGAAGGAGCAGCAGAACTATCAAAGCCTGAAAAAACATATGATTTATCACAGTTTGAATGTTGAATTATATTATTAATATTGGTTATGTGGTGTTGTAGAGCGCCACTCATTACTTCGTAGTAGCCTTTAAATTGGTCATTGTGACCTTGTTTACCAATAGATTGGTTGTAATTTTTGAGTACATTAACCAGTAAATCAGGCGTTTCTAGACCAATAACAAATCTATTTCCTAATTCTTTACGATGGTAACTTGCTGGAAAGTACGGAATGAGAGGATCACAATTAAAATTAACTGTAAAATTGAAATTACCCTCACCTCGAGGTGTTATGGCGCTAATCCGCTGAACAGCTTTCACAGAATGTTGAATTAAATTGTTATCTAAAACCCCAAACTCATCAAGATTAACATTTACACATACATTGCATAAATCGCCAAACTCCTTGATCAACTCAGGTAGGAGTTCTATTTCCTCTTTTGATCTCGCCTCGCCAATAGCAAATCGAATTCTCATGCCAGAATTATTGGAAGCAGTTAACAACGAATTTAAATAACTTAGATCAGCCCTAGCAGTCTCTAAATTATCTGTATTAAGATACTCACCAAAAGGGTTAGTAACAATTCTAATTGATTGAACGATATAATCTTTTGCCTTAAATTCTTCTGCCATATTCAAACAGAAGGAAGTGGCTCTTTTTATTTTATCATTCCAATCTCCTTTATTTTCATCCAAAGATATAAAGGTTGTTATGGTTCGTATCTTACAAAGTTCTTTATTTTTATATGTCAATTTCAACTTCCTACTGAAATAATTTTAAAATAATCTAACGCTCGCTTTAGCTAAAAAAATAGTTGGCTAAAATGTTTGAGAAACGAAAAACAGCCAACTGTAATTTTTACGTTTGATGTTCTTGTTATCATTGCGTTTACGACTTACTCTTGTAAGCCCCTATAATTCCCACTGTAATAGCAAGAGTAAGTATGATGATATCAATGTAATACTCTGGCTTCTGTATTGAAAGCGTTGTACCAATTGTAGTTAACATAAGACTTGCATAGAAATATTGGTTACTTTTTTTAGCTGATTTCATTTTTAAATAATCCTTTTTATAATTGATACGCATAATAGGCTATGCATGCTAACGCCCATTTAAGGGGCTGATAATAGTTTGCTAAAATGTGTAGCGAAGCGAAACCGAGCAAACTGTTAGCAGTCCCGCTTTAAATTCTTGTTAGGATTTTTGGGCAATAACCTTTTTAAATACAAAGAATATTATTAACAAATACACAATAGTAGCGATATGCTTAGCAACAACCTTAAATGGTGCTTGA
>CAJXYE010000079.1 GCA_913063325.1 uncultured Colwellia sp. | reverse complement strand
AGTTCAGTTGGTTAGAATACCGGCCTGTCACGCCGGGGGTCGCGGGTTCGAGTCCCGTCCACTCCGCCAATTTTGTTTAATGTTTGTGACTGAATATAAAATAGTTCAGTCAACTATCTACTGAAGTCAGTAAATCCTATACGAACAATCCCCCACCTTTAAAACTCAGTAAACAGCTCTACATTTCTCTAAATAAATCATGCTAAAACTATTTTTTGTAAATCTCGTGAAAATCATCTAGTAATCCCCACTAAATATCCTTCGCTAAAACTCTATATCTATAATTTTACATTCATCTTTTTGCAGTAAACATAAACTCTATATACCGAATGTTCCCTCATTTACACTCTGTATTTTTTCTACGTTTTATGTCACGCATTTCTTTAAAATAGAAACATTACCGTTAGCATTAATTCATACATTGATTTGAATGATATAAACCCTTATACGAAAAAAGTTAAAATAAACCTTGAATTAGTGGTACGACCAGTGCTTTAATCTAGTTATAAAATTATAAATAGAACATACAAGTTGTGGGAGAAGGTTAATGCTAAGTTACAAAGCACCAGTGGCAGATATTAAATTTTTGATTGAAGATGTATTTAATTATTATGATCATTATAAAAAATATGAAGAATTTGAAGAAGCTAGTCCTGATTTAGTTGACGCTATTCTTCAAGAGTGTGCAAAATTTTGTGAGAATGAATTATTACCTTTGTACCAAAGTGGTGATAAAGAAGGCTGTACCTTTGATAATGGTAAGGTTATTACTCCAAAAGGCTTCAAAGAAGCATACCAACAGTATATTGATGGTGGCTGGTCTTCTCTATCACACGCAGTTGACCATGGCGGTCAGGGTCTACCTCCTTCGCTTGGTATGGTACAGTCAGAAATGACAGGTACTGCTAATTGGTCATGGGCTATGTATCCAGGTCTTAGCCATGGTGCTATGAATACTATTACTACTCATGGTAATGACAAACAAAAAGAATTGTATTTAACGCGATTAATTCAAGGTACTTGGACAGGTACCATGTGTTTAACTGAGCCACAATGTGGCACAGATTTAGGCCAAGTTACCACCAAAGCTGAGCCAAATGGCGATGGAACTTACAATATAACGGGTACTAAAATTTTCATCTCTGCCGGTGAACATGACTTAACCGATAATATTATCCATATTGTACTTGCAAGATTACCTGATGCACCAAAAGGTACTCGTGGGATTTCATTATTTATCGTTCCTAAAGTGAAAACGGACCAAGAAGGTAACTTAGGAGAGCATAATAATGTTGTCTGTGGCTCTATAGAAGATAAAATGGGCATCAAAGCCTCTGCTACAGCAGTACTTAATTTTGACAATGCTATTGGTACATTGATAGGCCCGGAAAATAAAGGTTTAGAATGTATGTTCACCTTTATGAATACCGCTCGTCTTGGTACTGCATTACAAGGGATTTGTTCAGCAGAGTTAGCGTTCCAAAACTCTTTGATTTATGCCAAAGAACGTTTATCTATGCGTTCACTTACCGGTAAAAAATATCCAGAGAAAGTGGCTGACCCTATTATTGTTCACCCTGATGTACGTAAAATGCTGATGACGCAAAAAGCCATTTCTGAAGGTGGCAGAGCAATGATTTATTACACGGCTAAAATCGTTGATGATATCTCTATGGCAAAGACAGAAGAAGAGCGTCTAGCAGCAGATGACCGTTTAGGTTTTATAACGCCTATTTTAAAAGCTTTTCTAACTGAGCTTGGCTCTGAAAGTGCCAATCATGGCTTACAAATATTTGGTGGTCATGGTTACATAAAAGAGTGGGGCATGGAGCAAATAGTACGTGATGCGAGAATATCGACTCTTTATGAAGGAACTACGGGCATACAAGCACTCGATTTATTAGGCCGAAAAATACTAATGACACGTGGCAAATCATTAAATGATTTTTCTAAAGAAGTACTTGGCTTTTGCAAGAACCATAGCTTAATTTCAAGTAACCCTCATAAACGACAGATGAATCGCTTTATCTGGCCTTTGAGTAAATCAATTGCCAGCTGGCAACAATATTCGGTTCGTCTAGGATTAAAAGCTAAATCTGACCGTGATGTTGTCGGCTCAGCGTCTGTAGACTTCTTGATGTATTCTGGTTATATAGTTATGGGATATTTTTGGGCTCAAATGGCCCAAACGGCCTACGAAAAATTAGCTGGTGATGTTGAGAATCGTGATTTTTATCGTGCGAAAATTAAAACAGCAGAGTTTTACTTTGAACGTATGTTACCTAGAACTAAATCTTTAGCAAAAACGATGATGGCTGATCCAAAAAGTTTAATGCAATTAGATCAAGAGTTAATGTCTTTTCTTTAACTTTTAAGAAAAACATTCGTGTTTCATAAAATGCACGATTTAGACCATAATGCGTGTCAGTTAATAGCTGACACGCATTTTTTTTGCGCCTTTTCAGGGCAACGTTTAGCTCTATATTTTACTATACGATGGCAACTTCATTCATTGAGCTTTTTAGGTCGATAAGTTATCACATATCATCTAGCTCCTTATCAATTAATACCCTTATTGTGTTATCAGCTGATCATGGCGCAGCTGAAGTTCCTGCTTATTTATCAACACTCGGTATGAAAACAGAGCTAGTAGCACCTAAAACCTGGGACAAAAAACCAAGTATGCTGGTACTTAAGAAAGAGTTTGGTTTTGATAGCGAGCTCATCAAAAGTTATTTTCATCCCTCTTTCTATCTTGATAGAGACTTAAATGCTTTACGTGAATTATCACTTGCGCAAGTACAAAAAGCCGTTGCTGTAGAGGTTGCTAAATTTGATGGTGTCGCGCTTGCAGTAACAAGTACTGATATTGAATCAGGTAATACGCCACAAAACTACCTCCATACCTTGGTTGTTAATAATCACAGCAAAAATCGTTCGGGTGATATTTACATTGTGCTTGAAGCGCATCGTTTTGTTGCCGATATGGAAGGGTTAACCGTTGCGGCAACTCATGGCTCTCCGTGGGGATATGATACTTATGTACCGCTAATTTTTGCTGGTTTTGGTATAGACGATGAAGTGGTTTATGACAGAGTCAGCACCACAGATATTGCTGTTACTTTATCGGCAATACTGGGCATTAAGGCACACTCAGGTTCCCAAGGGAAAGTACTAAAAAAGGTATTAGATGACTAACTCATTTTAAAAGTTAACTCTTTTTAAAACGATTACTCATGCTCACGGCTGTCATGCCGTGAGCAAAGATACTTAATAAGACTGTTAACACAATAATACTGAGAATGTAGTCATGGCCAGTACGGCCAATTTTATCAATAGCAATTAGTAGGTAGAGAATAGAAGCAATTCCGCGAGGGCCAAACCAAGCGATAAAGAATTTACTATAGTTTGTTAATCCAGTACCGATTAAACAAATAAATACCGGCACAATACGAATTACCGTTAAACTAAGTAGTGCATAAATTAATGCTTTTACATCCCAAAAGGGAGCAAAATCAGGAATAATAATTAATCCTAAAATGACAAAAACAAATAGCGTTAACATCTGACCTTCCGTTTCGCCGAATTCTTGAATTCGTTCACGTACCTTTATATCTTTGACCCCTAAAAATAAGCCTGCACAAAATGCAGCAATAAAGCCATTGCCTTCGAATAATTCGGCACAGGCATAGGCTAAAATGGCAATAGAGAGGCAGGTTAATCGTTGAAATACAGTATCCATCCAATCTATTTGATGAGCAAACTCAATGGCTCTTCCGCCTATATGTCCAATCGCGCCACCAATAAGTGGCCCAAGAGTGAGTTGCATGGCCATAAAAGTAAGCCAATGATCTTCAGATGAAATATGCCCTAAGCCGCTAGCGATAACAGCTAAACAGACAAAAATAGGCGGCAGAGATATACCATCGTTTAAACCACTCTCGGCGCTAATAGAATCTCTAATATTGGTTGGTACTTTTTCACTCTTGACTACTGCTTGTCCTAGTGCAGCATCTGTTGGCGATAAAATGAGCGCCAGTACAACTAATAACCAGATATCAGTTGCAGGAAATAATAAAAAAGCAAAGGTAGCTCCGAGCACCATGGTTAATGGTAAACCGATCAGCAACAATCTAGCCGGTAAACCTTTTAAACGACTTCTAATGTTTGTTAACTTGATAAAAGAAGCATCAACAAAAAGAATAATAATTAACGTTAATTCAGCCAATAACTGGATGCCATGAGCATCTGTCTGCACGTGTAGCCAAGAAAATCCGAGCGGACCGAGTATCAAACCAATACTGACAAATGCCATGGGAGCGGTAATAATTGATCGTTCAGCAACTTTTGAAAAAAGACCAAAAAGTAAAATTATTGTTGCTGCTAGGAAAATAAGTTGATGATCTAGCATGGAAATAAAGTCCTTTTGTATAAATGCAAAGCTAGTTAACGATTAATAAAGCATATTAAGGTAACATGTGCCAAATGAACAACACTTTATGATCCCTTATGCGCCCCTCTAGTTACCCAGAACAAGAAGTCAGTACAATTAACTGGCAAGCCTTCAAACTCATTTTACCTTATTTATTCGAGTATAAAAAACGCATCGCCTTTGCCATGTTGTGTTTAATATTCACTAAAATTGCCAGCGTATATTTACCCTTTATCCTCAAAGATATTGTTGATACTTTGGATGCTAATAGCATTGATAAGCAAAGTTCGGCGCTGATAATTGTGCCTTTAGGCTTAGTGGCTGCGTATGGCATGGTACGATTATCGATAGTTGTTTTTGCTGAGATTCGAGATACGCTATTTGGCCGGGTTACTGAACGTGCTATCAGACGTATCGGTTTAAAAGTTTTTCGTCATTTACATTCCCTTGATTTAGACTTTCACCTAAATAGACAAACCGGTGGATTGTCTCGTGATATAGATCGAGGCACGACGGGCATTAATTTTTTAATGCGCTTTATGGTCTTTAATATTGTGCCAACATTGCTTGAAATAGTGATGGTGGTGACTATTTTATTTGTTAAATATGGCATTTGGTTTGCGGTAGTAACACTCTCTTCAATTATCACCTATATTGCTTATTCTATTTTTGCTACTGAATTGCGTACCCGTTATGTTCGGGCAGCCAATAAAGCAGACTCATCAAGTAATACTCGCGCCATTGATAGTTTATTAAACTATGAAACAGTTAAGTATTTTACCAATGAAGAATTTGAAGCAAAGGCTTATGACGAGCAACTATCGACATGGGAACAAGCAAAAATAAAAAACCGTTTATCACTATTTGCCTTAAACGGTGGACAAGCGCTTATTATCGCGGTGGCTATGACGGCCATGTTGGCACTTGCCGCTAATGAAGTTGCTGCAGGCGCCATGACACTTGGCGACTTTGTGCTAATTAATGCTTTTATGATGCAGTTATTTATGCCGCTTAACTTTTTAGGTTTTGTTTACCGAGAGATAAAAGGCTCACTAGCAAATATTGAAAACCTATTTGGTTTATTAGCTAAAACACCTAAAGTACAAGATGTTGCTGGTGCAGTTGCGCTAAGTTTGACGGAGCAGGGTGATAGTACAAGGTCTCAAATGGATAATCAGGCGAGCATTGTCTTTGATAATATTCGCTTTGCCTACAATGCCAAACGGCCAATTATTAAGAGCATTTCTTTTAACGTTAATGCCGGTGAAAAAGTTGCTGTGGTGGGGCAAAGTGGCTCGGGTAAATCAACCTTAGTAAAATTACTGTTTCGTTTTTATGATGTCGACTCAGGCGCTATAAAAATTAATCAACAAGATATTAGCCAAGTCAGCCAACAATCATTACGTACCCATATTGGCATCGTGCCGCAAGATACTGTGCTCTTTAACGACTCGTTATTTAATAATGTGCAATATGGTTGTCCAACAGCAAGTAAAGAAGAAGTATTAAAAGCCATTGAACTCGCGCATTTATCTGAATTTATCGCCAGTTTACCTGAGGGTTTAGAAACTGTGGTTGGTGAGCGTGGCTTAAAACTATCCGGCGGCGAAAAGCAGCGGGTTGCTATTGCCAGAACCATTTTAAAAAATCCACAAATATTAGTGTTTGATGAGGCGACATCATCCTTAGATAGTCATTCAGAACAGGCTATCCTCACGGCAATAAATGAAGTCGCTAAAAGTAGGACTAGTCTTGTGATAGCACATAGATTATCTACCATCATAGATAGCGATAATATTATTGTCATGAGTCATGGTGAGATAGTAGAGCAGGGTAATCATCAACAATTACTAGCGCTTGAAGGGCAATACAGCAAAATGTGGCAGTTACAGCAATCGTAGAGTTAACACGTTATGAATAATGAAGTACAAAAAACATCAGCGGAAGTTGATGCAACAAAACAATGGTTAGAAGAGATCATTATCGGCTTAAATTTTTGTCCCTTTGCCAAAAAAGAGTTTGTCAATAATACCATTTGTTATCATCAGTCTGAGGCAGAGCAAATTAAACCCGCTTTGAAAGAATTCGTAGAGCAATGCCATTATCTTCAACAACATGATGACATTGAAACGACTTTGCTTATATATAGTGAAGGCTTTCGCAGTTTTGAGCGTTATTTAGATTTAGTTGATTATGCCAATGACTTGCTGATTGACTCTGGTTTTGAGGGGATATTTCAATTAGCTACTATGCATCCTGAATATTGTTTTGCTGATGATGACTTTGATGCAGCCAGTAACTTCACCAATCGCTCTCCTTATCCCATGATACATATTATTCGTGAAGCGAGTATGGCTAAAGTACTTAAAGTATATAAAAATCCCGAACAAATCCCAGAAGATAATATGGCCTTAGCCGAACACAAAGGCAGTAATTATTTTCAAGATATTTTAAAAGCTATTCACCAAGCTCACCCTCAAAAATAGACTTTATGATATTCTGCCAATTAAAAAACTTTATTAACGACTCTTTAATAAAGTTTTTAATGATAACCAATCAATAGGCTAAATTACATTTTATTAACGCCATTAGTTGATTGAAACTTATACACTACTTGTTCATTACTAAGTAAGTTTGAGATGAGCATATGAAAACCAGTTATCACGGTAAAGAATATCGCTTTAATTGCTTTGAAGAGCTTTGGGCTTTTTACCGAAGTATTTTAGTTCAGCAATCTCATCAACCTCATCAATAATATTTATTAGCTACTAATAAATTACAAGTAAAATTAAAGCTTTTACCTAGCGATGATCGCTTTATTTCATCTCTAAGGTAAAATGACGCACTTTTCATCATTATCCGTGTTGTCATATGCCTGCTTTAGAACAATTTTTACTTATCGCTATGGTGCATTTTTTTGCTGTAGCTAGCCCCGGCCCTGATTTTGCGCTTATTTTAAAGCAAAGCATTCGCTATAATCGGCGTATTGCCATCTACACTAGCTTTGGTATTGCCGCAGGCATTATTGTACATGTTACCTATTCATTGGTTGGCATAGGGCTTTTAATTGCTAGCGATGAACGTTTATTTACCGCGTTAAAATATATTGCGGCTAGTTACTTTTGTTATATAGCATGGCACTGCATTAGGGCTAAAAAGCCGGATAATGAATTATCATCAGAAAAAGGCAGTGATACTCATAATAATTCTCTCACGGCAAATGAAGAAGGCAAGACCGATACGTCGACGAAACTACCTTCAGTTAAAAAAGCTTTCCTTAATGGCTTTTTAATCAATGCGCTAAACGTTAAAGCAACGTTATTTTTTGTCAGTTTGTTTTCTGTCGTTATCGCCCCTGAAACCTTGTTGGGTATTAAAATTGCCTATGGTGCTTATTTAGTGGCAGCCACAGCTGCATGGTTTTGCTTCCTCTCCTATATGTTAACTCAAGAGAGAGTTCGTTTTGTCTTACAAGGTAAACGCTATATTCTTGACCGAATTATGGGGGTGATTTTATTACTATTAGCTATTCAGTTAGTGTTAAGCGATCTTAATTAACCGCTAATTATGCGAGCGTTAAAGCCAAATATAGGCTTAAAAGGATTGAATAACTTGTTGATAAATTGAGCAGTGAGCAATCTGTTCTTATTTCCAGTATAATAGTGCTCAAATGTTGTATTAATGTATAAAAGGGTCAGCTTTGCCAGAAAAGAATATAATTGTATCCATCGGTGGAAGTGTTGAACGTGCTGTAAAGGGCGAATATTCAATTGATGTGAAAGCTGTATTAAGTGAAGCGTGGCAGCACACTTTACAATCTAGAATGTCAATTAATCTAGGGCTTATCTTCGTTTTAGTGTTTGGCATGATAGTGTCATTTATTACCAGTAGCTTTTTTGGTGGTATTGAGGCGGTTGTTGCAGATGCTCAAGCAGGCAAGTCTGAAGCATTACAGATGATCAATGTTATTGTTACGATTGCGGTCTATCCATTTATCGCAGGCATTGAAATGATGGGTGTATTTCACGCGATAAACAAACCAACACAAAGTAAAATGTTACTCTCGTTTTTACATCGCGGTAGTTGGGTTGCACTGTGTGCATTACTGACCTCTTTGTTGATCAGTATCGGTTTTGAATTGTTAATTATCCCAGGTATGCTGTTGGCGGTTTTATTGTCTCTAACTCTTCCTTTAGTGGTAGAAAAAAAGATGACCCCAATGCAAGCCATCGTTGTATCAGTAAAAGCATTACGGTTTAAAATTGGACCTTTGCTGGTAATTTATTTAGTCTTATTCATGTCGTTTATAGCCTTGATACTTCCTATCGCATTATTAATTAATTCGAGCCTAGCCCCGCTTGCAGTCATGGTGTTTTTATTTGGTTTTACCTATTTAGCACCCTGGTATTATAACGTCAAAGGCGTATTGTACCGTGAAATTTTTGGTGTGTTTGTTGATGAGAATAACAAAGAAATGCTTTTAACACCTACGAATAAAGACGCTGACCATAATGGCTCAGACGATACTTTTTCTGCTTAACCGTTGTCATAAATAAGGATTTTTTATGAAAAAAATGTTATTCATTCGTTTTGTATTATCAATCGCGCTTGTTATTGCTGTTGTTGCACCTTTTACTTTTTTAGTGCCTAAACCTTTAGTGATTGTTGCTGAGGTTTCTGTTGAACCCGAGCCTGCAAAAGTTATTGTGCCGGTTGTGGAAAAAGTGAAAGTAATCGAAAAACCATTACATCAGGTAAGTTTGCCTAATTTTGCCGCTATTTATGATATTCCAACAAAAAAACGACAGTTTTTTTCGTTTATCCGTCCAGCAATTGATGCTAAAAATAATGAGTTAACGCAAGATAGGAGAAAACTTGAATATTGGCATGGACAAATATCGTTAGGTCTTGGGCTGACATCAGCTGAGCAAACATCACTGCAAGGTCTTGTTAAGCTTTACCGCATCAATAAGCAAGCTTCTACATTGCAACAAATAAATGATTTGTTACTGCGAGTAGATAATATACCTACTTCTTTAGTATTGGTGCAGGCGGCTAATGAGTCAGCTTGGGGAACCTCGCGTTTTGCCCGCATAGGGTTAAACTTCTTTGGTATTTGGTGTTATAAAACAGGTTGTGGCATGGTGCCCGGTGGTCGTGATACGGGTGCTAAACATGAAGTAGCAGCATTTCAAAGTATCGATGCGGCCGTTTCTGGTTATTTTAATAATATAAATAAGCACAATGCCTATCATGTTTTTAGAACAATCCGTGCTGAGTTGAGAGCGCAAGATCAGCCACTTGATGCTGAAATTCTCGCTACAGGTTTATTACCTTACTCTGAACGTGGCGCTCAATACGTGTTAGATCTCACCGATATGTTACGTCATAATCAGCGTTATTTTGTCAGGTCAAATGACCAACAGACAGCTTTAGCGGATTAATGATTCAAGCTTACTAACTCATACCAGTAAAGTCATTTATTGTTTTGAGTTAGCTAGCTTAGTGTGACATTCGCAAGCTTAGTAAAAGAAAATATAATAAATCAAACGTTAAGTGATTCAAAATATTAGGTAATAAAATATAACGTTAATATTTTAGTTTACTGCAAGCAGCAATAGGGTGAACTACAGCTTTAGTGATTTTTCCATATTGAAGTTTAACTAGAGGCTGATTAATATAACCGTTAAACTTTTGTGATCTCCATTGAGGTAACAAAGCCGGATCAGTGGTTAAATTAGCAATTAGCCCGGTAGACTTCTGTTCTTTTACCTTATTTTTACCATAGATATTGTTAGTAACAGTCTTTGTTATTACATCATTAGCAAAACTTTTCTCTCGACTTGCAGCAACAATGCAAATTCTATTTTCAGCAGCACGAGATAACAAGCTATATTCAACCTCACATGCTTGTTGAATATCAAACGGCACTAATAACAAATGAATGTTATGTAACGTCGCAATTTTGACTATTTCGGGTATGTTGGCATCATCAGCTGTTAGCATAGCAAGACATATACTTCCTTGCTCTAAAGGCAATTCTACAATATTTAATGCATCGCCCAAATCGGTCCACTGATAGCGCTGGCAAAAATGCAATTGCGCTTGTGTGGCTAATAATCCCTTGTCGCTTATTAATACCGCCTGGTGTTTGCCTTCAATGACTAAGCTTGTACACAAGTATTGGAAAGGCCTAAGCACAGCGCTTACTTGTTCAATTAGCTGCTTGCTCAAGCTTTCTATATGAGCTCTTTGCTGGGCATCATTAGTGATGTCTTTATCGGCGATAAAGAATAATTCAGGTAATTGAATTATATCAGTGAGATTGTTCTCAATGTACTGGCAAACATCTTCAATGGCATGCTCGTTCGATTTGTATGTTGCAAAGATTGCTACATTGGCAGTGATAGGAACTTGCTGCTGTAGTGATTTTCTTATGGACTCAGCTGGCTTTATATTTGCGGTTAACTTTTGGTAAAGTTCAGGGCGTAATTGTTGAGTTATTAGGGTCCCATCAGGACGGACTTTGTTGTTTAGCCCTATTTTAGTGTCAGTTTCAACGACAGGTAAATCAATATCTGCAAAGGTAAAACCTTCATCATTATTATTAATTTTTGCGAGTACCTTGCCATCGGGAGAGACTATCTGGCTTTGCCCAACGGCCATGTTAAAACTGGCAAGATCATCTTGTATTTGTTCCGACAGGTATTCTTGTGATTGGGCTAGGGGAATGAGTGAGCCAACCTTATTAGCCGTCGCTATGAATATGTTATTTTCGAATGCTCGAGCAGGATCATGCAAGTGACTTTGGTCTATTGCGAACGAGTTAATAGAGTTGCACAGTAATTGTGCACCACTTGAGGCTAATGTCCGTGATGCCTCAAAGCTCATACTATCGTCACCTGTTAACATGGCCAGTTTCCCAAGAGGGGTTGCTACCACCTCTGTGACATTCTTCGCATTACAGAAAAAATCCTGTTCATGTTTGGATAATATTTGTTTGTCTGTTTGGTTAATGAGCTTGCCAAGGGGAGAAAACAAACATGACGTGACGCTAATATTCGATTTTATATTCGATTTTATATTTGAGGTAATGGTGTCGTCTTGCTCATTTTCAGGAAAGTCACGTACATCGTCTCGGCGTAAGGTAACATTGATGACAATGTAACAGCCATGTTTGATCGCTTGCTCTGCTATGGCTTTTAAAAAAGGGCCATCAAGTGCTAAAGCCTCATGCCAGGCCTGATCATGATCTACATAACTAGGCTGCGTACTTGAAAATAGAGTATTACAAAACTCAGGAAGCACAATCAATGATGGCTGACAGCTTGCAGCCTCACCAATCATACGAATACAGCTTGCTAAATTTTCTTGAGAATTTGAACTGGTGGCAAACTGAGAAACGGCTACTCGCATGATTTATATTTTCCAGATAACTTATGATTGTTTGAATTCAAAAAGGTGAACGTATTACCTTTTATCGGTGGGATTTTACCTTAAAAATCGACAGGAGAGGCCATTTTAATAGATTTATTATCGTTTAACTAAAGCCTGTTGATAATCGACAGGCTACTAAGGCTTAAAACAGTGGGGGACTTCAATCATTTAATGTACTTGTTATTGCTATAGATTCATTAATCTACCTAAAGGCAAACACCAGCTCTTTTCAAATTTCTGAAAATACTAAAACTTTTTTAAGAATCTAGCCATGTTATTTTTTTGGTAGTCTTCCATGGTTAGATACACACCAGTAGCTGAGATGAGTATTATTATGCCAGATATCATTAACGGTTTAGCCAAAAACTTACCATATCCAACTATTACTTGTTGAGTCTTCGCAAAGGAACTTGGTAAAGAGAATTTACCTGATTTTATGGTGTTCTTTATATAGTGATAAAACCCCTTATCTCTAATAACATCGAATAAAAGGCCTATAAATATAGCAATAGTCAGGGTGAATATTATTGCTAGGCAGCTACTGATAACTTTGAGGGTAGCCGTTGATAATTGATCACTAAATACTGCATCTCTTAATTCATTGATCCAAGCTGGTGGGATATTAGTCCACAACATAAACAGAATTACCAGCGTCGTTAATATAAATACTGTTGTTGTTAAAACTTTGGCTGAGTAGCTGAGAAAAGAAAAATTAACCACCGCTGGATGTGCGTTTTCTGCTTGGTTTAACTCCAGCGAGTTTACAATACGCAGATCGGTAATATGAATGGAATAAACGGAAGCCAATGCTTTGACAGATTCTAAAGACGCTTTACCGTTTTTTTCAATACGCTGAATTGTTCTCAAACTTAGCCCTGAAACATCAGCTAATTGAGTTTGACTCCAGGCTCGTTGTTGGCGTTCAGTGATCAGCCTATGTTTATCGAGTAACATTTTCATTTTCAATTTACCTCATCATTAATTGAAACAATATGATGAGATACAATCGCCTGTTTGTATATGTCGTATCGGTGTCATCAATACGACAGTTATATGCCAACGCCTGATTAGCTGGGGCAAACACCTAATCAATTGTTAATATTTTACGAAAAATAATATTAGTAGCGCAGGTGTTATAAAGTTAGCGGTTAGCTAACTTATCTCGAAAACAATTAATGTAGTGAATAGTTAACGCATAACCAGCCAAGTTATACGTTAGTAACATCTATATATAATGACTCATTGATATTTGAAGATGATACATGCTCTTTAGCAAACTCATACTCTGCTTTTTCACTTGAACGATCAATTGCCAAGTTTTCAAAGTCAAATAAATTGGTGTCAGCTAATTGACTCAAACTAACATTTTTTAAAGACTTAAAAATAGCTTCAACTCTGCCAGGGGTGGCACTATCCCAATCAGACAACATAGCTTTTACATTTTGTCTTTGTAAATTTTCTTGTGAGCCACATAAATTACAAGGAATAATCGGAAAACTCTTATGGTTTGAGTAGTCGATTAAATCTTTTTCTCTACAATAAGATAAAGGTCTAATAACAATGTTTCGTTTATCATCAGAAAGCAGTTTTGGCGGCATGCTTTTAAGCTTTGAGCCATAGAACATATTTAAAAACATTGTTTCAACGATATCGTCCATGTGATGACCCAAGGCAATTTTTGTCGCACCTATTGTTTCAGCAAATGAATACAATGTACCTCTACGTAGTCGTGAACAGAGGCCACAGGTAGTTTTACCTTCGCCAATTTTCGATTTAACAACGGAGTAGGTATCTTTATCTACGATATAATAGGGTATGTCTAAAGACTCAAAATATGCAGGCAGTATTTCTTCTGGGAACCCAGGTTGTTTTTGATCTAAATTCACGGCAATAATTTTAAAGTTTATTGGTGCAGCTTTTTGTAATGCGATTAAAATATCTAACATTGCAAATGAATCCTTACCACCGCTGATTGCAGCCATAATCACATCAGACTCTTCAATCATTTTATAGTCGAATATTGCTTTACCAACATTTCTTCTAAGCTTCTTGGTAAGCTTATTTAAATCTAAATTTACTTTAGGGACGTCTGATACAACCATGGTTAATTAAAGCCTTTGATACTGCTAACGGTAAAAGTAACGGATTATATACTAGTGGAATTGTGTTTTGAATAACTGTTAATAGCTTGGTTGCAATTTATAAAGCGAGACTGTGTAAGTATTGGTTTATTGATGAGCATGGTTAGTGCTGAAGTCATGTTATTGATTTAAATTTTCGGCGTGAATAATAGCTGCTTGATAAAAATATTAACAGCTATGAGTAATCACCTATTTATCAGCTATAGCAGAATAACTATAAGGTTTAAAAATTAGCTAGGATTAGTTTTGCCTGGCTAATCTTTCCTTACGTATTTTTATCAGTTCATTTTTTCTTTGTTTTTCTTTTTTTTCCTCAATCCAAGCTACATAGGTAATGCCCGCTGCTAAAATTATAAATATAACTGTTGTAGCAATACTCATAGCACCAGAATAAAGACCTAAAAAAAGAAAAAATAGGAGAAAGCATGTGGTTTCTTTCATTATACAATCCTCTGTGATGTTGATAACCAAGATAAAGCATCATCATGATTATCAAAAAATTTAGACTCAATACCATTAAAAGCTTGGTGTGAGTTTTGTAAAAAGTGTTTTTGAACTGAGTTTTTAACAATAACGGCTTCAAATTTTTGATTGTTTTTTTCAGACCAAATATTTAGATTTTTTATTTCATTTAACATTTCTGGCGGTCCCAAATCCCATTCTGACAAATCAACTAAGCATGACCAACTCTCATGTTTCAGTGTTTTAGCTTGGTCTCTAAATACTTCAAAACATGAAATGACTGTTTCAATATTCCAATCATCATATGCCTTGACAGTCAGAAGCTGATTATTAGTAGATATTGAATACTTACCGTGTTGAGGCATAGTTCTTATGTGATTTTTGTGAGGATTTTCATCAAGTGAGCTATTAAATAGGTGATCAAACTTTGATATGTTTAGCAGGTCTAGAGGCTGTTTTTTTGGGTTAATGAGAATTAACTCACCTTTAAGTAAATCTAGATGGCCTTTTAGTAAAAGAATCATGCCTAAAGCTGAAACGCTTAACAAAGTTGTATTGACCAAGTCTATTATAAATTTAGTACCAATATGTGTTTCATTTTTATATACATCTCTAAACTTTTGGTACCAAATAAAACTGAAATCAATAGGCGCGACTATTTTAATAACCTTTACGTTATCAGTATTTTCTACTGAGTATGTTAGTGCTATGCTCATTGTAAATTACAGCCTTACTTTATACGAATAAATCGATAAGTATTGTAAGTTGTATTAAGCTATGAAGATGTTCTTTGCCGAACAAACTAAGGAGAGATATGAAAGGTACTCGTTCATCAAATACCTCGTTGCAACAGATACCGCAGCAATTACTTAATTACTTTGAAGATGAAGACTTTACAATATCGACATTAAAAAAAGTAAAATTGACTACCGGTTTTTTTAATTTTACTGGTCTTTTTTATATAAAAAAAGGTCGGTTTTCAATTTCTCTACCTCAACAAGATTTGGCTACCCTATATAGTTTTATGGTTGAACCGAATAGTTGGTTTGGTGGTTTAACATTAATGCCATTACCTCATCCATTTTTACTCATTAATGAAATTGAGCATGTTGAATTGCTCTATATCCCTAAAACGCGTTTAACAAAAATTGCAGACGCGCATCCTATAATATATAAGTGGTTGCTTAACATTGCTGCTGACAATCTACCGCAATGGTTTCAAGTACCATTAATCGCCCTATCAAATAAAAAAATTCGAGTGGTATATTGTCTGGTTACTTTATTACCGCTTAATAGGGGGGATTTAAATATTATCGAGCTTGATGCAAGTCAGCAGAAAATTAGTGATATTTGTGGTTTGTCTAGGCCAAGAGTTAATGAAGTATTGAAAGAACTTGAGCACCATGAACTAATTAAAGTAAAACATAAGAAAATTATAATTCATAAGCCAATGGCCATGTTTGAACTCTTAGATGATGCTAACTTAGGTTTCTATGATCCCCGTATAACTAAAACGAAAGAGACAAAATAGACGTAAAGCTAAGTCTTATTTTGAAGCCGATACAGGAAAAGTTTTGGGTGAAGGATAATGGGGGACGACTTGCTCTATTTCTTCAAAATTTTCACTGAAAACTCTCTATGGGAGATGCAGGTAAAATCTTTGTTACCTCATTAAGTGTATTACTACTCGTGTATTTAGTAATTAGCTTTGTTGGTTATAAATACCCCTGTTCATGGGGCTAAGCCATTTCACCACAGCTGTCGACAAAGTAAAAATTATCAATACACCTAGTGGTTAAATGTAACAAATCCCAAATGATATAGATCAAATAAAATCCTGAATATATTTCTAATATTCAGGCCACTCCTTATAATTGACAATACTTCTTATTATCATTACCACTCACCAAAATTTTAAGCTGATAATAATTTAATCTCAAATTTATAATGAAAACATTAAATCAATGAACACTATGAACTACGACATTACTGCAAAAATACTTCATTGGCTGTCTGCTTTAGTTATTTTATGGGCAACCTTGGCGGGACTTTATATAATACTTCCTAATACGGAAGATCATATAAAACTGCAAATAGCAGAGTTAAATATTTCGATAACGACTTTATTTATTCCAATTTTCTGTTTTCGAATATTGTATCGTATAATAAGCAAAGCACCAGTTGAACAAGGACTTGTACCTACAAGAGGAGAGGGAATTGCAATGTTTATGCACAAGTTTCTTTATGTTCTAGTCTCTATTGTATTAGTAAGTGGCATCCTGATGATGGATAGACCTATTTCACTATTTGATATTTTTCAATTTACTCAGCTTTTAGATAATTCCAATATCATTACATTCTTCAAAAGTTTGCATAAGTATTCTACTCAGTTACTTGCTCTTTGTATATTGCTTCATATCCTAGCGGTAATTAAACATGAAATTATGGGTTACAGGATTTTAAAGCGAATGATTTAGCAACTAAGGAATAGCCTATGGAAACCCTGCAACCTGACAAGTACGGGCATCCGAAGTCGATAACATTTTTTTGAGGTAAGCTTGTTAAGTATTCAGTGTTTGGTTATTAGGTTTTGATAGCAGCGAGATAGTACCAGGCACTTTGATTTTTATATAAATTATCCAGCATTACTAAATGCGGTAGGGCTATGTGGGTATATTTATAAAATAAAGGCTTAGTCCCTTGATGTTCATTTGTAATTATAAATCTGTTGAAATATGCATCGGCTTTCTGTAGTTTATTTATCCGTTATCAAACGGAAACAAAGGAAGAGTATGATCGACTATTATAAAAAGAAGAGTGCCGAATACCATGATAAAGCCCGCGTTGCACAGGAGAATAACGAAGAATATCAGCAGTATAAAAGTGAAGCTGAAACTTACGACAAACGAATTGAAGAACTAGAGACTTGTTAATTATACCCAAGCGACTTCAAAATGCTCGTTTCAGGACGCCTGAGCGATTCATGATCAAGGCGTGAATTTCATTAATGGTTATTCCCTTAATGAACGCCATAACGATGAACATGATTTGCTCAGACGTCCCAGAATGGCTGGTTTATAAACGCTTTATACAGCGTTATTGATTTCGACAATAGAATAACTATTATCTTCAATCAATGCCTTGCCTAAAGGCGTTTCTATTTCCAGCTGAATCCTGCATTTTGAGGTAGCTTGGGTATATATCAAGAGCGCTACAGGCGCTCTTTTTTTTTACTTTATATAGTTTGACTGCATCTCGACTTTTAAGTCTATAAATTATTCGTAGTTGTAATGGTAGTAGAGTGTAATCATTACCCACAAGCCAATCTGTTACTAAGGACTTCTTTATGTGCATTTTATTTATTGCAATCGAGCAACATCCTAAGTATCCGTTAATTATTTGTGCAAATAGAGATGAGTTTCATCAACGTGCAACGCAAGCTATGCATGTTTGGCAACACCCTAAGATACTTGCCGGAAGAGATCTCCAAGCAGGGGGAACTTGGTTAGGTTTAACGTCAAAAGGAAAATTTTCAGCCCTAACTAATTTTAGAAAACTTCCTTTAAGCGAAGAAACTAAAAAATCTAGGGGAGACCTTGTTTTGCAGGCATTAACGAGTACTGAAAAAAACTTCTCTAATGAACTCGCTCAACAAGCAAGTGAGTATCATGGCTTTAATCTCATTTATGGTTCATTAAACCAGTTGTACTGTTATGACAGCGTAAATAATCAATGCCATCAACTTTCCAAAGGCGTACACAGTATTTGTAATGGCGCACTAGATGATATCTGGCCGAAAATGGCAGGGGGAGAAAAACTGTTAAGTGATGCCATTCACCTACAAGAAAACCTTTCAATTGATGCATTGTTTGATCTAATGAGCAACGAGAAACAAGCGTTGCCACATTTACTTCCTGAAACCGGGCTTACGGATGAATGGGAGCAGTTACTCAGTGCTATTTTTATAGTATCCCCAACCTATGGCACACGAACAACCTCTATTATTACCCAAGACATTGAAGGAAATGTCGAAATATATGACCGAAGTTATGCACCTTCAGGTCAATGTGTAGCTAAACAACAATTTCAGTTGTAGCCAGCTAACTCAGTTAATTTCACTTATTACTCATTGCTAAAATAAAACAGCTACAAGTGATTGAATGTAATTTTTCAATCACTGTGTTTGTACAATCAATGTTGACTCAGCAAGGCAGTCGTTAAACAAAGCGGGCATTAATTCGCTGTAAAGTTCTGTACTTTATCCGTATTGGCTTCAATGGTAATGGTATGCTTTTTCTCTGTCGGATCGGCAATCATGATGGCATCATATTCTTTGGCAGAATCATCAAGGGCGCTGCAAGAAAATGCCACTGTGTACTCACCAACTGGAAGATGTGAGAAATTGAATTGGTAGGCCCCAGCACCATCGTTAGCTTCAGCGTCATAGGACAGCGAGTCAGAAGCGTAAGGTGAAATAGCATTCTCAGGACGCTCATTGAGTGCAAAATCTGGATCAAATTCATCCACCAAAACAGAATCCTCAGCTATATCTCCCTGATATAAGTAAACTACCTTGCCATGGTTAGTATTTGCTACAAAAACCTCGTCACACCTGTCATCATCGGTGGCAGCGTTTAGTAAATTTACATCGACAGTACCCGATAATGAACCGACGATACCAACAATCCGAATACCATGAGGTTTAAGATTAAATGCTGCGCCACCTGCTGTAGAAGTGAGCGAGGAGCGCAAACTAACCTCTATGGTATATTTCTGCTGAGCCTCATCAGATACGTTAAATTCACCCAAGCGCAGCTTATTACTAGGGGTTTTTAAAGGTTTTCTTGTATCGCTATCAATTACCCAACAATCTTGATCACTACCATTGGGATTTTGTGCACAACCTGAGGTATTTAAAATTAAATTGGTATAATTGCCACTAGGTACTTCGGCATTATCAATAATCATAAATTCTTCACCATTTTGATAGTCCATTAAATTGATCAATAAAGGCAATTCATCGTCACCTAATATGGGCAGCGTAATGCCAGAATCATCATCGTCATCATCTGATGCTGATTTTAAAGTGATGGAGCTTAAAGTAACCCAAACCTCAGTAACAGAATCAGCTGGCGCATCGGCAATAGCAAAAGA
Source organism: uncultured Colwellia sp. (assembly GCA_913063325.1). Classification (GTDB taxonomy): domain Bacteria; phylum Pseudomonadota; class Gammaproteobacteria; order Enterobacterales; family Alteromonadaceae; genus Colwellia. Next base: position 844 of record CAJXYE010000079.1, on the reverse strand, counting down.
AATCAACGGGGTAGGGGATTCAGGAACTACAGGCTTAGGAGTGACACTCTCACTAGAGCCCCCACAAGAGATTAACAGAATAACTGCCAAAGCAGACAGTAGAGCATGGGATAATGAGCGCATAGTATATTCCTAAGATATTTACTGTTAACTTAGTATAGTTAACAAGTGTACACTCGTCGAAAAATCTATGATCCTAATAAGATTATTATGCCATTGTCATGAGTTTTAAAATTTACACCTTGAAGGCTTCAATATATGTTAAAATTTAACAATATTATTATTTTAAATTATTAGGCGTATTTCATGTCTGAACACTCAATTTTCGACATTTGTGTTGAACCGATAGAACTTTATAAATTACTCAAAATTTCCAAATTGGTTGGCGATGGCGAAGCTAAAACCCTGATCAGCGAAGGTAAAATTTTAGTAAATAAGAAAGTAGAAGTACAAAAGCGTAAAAAAATTCGCCGTGGCGATGTTATCGATTTTGACGGTAAAACGATTGAAGTTGCTTATACTCCGGCTAAAAAATCAGCAGAGTTTATTAGTACCGTTGTTTCAGCGAATAATAAATCAAAAATTAAAAAAAGAGTTAAAAGTAAGGCGCGTGCTATTGCAGCAAAAACTGCCCGTGATTCATCGACAGAACGCCCGAAAAGAAAGCCTACTTCAGTTTAATTATTAGCTAAAACGTTAGAGCTATAACTTATCAGGCCACCCATGATAACTTATCAGGCCACCCATGATAAGTTGTACATAATTATATCAATACACTAAGCTTAATTTACCTTTGTTAAGTTTGGTGATTGTTATGCCTAAGCCTCGTTCACAACAAATTAGT
>CAJXYE010000078.1 GCA_913063325.1 uncultured Colwellia sp. | reverse complement strand
CCATCGTTATGCCAAAACACCATGCCTGGCGCTTCTTCTTGCCAATGGAATAAATCTAATGTTTTACCAATTTTACGGTGATCGCGTTTTTCAGCTTCTGCTAAACGAACGATATACGCTTTTAATTGTTTTTTGTCAGCCCATGCTGTGCCGTAAATACGTTGCAACATTTTATTGTCTGAATCACCGCGCCAGTATGCGCCAGCTACTTTCATTAATTTGAACTGATGACAATGACGCATGCTTGGTACATGAGGACCACGACACATATCAATGTATTCTTGATGATGATATAAAGCCGGTGTATCAGTTTTCTCGATGTTTTCATCAAGAATTTGTAATTTGTAGGTTTCGCCACGTTCTGTAAACGCATCGTAAGCGTCTTGCCAAGAGCCTGTTTTCTTAACAACTTCATAGCCAGTACGCGCTAATTCAGTCATACGTTTTTCTATTTTGGCTAAATCATCTTCAGTAATTGACTGTTCAAGGTCAATATCATAATAGAAACCGTTTTCAATCGTTGGACCAATCGCCATTTTAACATCTGGATATAGCTGTTTAATAGCATGCCCTAATAAATGCGCGCAAGAATGACGGATTATCTCAAGACCTTCGCTGTCTTTATTGGTGATAAGTTGCAAAGAGGCATCTTGGGTAATTAATTCACACGCATCAACAAGATTTCCGTCAATACGACCAGCGATCGTTGCTTTAGCAAGACCAGGGCCGATATCAAGCGCAACATCCATTACAGATACAGCTTGTTCAAAAGAGCGTTGTGAACCATCAGGGAGAGTAATTACAGGCATGTTTTTCCTTAATCAGTGGCGGCGCATACTAAGCGTCGCTTGAATATTAATAGTTAAAAATAAAGAGTATCAGCAGTAGCATCCGGCAATTGCTTAATCACGTTCATCCCGAACATAATGAATTATATTTTTCAGCGCATGATTGTAAAAGCCCTACCCTTTTTAAACAAGGGTTTTCAACAAGCTTTAAACAATTAAAACGATTTAATGGCAACTTGGTTCAAAGTTATTCTTTAGCATGCCTATGTAGCTAACTCAGGCGCTCGCTATAAACGTCATCTTCGAGGTCTCTGATCGAAACGTAGCATGGATGCTACTTATTAGACAATGCAGACGGTACAGGACGTACCTTATTAGATAATGCAGGATGCATATTATCCTGACGCATATTGTCCTGAACCATCACTTTTAGACACTGGATCCCTTAGTCATGTCCATAGGCACGTTCTTTAGCATACCTATGTAGTTAAGTTAGGTGCTCGCTATAAACGTCATCTTCGAAGTCTCTGATCGAAGATCCATCACTTTTTAGACACTGGATCCCTGAGTCATGTGCATAGGCACGTTCTTTAACGAATCAACTTAAGCGAAGTAAACTACGCATCAATCTTTAAAATCAAAAACTAATTAAGCTTCTTGCTCAGCAGTAATAGCTAAAGCCATTGCTTCAGCTATTTTAATGCCATCAATACCGGCAGATAAAATCCCACCCGCATAACCTGCACCTTCGCCTGCTGGATACAAACCTTGCGTATTAAGACTTTGCAAGGTCTCTTTATCTCGGGTAATTTGAATAGGTGAAGACGTGCGAGTTTCTACTGCTGTTAATGTTGCCTCGCTCATTGAGAAACCTTTAATTTTTTTATCAAAAGCAGGTAATGCTTCTCTAATTGCTGCAATAGCATAATCAGGTAAGGTTTCACTTAAATCGCAATAAGTAACGCCTGGTTTATAAGACGGGCTTACCGAGCCATGCTCACCACTTTTACGACCTGCAAGAAAATCGCCTACAAGCTGTACTGGGGCATCATAATTTTCGCCGCCAAGTTTAAAGGCTTTTTCTTCTAATTTACGTTGAAACTCCATACCCGCAAGTACATAGTCTCTATCTGAAGCAAATTCACTGGTGATGAAGTCTTCCGGTTCAATACCAACAACAATCGCGCTATTGGCATTTCGCTCAAGACGAGAGTATTGACTCATACCATTGGTCACTAAACGGCCCTCTTCCGAGGCGGCAGCAACAACAGTGCCCCCAGGACACATACAAAAACTATAAACCGAACGACCATTACTACAATGGTGAACTAATTTGTAATCTGCAGAGCCTAAGATTTCATTGCCCGCATTATTGCCAAAGCGCGCTTCATCGATAACAGATTGTTCATGTTCAATACGAAAGCCAACAGAAAACGGTTTTGCTTTCATGTAAATATCTTCATCAAATAACATACTGAAGGTATCACGCGCACTATGGCCTATGGCTAAAGCAATATGATTAGTTTCTATCTGTTCGCCATTTGAAAGTGTTAAACCAGTCACTTTTTTATTTTGGTAACCGTCAATGCCCTGAGCGGTACATTCATTACCATCCACATCAGTAAAATGAATTTTATCTACTCGCTGGTTAAATCGTACTTCACCGCCCAATTCAAAAATCTTGGCGCGCATTTTTTCAACCATGGTGACTAATTTAAAGGTACCAATGTGCGGTTTACTTACATAAAGAATTTCTTCAGGCGCTCCTGCAGCAACAAACTCATGCAGCACTTTACGGCTGTAATGCTTAGGGTCTTTAACTTGACTATAAAGTTTACCGTCTGAGAATGTGCCTGCGCCACCTTCACCAAATTGCACGTTAGATTCAGTATTTAATATTTTTTTCCGCCAAAAGCCAAAAGTGTCTTTAGTACGTTGTCTCACTTCTTGACCGCGCTCTAAAATAATAGGATTAAAGCCCATTTGTGCCAACACTAAACCGACAAATAAACCGCAAGGTCCCATACCAATAACAACAGGACGATTTTTAAGGTTCTTTGGTGCTTGGCTAACAAACTTATAAGCCATATCAGGTGTTTCTTTAACCTGAGTATCATCAGTAAAACTGACAAGAAGCTCGTCGTTAATATTTGTTTCAACATCAAGGGTATAAATCAGGAAGATTTTATTCTTCTTGCGTGCATCATAACCACGTTTAAATACGGTGAAGTTTATTAACTCAGTCTCTTTAATAGAGAGTTTAGTTAAAATAGCTTGTTGAAGTTCGTGCTCTTGATGATCAAGCGGAAGTTTAATATTGGTTAAACGAATCATTCTGTTGAAATCCAGCATAGGAAGAGTAATATTTTTCACTATTTTACCTGTACGCCATCATTTTAGAAACAAGAGATTGAATTTGCTCCCAACAAAGGTATGATCCACACTATAATTTAGACAAAAATCACCAAATTTAGATAAAACCATGGCATTTGTAGTAACCGATAACTGTATATTATGTAAATACACTGACTGCGTCGCAGTGTGCCCAGCTGATGCCTTTTATGAAGGGCCTAATTTTCTAGTTATAAGTCCTGATGATTGTATCGATTGTGACTTATGCCCTGTTGAGTGCCCTGCAGGTGCTATTTATCAAGAAGATGAAGTACCCGCACACCAACAAGAGTTTATTGAGCTTAATGCTGAATTAGCTAAGCATTGGCCTAAAATTACCGAAGTAAAAGCTCCGTTAGAACAAGCCGCGAAATGGGATGGCGTTACTGATAAAATTCAGTACTTAGAGACAGAGTCTGACGACTAGTCTAATACTTCTCTAAGCTAATCTCTCACTCTATCGGAAAGCAGCTATACTCAAGGAAATATCATTACCCTGGAATGACCTTGGAGATAGCGATGTGGCATAACGTTGAGCAAGCCATTAGTGATGAAACTGGGAGGCCATTTTATATTTCTGAAAAAAAAGTCATTTCTACAGGAATTTCAAATGTCTCATCCTTATATAGCCCCACTGGTAGTAAAGACCCTTTATTAAACCAAGCATTTAAAATTAGCGATGGACAGCGTAGCTTTTTTTTAAAAGTTAATCGAAAAGACTTTCTCACTAATTTTCAAGCTGAAGCTTATTCTCTTAAACAATTAAGCTCACTCTCTCATATGGCCAGTCCTGAAGTAACAACCATAGGCACGAGTATTAATAAAAGCTTTTTAGTACTAGACTATGTTGATTTTAGTAAAGCAAAACCTGTGCTTTGGTATCAACTTGGTCAACAACTTGCCCAAATGCACTTTGAAACTCGCCATGGCCAATTTGGTTGGCAGCATGATAACTTTATTGGTGGTACTGTGCAGCCCAATCATTGGAGCAGTAATTGGACCACTTTTTTTTCTGACCAACGTATTGCTTGGCAATTACAGTTACTCTCTGAACGCGCGATAATGTTGGGGAATATTGAGCACATAAGTCAAGTTTGTCATGATGTATTATTACATCATCAAGTAGAGCCTTGTTTAGTCCATGGTGATTTATGGCAAGGTAATACCGGGTTTACTGGCGAGCAAGCGGTTATATTTGATCCCGCTTGTTATTATGGCGACCGAGAAGTTGATATTGCCATGACTGAACTTTTTGGGCACTTTCCAGATGACTTTTATAATGGTTATCAAGCTGAATACCCTATAAGCGATGGTTACGCTCAAAGAAAGCTCGTCTATAACTTTTATCACATCCTCAATCACGCCAATATTTTTGGCGGTGTATATATTGATCAAGCTAAAGCCATTTTATCGAGAATAATGTCACTGCCTTTGCATTAATCGCCGAAATAACTAAATAGATCAAATCGCTATCATTTAATCATCAAAACGGCCGACTATTTTTGGTAATTTACATAAAAATAGTCATACTCAATAAAGAATTAACAAATTATAAATAAAGAAAAACCACCTTTTAAATTACTCTTTCTGTGTGTGAGGTTATATGAGCAATCAACTTAATGAGAAACGCATTACTTGTCCTCACTGTGGTCATCATTTACACGCAACAATAGATGCCTCTGCTGGTGATCAAGATTATTATGATGAGTGCCCTTCTTGCTGCATGGAAATTCACTACAATTTGCATGTTGATGAATATAGAAAAAAGATTCATTTAACGGTAGATAGCGATGATGAGCAGGTATTCTAACGTCTCTTCTACGGAGACCTTTACGGTTCAACATTTGGCATTTATACAAACAGAGGACTTTACTTTTTAAGACATTTTTTGCCTTGTCTGCTCAAGCTATCTCCTCTATGATGCTTGCAGTTCAACAACACTTAAAAACCTTTGCTCCTTCCCCTTTATTAAAGTTACCACTACATGAATTTAGCTGACTTCTTAACCCACAGTAAAAGCTTATTAAAACTTACTTACCCTATTTTAATCGCGCAATTAATCCAAAATTTAATGGGTTTTGTCGATATTGTTATGGCCGGACGTGTAAGCGCGACTGATTTAGCCGCCGTAGCGGTAGCAAATAGTATTTGGCTTCCGTTGATATTAACTATATATGGGTTAATTATGGCCCTCGCGGCTATTGTTTCTCAGCTTGCTGGGGCAAATAAATATACTGATGTAGTTGAGCAAACCTATCAAACCGCATGGATTTCTCTTGCGCTCGGGGTGTCACTCATTGGCCTTTATTACATACTCACCCCCATAGTTGCGCCACTGGTGACCTTAGAAGGAAACCTAGAAGCCTTGATGTTTGACTACCTAGGTTACATTGTGTGGGGCGCACCAGGGTATTGCATATACTTAGTACTGAGAAACTACTCTGAAGGTTTGTCATATACCAAGCCGACCATGATTATTAGTATTATTGGCTTGTTGGTTAATATCCCGGCAAACTATATTTTTATCTACGGTGAATTTGGAATGCCAGCCCTTGGTGGCGCTGGTTGTGGTATAGCTACTGCCCTTGTTTATTGGTCAATGTGCATCAGTATGCTCATTTATTGCTTTTATTCAAAAGTACTGAAAAAAGCCAACTTATTTAGTGCTTTTTATTGGCCAGTACTAGCTGAAATAAAAGAAATCCTTGCCTTAGGCATACCTATCGCCTTGTCATTATTATTTGAAGTAAGCCTATTCGCCATTGTTGCTATCATCTTGGTTCCCTTTGGCGCACAGGTTGTCGCAAGTCACCAAGTTGCCTTAAACTTCACTGGCTTAGTGTTTATGGTGCCTTTAAGTATCGCCATGGCGACAACAATTAAAGTCGGCTTTGCCATCGGTAATAATAACTATAAACAAGCAAGAGACTACACCTTCTATTCAATTGTGCTTGGTCTATTACTCGCGTGTATTACCGCGTCAATAACAGTGCTTTTTAGAACACAGATTGCAGAAATCTACAGTACCGAAGCTCCCGTAATAGAGTTAGCTGCAAGCTTAATGTTATTGGCGACCATTTATCAGTTTTCAGATACCATTCAAGTAGTTTCCGCAGGTGCATTACGCGGTTATAAAGACACAAAATCTATATTATATATAACCTTCGTATCTTATTGGTTGGTCGGTTTAACTGTCGGATTGATATTAGGTATAACAGACTGGATTGTTCCTAAAATGGGGCCCTATGGTTTTTGGATAGGCTTTATTGTCGGTTTAACTACTGCTGCTGTATTGCTCGCTTGGCGTTTACAAATAATTCAAAAGCGAATTCAAACTTCTGAAATATTACAATAAGCTGGCAGTGAGAAAGTACAAACTTAATTAGCTAGTTTCATATTCAAGCACTTTGTTTATTTAACAGGCAAGTAGAACTTATTTATCAATGAATTAACTAAAATTGCTTGCAAGGCGATTAAGCAAAAGCTAACATAGCCCTCGTTGAGTTATCAACATGTGCTCGCTTAGCTCAGTTGGTTAGAGTACTTGCATGACATGCAAGGTGTCACAGGTTCGAGTCCCGTAGCGAGCACCATATTAGGGTTTAATAACCCTCTAAAAAAACCCGTAAAGCCCATAACCAAAGGTTTTACGGGTTTTTTTATGTCTGAAGCTATTTGATAGTATTTTTTAAATCCCTACTTTTTAGTAGTACTAAAAGCAGTACCAGTGAAAACACAACCAAGCGGTACTACTAAAATAGCTAGAAAAGTAAAACTTCTTACCAATACTGAAGTTAAGTAATCAAAGCCGATAGGTAATTTTTACAACTTATTTGACGGTGATGGATTGGTCACTTATGTCATTTCTAATATCGGATCACTCATTATTAAACTTGTTAGTAACTATTTAGCTTTGTTTTGGATTGAACCTGGAAAGCACTCCTCCACAACCTGAATCATAATCTACCTTTTTATTATAAGTATCTTACTATTGTCAAACAATTATGACGTTGTTATCATTAGAAAAATTAAATTAAAACACAATAAAGGGATTTACGTTGTGACTTATAGTAGTACCATAAATGACGAAACATTTACCGATGAAGCAACATCTACGGAGCAGGTTTCAACTCCACCAATAAAGCTAAACAAACATGAAAATAGCTATCTATTAAAACAACGCAATACTTTCTGGTTTGCTAATCCTCAAATGCTATACATATTTGGCACAACACCCAAAAGTAATTTTTATCTTTTAGGTCAAACCTTACTGCTATTAATAGCTATTTCAGCATTCTTTTTTACCAATTTTTACGCTGTTTTTACTTATACCGAGACTGTTGTTGGGCTTGGCGATATTTCAGGTCAAACATGGTTGGATCGCTTTACAGCTTTCATTACTATTTTCATAATATTTAGAGCTAATAAACACCTAAAAACAAATCTAAAATTAAAGCCTATTAAAGGTTATCAACTTACTATGCTTTCAAACAGTATGATGAGAGCTCTAATAAACCAGTTAAAGCTACTGCTATTAATATTTATAATATCTGCAGCTTATGGTCTACTGGAATACCAAGAAATCTCTCAGGTGTTTTCTGAAATACTTGATGGAAGTTTTGCTGATAACTTAGGGGCTTCATGTTATCTAATCGGCCTAATCATTACCTATCGCGCTTTTCGTTTTTGTAAAAAGGAGTTAGTGTAATGAGATATTTTGTTTTATTTCTACTCGTAGTTTGTTCGACAACGGTATACGCAAAAAAAACATTTTATAAAGAATGTACTCAAGAAGAAGAAAACATCAGTGCATTTAGCCTTATTCTTTTTAATAAAGCTGAACTAATTAACTTAGGTAGTTGTGTTGGAGTAGCTTCTATTAAGCGTGGAACCCGCCTAGATATTATTGAGTCGTGCAAAGAAGTGGTTGAAGACAAAGTAAACCTTTTAGGCGTGTTAGCACTAAGCAAAGCTGAAGCTATCCAAATAGGTCAATGCTTGGGTGTAATTAACTACATCCATAATAAGTATCATAATGAATATATTTACAAGCGAAATACCTACAGAAGAAACAATGATACCTACCAATGTCAAAAAGGCATGACGGCTGTAAAAACTATAGTCAGACTCGGTCCACAAAAAATAAGTAAATCAACGTTACGTGACAGTTTATGTCACTAACTAATGACATGAACAATTTAGCTGATACTAACTCGATTGATGATTATGCCAATATTTTCTTAAAAAGAAGTACTTTACCAAGAAAAATTCACGATCTATTGCAAACTATCTTCACTAAGCGAGAAGCTAAGTTTCGAGAGCATATTATGGTTGTGAAACAAGGCGACCATAATAAAAAACATTATCTAAAACAAGGAAATCAGGCAGTTGTAGGCAACAGCCTAATACTATTAACCCTGCTAGACTCGGCTTCAACTAAAAAGCTATTTGAATATTACTTCAGTACTTTACCAGCCTCAAAAGGTCGAAACTTTGATATTTTTTTTGATAACTATGATGGTAAATCGCCCGCATACTTTTTCTGTGGCATTGATAAAACAGACATAGACAAAGTTAAAGCATGCCTAGTAGACATAAAGTTTGACCTATTCACACAAAAACTCCCCTTACCTGTTAAGGATAAAAAATATATTTTGCATTTATTAGCTCAAGATATACCTTGGCAGCAATATTTAAAGACTTATCAAGAAGCTGAACAATGCTTTTATAAAAAAGATATGTTCCGCGCCAAAAAGATACTAGTAACACTTCACAGTATCACGGTTATTAAACTTATTCCGGTCGAACTTCTACTTGCTAAAGTAAATGCCGAAATTAAAGAGGCAGAAGAAGCATCCGCTTTAATACATGATTTATTAAGTTAAACGACATTAAATAAAACCATTTAGCAATAATTTAAAATTAATTAATATTATTGCTAGGTTGTGCCGGGCACAATTTCAGAATGATTCTCGAAGTCACACATAGTGTGTGACATTTGGAGAATCCTAATGAAAAACCATAACGACCTAGTCATAAACTACCACGTTACTGAAAAATGTAATTACTCTTGTCGGTTCTGTTACGCCCAATGGAATAAACCAAACGAAATTCACGCTAATGGGAACAAAGCAGAAACTATGCTCGCCTTTTTAGCGAATTACTTCATCAAAAATCCAAAAAACATCGTTCAACAGCAAATGCCATATAAAAATGTGAGGCTTAACTTTGCGGGCGGTGAGCCAATGCTACTTCAAAAACGTTTTTCTCGTTTGTTAACAGTAGCTAAAAATCTAGGCTTTGAGTTATCCCTTATCACAAATGGACACTTCTTGACTGAAAGTTTTATTAAACAATATGCCCCTCTTTTCTCAATGATAGGGATAAGCTTCGACAGCCAATTAACCCTTAGTCAAAAAGAGATTGGTCGTGTAGATCGCAAGGGTGAGTCAATATCGTGCGATAACTTACTCCATAAAGTGACGCTGTTACGTCAAGTAAACCCTAACATTCAAATCAAAATTAATACCGTTGTAAACTCGGTTAACAAGTATGAAGATTTTACTCAATTAATTTCTGCCATTGCCCCTACAAAATGGAAAGTACTCCAAGTACTCCCTGTAGAAAATAATGCATTACAAATAACGAATACAGCATTTAGTAACTTCTTAAATCGTCATAAAAAAATAGATCATTTTATATCTGCTGAAGATAACAGCTCTATGACCCATTCATATTTAATGATAAATCCTGAAGGAAAGTTTTATCAAAACAAACCAAACAGCAATGGCTACAACTACAGTGGAAGTATTATCGAAACAGGTGTTGATGAAGCACTACAACAAGTAGAAATAGACTGGTCTGCATTTTCAAATCGTTATAAAAAGTCAGAGGCTCTTTATGCATAACCAAAAGAAAGTAGCCCTAATAATGCAGCAACTTGTTCAGGGAATTCATCCCCAAGCCTTAGGGGCCAAAAAGATGAGGTGTTGCCATAACTTATATCGTATACGCATTGGTAAAAATTATCGCCTACTGATTAGCTTGGTAGAAAATAAATGGCGAGCAGCAGAATTATGCACACGTCAGCAACTAAAAAGAAAACTAAAACAACGAAGGCGACATTCTAACTTAGTCGCAAAACAACATTTGTAATTTAACAATTAAGGAAACAATTATGTCTAAAAAAATCACACAAAAAGACAACGCTGCTAACCAACCGAACAAGAACAAAGGTTCAAGTGGTACCAATAAGCAATATGATCAAAACCAAGGTAATCGTGGGAAGCAACTAAACCCCAATAACAAGGACTAGCTAAAATAATGCCAGCTTCAATTATGAAGCTGGCATTAATAAAAACCTGCTATCTCAAGCTAGGAGAAATTCCTAGTTAGATTTATATAAGTACAGTGCCTTGCTCACAATCACTACAGTTTAGTGTGTAGGCTTCTTTCTTTTTGGTCACTTTAGTATTTTTACTAGCACAACTAACACAAGGCATTTTCATTGCAGTATTCGTTTCACACTTATTGCACTTTATGAAATAACCATAACGACCATATTGTGCTGTGTAATCTGATTTTTCACCACAAGATTTACACTGAAGTACGGCATCAGTCATTACATTAGGTTTCTCGACAGGTGCTATTGCCTCAACTGCTTCCTTATTAATTTTCTCTTTATTGACAGTCTTTTGGTTTATTTGAGTCATCAGAAATGACGTGATTGAATCTAGCTCTTTATCGCTAAAGTCAGGACGAGTATCGACTGTTATCAGCCTAAAGCCTTTATTTCTTAGTTTCATCAGCTTATTAAGTTTGTCGACTAAGAATTCAGTTTTAACAAGCTGTTTTGATACATCACTAGGCATTGAATCACGATCAATAACCGCATTACTTGAAACTACACAAACATTATCCCAACAGCGTAATCCAAATGACTGCTGCTTAATACCAAATAACTTATTCAGGATTATTTCTCTATGCTCAAATAACATCTCGCGAAGTAACTTTTGCTGCAACTCTACTTGTTTGATTGGTGAAGCCATTCCAGACCATTTACTACCAAAGCTACGAGTCCACTCGCCAAAGTCATTAACTTTAACTTCTCCTTTGATGCTTTTAGATTCAATTAATACAAAACCAAATGGGTAAACAATAAGATGGTCTATTTGTGCTGTTTCATTATTGTGAGTGAACTTGAAATCGTTGATAACAAATACTTGCTTATGATCCTTGAAAGCACGCCTTAAAAAGAAAGCGACATCTTGCTCTTGTTTTTGTCCTGCTTTTGCAGTTGGGGAAACCACATTTTGAAGTGTTTTATCTTTTAAAATCATACCGTATTATCATCCATGAAATTCAAAACTAATTGACGTGAATCATACAGTAAATGTTTGCCCGCATTATAGTTTTTTACTTATTATTGAAGGAGTTTGACCATAAATTTTACTTTTCAATTATCCACGCCGTGCATTTAAAAACTAAGATATATTTTACCATTCCTCTTTCATCGTTTTTCATATACCCTGGAACGAATAAGGTATTAAATTAAAAGGATTTTCATGAACACTACGGGTGTCTACGAACAGCTAATTACCCAGTTAGTTGAACAAAACTTAGATAGAGAAACTTTCCATGTTGGTGAACGTTTATTAGAAGCGGGTGAAGCAGCTACTTGGTTATCTCGTTTCTTAACCCGACTTATCGAAATTGCTATGGACTCTGTACCCAATGGCGATTCTAGAATTCATGATCAAATAAACCTCGCAAATACTATTGTTCAATGGCTTAGCACACACATTAAAGATGAAGCGTTAATCACTGAGAACTTGCTTGATAGCCAAGGAAAAATCCTTACCGCGCTATTTGATAAAACTAACCCTATTGCTGCTGACTTACCCAAGTATGTTGAATCAATAATGCCGATAACAGGGCTAACGCAGAGTGAATTATTTTGTGGTAGTAACGTTGGCGTGTCGTTAGAGACTGAAATTAAAAGAGAGATCCAATCTTCCGATAAAATCTATTGGCTGGTTTCATTTATAAAATGGACAGGTATTCGGATATTTAAAAAAGAGTTAGAGTCGTTTACCCGCAGTGGTAAGCAACTAAAAATAATTACTACCTCATACATGGGCGCTACCGATGCAAAAGCCGTAGAGTTTTTAGCATCGTTACCCAACACCGAAGTAAAGCTCAGTTACAATACTAACCGTGAACGTCTGCACGCAAAGTCGTATTTATTCATGCGTAATACTGGATTTCATACGGGTTATATTGGTTCCTCTAATTTATCTCATTCAGCGTTAACCAGTGGTTTAGAGTGGAACTTGAAAATTACATCACAAGAAATCCCACATATTATTGAAAAATCACTCAGTACCTTTGATACCTATTGGGAGTCACCTGATTTTGAATACTTTGATGGTGAAATTGAAAGTCGTGAGAAATTAAGCAATGCATTACAAGAAGCAAGAGGCAGTTTTAATCCTACAACGTCTAGTTTCTATTTTGATATCAAGCCACATTCTCATCAGCAAACAATATTAGAAAAGTTACAGGTTGAGCGAGACCTGCATGGTCGCTATCGAAACTTAGTGGTGGCAGCAACAGGCACAGGTAAAACCATTATTTCTGCTTTTGATTTTTCACGTTTCTATAATGAGAATCCTGAAGCAAAGTTTTTGTTTATTGCCCACCGAGAGGAAATTCTAAAGCAAGCATTGGGTGCGTATCGTGGCGTATTAAAAAATAGTGATTTTGGTGAGTTGTGGGTTGGTAATAACAAACCGAGCAAGTATCAACACCTGTTCGCCTCAATTCAATCGTTAAATAATCAACTTGAAACCTTATCGTTAAGTGAAGATTACTTTGATTATATTGTGATTGACGAAGTTCATCATATTTCAGCGACTAGCTATCGCGCTGTATTGAAGCACTTTACTCCTCAAATCTTATTAGGTTTAACTGCAACACCTGAACGGCACGATGGTACTGATATTTTAAGTGACTTTTGCAATATTATTGCCGCAGAAATCAGATTACCTGAAGCTATCAATCAACGTCACCTATCGCCGTTTCAATACTTTGGCATAGACGATAATACTGACTTAACTAAAATCCCATGGTCTAAAGGCCGTTATGATATTGCCGAATTAACAAACCTTTATACGCATAACGATCAACGAGTCTTACGCATTTTACAAAGTCTTAGTGAGGTTGTTACTGATATACCACAAATGCGAGCACTGGCGTTTTGCGTCAGTAAAGAACATGCAAAGTTTATGGCACAGAAGTTCACGCTACATAATATTGCTTGTGGCGTATTAACCAGTGATAACAGTAAAGACCGTGAACTTATGCAACAACAACTAAGGTCAAAACAGATAAATGTATTGTTTGTTGTCGATATATTTAATGAAGGTGTCGATATTCCCGAGTTAGATACCTTATTATTTTTACGCCCTACCGAAAGTTTAACGATATTTCTTCAGCAATTAGGCCGTGGTCTGCGATTAACAAACGATAAAGAATGTTGCACTATTTTAGATTTTGTCGGGAATTCACGCCCTGAATATGACTTTTCCCATAAATTTAGAGCATTAGTAGGTAAAACCAATCAGGCAATAGCGAAAGAGGTTAAACAAGGCTTCCCTCACCTGCCATTAGGTTGCCGCATTGAGTTACAAGAAAAGACTCAAGCCATGATATTGAGAAATATTAGCCAAGCGACTTTAAATAGAAACAAGTTAATTAGCTTAATAATCAACTACCCTCATGCGACGAACTTACCGCTAACGCTGACTAATTTTTTACAATTCCATCCTGACATTGCCCTAGAAGATATTTACAAGATCAAAATTGGACCATTTGGCGGTTGGTCAGTATTACTTGCTGCCAGCAAAGGCAAAGAGCAAAACAACGAAATAGCACCAGAGAATAAAGCGCTGTATGCGGCTTATTCTCGCGCTATTAATAATAGATTACTTAATTGTTCATCTATCTCTTATTTACGCTTTATTAAAGCGCTTTGCGATAACAACTTCTCGATACCAGCATTGAATGGTGATGACACAGATACCAACACCCAAATCCCTCAACAACATCATCAACAACAGTTTGCATTGATGTGCCATTATGATTTTTGGGACAAAACAGGTAAGCAGCTAGGCTTTGATAACGTGGCGACAAGCTTATTAGCGCTGAGAAACACAACACTACTTTCCGAATTAACCAAAGTTATTTCAATACTTATTGAGCGACTTGAAGTGAGCGAGTTTACTATGCCGAAAGTTAACAATAAGGTAGTTGATTCATCGCCACTTAACATGCATGTTCGTTACCCGAAAGAACATATTCTCGTCGCCTTTGGTGATAGTACTTTTGCTAAAAAGTCATCGAGTCGTGAAGGTGTTTTAAATATTGCTGACGCTAATACCGAGCTACTATTTGTTACTTTAAACAAGTGTGAAAAGCAATTTTCAGCCTCCACCATGTATCACGATTATGCTATCAGCCCTACCTTATTTCACTGGCAAACACAGAACAGTGCACGACCAGAATCAGGACGAGGTTTAGGTTATATTGAGCAGAAAGAAAACAAGAAAATAATTATCTTGTTTGTACGAGAGCAAGGCAAAGATGAAAACGGCAGAACCATGGGTTTTGTTAACTTTGGTCCAGTAGATTTTGTAAAATATGAAGGCAGTCAGCCAATGAATATCACATGGAAACTTAAACATCCCATGCCAGCATATTTGTGGCATGAGACGGCAAAGTTGGCGGTTGGTTAGAAGGACTAGGTAATTGCTTAGGTTAACCTGCCAACTTGTTCCACAATATCAATATAATGATTCAGTTTCAATATTGGTGAGTTTTGAATTTCAAATTGACTATGCACCCCCATAAAGTGACAGAGAAGCAAACCATTAGGGGAAGACTGATCAAACTTTTCATAATTCATATCTACTCTTTTTTGGCCATGTAGAGTTAACATATCCGAAACGACAGAATCTATAGCGTCCTTTTTTAACATTCTCTCCCCTCTATTCCTACCGTTATAGTTGATGTTAATGCTAGTATTAAAATTTTGTCGGATATAAGGTTTAATATTCTCTTGTTCATGTTGAGCAATATGATATATCTTTGGCCACTTATTTCTAATTAAAATAAATAGTTCAGGATGCCGAATCTTACAAAATATTAAAAATATAATGATAATTGAATAAAGTTTTTCTTGATAGGTTAGGTTAATAGCTTGAAGTAATTTGATTGTTTGATCTATATCCCGTAGAGATGATTTTGTGTATTGTGCAACCAAATTTACTAACATAACATTCATATTAATATTTTTGTTGCCTGCCTCTTTATAAAAATCATCTGGAAATAAAGATAAAAAAAGATTTCCTTCTGGAATATATTTATCCCACATAAATTGACAGTATTCCTGCTGATTAGGTGTTGCTAGTTTATATTCTTGATCAAAGAAACGATTTAAATAACGCTTCGATTCAAAATTATTACCATAAACCGCATTAACAGAATGGCTTAATTGATGTGATGCTGTTGCAACAATGAAGTACACTCCTTCAACATCAAATAAATGTTTAATCGTTTCTAATAGCTCGATTGCATAACTAGGTCTACACCTATCCAGTTCATCAACAAGTATAAATAATGGTAATTTGTAGCCAGTTTCGACTTCAATGTAAGTAACTAATTGTTTTAAATTCGTTTTAAAAGCCTCGATAGATTTTTTTGTATTTGTATGTTCTTTTAGAGCAAATTCAGCTGCTTTGGTGGTGATGGATGAAACAGATTTTACTACATCCTTTTCAACCTCATCAGAGTTTTTTTTATCTGAAGTACTTTCATCAGTTACCTCTTCATCAAATAAACCTTGGATTTGCTCAAATGACGCACCAACAAGTTGCTTTGCTAGGAATCCGGCCATTATTGGCGCAGCAGAGTTTTTTAACTTCGATAATTTTTCTAAAATTCCTGCTTTAGCTTTTTGAATATTCGAATCATCTTTTTTCATAAAAGATTCTAAAGAATCATTAATTTCAGCAATAAACCCTAACATTGGCTTATCAGAAAAATCATTTTTCCACGCATCAAAGTACACAACTTGATGTTGACGATTTTCTAATTCAATAGACAAGTTTTTTAAAAAATAGGTTTTACCAAATCCCCAATCAGCATTGATATTAAGTACAAAGTTTTTACTGTGCTGTGCGGTTTTAATTGCATATTTATTAGTTAAATAATCAGTTAAAAATTTACCTTCAGACTTTCGGTTTAATTTATCACCAATCCATGAACCAGTTGTGTTTTGAGTATCTTCATTTTGATTATTGCTACTACTTGTCATTATTATGTTTCTTATATCTGAAGGAAATTGTTAATTTATCCAAATGTACGTATCTAAGTAGGTTAAAAATTACCACTCTCTCAATTGCTGCATTTCTTTCAATCGCCCACGCTGCATCATCAAAGCCTCAAACAAATCATCAACTGATGAGTTGTCAGAGCTTAGTCCCGGTAATGCTATATTCGCTTCAGCGAAAAATCGCTTATTAATATCTGTTGGTGTGGCTGGTTCAGCTTCATCAAGCCAAGCTGTTTGCCACCAGTGTTGAATTCTTTCTTTTGCTTGTTTTAATTTTTGCTCGGTTGGTAATCTATCGCTTTTCTGGTTATTCACTGTGCTGTCTGTAGGTAGCAAGTTCCACAAATCGTTATTTGGCCAACGGGCGAATGGCATGCTGTGATCGATGTCATATTGTTTCTTTAATGACTTAGCCGACCATATACATCGTATCGGCTCCTGCTCTTTACTAGATATGTAGCGCTGTTGTAACTGTTCAAAACGTTTACGCACCTCAATAGTTGTGCGCTTTGGTTCTTCCCAATTTAATGCTTGGTGTAATTTGAATTGGTTTTCAGGTGATTTATATTGTGCATTGCCTGCATAACCAGCCATGGTTTTTACCCATTCACTGACCAGAACTGGCTCTATCCAACAGGCATAACGATTAAAAGCTAGCCATGTTGATTCTGGCAATGAAAACTCGCCCCACTGCTCTAGTGTTTGTAAATCAAGAAAGATGCTGTCTTTGGCTTTTACTGTTTTACTGGCTACTTCAAAAATGGTCTTTTCACTATTTGGCAGCTTTATATAGGTACAAGGCATCTTTTTAATGTTTTGAACTGCTGCTGATAATGTCCGATAAAGTGCTTTAGCATCATCGCCAGTGAATAAATTACCTATGCGATAATCTGAACCAGTTAAGTGGGTTAACTTCTCCCACCCATTTGCTGTCATAAAACCCATGTTGGGATTTTTATTGGGGGTTTGAAATATTTTATGCGTATCTATTAAGTCTTTATATTGATGACACCAATACAGCGCCACTAAACCAACCGGTAAAATAACTCTGTCTCCGAAAGGAGAGGGTTCACGTCTTAGTACGGCTCCGGGGTGACCATCGGCAATTCTGAGTAATACGCGCAATAAGGCAAGTTTGTGGGTGGCTGACTTACCGTCATTAAGTGCGACATGGCGAATGAAGGGGAATGCGCCTGTGCCATCGTCTGGCATTTGCAACACAAGGGTTTGCCAAGAAACGTGATCTCTACCGAGCTTATCCTCTTCTTTTTGTGTTTCTAATTTGGTAAATAAACCAACATCAGTTGCAAGCTGTTTAAGCTCGTCTGCACAAACGACATGCATTTTACGTGCTTTTCGCTCTTGCTCGGCTTGCTCAGTACTCGCTGAGTGGCGTAGCGAAATAACAAGTTTTCCGCCCGGTTTAAGTAAGTTAGCGAGTTTCCGAATGGAGCGTGCGCGATCACTTATGGGAATATGCATCCAAACTGCGCTTAACAGGATTAAGTCAAAGCTCACTTCTTGTTTGGTAATGGTGCTTAATGCGGGTAATGAGTCAGTGACCCACTTAACGTTAAGGCCAGTGGTTTGACGTGCGCCAATCTCTGCCAGTATGCTGGCAGGTTCTACCGCAAAGACTTGGGTGCTGTTTTCTACGCCATGTTCTGTGGCTGCTAACTCAGCAAGGTGTTTTGAGTCTCGTCCTGAGCCTGCACCTAAATCTAGAATACGTGCATTGGGGTTATTTATAATGCTTGGCAGCAATTGTGACCAGCTTTGATGTACCTGATCAAATGTTTTTGACAGGTATTGCTGGGCTAGTTCATTGGCATTTTCATTATAAAATTTATCTGGCAAGCGCGTGTTCCTTTCGCGTAGGTATATTTATAGTTCCATTCTGACACGAAGACAATCTACTAATTGTTATTCTTTGTCAATATATTGCACATTATTATAATTAAATATCTCCATATCGAGTAGGGTGAGGCTCATGCCTCATCCCTCTCACAGAACCGTACGTACGTACGGACCTCGTATACGGCTCATGTATACTTCTATTTTATCGGCTTGTTTTTTCTATAAGCTGATAGAGCAAGCCATCCAGTATTTACATGTTCTATTGAATATAACCCGAGTTCTTCAAACCATTGGTTCGTCATCGATAGGCTCGTTAGAGGGCTTAACGCATTTCGCCACGAGTTCATCTTGATGAACTTAAATGGTGGCTTATGCCCTAACTGCTTGAGCCGTCGATGAAGCCTTATCGGATTCTTCCACAACCTCAGCTGTACTGCTCTTAACCTTCGCCTTATCCAACCGGCCAACGCTTTCATCACTCGTTTACAATTGCTGATACTGAAATAATTTACAAAACCTCGCAGCACTGGATTTAGTCGTTTTATTACCTCAACTAAATTTATGCCGCCATTACGCTTTGTTAATTCTTTGACTTTTCGCTTGAAGCCGATAAGTTTTGATTCTTGTATCCGTGTCCATTGGTTACCAATCTCAACCCCTAAGAATTTAACCCCTTTGCTACTATGAGCTATATGAGTTTTCTTAACATTGACTGTTAACTTCAAGTCTTTTTCCAGTATTTGGGTCGCTACTGTTAATGCCGCTTGTGCTGCCTTTTCTGTGCTGCACAATATCAAGATATCATCAGCGTATCTCACGATCCTGTGATCTCGCTTCTTCATTTCTTGATCGAAGGCATCAAGATAAATATTCGCCAACAAAGGACTAATTACTCCTCCTTGCGGACTACCTACCGTACTTGCTTCCCTATGTTCTCCAATCATCACTCCACTTTTTAGGAACTGATTCACCAGTTTTAAGATGCTACCATCTGTCACTTTGCGTTTAACGCTGCTGATGATTAATTCATGATCAAGCAGGTCAAAACATTTCGACAGATCCATATCAACTACCCAGTCACGATGATATTTACGAATAAACACCGTCGCTTTACTGATCGCATCATGGCAACTTCGCTTCGGCCTATACCCATAGCTTGATGGATGAAAGTCGATATCGAAGATCGGTTGGAGAATGTTCAATAGTGCTTGTTGTACTATTCGGTCTCGAACTGCGGGTATGCCAAGCAACCTTACACCACCATCATCTTTGGGTATCTCTACCCGTTTGACAGGTTGTGCTCGATATTGCTTCGTTTGCAGTTCAAGTTGCAGCTGTTTTAAGTTTATTTCTAAATTCAAGGCAAACGCACCTACGGACTGCCCATCAATTCCGGCTGCTCCCTTGGCACTTTTTACCTTTTTGAATCCTTTGTACAGGTTGTTAATATCTAACAATTGCCCATACAAACTGTAATAAACTGTCATCCTCTGCCTTTGCTTGCGGTATGTAGGGTCGTTTCACTTTACCTATCGTTTGACTCTTCATGGTGACATTAGGTGTGCTAGCCTATTGGCAATCTGCCTAAGCGGTCAGTCATTACTCCATTGCTCGCCCTTCAATTCTCAGCATCCGCACTCCTGCTTAGCCGTCACTTCTTGGCTATTTCCGTCGAAATACTTGTGAGCCGATAAGTGAATATCAACATCTTTCATACGCTTAAAGAATACTTCCCCCCTTCGCAACCAATAAAAGCTTTTGACTTAAATTGACTCTATCAAACGCAATGCTGATAGTCGGCTTGGTTTTATCCTCCACACCATTACTGGCTTTCATCGGCCTAGCCTTACTCACTACTACGGGTTCATCTGCCACCTCACACTCGCAATACTCTTGAGTCACCCCTTGAATAATACGTCCAACCATTTTTGATCAAGTCATTTTGATTGGATACAATGCCAGGCTTCCCCAGTTACTGCACTAGCTCCCTGTTAGAAATTCCACCCTCAAACACAGCATTGGTCTGACTAAGTATAGGGCTTCGCGCTATTTTGGACGCTTACCCACCAATACCGCCGAAACAGGTTACGGTTAGTTGTGTACCTCTAACTTCCTATGGCTTCCTTCAGACCCCACCGTTAGCCAGTGACGCCCTTGCCATTCGGATTATCTTCCCCTTAGTCGGGGTGATAAGGCTTCTTTCAGCCTATCGGGTTTGCCAGCTTCGCTGGGCAAACAAAA